>NZ_JBFRCF010000031.1:0-70747 GCF_040965655.1 Paraburkholderia sp. EG286B | reverse complement strand
AGGCGACGTACCGGTTCTCGCCAATCTGTTCTGCTGCGACCTCAACAGAATCACCGTTAAGCATGGGCATCATCCATAGCCAGCCCTCGACCTGTTTGCCGTCCAGATTGAACTGCACCCAGTCCGCCTCCTCTTCCGAACTACCTGCCATACTGATCAGGCCAATGCCGATGGCTCCGCTTCCCATCAGCGACGCAGCCACGGCAGTCGCACCGATCTGTCGATGCTGAACCTGCGTCAAAACGAAATCACGAGTCCGGCGCGAACGTTTCAGCTCCGAGATCGTCCCTGACAGAACGACCGTAGATTGGCCCAAATCTTGGTTTCTCATATAGCAGGATACCGAAATCAGCTATTCCTTGTATCTGAAATAGAGGTTTCCGAATTTCGCGGATGTGTCGCCCAGACGATTCTTCCGGGAAATCTTGCGGAGATCGATGTCCTTTATGTTGCTCCACCCAAACGTCGAGAAAATCAGTTCAGCCATCCTGACAAAACCCATGAGCTTCCACGAGACCCTCAAGGCAATGATTCCAGTAAAAACCATCAAAAATGGAATAAATGCCCAAGCAAAGACTTGCATACCGTCTTTCTGAAAGGTCTCAACGCCTCCCTGGACAAGAAAAACTGTCATCAACATCAAATAACTAGCAATTGTCCAGTATAGCCACGCCTTAGCCGATTTCCGGAAATGCGCACTCCGTCCTGCCGTAGCATGTGGATAAATCGCCAGCAAGCCGTCTTCCTTGCGCCTGACTGCATAGGCGACGTACCGGTTCTCGCCAATCTGTTCTGCTGCGACCTCAACAGAATCACCGTTAAGCATGGGCATCATCCATAGCCAGCCCTCGACCTGTTTGCCGTCCAGATTGAACTGCACCCAGTCCGCTTCCTCTTCCGAATTGCCTGCCATACTGATCAGGCCAATGCCGATGGCTCCGCTTCCCATCAGCGACGCAGCCACGGCAGTCGCATCGATCTGTCGATGCTGAACCTGAGTCAGAACGAAATCACGAGTGCGGCGCGAACGTTTCAGTTCCGAGATCGTGCCTGACAAAAGAACAGTGGATTGCTTCGATTCCTGATTTTTCATATCGACTGGGTCATGGCTGAGACATAGTCCTTCTCCTGCTCGGCCGGGTCCGTATAGAGCTTCACACTGTAGTCCTTGACGCGGAAGAACGATGTGCGGCCCGTTCCAAAGGCGCATTCCGAGCACCATGTCTCAAGGGCGGTAGGCGTGAGCCAGTCCGCAGCGGCCTGGAGCACGATCAGACCGATCGCCGCCTCCCATCCCAGCAGCATGCCGATCCCTCTTAGAACCGCCCAGGCGACCGCCCTCTCCGTTACGGTCTCGACGGCGGCAATCACCGCTTCCGTGCCATACCGTCTTGCAATCGTCTTGAGCAACGGGGCTGACGTGCTGATGGTGTCGATCACGACGGCCCCCGTAATTCCGAAATCCGCTACTGCTTTAAGACCGTAAATAAATGATGCGTCAAACTGATGTTTTGATACGCTATCGCGGGTTTTTGCTGCATCCATCCATAGGCTAATCGAAGCTCCAATCGCGCCCAACCCGCCTCCGACAAATTTCCACGCCCGCGTGCGATTCGAGTTCTTCAGCGCCGCGTAATACGGTGTCATCGTGATCGTGATCATAGATGAGAGCAGGGAGACGCCGGACTGCACCAGTTTCTTGTTGGTATCATCGTCCTTGGCACCCGTCATGAGCTTGTAGAAGTTGACCGACTCCAGCAGCATTGCTACGACACCAATCCGGGCCGCTCGCAATGACTTCACGCCGTCTTCGGTTTGCGCCATCTGATGCCACGTGTCGTACAGCTCCTTCGTGGCCGGCGGTGTTTTCGCGGAAGCACCCGCGCGCAGGAAGGGAACCGCAGCGCGTACACGCGAGAGTTTTTCCTCGCGACTCATCAGTTCGAGATCGGCCTGCTTGCGCACCAGCGCAATCGCATCGGTGTTGGACACGCCGGCGCGTTTGAGTAAAAGCGTCTGGATGAGTTTCTCACCGACGAAATCACCCATCTGGTTAATCCGGAATTTTCGATAGATCGCATCCCCGACGCTCATCACGAACGTGTCGGCATGAAGACGTTTGAGCGCGTTGCCTGCTGGTGTGATCTTTGCCGGATCGCTTTGAGTTGCCAGCGACGCGAGCTTGCTGTAGTAACCGTTCAGTTTGGCGAGCGTGCCGGATGCACTGATCACGGCATCGACACCGGGGCTATGTCCGCCTGCTGCCTGGCCCGCAGGCGCAGCCAGCGGTGTATCCTTTTTCGCCTGCGCGGTCTTCAGATATTCCGCAAGCTCCTGACGCGCGTCCATCTGGTTCATCGCGAAGACGCGCCAGATGAGACTCGGAAGCTCGACGGGATTCCACTGCGCGACGAGCGTATCGAGAATCTTCTTCCCCGTGTGCGTACTACCCAATCCCGCCGTTGCGTCGGTGACGACGATCTCGAACGCGGCCGCATCATTGAGGTCAGTGGACCCGTAGTCCTCCAGCGTGTCGAACAGTAGCTGCGCCTGCAGCCAGGCCCCAACGTCTGCGCTCCGGGTTTCCTGCAGGTCATGGACGGACGTCCGGAGTTTCTGGTACTGGTCGCGGAAATGATCGAGATCCTTCGCCCTGAGTCGCGCCGCGTATTTCGACCACTCATAGGCCGTCGAGGAATCAATCTGCGATTGAAGATCGCGGGCATGCTGCCCGCCCTTCTTCTGTGCATACGCACGGGCCTCCGACATGACCTCGTCGCGATACGCACCGGTATAGGGTGCGCTTGAATTAGGATTGGTGGCCGAGGAACTGATTCCAATCACGTTGAGCCGTCGCTGGTAACTGGGCGGCGTATTGTTAGCTGCCATCCAGGCCTGGTCGTCGTAGAACGCGTTGATCTGCGCAGCCCGCGCCGGGTCGGCACCGGCCAGTGCCTGGGCACGCTGCTTTGCCAGCATCGCCGGCGCGTCCGGGCTGGCGAGGGGATTCATGACGGTATCCTGCCCCTTGACCCGCTCCTCATTGCGCGACTGGACGATCGCTTTCGCCGCGTCAACATCATGCTGCGCCCCGACCTGCAGCGTGCGCTCGGTCGCCACGTAACGGTCAAGCCATGACACAGGATCGCTGCGGAACCCGTTGAGTTCGTGGACGTTGCCGATACTGTCCCAGAGCGCAAGCAGCATTGGCGGATGGGATGACCCGGAAGCGTCTGTACCGACCTGCTGCATCAGTTTTACAAGCGCCTGGCTCGTCGAGAGCGGCGAGGCCTGCCGGATGAAAAGGGGATAGCGCGTGACTTTCAGCTTCAGCCAGTCGTCCTTGTAGTCGCCCTTATCCGTGCTGAACGGCTGCTTGTCGTCGGGCAGGCTGAACTGCTTCGGATCGAACGCCGGCATGTATTCAAGTACAGCGTCGATGGCAGATTCAGTCGCCGCAATGGCATGCCCGTGGGCATCCGCGCCCCCCTGGATCCACTTCGACGGCTCAATGTACTGCATCCGCGCCGTGCGCAGCTTCGCATTCGTCTTGTAGTGATTGAAGACTTCGGCGTGCCATGCATGTTCGGAAAATGCGATGTAGACCTTCCCGGTACACTTCTTCGGTTGCTCGATGGCGATGATATCCATCGGTACGGCGATGGCGCATTGTGCGCAGGCCGGATCGGTCCTGGTTTCGCCGGACAGCGTCGGAGATGCCGGCGACGCCAGGTCGTGCTTCCAGAGACGACCGTCCGCAGTCACCTTGTAGACCTCCCAGTACTGGCTACCTCGCGCACCCACTTCGTAGAAGAGATAGATCCAGCCCTCGCGTAACGTGCGCACGCCGTAGTGATGATCCGTCAAGCCGACACCCGTCACGCGCTCCCCGCTCAGGCCGCCCGGCATTTGGGCTTTCACGTCATTGGGCAGGACCGTGTATCGCACAGGCAGGATCGCCAGGCCGGTTTTCTCGCAATTGTCACACTTCGGTTTGGCTGCCATACATTTCCCTACGTATCTGATTCAGACTGTGCCAAAAGCGGGCTTTAGCGGAGCGTGGGCGGGGTCAGCCGGTCATACCACGCGCCACTGCGGATGTCCGCAATATCGGCCTGCGTCAGTTCGCTGATGCCTGCGGTATAAAAATCATCCGGCGCCATGTTGCCCAGGACACTCAGCACCTTCGGATACAGATCGAACTGTGGATGCCATGCCAGCGCGTGACCAATAAAAGCGATGTGGTCGTTCCGGTCGGCAAGGCCATATCTTTCCGCCCGCTCCGCAGCGGCAACGGCCGTTTCGATGTCCGATGGCTTGGGCTGACGCCCCTTCGCCACCGCATGCAGTGCGAGCGCCCGGTTGATCGGGCCATGACGATGAATCTGCTGCCATTGAGCAGCGGTCAGCGCCAGTTCCCGGTTTGATTCACCAGTCTGGCTGTAGACGCGTGGCCTCGCACTCGCATCAAGTGCATGCCAGACCTTGACTGGCCCCAGCAATGCCTGCTGCTGTCGCCCGCTCAGCATCGGCCAGATCAGGCTGAGCGCGCGCGCGTCGTAGAAACGCAGCACGCATGCGTGACCCTGATCGTCGTATTGCAGCGCGTGGCCGGACCAGTGCGCAGCCACCTCGGCAAGCGACGCAGAACTCGCGAGCCATCCACCAATGCGCTGCCCCAGTCCCGCAGCCATCGATTCCGGACGTCTGTCTTCGTGCGCCAGCCGGACGCTCTCTTTCAAAAGCGTCATACCCGTCGGCGTCGCGAGGTCCAGCTCAATCAGGTAAGGTTGATGCGCCTCCGGAAACCCGTCGTGATCGATTTCCACCACCGCACGCGAGGCGGCGGCGTCCGGGCCAGAGCGTTCTTCGCCAGTCAGATCCCGTTGTGCCGGATCGACGGCCAGGAAGCAGTGCATCTCCGGATTCTTGCTGAAATACGCACGCAGGACATCGAGGGCCGCATTGACGACTTCTTCCCCGGAACCGCCATCTCCCTGCTGCGCAGGGCTTGGGGTATTCGGATGATCCATTGCGGTTACTCCAGCGGGACACTTGATGCGCTATCCGCCGACGCGGCAGCCGTTTTCCAGGCGCAGCCCTTCGGGACGCTTGCGAGCGGTGCAGGCAACCGCATGGACGACGCACCCTGCTTGCTCCACGACGCAGCGCGCTCGATGATCTTTCCGCTCGACCCATTCTCGATCAGGTCGGGCGTAATCTTGATATAAGAGCCGCCCGCGCCGATCCAGATTTCCTTGTCCGCCGAGATCACGACCTTGCCATTCGAGCTCGTGACCGTCACATCGTTCTGTGCGGCAAGCTTCATCTCGTCGCTTTGCGCCTGGATCTCAACCTTGCCCTTCGCGGCGAACAGCTTGATCCCGGCGTTCCGGGCAAACAGGCTGATCTTCTCCATCACGCTGGCAATCAGCGACTGGCCGGTGGCCACATGCGTGTTCTTCCCGCTCACAATGTTGACCTGCTGGTTTGCCGTAATGTGCGCCGAATCCTGCGTCGACATCCCGACGCCCGATGGACTCGCGAACAGCATGATCGGCGTCGAAAATCCGTTGGCGTTGCCGGTTCCGCCTCCGCCCGTGTTGCCGCCGCTACCGCTGCTGCCTGCCACGCTATACTGCGTCGCATCGGTGAACTTTTTCAGGGCATCCAGACCGTCCTGCAGGCTCTCCGCCTGGTTTGCGGTACTTGCCTGGGACGCCAGATCGGTCACACTTTCGGCGCTCGTGAGCTGCTCGCTTGCTGCCGTCACGTTCATCGGCTGGGCCACGCTTGCGGGATGGCTCGAGACATACAGCCCCTGGCCCGCACGGATCGCGCCATACGCATCCGACTTCAGGTCAAAGCCACTGCCCAGATACGCACCGCGCGTATTGTCGTTCTGCGCGATCAGATACCCTAAATGAAGCTGGGAATTCGCACTTGTCGAGTAGAGTTGCATGCGGTTCTGGGCCGTTGCGTCGTCCAGCACCATCTGGTTATAGCCACTGCCGCCGCCATACTCCTTCGAGCGGTAGCCCGACAGTATTCCGTTCGAGTGCCAGTTCGGCGTCGCCGAACCGTTGTAAACGCGGCCCGTCACAATAGGCCGGTCACAATCCCCGTTCACCCAGTCCACGAGAATTTCTTCGCCCACACGGGGCACATGCACGCCACCGTAGCCGCCGCCCGTGTCCGACATCGCCACCCGCAGCCAGCACGAGGATTTTTCGTCGCCCGGGTTCAGGCGATCCCACTCGAAGCGAGCCTTGATCCGGTTCAGCGGATCGGTGTAGACCTCCGCGCCCGACGGGCCGGTGACGGTCGCCGTCTGGATCTGCATCTGCGGCTTTTTGTGCTCGAACGGGCTGCGGTACGGCACGCTCATGCGCTGCGCCTCGACCTGCGTCAGAAAGAAGCCGTCGCTCGCCCCTGCCGCTGTTTTCCGTGGTGCCCGCGGCGTGTCATCCTCCGACGCCTCGCCCTGGTAGCTCTCGCGCATCTGCGCGACTTCGCCCTCCAGGCTCCCCGGAAACGGTCGCGTGTTGCCAGCGGGCAGGTTGTTCTCGATAAACCACTGCACCTCGATGGCGAGGAACTGGCGCTGCTGATGCGCGTCCTTCTCATGGTCGGGGTGATCTACGAGTTCAAAATATCGGCCTGCGTCCATACGGCGGACACTGCCTGCACCATGGAACCGCTTGGCGCGCGACTCGAACTCCTCCATGCGCAGCGTTGCCAGGTGGTCGCCCCGGTTGTTGTCCAGCCACGTGTATTTCCCGGTGTATTCGTAGACCTCGGTCTGGTCAGGCAGATCACCCTGATTGGGCACGGTGTTCTTGCTCTGGGTCTTGCTGCTCAGGGGCGCCTTGTAGTCCCCGGTGACACTCGTATAGCGCACACTCTGAAGCGTGCGCGTACCCGACCATTGCGAGAAACCGTCAACCTCGGCGTCAATCGCCGAGCGCGAGAAGTGAATCTGGCCGGGCTTGAGCTCGCTCGCGAAGTAGTTGTAGTCCGTGATGACCAGCGTATGCGACTGTCCATCCTCCGCCTGCTCGAAGTAGCCCCAGAGGCCCTCGGCCTCGAGGAGTCGGTGCACAAAGGTCCAGTCGTCCTCGTACTGCATGCAGAACGAGCGCGGAGCGAGCGGTGTCTTAAGTTGCCCGTAGAGGTTGAAGCGGAACCGGCCTCGCGCCTGCGGATGTGCATTGAACACATCGGCGAGGATGTCCTGTACTGTCCTGTCCTGCCAGATACGGGCATCCTTGCGAAAGCGCAGGAAGTGTAACCATGAGGCGAATTCGAGCTGCGTGTGAACAAGCCCCCCATCGGCCCCAAGCCGGCGCGCTGTATGCACGTAACCGTGATGCGGCTGGTACGTTTTATCGTTCTGGCGGATCCAGAGCGTGACGGGCTGGGCGATCAACTGCTTGAGTTCGATCTGCCGGGAAGTCGACACCATGTCGACCGTAAAGCCGTAATCGCGACCGACCCTCGACTGGCCGACCGCACGCAGTGGCAGCAGCACATCCTTGCCCAGCGGGGTATCGAGTTTCAGCAGCCGGTCGTTCTGGACCACACCCTGGCTGATGTCGCGGATCTGCTCGTAGGCATCCATGATCTTTTTTCCGTTCGTTTCGGTGTGCGGGTTACACGAGGATCGAATCGCCGCTGCGTGGTTGGCAACGGATGATTTCCTGGCCGGTGCGCTTGGAAATCCCTGGAAAGGGCCGCAGGTAGTGCGGATACAGGACCTCCAGGAGCGCATCGGTGAACTCGGGATAGTCGTCCTCGATTTTCTTGCTGATGCGCGCGCCAAGAAACGCGAACGATTCGATCAGTCGCTCAACGTGCGTGTCCTCGACGTGCTCGCCACTGACTCCCAAACGCCCGGCGGTCTTCGGGTAGCGTTGGGCGAAATCTGCCGAATAGCGGCGCAGGAACGTCAGCTCGCGCTCGTTGTACCGTAACAGGTCATCCACCGAACGTCCCCTGAGCCTTGCCGCGCCCACGCGTGACCGAATACCGGTGTGTCGAAGGCTGCAGCTGTGCATCGAAACTGACCCGTTCTTGCGCCGGATGGACCACCAGCATGGCCTCGATGGCGAAGTGCAGTGCACTGGTGGACCGCGCACGCATCTCAAGCGTCACCCTCACGTCCACCAGGCGATGCTCATGCCGCGCGATAGCCCGCCCGATGGATTCGTAGATGAACTTGCTGTCGTCGTGGCTTGCGAGTGTTCGCCCCGAGAAGTCGTTCAAGCCGTAGGTGACAATCGAGCGCGAACTTTCGGGAAAGCCGCCCAGGTCGTCCTCCGAAAACGCCATACGCGTGTTTAGCAGGGCTTCAAGATCCTGCGCGACGGTGCTCTTGAGCTCTTCAAGCGAGAGCGTACGCACGGGAGCGGAATCCGGCGCGTTATAAAACAGCGTGTCAAACAGCCCTGGTTCAAAACGCATAATTCCATTACCGGCGTATGCCAGATGAATATCCCGAAACAGCCGGAAATGATTAACCGACTGATTAACGTCGCATGAATCGGCGCAATGGTACCGGCGATTATTGTGTAGTTCAACGGCTTCGGAAGAAATAATAGCGCGCTTCTTGGCGCATGGAGAAATCGGGTAATAATTGCGGATACAACAATATAATGACCGGTAAATATCGCCGTAAGGAAAAACTGATCAAGTTCGCTATCGAACTGCGCCCGGCGTTCTAGATCGAGTTGGATCCGACATCGTTTTGCCGCCGGTCGGCCTAGCTTGCAAAGCCGTACCCGACGTGACGAGTTTGGTCGGGGGTTTGTTGCGGGTCACGATGTCTCACCAAAGGCCAGAGACGTGAAGGACTGCCCGCCGCGGCTCTCCGCCCCGGAAATGCAAGAGAAGCCAGAGCGCGATGCTCTGGCTTTGCGGCAGGTTCCCGGTCGCCCCTTAGCGGCGTCAATGGGATGGCAAGGTGCGCCCGATATCAAGATCCACGGGTTCCTCTCATGAGCGAGGTCAAGCTCCGGCGATCGGGGTCAACCGCCGTCACCGCCACTCCATTCGATTGAGCACGGTCTTCCGGTAGTAGTCGACGTTCGCACATTGTTTGAACATAACGGCCGCCACGATCCAGAGGAAGTTCTCGACAGCCACGTTCAGCGCGTCAGGGGGCCAGCCCTGCCCGCTTTGAACGAAAATCCGGTCGCCGGTGCCCTGGTAGCCGCGTGGACCTCGGATTTATCCGTCAACAGGCATGACCCACTGGCAAGCACTTCGAAATATCTCATGTTCAGACCGAGACTGACCGTCCGGTCCGCATTGAGGACCATGCGTGCCTTGTTGTGAAGCGCATTCAGAGACGCACCGAGGATGATGTCTTCTTTGGGGATACGGCGCAGGATATCGCGTGGCAGCCGGCTTTTCTTGATCCAGGAATGTCCGTATAGCGCGATGTCCTGCGTCACCTCGAACGCGCTAGCAATGACCTGATCTCGCAACGGACTCCAGGCGCCGAGAAATACCAGATCGATTTCTTTGGCAGTGCCAGCAATCGGATAGTGCTGACGAACATTGGCACCGTGCGGCAGGTAGCGAGCCTCACGGCCATGCGACTGAATCGCTCGACGACAGCGGGCGCGAAGGCGAAGTAGAGGTCGAAGGCGCGTGGCTACTTCCAGTTCAGACCAGTTGTCGTCTTGCTCGACCCACCAACCTGCCTTCAAGACCTTTGACTCTCGCAGCTGGAAAATCTTCACCCTTTTACCATGGATGTAAAGCACGACATCGGGCTGATAGGCGGCCACTTCTTCGCTGAGCCGGGTCGCCAGATGGTTGACCTCACTCAGGTGGTGCTTGCGGAACAAGTCCGTGCCTCTCGGGACAAGGCGAAGCGTACGGGCGAGCTTGTTGATTCTGCGAAAGACCTTAGCGTGAGACCCAGTGGACCTGATCCTCGATGATGAAAGTCTTCGCTTCTACGCCAGCCTTCTCGAAAGCATCGGCGTAGTCGTCAGCCAACGGCGGAAAGCGGCGATGCGCGATGAGGATTCGCGAGATCGTCTTCGTCATAGGCGCTTGTCCAACCGTGTCCATGTTGTCGTTGCGCGATTGGCGCACGCGCTACCGCGCGCGAATTCACACATCGGAGACGAGCGCCTCCACAACATCCACAGTGCGCGCCGTCGCGCCGCGGTGGCGCGAGGCGAATGCGGCTGCAGCCGCGCCCATCGCAACCCGGCGCGGCTTGTCGTTGAAGAGTTCGCGCAAGGCGCGCGCGAGATCGGCGGGGTCCTGAACCTGCAGGGCAGCGCCCGCGGCGGTGGCGTCAGCGGTGGCCTGCGTGAAGTTGAACACGTGCGGCCCGATCAGCACCGGCACGCCCACGGCGCACGCTTCGATCAGGTTTTGCCCGCCGAGCGGCAGGAGACTGCCGCCAATGAACGCGAGGTCGGCGGCAGCGTAATAGGCGCCCATCTCCCCCATCGAATCGCCGAGCAGAACGCTCACGTCCTGCGGCAGCAAACGCACGCCCGCATGCGCGGAGGCCGCGGCAGCCGCGGCCGGCGCCCAGCGCGAGCGCCGTTCGAGCTTGTAGTTCTTGCGCTCCACGAGCGCGGCCACCTCGTCGAAGCGCTGCGGATGGCGCGGCACGAGGATCAAAAGCGCATCCGGTACATTGAGTGCCGCGAAGGCCTGCAGCACGAGTTCCTCTTCACCTTCGCGCGTGCTCGCCGCCACCCACACCGGGCGCTCGCCGATCGCGCGCCGCCATTCGCGACCGCGCGCGATTAGCGCCGGAGGGCTCGCCATGTCGAACTTGAGGTTGCCGAGCACCGCCACATTGCGCGCGCCGAGCGCGGTGAGACGCTCCGCATCGGAGGGACTTTGCGCGAGCACGCGCGTGAAGCCGCCGAACACCTCGCGCGTGCCCGCGCCGAACTTCGCCGCCCGCTTGAACGAGCGCGCCGACATGCGCGCGTTGGTGAGTACGAGCGGCACGTCGGCGTGCTTGCATTCGTCGATGAGCGTGGGCCAGACCTCGGTTTCCATCACGAGACCGAGCGACGGCCGCCATGCGTGCAGGAAGCGCCGCACCGCGTGTGGCATGTCGTACGGCAGGTAACAGCGCAGCACGCGACTGCCGAAGAGTTGCTCGCCGGTGGCGCGGCCGCCCGGCGTCATGTGCGTGAGCAGGATGCGAGCGTCGGGACGCGCCGCCAGCAGCGCGTCGACGAGCGGCTGCGTCGCACGGGTCTCGCCAACAGAAACGGCATGCACCCAGATGAGCGGCGCGTCGTCCTCGGGCAAACGCCCTGCCGAAAAACCGAAACGCTCGCTGATATGCTCTCGATAGCCGCGCTCGCGGCGCGAGCGAATGAATAGCCGCAGCACCGCGAGCGGGGCAATGAGCCACCAGGCCGCGCGATAGATCGCTCTCAGCATCGTGCCTCCGCGTCGGCCAGGGTCATGCGAAACGCCGCGGCCGCGCGGCAGGAGGCGTGGATCGACAAGCTCATCGCGCGTGGATTCAAACCAGTTCCTTGCCCTTGAGGCGTTCGAGAATGCCGAGCGGCGCCCATTCGGGATGCACCATCTCCTTCACCGGCAGGAAGAAGGTCTGCTCCATCATGAACTGACCGGACATCACGGCATGCGACGTGTGATCGGAGAAGCACACCCAGACGCTGCCGGGCGGAAAACCGATGGTCTCTTGCGGGCACGCCTTCTGGTAATCGAGATCAGCCTTCATGCCGTCGTGGAGATTGAGCATCAGATGGTCGTACTCGCTGCGCTGCGACTTCGTGATGTGCAGCAGGTTCTGCAGCCATGCCGAGCCCGGAAATTGCGGCTTGATGTTCGGCAGGAAGCGCTTTGCCATATCCTCGAACGGCTCGCCCACGCGCCACACGCGCGGCACGCCGTTCGGGTTGACGTTGGTGAACACGCGCAGGATGCGCTCGCCGTAGTTCGGACGCGAGGGAAAGGCATCCACGTGCAGGCGCGAATCGTCCTTGCGCCACGAGGTCTCACGCGTTTCCACCTGATGCAGGCGCAGGCTCGTAGGCGCCACGCGCAGCTTGCCGGTGTATTCGGGAAAGAGGCCGTCCACCAGCGTGCGAGCGCACGTCTGGTAGCGCGCGATCAACGCACGCACGGCCGTCTGCGTGACAGTGTCGCCGAGCACGCCGTGCAGCGCGCCGCCGTTCGGGTCGAGGCTGATGTTTTTGCGCTTGGGGTCGGCGATCGCGGGGTCGAGCAGCGCGCGCTCGCCGCCTTCGATCGCGAAGGCCAGATTCGGGAAATACAGCACCTTGCCCTGCTCGACGGCGTCGAGCAGCGTCTCGCGCGGTTGCGAGAGCTGCTGGCCGTGCCAGTCTGCGGACGTGATTTCGATGATCTGGGATTCGTTCATTGTTCGCCCCTGGAAGCGATGGATCTGATTGCCTGCCGGTGTGGCGCGGTGCGAGCGTGGTTTGCGCTGTTGCCCGCTTCTTTGCCATCTCGCGCGATTCATGCCGGCCAAGCCCTGGCGCTCACTCGTGCACATGCGTGCAACCCCGCGAGCGCCGATTCTTATACCCGCAGCCTCAGTGGTGCGCCTTGACGCGCCGCAGCCCCCCAGTATGTCAGGCGCCTGCGCTGCGGCGGCCCGCCGCTACAGCAGCCCGAAGCCCGCCAGCGCGCCCTTCACCTGCGCAAGCGTTGGCGGCTGGCCTGCCGTGCCCAGATTGACGACGTTCGGCGACCAGTAGCCGCCCGTGCGCCAGGCGGTCGCGAAATTGTACAACTCGACGGTCGGGCGCTTCAGCGCCGCCGCGATGTGCACGAGCCCCGTGTCCACGCCCACCGTGGCCGCCGCGCCGTCGATCAGGCCCACCACGGCAGGCAGCGAGAGCCTGGGCGGCACGATCGCGGCTTCACCGAATTCGCGCGCGAGGCGCTCGCTCGTGACGCGCTCGGCCTCGCTGCCCCAGGGCAGCACGAGCGACGCGCCGCGCCGCACGAGCGCCTGGCCCAGCTCGATCCAATGCTGGTCGGGCCACTGCTTGTCGGCGCGTGACGTGGCGTGCACGAACACGACATAGGGTACCGGCAGGTTCAGCCCAACGCCCGCGAGCGCCTGGGCGGCGCGATAGGTGTCGAGGCCGAATTCGATGTCGTCGGTGGGCGACGGCGACGCGAGATCGAGCGCGCCCGCAACCAGTTTGCGCGTACGCTCGACCACGTGGGTGCGCGGCTCGATGCGTATCGAGCGGTCGTAGAAGAAGCGCACCGGCCACTCGTAGCCCGCGCCATCGGTGCGGTTGCCAAGGCCGACGAGCGGCCCGCGCGCCCAGCTCGCCACCCACGCCGTCTTGATGAGCCCCTGGCAGTCGATCACGAGGTCGTACTTCTCGGCAGCGAGCGCGCGGCGGAACGCCCCGATCTCGCGCCAGTTCGCGCCAGAGAAGAGGCCCTTGCGCCAGCGGCGCAGCGAAAACGGAATCGCGCGGCGCACGCCCTCCACGAGCTCGACGAGCGACTGGAAGCTCTCTTCGACGAGCCAGTCGATCTGTGCGTCAGGGTACCGCCGCCGGATATCGGCAATGGCGGGCATGTTGTGGACGACGTCGCCAAGCGACGACACGCGCACGATGAGGATCTTTTGCACGCTCAGGGTTCTTTGTGCGGACGAATTTAAAAGGTCTGCAATTTTAGCGCGCCGGGCGAAGTCAAGCGAAAAAGTGGGGGGAAAGTGCGGATAGAGGTGCGGGAATCGCCACCCAAAGGGCATCGAAGCAGGCCAAAAGCGCCGGCACGTGCAATGGCGCGGCGCCGGCGCTGCGGCAATGCGTCCTTACTGGACCAGCCTCGGCGGCGTGTACGCCCCGTAACTCGGCCCAACCCCGCCCGAATTGGCTGTCTCGCAGTGGCTCATGTCGTTGGACATCTGCACGAGCACATAGGGCGTCGAGCCGTTGCTGGCATCGAGAATGTGCAGGCAGGCAAATGCCTGGACCGGCTGAAACCCACTCGTCGACGGATCGTTCACCACGACCACCGTCGCCCATGCGCATTGCCCGTTGCCCGCAGCGCTACAGGCGGCCGTGTCCTTGAAGATCGAGTTTTTCTCGCCCGTCTGGATCCACGTCCCCGGCGAAGCCCCGACGGAGAACGTGGTGCTGTTGCCGCTAGTCAACAGGCCGCTGGCATAGCTGGCACTGTTGTCATTGACGTTAAACGTCGTCCACTGGCCGGATTGACAGGTTCCGTATTGATAGCTGGATCCGATCTGGAAGATATACGGCTGTCCCGCGACCTGCGGCGTAGAGAAGCCGGACACGGTGCCACTGGTGGGCGAGAGCTTGGGCGAATTGGTCGACGCATTCCAGTAGTTGTTGTACAGACACTGCGACATCGCCAATGGAAAGAGTCCACCAGGCCCCACATTACCAGGCGACGACAGGACGGCGGTGGCCACCGCACTGGCTTTGAGGATATTGACGCCGAGCACATTGCTCAGAAAGCCCCTCACCGATCCGTTCGCGTTCGAGCCGTCTTTGCGGATGGTCACCTGCACGGCGGCCAGGTCGTTCGCTCCCGGTGTGAACGGCAACGCCTCGAGGCCGTATGGCGTGCCCGTCGCGTTCCAGTATCCGGTCGCGACCGTACTCGTCTGCACATAGGCGCCCTGAACCCGGTTGGTCGAGGTCGATGTCGAGAACGTCGACGCTGTTGCCGAGGCCGTCGTGAAATCCGGCTGGGTCGCGGTGCTGTTGCTGCACTCGCTACGCGGCTTCAGACACCCCGCACCCGCCAGCGCGGCCGCGTCAGCCGCATTCTGGAGCTCGTTGCGAGCGACCATCAGATTGCCGATGTCGATGGCCATCGCCGCGGTCCCCAGCAGAAAGATCATGAACACCGCGACCGTGATGGCCACCGCCCCTCTCTGCTTGCGTCTTCTCCCCGTGCGCATGATTGCCCCCTTTATTCATTGTTCATGACGGTCGTGGAGGACAGCGTAAGTGCCCCTGTGATGGGCGCCACCATGCGTCCCAAAGCCAGGCCGTTGTACTGGTACGTGACGGTCACCGAAATCGGTTGGCCGAAATTGCCGCCAGCGCCGGTCGTCGTGACCACCGGCGTATTCTGCGTACCGAACGTCAGCAGGTAGCTCGACGTGTAGTTCGTCACGACCGTCTGGACGTCGCTTGCGGTGGGCTTCGGGCTCTTCAGCACGACTCCGGCGCGGGCGCCTTCCCGGCTGGCGTTGGTGATCACGGCCTTGTCGTAAAGGAACAAGCCCATTTCGATGATGCCGAACAGCAGGATCAGCAGCACCGGCAGGACGAGTGCAAACTCCACCGCAGCCACGCCGCGCTGCGCGCGCCGATTGCGTCCACGCCGCGGGCTCCGTGCGCGCCCCTTTCCTCTTCCCGCGCGTAACGGTAGTGACAGCGCGCCGGTCTTTGCAGTTTTCATGACTTCCCCCGATCGAATCGCCCGTACAGGGCTTGCTCTGTTTTGGTCACCCGCTGCGGCCGCGCGCTAACCGCCGTTCATGGTCGGCAGCATCGTCCGGTAGATGTGCAGCATCGCCGGCCCCATCAGCACCACCATCAGCGCCGGAAAGATGCAGAACATCAGCGGAAAGAGCAGCTTGAGCGCGATCTTCGCGGCCTTTTCCTCTGCAAGCATGCGCCGGCGCGTACGCAGCGTGTCCGAAAGCACGCGCAACGAGTCGCCGATGCTGGTGCCGAATCGCTCTGCCTGGATGAGCATCGTGCTGAAGGAGTCGACGTCTTCCACACCCGTGCGCATGGCAAGGTTGCGCAATGCCTTTTCCTTCGTGTAACCCGAGCGCATTTCGAGGAGCGTGAGATCCAGCTCGTCGGCGACCACCGCGCTGCGCAATCTGATCTCTTGCGCCACACGCATCAACGCGGCATCGAGACCCAGGCCCGCCTCGACGCAGACCGTCAGCAGATCGATGGCGTCGGGGAAGTCCTCGAAGATCGCGCGTTTGCGGCGCGCAACCACGCGCGCGATCACCAGTGCCGGCAGGTAGTACCCGAGCGCCACCAGCGTCACCAGAACCACTGCAAACCGCGTGACCGAACTTGCCGCCCCGCCGCCGCTAATCATCCACATGGCCGCAAGCGTGGGCAGCAGCAGTGCCAGCACGGTGCGAGTGCCGAAGAAGATCGCGACGGCACCCGGCGAGCGCCAGCCCGCATTCATCAGGCGCACGCGCAGCGCCGAGACCTCCCAGCCTTCCTTCGGCGTCGAGAGCCGGGAAAGCGGCTCGGAAATCTGCACGAGCTTTTCGTACCAGGCCTCGCTGGAGGAGTCCGGCTGCATACCAGGAACAGGCGCGCCGCGGCCGCCGCCCACCTGTTCAATGCGCCGGCGCATGGCCTTGGGTGCAAGGACATACATGGCGGCCAAAGACAGGCCGAACACGCAGGCAAAGAGACAAACCAGCAACAGCAACCGCGTCGAATCGAGCGCTAACATGGCTCCCCCCTTGAGTTTTGATAGTGGCCCGGGACGTGGCACCGTCATACGCGAATCCGCACGATGCGCCGCCCCCAAACCATGCCGGCCAGCAGCATCACAGTGCCGGCCTGAAGCATCAGCACGCCCGCCGGGTCCTGCCACAGCACTTCGAGAAAGTCTGGATTCACGAAGGAGATGGCCCCGCCCGTGACCACCGGCAGCAGCCCCAGCACCCGCGCCGAGAGGACCCCTTCCGCGGAAAGCACGCGGACCTTGTCGAACAGCTTGAAGCGCTCGCGCACGAGGCTCGCAATGCCGTCCAGCAGTTCGGCCAGGTTGCCGCCCGTCTCACGCTGGATCAGCACAGCGATGACGAGGTAACGCAGGTCCCCCACCGGCACGCGCTGCGCGAGCGCCGTCAACGCCTCGTTGAGCGACACGCCATAGTTGATCTCGTCGAACGTGGTGCGGAACTCGGCGCCCATCGGGTCGGCGAACTCGGTGCCGACCAGGTCGATCGCACCCGAGAACGAATGGCCCGAGCGCAGCGCGCGCGCCAGCATGTCGCAGGCATCCGGCAACTGCTTCTGGAAGCGGCGCATGCGCTTGGTGCGCCGAAAGCGCACGTACATCAATGGCAGCAGCGTAGACATCGCCGCACCAGACGCCAGCATCACGAGCGGCACGCGGATGAACATCCCCGCTGCGATCACGAGAACCGGCATGAGCGCGCACATTGCGATGACGCGTGATGCCGTCCAGCTGATGCCCGACTGTTGCACCCAGGCTTCGAAAGAGCGAATGCCCGGCATGAGCAGCAGCATGCGCTGGCCAAACGTAGAGCCATCTAGCTTGCGCGACTTGAGGATGGACATCGCCTCCTTGCGCCCCACCCCGCCCGTCGCCACGGCCTCGATGCGCGATTCGAGGCGGCGCGCGACCGCGCCATGCCGGCTGTTCCACCATTCCCAAGCGCCCTGGCTGGCAAGGACTACCGCTACGAAGAGCAGCAGGATTGCCAGAATGAAGGTTGTACTCATGCCACGCTCCCCCGGATGAACGTCGTGAATATCAGACCGTGTCGTAACGCCGGCCCGGATCGAAAATCTGCTCGGGCAGGTTCACGCCAAACGCCGCGAAGCGCTCGCAGAATTTCGGCCGCACACCCGTCGCACAGAAGTGGCCACGCACGTTGCCATTCGAATCCATGCCGGTGCGCTTGAACGTAAAGATCTCCTGCATGTTGATGATGTCGCCCTCCATGCCGGTGAGCTCCGAAATGCTCACGATCTTGCGCCGGCCGTCGGTCAGGCGTGCGGCCTGCACGACGACCGAGATCGCGGAGGAGATCTGATGGCGCATCGTGCGCGGCGGCAAGGCCAGGCCGCCCAGGCTGATCATGTTCTCGAGGCGCGTGAGCGCGTCGCGCGGCGTGTTGGCGTGGATCGTCGCAAGCGACCCTTCGTGGCCCGTGTTCATCGCATTGAGCATGTCGAGGGCTTCCGCGCCGCGCACTTCGCCGAGGATGATGCGGTCGGGGCGCATACGCAGCGCGTTGCGCACGAGCGCGCGCTGGGTAATCTCGCCTTTGCCTTCGATGTTCGGCGGACGCGTCTCCAGGCGCAGCACGTGATCCTGGCGCAGTTGAAGTTCGGCTGCGTCCTCGATCGTCACGATGCGCTCGTCGTTCGGAATGAAGCCCGACAGGACGTTGAGCAGGGTCGTCTTGCCGCTGCCGGTGCCGCCCGACACAAGAATGTTGACCTTGGCACGCGCGAGGCCCTCGAGCACCTGGGCCATGGGCGGCGTGAGCGTTTGCAGCTCGATCAGATCCGCGACCAGCAGCGGCTTGACCGCAAAACGCCGGATCGATACAAGCGGCCCGTCCACGGCCGAAGGCGGAATGATGGCGTTCACGCGCGAGCCATCGGGCAGGCGCGCGTCGACCATCGGGCTCGACTCGTCGATGCGCCGCCCCACCCGCGAGACGATCTTCTCGATCACCTTCATGAGATGGGCGTCGTCGTAGAAGTTGACATCAGTGAGTTCGAGCTTTCCGCGGCGCTCCACATAGGTCTGGCACCACGTGTTCACGAGAATGTCCGAGACAGTGGGGTCGCGCAGCAACGGCTCGAGTGGACCAAAGCCGAACATCTCGTCGTACACGTCGATGGCCAGCTGCTTGCGCTCGAGGTCATTCGCAAGCGCCTTCTGCTCTTCGAGTATGCGGCCCACGAGCGCGTTGATCTCGCTGCGGATCTGCTCCTGGGGCATGCGTGAGAGACGCTCGAGTTCCACCCGTTCGAGCACGGCATGATGCGTGTCGTACTTCAGCTTCTGGTACGCCTCGGTCTTCACCCGGGACGGCGTCGCCGGGGCTACGGGGGCGGCGCCGCCCGTATCGGCGCGCTCGACGATCGTCGGCTCGAGGCGCTGCGCAAAGATCTGCTCGCGAAGAGACATGACTTTTCTCCTTTACATCAATCCGAGTTTGGCCGGCGCCTGGCGGCCGAGCATGCGCGCGAACAGCGATTCGCCCTTGCCCCGCGCGCTCGCGCCGGTCGCATTCGGGAGTGCGACGCTCGCCGCGAGCGTACGCAGGCTGCGCGTCACCACGCTGCCGGGCGCCGCAGTCGCAATCGGCACCCCCTGGTTGACCGCTTCGGCCACAGCGCGCGCGTCATCGGGAATGACGAGGAACGGCTTCATGCCGAGCACGGTGTCGGCGGCCTCGCGCACACGCTCGCCGTGACGCGTCTGCCGGTTCAGAAGCAGGCGCATGCGCTCCCGCCCGTAGCCGAGCGACTGCAGGATCTCCTGCAAGCGCCGTCCCGCCTGAAGATGCGGCATGCTCGCCTGCAGGACGATGTGGATCTCGTCACTGCGATCGAGCGCGAGCATGGAAAGCGGATTGATCGTCTGGCCGAGATCGAGGATCACGCAGTCGTAACGGGGCGCGGCGACGCCGAGCACCCATTCGAGCCTGTCCTGACGCATCTCGCTCGCCTTGATCGGGTCGCCCGCGCCCGCCAGGATGTCGAAGTTCCCGGCGGCATGCATCACACTCGCTTCGAAGAGCGCCACGTCCATGCGGTCCACTTCGGCGCACAGTTGCGGCAGCGTCGAGGGCGGCGTCTCCGCTGTCACGAGGAACGCCGCGTCCGCGTAGAGCTGGTTCAGGTCGATCAGCAGCACACGACGGTTCTGCGTCTGCGAGACGATATGCGCCACGTTCGCCGCAATGAAGCTCGTGCCCACGCCGCCCTTGCACGACATGAACGAGACGATGCGCGACGTGCGCGTGCTGCCATGCGCACGCTGGCCGATTGCACGCTGCAATGCTTCGCCAATCATGCGGCCGTCCGGCGGCCCCGTGACCACGTCGCGAAAGCCCGCGCGCATTGCCGCGATGAGTTCCTCAGGCGACGCCTCCGGAATCAGCAGAATGCACGTGAGCCGTTCGCAACGACGACACAGCTCGCTCACGGAAGGCAACTGCGCCTCCTGCAAACCCCGCGCGTCGACGATCAGGACATCGAACGCGTCGAGCGTGTCGCCGCGCTCCACGAGATCGAACGGTGTGCCGACGCTACGCGTCGTGCGGTACGGGCCGCATCCCGCGATCGTGCGCATGATCTGCGCAAGCCGCTCTGCGTCCGTCGAGGTAATGAGTATGTCGATCATGATCGTATGGCCCCCGCTGTTGTTCCTTCTCGTCCAGTTGCGTGTGTGTGCGTAACGACGCTCACTGGCTACCGCCACCACCGCTTACGCCAATCGTGTACGGGTTCGCGGATGTCACCGGATGCTGGAACGACTTGTCGTAGTTATCCATCGCCGAAGCCGCCGACTTGCCGTCCACACCCGGCTGCGATGCGTGTTGGCCCGCATCCGGGTCGATGATTTGTGCCTGCATCGAGTGGCGCACGGCTTCCCCGAAGTGCGCCTCCCAGATCGGCGAGCTGGTCATGCAACCACCGAGCGCTGCGCCGAGCGGCGCGATCAGCAGGAGCCGGCGAACGAATGCAAAGTTTTCGAGTTTCATTTTGGCCTCCTGATCGCCTGGTCAATGAGCGGTGGTTTCGTTCGAGGCGATGCGTGCCGCCTCGCGCTCGATTCGCAGCGCGCGCGCTGCGCTGTCCTCGCCCGGTGGAGGCATGAGGGCCTGCGCGCTCACCTGCTGCGTGGGCACGGACTGCGCGAGCGCTTCAGCGGGCGCCGGTACGGTCGGCGCCGGCGACTCTTCGCGTCGGGAAGAGACCTGCGGTGCAGGCAGCGCAGCGGGCGTCTGCGGTGCGGCGGGCGCGGCCGGCGTAGCGCCAGGTGCGGGTTCCGCCGGTACGGCCTGGGTGCCAGCGGGCGCGGGCGGTGCAAAACGTCCCTGATTGCGATGGGCGCGGCCTTCCATGTTGCCCGTTGCGTACACGTCGGCTTCGTGGACCTGCGAGAAGCTGTCCGTAGGCATCTGCAGTTGCGCGACGTCCGCCACCGGCTTCACGAGGTGCGGCGTGACGATGAAGATCAGCTCCGAGCGGTCCTGCTGGAACGAGGTGCTCCTGAGCAACGCGCCCAGCACCGGGACCTCACCAAGGCCTGGCACTGCCTTGAGCGAGCCGGTAATGTTGTTGCTGATGAGCCCGCCGATCGCGAACGACTCGCCGTCGTGCATTTGCACCGTCGTCGAAGCACGCCGCGTCGTGATGAGCGGCAGGATGCTGACGCCGCTCACGTTCGATGCGCTCAGTGTGACGCCCGTGGGCGACAGCTCCGAGACTTCCGGCGCCACCTTCAGGTTGATGCGCCCGCCGTTGAGCACCGTCGGTGTGAACTTGAGCCCCACGCCGAATTCTTCTTCCTGCAGCGTGATCGCCGTGGCGGAGGTGCCGCCGCCGCTTTGCGGCACGGGGATGAAGATCTTGCCGCCGGCGAGGAAGGTGGCTTCCTGACCGCTGATCGTGACGAGGTTAGGCTCGGCCAGGATCTTCACGAGGTTGTCGGTCTTCTGCGCGTCGATGGCGAACTTGAGCGGGTTGTTGTTCGCCTTCGAGAAACCGAATGCGCTCGAGACGCCCGCAAGCAGATTGCTCACGAGCGCGCCCGTCCAGGACCCGAAGCCGCCCTGGATATTGACGGCCGAGCCGAGCTGGTCGATCAGCGTCTTGTCGACTTCGGCGACCTTCACTTCGAGCATGACCTGCTGAGGCGAGTCGACGCTGAGCATGTTGATCACGCCGCCCGTGTGCGCGCCGTTATTGCTCTGACCGCTCACGCCGAACACCTGGGCAATTTCCACGGCCTGCTGGGCGGCCTGCGCGCTCGACACGTGGCCGGCGAGCACGATGTTGTCGGCCGCCGTCGAAACGCGAATGTCGCGCTCCTGAGGCATGAGTTGCGCGAGCGCGGCCTGGAGGCCGCCGGAGTCGGCGCTGACGATCACGTCGATCACCTGGCAGGCGCCGCTCTTGCCCTGGACGATCATGTTGGTCGTGCCGACCGCCTGGCCGACGATGTAGAGCGTTTGCGGCGAAACCATGGTCGCCTGCGCGACCTCCGGATTGCCGAGCGTGCGGTTGCGCACCGGTTCGCCGATCGGCACGAGCGTCGACTTGCCAAGCGGCACAACGACGTTGCTCTCGTTGCGGATGGCGCCCACGCAGTTCGGTCCGCGCAGCGGTCCCGCCACCGCTTTGGGCGGCGCGCTGCTGCCTTGCGCCGGCCCCATGCTGATGGTCATCTGCATGGGACCTTTGCCCATGGGCACCGCAGCGCCTGCAGCCGGCTTCTCCTGCCCTGCGCTCCCGTTTGACTGCTGTGCCCAGCCCGGTGTCGAAGTCATCAACCCGGCACAAACCCAGGCAAGCGTTGCGACGCGCCACGGACGAACGCCGTTGCGGGCCCCCGTGGACCCCACATTTACTTTGGTATCCATATCGTTATACCCCGTACTTACCTGCGTTTTAATGGCGGCTTTACCGCTCACTCGCCCTCTGCCCGGAAGGTCATCGCCGGGTTCAGGTAGCCGTTCTGCCTGCTTTCAGAAACACTCCTGACTGCCGGTCACGCCCGACAGCACACCGATACAGTTGCGCTTGGCCGGCGCACGCTCGGCGTACTTCACACGCACCGGGTGCGCCGGTTCCGGCAGCTGCACGGGCGGCGGCAGCGGACCACCGAGCAAAGTCTGCTTGGTCGCGCCGTCGGTCATGAGCTTGTTGTCGTCCACCTGATTGCGCAGGACGAGCGAGAGCGTGCCCACGCTGCGCGCCAGATCGAGCTTTTCCGCCTGCTCGGGCGTCACCTCCAGGGTCACCGCGTTCACGACCTTGGGCGCGGTGTCGTCGCGATTGACCTGCTGCGCGACGGCCAGCACCAGAATCTTTTCGAGCACGATCTTCGAGATGCTCTGCTGCTGGGTATCGGCTTTCTTCTCGGGCTCCTGCGTGTTGACGATCACGTCGACGTAGTTGCCCGGCAACGCGAAGCCCGCGACGCCTACGACGTCGTTCACGCGGACCGTGATCGCGCGATGTCCGTCGCCGATCACAGCCGATAGCCCGCCTTTGGTGCCCACGGGCGCCAGCTTCGACTCGAGCACCGGTTCGCCACGCGTGAGGCTTGCGCGCACCACCCGGCCGTCGAGATCCTTCGGTATTGCGAATGTCCCTGGCGGGAGGCTGTCCTTTGGCCAGCTGACCGTTCTGATCATCGTTTCATTGATCGGCTGGCCGAGATTGATGTCGTCCGATGCGACGGCGACGGGTACCGTGGCGCCCGACGACGTTTGCAGCAACCATTTGGAAGCGAACACCACTGCGGCGAGACCCGCCAGCAGAGCAATCGCGAGCATGACGAACGCGCGGCTGTTTTTCATGACATCCCCCGTAAGCATTCCATAACATTAGTAATCGGCGAGCCGAAAATTCGACCCTTGTCCCGTGGGCACCGGTCAGTGCTTCAGCTCACCATCGTGAACAGCACGGCAACCGTTCCCCCGGCGATCGCGACACCATACGGAATCGATCCAACCGATTCCCGCACCGTACCTGGCGATACACCTGCCACGCGCGCGGCGCGGCTCGCTCCCGCAAGCAACGCTGCGACGTTTCCCATCAGGCGGACCAGTCGTCCGCGCACCAGGGCAACCCCTAACGACCACACCCCGCCGATGATGAACGTGTTGACTGCGATATCGACGGTCGCCGCCGCTCCGAGCCAGGCACCCAGCATCATCAGCAACTTGACGTCGCCAGCCGCCATGCCGCGTAGCAAATAAAACGGCAGCAGCAGCGCGAACCCGGTCGCCGCGCCACCCAGCCAGAGCGTGCAGCCAGGAACGGCGCCGCGCAGCGCGATCTGCACCGCGAGCGCCGAGACAACACCGACCACGATCAGCAGGTTCGGAATCCGGCGACTTACGATGTCGGTGCTGGCCGCAAGGATCGCCAACGCGATCACACACAGCGGAACCGGCTGCGGCGGCAAGGAAACAGACAGCATCGTGAATTCCATTTGTGCGCTCCCGGGTTACGCCGGCTTTGTCATGACCAACCTCGCTCGCCAGCGCGCGGGTTATAGCGTATTGACGATGTCGGAGAAGACGTTTTGAAGCGTGCTGCCGATCGATGCGATGCTCGCCATGATCAGCACCGTGATCAGGGCCGCGAGCATCCCGTACTCGAGTGCCGTAATGCCGTTTTCGTCGCGTGCGAACTGCTTTGCCTGAGCGATGATCTTTTGCATTTTTGATCCCCTGTTAGGTGTGAGATGCAGGGCGAGTGCAGTTTGCGTTGCGTACCCACTCCACTCGCCCGCGCATCAGTCAGATCGTGTTGGCGACGTCGGAGAACACGTTTTTCAGCGTCGTGCCGATCGATGCGATGCTGGCGATGATCAGCACCGTGATCAGACCGGCGAGCATCCCGTATTCGAGTGCCGTGATGCCGTTTTCGTCACGAGCGAAGGTCTTTGCCTGAGCGATGAGCTTTTGCATTTTGGTCTCCAGCGAGTTATGAAACTGTTTAATCCCGGTCCTTCCAGCGATATGGGGCGAGTGAAGCTTGCGCTGCAAACCCGCTCGCCCGCGCACCGGTCAAATCGTGTTGGCAACGTCGGAGAACACGTTCTTCAGCGTCGTGCCGATCGATGCGATGCTGGCGATGATCAGCACCGTGATCAGACCGGCAAGCATCCCGTACTCGAGAGCCGTGATGCCGTTTTCGTCACGAGCGAAGGTCTTTGCCTGAGCGATGATCTTTTGCATTTTTTGATCTCCAATCGATGTGTACATGGTTAACCCCCGATTCCGTTTCCATGTGGTTTTGAGGGTGGGTCGGGCTACGTGCCGGGTTCGGCGCTGCAGCCACAGGCGCAGTTCTACGCGTGTCAAACCGATGACTTTGTGCGCTTCGCCACACGCGCAACAATTTCCTGTTCCTCAACACACCAAATCGGAAAAATTGACACGCTGCATGTGGCCCACCTCGCTTAAATCGACGACACGTCGCCAGCCATAAGCATGTTTTATCCACCACTTCGCGATTGTTAAAATCTCTTGCACCCACATTCGGTTCACCTTCGAATCTCGCGTTTACCCCTGTATTTATGGAACAATTCTCTTTTAGTTTCAATACGATCGTTCGTCTATAAGTTATCCAGACGTGACATTACGTTGCTAAGTCAACTACTTTTTTAGTTAGGAAAACGAGCATTAAGCACGCGCTTATACAAAACTCCTGCGGTACCCTTCACGCCAGAATCAGTAGTTACCCGACAACATCCACGCCGTCGACGCACTACGCAACGCGCCTTTTTCTTCAGCGCTTTATTCATTCAAGGCAACTTTGCGGGCGAGTGTTCGCGCGCGAACATTGACAATGCAGTCCGCATTGCTCCCGATTCACTCGTCTTCCAATAATCCAGACAACACGCAGGCACTGCCTGCCATGCAGCGCACTGCTTGCGTGTTCGGGGGAAAACGAGGCGGGTGTACCGCCCACTGAAAATATTCAACGGGGACTACAAAAAATGCGACCACTTGAGCCGGATGGCTCACGCTTGCAGTTGACGGCGTGCTCCTGGCTTTCGCGCGAGAGACTCATTGCCTACAGCACCGTCATGCTCGTCATCGGTGTCGGCTTCGTGGCGCTCTGGGCGTGGGTGACTCACGGCTTTGCCGATGCAGGCGGCTGGCGCCCGGGCTCCGACCTGCTCGTATT
The DNA here is from genome assembly GCF_040965655.1 of Paraburkholderia sp. EG286B. Taxonomy (NCBI): domain Bacteria; kingdom Pseudomonadati; phylum Pseudomonadota; class Betaproteobacteria; order Burkholderiales; family Burkholderiaceae; genus Paraburkholderia; species Paraburkholderia sp. EG286B. The sequence continues at coordinate 45,062 of NZ_JBFRCF010000031.1, read as the reverse complement.
CTGGTCCGCCAGCCACGCAGTCCTGCACGGCCAGGCCTCCGCGGTCTTCGAATACTCGGCGTTCTCCCGCATCGTGGCCGCGGTGACGGGTGGCTTACCCAAGAGCGCATTCATCCCCTGGCTGTATCCGCCCACGTTCCTCTTGTTCGTCACGCCGCTCGCGCTGTTGCCGCTTCCGTTTGCCTATTTCGCCTTCCTGGGCGCGAGCGCCTTCGTGTTCGTCTGTGCAACCGTTCGCGTTTCCGGACTCGCACAAGGCCCGCTCGGCATCGCCGCCGCTCGCTACGTCGTACTCGCGATGCCGTGTGTGATGGTGTGTGCCATCTTCGGGCAGAACGCGCTGATTACCGCGGCGCTCGCCGCGTTTGCGATCGCGTCGATCGACCGGCGCCCCGTGATCGCCGGGATCTGCGTCGGATTGCTGATGATCAAGCCGCAACTCGGCATCCTGTTCCCGCTCGTTCTGATCGCGGCCCGCGCATGGAGAGTGTTTGGATGGGCCGCTTTGACGGCCGTACTTTTTTTCATCGCAAGCATCGCGCTCTGCGGCTCCCCTTCGCTTCGGTTGTTCGCAGGGAATGTTGGCATGGCGCGCGAACTCATCCTCGAGCACGACGTCCGCTTCTGGCTCGCCTCACCGTCCGTGTTCGCTTCGCTGCGGCTCATTGGCGCGTCGCTCGTCGCAGCGGGACTGATGCAGGCAGCGATTGCCGTCATCGCCGCCTGCGGCGCCTGGAAAATCTGGCGCACGACGCGTGACCCCGCCCTGCGCGCAGCCGCGCTCGGAGCAGCCACGCTCATCGTCACGCCTTATGTCTGGCACTACGAACTAACGTGGGTCGGCTTGTCATGCGCAGGTCTCCTCGCGACCGGATTGCGCCGTGGGTGGCTGCGCGGCGAGCAGCCCGTGCTGCTCCTCGTCTGGCTCCTGCCAGTGTTCGAGTTCGTCAACCAGATCCTCAGGCTGCCACAAACCGGACCCGCAATCCTGTTGCTCATGCTGCTCGCCGTACTCCGTCGCACACGCATCGATTCCACCCTGTAGGCGAGAGACCACGCCATGAACCAGACCACCTTCCGCGATTCCATGAGCACTTCCAGGGCCACGCCCGCTCTGCCCCTGGGAACCCAACAGTCCAGCTCGCACTGGTTGAGCGGCTCGCGCCTGTGGGTCTACCCGCTCGCAGCGCTCGCTTACTATCTTGGCGTGGCGCTGGCCTACGTGTATCACCTCGTGTGGCTGAAAGACCCGCAACTGAGCGTGCTTGCCGTCGACTGCCTGCCGTTCTGGAGCGCCTCGCATCTCGCCCTGCAAGGACACGCGGTGGATGCGTATAACTTCGACGTCCTGAAGCCCGTCGAGGAATATGCCGCGGGGCGGCCCGTCGGCGTCCTTCCGTGGCTCTATCCGCCGACGTTCCTGCTCTTCGTTTATCCGCTGGCACTGCTCCCGTTCACGCTCTCTGCACCCATCTTCCTGTTCGGCGCGCTCGCCCTGTTCGTCAAAGTGGTCAAGACGATCGCGCCTCACCCGCGCACCGCGCTTCTCGCAATCGCCTTCCCGGGTTCCGCGCTCGTGCTGACGTCCGGCCAGAATGGGCTGCTCACGGCGTCACTGGTTGGGCTCGGACTGATCTTGTTGCGCCGCCGCCCGATTCTCGCGGGGCTCTGCTTTGCACTCGTCGCGATGAAGCCGCAGCTGTGCGTGCTCATTCCGCTTGCGCTGCTGGCTTCACGCTCGTGGCGCGCACTGGTCGCAATGAGCGTGGGCGTGGCGCTTTCACTTGGGCTCTCGGTACTGGCTTTCGGCAGCGAAACGCTTATCGCGTTCGTTCATAACATGGGGCTCGCCAACAGCTTCGTCGAAACGGGACGGGCCCTCCTGTTTCGGGTGCCCACGCCGTTCGCGGCGCTCAAGCTGCTCCATGCGCCAACCGCGCTCGCCAGCGGCGCACAGGCCGTATCCGCCCTGTGCGCCGCCGCCGCCGTCTGCTACGCGTGGGGCCGGCCCAGCGCTTTCGGTCTGCGCGCCGCCGCGCTCGTAGGCGCCAGCATGCTCGTGAGCCCATACCTCTATGACTATGACCTGACCTGGTATGGAATCGTCATCGCCTGGGTAGTCCATCACGCGCGAGAACACGGCTTTCAGCGCGGACAGCGCGAATGGCTGGCCGTCCTCTGGCTCGCGCCTATTGCCGGCCTCACGCTCGTTTCTCATCTGCACGTCCCGTTCACCCCGCTCATCTCGATCGCCACGCTCTGGATGCTGATCGCGCAGATCGCGCGCGAGCGAAGCGCGCAGGCAACCTCCAACACCGCAGCCTCGTCGTAAGAGGGAGAAAACATCATGAACATGCCTATCGACGAGCAAGTGCGTCGCGCCGGACTCGCGCTCGAGAGCCCGCTCATCTCTATCGTCGCTCCGTTCTACAACGAGCAGGACGGCGTCGAAGTGTTCTTCGAACAGATCATCGCGACGATGGAGTCCATTGAATCCGTGCACTTCGAGATCGTCTGCATCAACGACGGCAGCCGCGACGCCACGCTTGAAAAGCTGGTCCTCGTGAGCCAACGCGACCGGCGCGTCAAGGTCATCGATCTCACGCGCAACTTCGGCAAGGAGGCTGCACTCACGGCGGGTCTCCACGAAGCGTCCGGCGACGCTGTCGTCGTCATCGATGCAGACCTGCAGGATCCGCCCACGTTGATCCCGGAAATGATCCAGCGTTGGCGCCAGGGCGCGGAAGTCGTACTCGCCCGGCGCGCGAGCCGCGCCTGCGATTCCTTTCTCAAGCGCACAACCGCAGCGTTGTTCTATCGCATCCACAACGCACTATCGGAATTGAAGATCCCCGAAAATGTGGGCGACTTCCGACTCATGGATCGTCTAGTGGTCAACGCGCTGCGCAGTCTTCCAGAGCGGCATCGGTTCATGAAGGGGCTGTTCGCGTGGGTCGGATTCAATACGGTCACGATCGACTATGAACGCACACCACGCAGCGCAGGCAAAACCAAGTTCTCCGGCTGGCGCCTGTGGAATTTTGCTCTCGAAGGCATTACGAGTTTCAGCACCGTGCCGTTGCGTATCTGGATGTATATCGGTGGCGCGATAGCCGCGCTCGCGTTTTGCTACGGTACCTTCATGGTCGGCCGCACGTTGCTGTTCGGCAATCCCGTCCCGGGCTACGCTTCCCTCGTTTCCGTGGTGTTGTTCATGAGCGGCATACAACTGGTCGGCATCGGTGTCATTGGCGAATACGTCGGGCGTATTTACGACGAGTCAAAAGAGCGGCCTGTCTACCTCGTGCGCCGGCGCTACGAGTCGCGTGCCAGCATCAGCGTCCTGCCAGTCGAACGCGCAGAGGCCCGTCCCCATAGCGCACCGCTAGAACTGGTTCGCTGGCGTGACGCGTCGCAGGTGCGCGCAGCCGGCCGATGAAGATGCATCGATCAAGGGTTGCGGTAAAGGCGCAGGGCCTCGCGATGCGCGTTGCGACCCAGGCCAGCCACAAGACAGCTACGGCAAAGCAGCAGCCGTGGCTGTGCCGTGATCGAATCAGGTTGTACAGCGCGGCATTGTTCATCTTGCAGGCGGCGCTAATCGGAATCTGGGCGGTGTGCTATTGGGGCCTCCATAAAGAAGGGGTCCCGCTCCCCGGTTCGGATTTTCGGGTCTTCTGGTGCACCTCTGAGGTTTCACTGCGCCACGGGGCCGCGGCGGCGTTCGACAACCAGCGGCTACTGGCCTGCGAGGCGTCGCTGCAGGCGGGCACGCCTTTGGCAAACATGTTCGCTCCGTGGATTTACCCACCCACGTTTCACTTGCTCGTGTACCCGCTTGCGTTGCTGCCCTATGCGGCTTCGTATGCACTCTTTATGGGTATCGGCATTGCGCTCTGCCTCTTTGCCTGCATGCCAGCGATGAAGCAAAATGCTTTGCCCTGGATAACTGTCGCGGCATTTCCGGGGATATGGGTGACGATGGTTCACGGGCAGAATTCTTTGCTCACGCTGGCATTGGCGGCAGGTGCCCTCTTAATGCTGGAGACTGCGCCTGTGTGGGCCGGCGTGTGTGCAGGCATGCTCGTGATCAAGCCTCAATTGGGCATCCTGTTCCCACTGTTCTTTCTGTGCGGCCGCCACTATCGCGCGTGTGCCGCAACGATATTGACAGCCGGCTTGCTTTGCACAGTAAGCACGGTGCCGTTTGGCTGGTCGCTGTGGATCAGGTTCTTTCAGTCCGCGGCGTGGTTTCAGGATGTCGCGCTGTCGCACAACGAAGGTGGGCTCTGGCGTGCCATGCCCACTGTCTTCGCGTTCTTGCGTGCGGCCGGCGTAGGCGCGGGCGCGGCGTACTCGATACACGTCGCAATCGCCCTTGCGGCGGTGCTGGCCACTTCGATGACCTGGGCGCGCCGGATGAACCGGGAACTGCTCGCGGCGGCCGCCATCGTCACCACGCTCATGATTCAGCCCTATCTCGTGTACTACGATCTCGCCTGGCTGCTTCTACCTATCGTGTGCATTTGCGCCCACGCTAACACACGCCACTCATCAACGTCTCTTTCCGCTATGGACCATGCCTTCGTGACGCTGGCGTGGTTCACGCCCCTGCTGTCGTTTCTCCTGATCTGCAATACGACAGCCACGCACTCATGGGCGGCATTCCTCCTCCCTGCGTGGCTCATTCTGATACTGATACGCGCCTCACGCGACCGCGCGAAATAGACGTGCGGGGCCGCGGCGTTCGCCGGCCGCAGGCTGCGGCGTGCGACCGCCGATGTGTGGATGTGGAGTGAACTCAGCGAAAGACCGTCCGCACTTCCTTGTCGATTCTCGCATTTGCAGGCGCGCGATCGCTCATTGCAGATCCCGCCTTCTGAACGGCAGTCAGCGCCCACAGGAAAGCGGCAAACCAGCCGAGCACGGTCCATCCGAGCAGCATGTTAAGCCTCGTGATGGCGCGTCGCTTACGGTGCATACCATGGAAGGCGATGATCGAAGGAAGGAAATACAGCAACACCAACATGGCGAGAAGGCCGCCCGAATCACTGGGCGTGTGCCCGGCACCGGTGCTCGATTGATCGTTACTCATGTTGTCCCCCGTAATTCAACGCCACCGTGAACTCACGCGATGCGCCTCTGACGCCACCTGGCTGTGTACCAGCTCTGAATGGCATTATTTTGCAGCTAACCCGGTCCCTGCATTGATATCTGCCAACTGCCGCTTGCCAGCGCGCACAGCCCATTGCGCGAGGTAGCGCCGCACGACGACCATCAACAGTGCGAATACGATGACAGGTACATAAACGCCTGCCGCCCAATCGCCTGGCGTATAAAAGACGAGTGGTGAAAGCCATGCGCTCACTACCGCGACCCCATCGCCACGAAGCCAGCCGTTGCGGGCACCGTCCCGCACGAGCCATAGAATCGGCAAGCCGAGCAGAAGCAGGTCGTAGGGCATCACGTAGGTCGGCACCAGCAGCGTGGCGAGCATGAGCACCGACGCCCGCAACTCGAATCGCGCGCGCGCGGCCCAAAGCCAGGCGACGGCGCTCGCGGCCAGCGCCGCCACGACCGCGTGCAAGCCATACGCGGTCGGCACGGCCACGCCGAAATGGCGCGCGGCGCCAAACGCCGTCGATATGCCGCGCGGCCACCGGTCTGAATACTCGACGACGAACTGGCTAAAGGCGGGCAACGCCTGCGCAAAGCGGGAGAACGTATCGAATCCGAGCACCAGCCCGGCGAGCGCGGAAAACGCGCCGACAGTCAGCGCCGCCGACACGAAAGCGCGCCAATGCCTGCCGAACAGCAGCGCAATGGGAATCACGAGGCCCAGTTGCGGTTTAATGGCCAGCAATCCGAAGCAAATGCCCGCGAGCCATGGGCGCCTGGTGAGCGAGATGAGTCCCAGCCCCATGAGCCCCAAAGTCAGAAATGAGTTCTGCCCGGCGCCGGCCGCGACCCAGACGGCAGGAAAAGCGACAACCGGCAGCCACCATGAGGCGTTCCGCACTGTAGTCAGGATGCGCGCGCACACGTGGTATGCGAAGGCCATGCCTGCCGATACATAGGCGAGACACGAGGCGGAGAAAGGCAACAACGCGGCCGGGAGCATGACCAGCAAAAACGTGGGCGGATAGGTCCACGGCGTGACGAAGGGCGTCGGCAGCATGTTCTGCAGCGGCAACGCGATCCGCTCGATGAGGGCAGTGTCGAACACGCTGGCTGCCGGCCCATGCAGCGCGAGCCAGGAGGCGCTCCAGAAGACGGCGAAATCCCAACCTGGCGGGCTGACGTTGGGTATCCGGTCGATGCATCCAAACCAGATCCGCAGCGAAAAATAGCCAATATTCACCAGCAGCACGAAAGCCGCGTAAATACGGATACGCTGCCCGTCGAGCCAGGCGGGCGCCGCGTGCAATGGCCGGGAATCGCGATGGATGGAATCGTCGCGCACGATCATGCCGCCTGATTGGCCCAGGCAATCGAGGCACGATCGCCGGTCGCAATGACTTCAGCGACTCCGAACCTGGTTCTGAACCCGATGACACGCAGCATCCCCCGGCCCTCCTTGACATGCGCGACGCTCGGGCCGGGAGACCGCGACGCCCGCCATTCATTCTGGCGGAGCATCTCGTGCCGGTCGTGCCTCGCGACAGCTTGTATCCCGAAGTATGGGCGAACAGTTTGCCGCGCGACAGTCACAATGCGTGCGTAAACGTTCGCGAGCCCGCACACAGCCGTTAAACCGGTTGTGTGCGGGCTCGCTGTCTACGTAGCGGCGGGCGGCCGCCAGGACGTCTTCGTCAGAACGGCAGCTTCGCGTCCGGCTTCTCGGCGAGAATCACGCGCTTGAAGTCGGCCTGGATGCGCGCAAGCGCCGCGTCGTTATCAGCCTCGAAGCGCATCACGACGACAGGCGTGGTGTTCGACGAGCGGGCAAGACCAAAGCCGTCCGGGTATTCCACGCGCAGGCCGTCGATGGTGATGACCTCGTCGGCGCCCGTGAACTTCGCGTTCTTCTGCAGCTTGCCAATCAGTTCGAAGTTCTCGCCTTCCTCGAGCTTCAGCTGCAGCTCGGGCGTGGCGTGCGAGTTCGGCAGGTCGTTGAGCAGCTTGCTCGGATCGGCCACGCGCGAGATGATTTCGAGCAGACGCGCGCCCGTGTACAGGCCGTCGTCGAAGCCGTACCAGCGGTCCTTGAAGAACACGTGGCCGCTCATTTCACCCGCGAGCGGCGCGCCGGTTTCGCGCAGCTTCGCCTTCACGAGCGAGTGGCCCGTCTTCCACATGAGCGGCTCGCCGCCCTTTTCCTTCACCCACTTCGCGAGATTGCGCGTGCACTTCACGTCGTAGATGATCTGCTTGCCCGGGTTGCGCGAGAGCACTTCCTCGGCGAACAGCATGAGCTGGCGATCGGGGTAGATGATCTGGCCATCCTTGGTCACAACGCCCAGACGGTCGCCGTCGCCGTCGAACGCGAAGCCGATCTCCGCATCCGTTTCCTTCAGCGCCCGGATCACGTCCTGCAGATTCTCGGGGTGCGCCGGGTCCGGATGGTGGTTCGGGAAATTGCCGTCCACTTCCGTGAAGAGCTCGACCAGTTCGCAGCCCATCGCCTTGAAAAGACGCGGCGCCAGGTCGCCCGCCACGCCGTTGCCGGTGTCGACGACGATCTTCAGCGGACGCGCGAGCTTCACGTCGCTCAAGATGCGATCGACATAGGCGTCGGCGATGTCGTACTTCGTGTAGCTGCCCTCGCCCGCGTCGAAACGGTCTGCCACGATGCGGTCGTACAGCGCGAGAATCTGGTCGCCGTAGATGGCCTTGCCGCGCAGGACCATCTTGAAGCCGTTGTAGTCGGGCGGATTGTGGCTGCCCGTCACGACGATGCACGAGTCCACGTTGCGCTCGCCGCCCACCAGCCTGAGCGGCACGCTCGCGGCGAAGTAGCCCACGGGCGTGGGCACCATGCCGACGTCGACCACGTCCACGCCGGCCTCGCACAGGCCGTCGGCCAGCGCACGCGAGAGGTCGGGACCCGAGAGCCGGCCGTCGCGCGCGATCACCACGGCGTCGCCGCCCTGCGCACGCACTTCGCTGCCGAACGCGCGGCCAATGGCGCGCGCGGTGTCGGTGTCGAGCGTCTTGCCGATCACGCCGCGAATGTCATATGCCTTGAAAATCGATTTCGAAATCATGTTGAGGCTCACGTCCAGATGGGGATTCGGGTCTATTCGTAACACAGACAGGCGACTGTAAGCCTCTGGCGTTACGAAAAGTGGATTCCGTTACAAACTATAATTGCCGTTTTTCGGCAGTGGTATGCGCCCATTTTAATGCTTCGCCGTTTCCTTTTATTGCCAAAATATTCGTCAAAAATGGCGGAAAGATTGCGCATGCCGCGTGCCTGCCCCTTTCTTGGCGCCTCCTGCCACGGCGAGGCGCGATGCTGAGCCTCAAGCGCTTTGGCAATCCCGACGTCGCCCGCGCGTTTGCAAACATCGCGTGGCTCGGCCTCGAGCGCGTCACGCAGATCGCGGTGGCTATCGTCATCAGCGGCGTGCTCGCGCGCTATTTCGGCCCTGACGTCTTCGGCAAGTGGCAGTACGCCAACACACTACTGCTCGTGCTCGCGCCCGTGACCTGGGTCTGCGGCGCCGAGATTCTCGTGCCCACCATCGTCAACCGGCCGCCGGAGCAGCTCGGCACCGTGCTCGGGAGCGCGTTTGCGCTGCGCATTGGTGTGTCGGCGGCGGCGCTGCTCGTCACGTGGGCCGGCATTGCGCTCGGCGTGACCGATCCGATGGTCGGTGCGATGCTCGCTGGGCTCGCGGTGACGATGGTGTTTCGCGAGCCGTTCGTGGGTGTGATCAACGCCTGGCTGCAGAGCATGACGTACAGCAAGCCGCAATTGCTCGCGAGCATGACGACGGCCGTGATCAAGGCGCTGCTCGTGTACCTGCTTGCGCGCGCGGCGTTCGCGCCCGCGACCTTCGGCTGGCTCTGGGCGCTAGAATCGGCGGCGATCGGCGCGGCGCTCGTGCTCTACTTCCAGCGCCGCCACGGCGGCAAGCTCGGCTGGCACGTGGACCGCTCGCTTTTCAAGCACTTCGCGAGCGCGGGCACGGTGTTCTGGCTCGGGCTCATCTGCATGTACCTGTTCCTGAAGCTCGACCGCCTGATGCTCGAGCGCACGATCTCGTTCGCCGATCTGGGCCGCTACTCGGCTGCGCAACAGCTCAACGAGAACTGGATCACGCTTGCACTCATGCTCTCGCAGACGATCGCGCCCGCCTTCGTCTACCGCGTGCAGCAGACCGCGCAGCTGCGCCGCAACCTCGTGCGCCTCTTCGCGATGACAGCCGTGCTGATGGTGGTGGGCGCGCTCGTGCTCGATGCGCTCGCCGGCTTCATCATCGGCCGCGTGTTCGGGCCGGACTACGAAGGCGCGATCGGCATCTTCCGCTGGGCCGTGTGGCTTTCGGTGCCGGCGGGACTCGAAGCCATCGGCAACCTCGTCGTGCTCAAATATCAGGCGAAATTCGTGTTGCTCGCCAAATGGCTGCTCGCGCTCGCCGTGGCGTTCGCCGTGAATCTCATAGCGATACCGCGACTCGGCTCGTATGGTGCGCTGTGCGGCCTCGCGGCAGGCTATCTCGCGGCGACCTGCGTGAACCTCTACTACATCCGCTTCAAGCTCGTTTCATGATGAATTCCGCCGCGCTTCCCATGCGCGATGCACGCGAAGGCGTGCTTGCCGACGTCGCCGTGCTCATGCCCGCGTATAACGGCCAGGACGACGTTGCGCGCACGCTCGCTTCGTTCGATGAGAACGCCACCATCTACGCGCTCGTCGTCGATGATGGCAGCACACCGCCCATCGTCGCGCCTGAGGTGCCGGGCATGTGCGTGGAAGTCTTGCGCATGTCGCAGAACGGCGGCATCGAGCGCGCGTTGCAGGCGGGTATCGAAGCGCTCGCGGCGCGAGGGTTTCGCTACGCGGCGCGTATCGACGCGGGCGATCTCGCAGCGCCCCAGCGCCTGGCGAAGCAGCGCGCGCGCATGGAAGCGGAGCCCGCGCTCGCAGCGCTCGGCACGTGGACCCAGGTGGTCAATCGCGCGGGCGAGCCGCTTTTCATGCTGCGTCCGAGCAGCGATGCGCGCGCGATGCGCCGTACGCGTCTGTTGCGCTCGCCGCTCGTGCATCCTTCGGTGATGCTGCGCGTCGATGCGGTGCTCGCGGTGGGCAACTATCGCGTGCAGTACCCAGCCGCTGAGGACCTCGATCTGTTTCTGCGATTGATGGAGCGGTACGAATGCGCGAATCTACCCGAACTCGGGCTGTACTATGAGTTGAATGAAGGCGGGATCAGCGCGACGAAGCGGCGGCGGCAGATCGTATCGACGTTGCGCCTGCAATTGCGCTATCTGAACGTGTTGAACTGGCGCGACTGGGCTGGCGTGGCGAAGAGCTTGCTTCACTTCGTGACGCCGTATCGCACCCTGCACAAGATGAAGCGTGCGCTGTTCGCGCGCGGCGGTTAGATCCAGCGCAGCAGCACGGGCAAGAGCACCGGCACGACGAACGCGGTAAAGACACCGTTCAGACCCATGCCAAGCCCTGAAAACGCGCCCATCTCTTCGCTCACCTGAAACGCACGCGCGGTGCCGATGCCGTGCGAGGCCACGCCGATCGCGAAGCCGCGCACCTCGGTCTCACGCACGCGAATCACGTTGAGAATCCAGCGCGCGGTCACCGCGCCGAACACGCCCGTCGATATCACGAGCACGGCGGTGAGCGACGGAATACCGCCGACCTTGTCGGCAACGGCCATGGCAATCGGTGTGGTGACAGACTTCGGCGCGAGCGAGGCAATAGTCTGATGCGAGGCGCCGAAGAGCTTCGCGACGCCGACCGCAGAAACGATCGCCGTAAGCGAGCCCGCAACGAGCCCGCCGAGCAATGGCAGCGCGCCGCGCTTGAGCTTGTCCCACTGACGATAGAGCGGCAGTGCGAGCGCGACCGTGGCGGGGCCGAGCAGGAAGTGCACGAACTGGGCGCCCTCGAAATACGTGCGATACGGCGTATCCGTGATCTTGAGCGCCGCGACGACGAGCGCCACGGCAATCAACACCGGGTTCGCGAGCGGATTGTGCTTGGCCCGCGCGTAGATATTGATGGCGATGAGATAGGCGACGAGCGTCACCGTCAAGCCGAGCAGCGGCGTGGCGGCGAGGTAGACCCAGATCGCGTCGAGCTTCGTGATGGGCAGATGGCTGTTCACGCTGTGCCCTCCCCGGCCGTCGTGTTGCGACGCCGGCGACGCAACAGTGCGCGCGTGACGAGCGCCGTCACCGCGATGCCGAGCGTCGTGCTCACGACGAGGCTCGCGATCACGGCGAGCGCCTCGCCGCGCACGGCCTGCGCGGACACCATGATGCCCACGCCCGCCGGAATGAAGAGCAGCGAGAGATGTCGCAGCAATTCGAGCGCGGTCGGCTCGATGGCCTCGGCGGCAGCAGGCCGCATCAACGCGAAGGCGAACAGGAGCAGCATGCCGATCACGGGCCCGGGCACGGGCAGCGAGAACACGTAGGACACGCTCTCGCCGAGACATTGGAAGATCAGGAGGGCGGCAAGGGAACGAAGCATGGCTAAGGGCAAGGCGGGGCTGGAAACATGCGCGGCGCGCGCAGTGTAGCTCAATGATGCGCGATGCGCAGCGAATCGTCATACCAGAGGGCGATGTGCGCCCTCCTCGTTCGCGGCTGTAAAGTATGCGCATTCCGTTTGCTCCCGATTTTTATCGGGCCGGTCGCGTTCACCAAAGTAGTGCGCAGTTTTTTGGGTGCAGTCTCGAACGAGGAAAATGTCCGCGTACAATAGTGCGATTCTCGTCATGCTTCGCACCCAAAAAGCTGCGTAGTGAGGACGTAACACGGGGACGTAGTCCACACAACCGCCCTCCCTTACAGATAACAGCAGTGTAGTGATGCCGACAGCAGTTACGATTGATTCCCGACGCACCGCGCCCGGCGACTGGCTGACCGCGGCTTTCCTGCTCGCCTTTCCCTCTATCGCCATGCTCGTGCAAGGCGCTTCGAGCGCCGTATCGATCGGTGCGGGCGTCATTTCGCTGGTGGCACTCTGCTCGCGGCCGGCAGGCGCACCCTATGGCTATGCGCCGCTTGAGCGTTACGAACTCGCGTTATGCATCGCGCTGTGCGGCCCCGTTGCTGCAGTCGCGCTCAGCACGCTCTCGCATGGGCATCCTATGTTCAAAACCTGGGACTCGCCATCGCGTTTCCTGCTCGCAATCCCGATCTTTCTGGCCTTGCGGCGCGCGCCGCCGCGAATCTTCGTCTGGGCGGACCTTTCCTTTACGCTGGGAGCGCTGTCCGCGCTCGCGCTTGCCCTTTTTATGCCGCGCGATTGGGGCGACGGGCGCATCGGCAGTGCGTTCCTGAACCCGATCCACTTTGGCGATCTCGCGCTTGCGCTCGGCGTGCTGTCAGCGATCGCGCTGAACTGGTGGCGCAAGGATTCGGCGCTCTGGCGCGCGCTCAAGATCGCGGGCCTGGTTGCAGGCCTCGCTGCTTCGCTGTTGTCTGGCGCGCGCGGAGGTTGGGCGACGATCCCGCTTGTTGCGTTGCTGATCGTCTGGGAGCTCGGCCGCAACAAGCCATTTCACTGGAAGGTGCTAATGCCGGTGGCGGTTGCGGTGCTGCTCGGGCTCGTGTACGGGCTCTCGGGGACGGTGCGCGATCGCGTGAACGGCGTGTCGTCCGACCTGACCCAGTACACGCAAGGTCACCGCGACACGTCGGTCGGCATCCGTCTGCAACTCTATGAAGCAGCGGCGACGCTGATTGCCGAAAATCCGGTGCTTGGCCTCGGTGGCGACGGGTTTCGCGACAAGATGACATTGATGGCGAAGCAAGGTGCGCTGACCCCCACCGCGGCACAGTTCGGCGAAGGTGAAGTGCACAACCAGTTGCTCGCCTACATGGCCAACTACGGCATTGTGGGCGGCCTCGCGCTGCTCGCGATCTACGTCGTACCCGCGGTCTTCTTCGCGGCGAAGCTCAAGTCCACATCGAAGACGACGCGGCGTACGGCGCTCATCGGCCTGTCCTTCATCCTGATGTTCTTCGTTTTCGGGCTGACGGTCGAGACTTTCGACCTGAAGAGCACTGTGTCCTTCTACGCGACCATGCTGGCCGTTCTCGCGGCAATCGCACAACGCACGGATGTCAAATCCGACTCTTTCCAAGGCTGACCGTCAAGCACGGCGGTGAGGGATGGAATGCGGCCCCCACTATCGGCGACGCCAACCGCCGGACGCGCGAGCGCACCGCGCTTGAGTTTGGTCTCGCCGACGAATTCCCTGCGGCTCGATACCGTATGCAATGCCGCACGCGCCGCTTTCTCGGACCGGGCGCATAATTGGCGTTCCCGCCGGCAAGGTCAAGGAGACAGTCGAAATGGAAAACGCCATCTACTGGAAGGGAAAACAAGTTGGAATTGAAGTGGCAGGGCGCATCACGTGGTTTCCGTCGACGCGGCCGGAAACAATCGAGGCGCTGAAGCGCGATGCGTTTGAGGACGAGAGCGTGAAGGCAACGCAGGCGTCCTGTGGCAATGCGGCGAATCTGGGCGTATGCGCCGACATCCCTCGGCGCTGATAGATGAAGAACTCTGCCGCGTGTACCTAGACGCTCTACAACTAACGCGAAAGCACGGGCAGCTAAACACGCGCGGCGAACACAGCGAACCGTCGATTAGGGCCCATGCCGATGCCTGAAAAAGCGCGCAGGTCCTCGCGCACCTAAAAGTGCGACAGTCGCCCGGCCGACCAGGAAGTACACGAACCGCTCGCCGTCCAACTACGTGCGATACGGTGTGTCAATAGTTTTGAGCGCGGCTCGCGCAGTGTAGCCCAACGGCGCGCAAGGTCCCCAGCGATGCGCCGTTTCGGTCGACTTGATCCCTACGCCCGTCGGCTAAAATGTGCGCCCCGGCCGCTGCCGCCATCGCCTGCCAACGACGCCCCCGCTTTCGTGAACTCCTCGCCTGCCCGAACCGCCGCCGCCAGCGCGCCCCTGTCCGCCGCACATCGGCATCCGCTGCACGTCGCCCTCGTCTGCAACACGGCTTGGGCAATCTATACCTATCGGCGCGGCCTGTTGCGTGCACTCACAGAAGCGGGCGCGCAAGTCACCGTGATTGCGCCGCGCGACCGCACCTTCGAACCGCTCGCTGCCATGGGCTGCCGCTGTGTCGAACTGCCAGTGGCCTCGAAGGGCACGAATCCGCTCGACGACCTGCGCACGCTCGTGGAGCTCTATCGCCACTATCGCGCGCTCAAGCCGGGCGTCGTGTTCCACTACACGATCAAGCCGAACATCTACGGATCGATTGCCGCCTGGCTCGCGCGCACGCCTTCGGTGGCGGTCACAACGGGCCTCGGTTACGTATTCATCCAGAAGAGCCGCGCCGCGCAGGTCGCCAAGCGTTTGTATCGTTTCGCGTTCCGCTTCCCTCGCGAGGTCTGGTTCCTCAATCGCGACGACGAAGCCGCCTTCAAGGATGGCAATCTCCTCGCACATCCCGAACGCGCGAGGCTGCTGCACGGCGAAGGCGTCGATCTCGACGATTTCCCCTTCACGCCGCTGCCCGAGCGCGCAGAGTTTGCTTTCGTTCTGATTGGCCGGCTGCTCTGGGACAAGGGCGTGGCCGAGTACGTCGAGGCCGCGCGCACGCTGCGCGCGCGCTATCCGCACGCGCGCTTTCAGTTGCTCGGTCCGGTCGGCGTGGACAACCCGAGCGCCATCTCGCGTGAAGAAGTCGCGGCCTGGGAGCGTGAAGGCGTAATCGAATATCTGGGCGAAACGGCCGATGTGCGCCCTTTTATCGCCGATGCGGACTGCGTCGTGCTGCCGTCGTACCGTGAGGGCGTGCCGCGCACGCTGATGGAAGCGAGCGCGATGGGCCGCCCGATCGTGGCCACCAACGTGCCCGGCTGCCGCGAAGTGGTTGCCGACGGCGTGAACGGCCTGCTGTGCGAAGCGCGCGATGCCGCCTCGCTATCCGCCAGCCTCGCGCGGATGCTGGACCTCGACGGGCCGGCGCGCGCCGCCATGGCCGGGCGCGGCCGGAAAAAAATCGAGAAAGAATTCGATGAGCGCGTTGTGGTACAACGCTACCGGGAACTGATCCGGGAAATCACCGGGTCGACTTTTTGATCGAGTCTGGATTTCACGGGAACGAACACGGCATGACTGCGACGAACTCAAAGGGCACCATCCTCGTCACCGGCGGCGCGGGCTATATCGGCTCGCATACCTGCGTCGAGCTGCTCAATGGCGGCTATGAGGTAGTCGCCATCGACAATCTCGTGAACAGCAGCAGCGAGTCGCTCAAGCGCGTTGAGCAAATTACCGGCAAGCCCGTGACGTTCTACGAAGGCGACGTGCGCGACGACGCCGCCCTCTCGCGCATTTTCGAAGCGCACCGCATCACCGGTGTGATCCATTTCGCGGCGCTCAAGGCCGTGGGCGAATCGGTGGCGAAGCCCATCGAGTACTACCGCAACAATGTCGATGGCCTGCTGGTGGTGCTCGACGTGATGCGCCAGCATGGCGTGAAGCAGTTCGTGTTCAGCTCTTCGGCCACGGTGTACGGCATGCCCGAACGCTCGCCGATCGACGAAACGTTTCCGCTCTCGGCAACGAATCCCTACGGCCAGTCGAAGCTCATCGCCGAGCAGATCCTGCGCGACGTCGAGATCTCGGACCCGGAGTGGCGCATTGCCGTGCTGCGCTATTTCAATCCGGTGGGTGCACATGAAAGCGGGCTGATCGGCGAGGATCCTGCGGGCATTCCGAACAACCTCATGCCTTATGTCGCGCAAGTGGCCGTGGGCAAGCTCGAAAAGCTGCGCGTGTTCGGCGGCGACTATCCGACCCCGGACGGCACAGGCGTGCGCGACTATATTCACGTGGTCGATCTCGCGAAGGGCCACCTCAAGGCGCTCGATGCACTCGCTTCGCGTGGCGAAGGCCTCGTCGTGAATCTCGGCACCGGGCGCGGCTACAGCGTGCTCGAAGTCGTGAAGGCGTTCGAACAGGCCTCAGGACGCCCCGTGCCCTATGAGATCGTGGCGCGCCGGCCCGGCGACATCGCCGAGTGTTATGCGAACCCGGTCGCGGCGAAAAACGTCATCGGCTGGAAAGCGGAGTTCGGGATCGAGCGCATGTGCGTGGACCACTGGCGCTGGCAGGAGAAGAATCCGCGGGGATTTGATTAAACGACAGCCATAGCACACTAAATTACTTCCCTGCAAATTTGTTGCGTTTTATTACATAGACGTTACAACAGCCACTCCGACGTTACAATTACGCGTGATTCGCATTGAACTTGGAGTAGCGCGAAGTGGAAACAACAACTTCTGCGGGAGTCGTAATCTGGCTGACCGGCATGTCAGGAGCTGGCAAGTCAACGATTGCACGTGCTTTGGTCAATCGGCTGCAAACGTTTGACCTTCGAGCGACGATGCTCGATGGTGACGTGCTGCGCACGGGTCTCAATGCGGACCTTGGTTTCACCGACGCTGAGCGCACAGAAAACCTTCGACGCGTCGCCCATGTGGCGGCGCTTTTTTGCAAAGAGGGATTTATTGCCGTCACGGCAACGATTTCCCCTGCACCCGAGCATCGTGAAAATGCACGGCGCATCGTAGGGGATGACCATTTTGTCGAAGTGTTTGTCGACACGCCACTCGATGTCTGTGAGCGGCGCGATCCCAAAGGGCTATACAGGCGAGCGCGCAGCGGCGAAATCCCGCAATTCACGGGGATCGGTTCGCCGTATCATCCGCCTCTCCACCCTGATCTCAGCTTGCACACGCATGGCAACAGTGTCGAACACTGCGTCGACCGGATAATTGGCTATCTGATTGACGAGCGACGTTTCGCCCTCAAGAACATGCGCGAACACACCACGTCGCGCATCCCGCTGCATGCGTCTCAACGCTGAGCCCTAGCCGATACACAGCTGACACCAAGGTCGCCCGTTGCGCCCCCTAGCCAGCAGCGCGCACCGACGTGCCCCCTACGCTCTGCAGTTTAGGTGTACCCGACGGCTGATACTCCGGCACCCAGCGCCGCAGATCGCGGCGCACTTCGTCGTCGCCCGGTACGCGATGCTGCATGAGCCATGGCAGCAATTCGTCGAGCAAATTGTCGGGCACTTCGCGTGCCTTTGCCGTGCGCAGCTTCGCGTGCGGAGTGCGCGTCGTGGTTTCGTCGTCGGCGAGCAGTTCTTCGTAGAGCTTTTCACCGGGTCGCAGCCCCGTGAAAACCACGCGAATCTGTTCTTCCGAGTAGCCATAAAGGCGGATCAAGTCTCTCGCGAGATTGACGATCTTAACCGGCTCACCCATGTCGAGAATGAAAATCTCGCCGCCGCGCCCCATGCTCGACGCCTGCAGCACCAGTTGCGACGCCTCGGGGATCGTCATGAAGAAACGCGTGACTTCCGGGTGCGTGACGGTCACGGGACCGCCCTTCGCGATCTGCTGCTGGAACTTCGGAATTACGCTGCCGGCACTGCCCAACACATTGCCGAACCGCACGGTCTCGAACTGCGTGCGTTCGCTGGTCTGCTGCAACGCCTGGCAGGCCATCTCCGCAAGGCGCTTGCTTGCACCCATCACGTTAGTCGGGTTGACCGCCTTATCGGTTGAGATCAGCACGAAGTGCCTCACCTGATGCTTGATCGCCGCGCGCGCCACTCGATATGTGCCCAACACGTTGTTGCGAATCGCCTGCCATGCGTTGAGTTCCTCCATCAACGGAACGTGCTTGTATGCAGCGGCATGGAAAACGATGTGAGGCGTATAGCGCCCCATGACCTGGTCAAGCAGAAGGGCATCTTTTGCGTCGCCGACGATCGGCATCACTGAAAGCTCGGGAAAGCGCTCGTGGATTTCTTCTGTGAGTCGGTACATTGCGTACTCGGACACATCGAGCGCGACGAGTTGCGCGGGTGCGAAACGCAGAATCTGGCGGCACAGTTCGGAACCAATTGAGCCGCCTGCACCCGTGACCATGACGACCCTGCCACTCAGCAGCGCCTCGACGTGCGGCGTATCAATGTTGACCGGATCGCGTCCCAGCAGATCCTCGAGGTCGATGTTGCGCACCTGAGAAAGGAAGCCCTGGCCAGGCAGCAAATCGTTCAATGAAGGCAGCATAAGCGCCTTCACGCCGGCTCGAACACATTGTGTGGCGACACGTCGTTGCACATCGGCGGACGCCGACGGTATGGCGATGATGGCAAATTCGCAACGCAGCGTTTGCGCCCATTTTGCGATGTCATCGATCGAGCCCAGCACCTTGTAGCCGTAGATCTCGCGCCGTTGCTTCGCGGGATCGTCGTCGAGCAGGCCGACGAGGCGCCATTCCGCGGAGCGCGAGAGCTCGCGCGCGAGACTCGCGCCGGCCCCTCCCGCGCCAATCACGATTACGGGCTTGCCCTGCGCGACAAGACCGCCATAAAGATAGAACTCCTTGCTCGCGCGATAGAGTGCCCTCGAACCGCCCATGACGAAGAACACGAGGAGCGGCGAAACGATCAGCACCGAACGAGGGATGATCGGCACGGGCTGCACCATCACAGAGCCGATCATGACGACCAGTGCGGCCGCTATGATCGCCTTCGAGATACGCATCAGATCCGGCAGGCTCGCGAACACCCACATACCGCGATACAAGCCAAAGATGCGGAACATCACCGCATAGACAGGCAGCACCCAGATCAGCGTGCTCACTGCACCGTGCCAGAACTCGGGCGGAACAGACGCGTTAAAGCGTAGAAAATAAGCGGTCAGCCATGCGGCTGCCACCGCGCCAATATCAAAGAGAAAGGCGCTGAACGAGAGCCAGGAGGCTTTATTGCGGAGCATCAGCGTCAACCTCTGTTTTTCTACCAAGGGACTGGAAAGCACGCCAGCGAGCGTCAATCGCCGCGCCCATCAAAGCAAGCACAACAGTCCAACCAGCAACGAGCCCCCACTGGAGCGTCGTGGAGCGATCAAGGGCCCAGACAGCAAGTACCGTGCCGGCTAACATTACCAGATACCACGCCAAAGCCGTAACTGCGTGCCCCGTCCCGAAACGGACCATGCGCTGATAATAATGCTCGCGATGGGCCTGCCAGAATTTTTCGCCACGCAAAAGCCGACGGATCAGCGTGACAGAGGCATCGCCGATGAACGGCGAAAACACCAACACCGGAAACCAGACTGGCCAGCCACCACTACGCCAGCCCCAATAGCCTAGCGCTCCGGCGAGAAAGCCGATCGGAATCGAGCCGGAATCGCCCAAAAATAGCTTTGCCGGATGGAAATTGAAGAGCAGAAACCCGGCCGCTGCGCCAGCAATCGCCGCGCATACCCAACCGAGTTCCGGCATCTGCCCGGGCCCAAAGAGTGCCGCGACTGCATAGGCGCTAAAACCGAACAGTGCCATACCGCCGGCAAGACCGTCGGCCCCGTCCATGAAATTGTATAAGTTGACTAGCCACAGCATCAAAAACGCCAGTCCGACGAGGCACCACCAAGGAACGGGAGCCGGATAAACAACGATCAGCGTCAGCACCGCAAGGAAATGCGCAGCAAAGCGCACGCGCGCCGGAAGTCCGCGGCGGTCGTCAATCTGGGAAACGGCAGCGAGAAATGCCGTGCCAAACGCGATCAGCCACAGCGAGGGCGCCAGAATCAGAATAGCCAATACCGCGACCGGCACCAGGCCCCAGCCTCCGACGCGCGGCGTCGGCCGCACATGCAGTGAGCGCTCGTTTGGGATGTCCGTGGCAAGGCGCCACGCGAGCCCGCTCTTCAGCAGAAACGCGAGTATGGCCGCGCACAGCGCACCGCTAGCCAAGGCGATCCACACGGCGCTCAACGGTGACGAAATCGGTAAATGCATGATCAACGTGTACGGTCTCCCCAAATTCAGTGCGTCGCACGATACCAACGAGCAGTGGCTTCCAACCCCTCCTCCACCGCAAACGGCGGCTGCCAGCCGAGTCGCTCACGAATCAGCGACGTGTCGACTTGCAAGCTGGACGTCAGACGCTCCAGTTGGGCCGCGCGGCCGGTCACTGCGCCGGCGGCGCGTAGCAGCCCCGTCGGAACGGGAATCAAGCGTGCGGGCTTCGAGAGATGGCGGCCGAGGCCGCGCAGCAACTGGGCAACGGAAAGGTCGTCGGCATCGGCCACATGAAAGCAGGCGTTGGCGGCTCGCGGGTCGGTGATGCAATGCATGAGCGCATCGGCCAGATTTTCGGTGTATACGAGACTGCGTCGCGCACTCACCGAACCGAGCGGCAGTGGCACGCCACGCCAAAGCGCGTCCATCATCTGCAAAAAATTGGCTCCAACTCCCGGACCATAAACGAGCGGCGGCCGAACGACCACGACTTCCAAGCCCGTTTCTTCACTCAAACGCCAGAGCGCCTCCTCCGCCGCTCGCTTCGAAAGTCCATACGGGTCGAGTGGCATGGGCGGCACGGATTCCGCCAGCGGAACGCCGCCATCCACCTCTGCCACAGCCTTGATGCTGCTCACAAAGATCATGCGGCGGGCCCCAGAGGCCTGTGCCGCACGGGCAACGCGCAGAGTGCCCTCGACGTTCGTCGCACGGAACGCCGCCAATGGATCGGGAACGTCATCACGCATCACGTGAACGCGCGCAGCCAGATGCACAACGCAATCCGGGGACAAGTCGCTCGGCCACGCCTCTTGAAGTCCGACGAAATCCGCCGTCTCGTGACGCCATTCGCGCACAGCATCCGTGCCGACGCTGCCGCTTCGCAGCAGCGCAGTCACGTCGTGGCCACGCCGTGAGAGCGCCGCGCACAGCGCTTTCCCTACGAGACCATTCGCACCGGTTACCAATACGTGGCTCAAAGCCATTTCCACCCAAACCGGTTATAGAACTTGAACGCCGACGTGAGGAACATCCGTATGTGCGCCAGCCCCTTGCGCGATGCACCGCCGCCGTGGTGCAGCACCCGCACCGACGGCGCATAGACGACACGCGCCACATCATGCGCACGCAGGCTGAGATCGTAGTCCTCGAAGTAGAGGAAATAACGCGCGTCGAAGCCCGCAAGCTTTTTGAGCACGATCGTGCGAAACAGCATGAAACAACCGCTCACGATCGGCGGATCCCAGATCGTGTCACGCGCGTTGATCTGCGCGCGCATCTCGTAGCGGGCGAGGCGGGCTTCGAATGGCCGCCGAGCGGCGCGTGGCAGGAAGCCGCGCACGAACAAATCGACGAGGGTCGGGTATTGCCGGCAAAGATATTGAAGCTGGCCGGCATCGTCAACGATAGCCGGCGTAAGCAGGCCTGCTTCGGGATGTGCATCCAGAAAAGTCACCGCCTCGACTAACGCGCTGGGGTCGATGTCCACGTCGGGATTGAGTACGAGGTGATAACGGCTCGATGCCCGCTCAATCGCCAGATTGTGACCGCGCCCGTAGCCGACGTTACCTTGCCCGGCGATTTCCGTACAGGAGATGCCTGCTTGCGACAATGGTGCGAGGCTGCTGCGCATCTCAGGCATGCCGCCGTTATCGACCAGATACATGTGGATCGACGTTCCCGGCTTTGCGCGAGTCAGCGCGGCGCCGGCGCGCGCAAGACTGGCAAAGGTTCGCGCGAGGAGATCCCGGTCTGGATGAAAGACAACCACCGATACGGACACCACCACGGCATGATCCACACTAGATACCGAACTCACTGTCATCTGGATATGCGACGATTCGGCACCGTATGCGCCACTCGTATAAACGGGGTCGATTGAAACCGTCTAGTGTGCTGAAAATACCCGTTTCAGGCAACTGACTTTTCCAATTGTTACGCAGTATAAGATAATACAGGGTGCGATCGCGGGTGAACCAAACCGTTGTCGCATTGAGGATACGAATAGTACAGTAGCGCCCGTATGCCGCCCGGCCACGTGTAAACAAGATTAGTCGAGCTCGACCGGCGAATATACCGTGGACCGATTGTCGGCACGCTCACCTACCAGCTTTTGCAAATCGAAGCGAATTATTTCCCAAGCAATTTGAAAACTCTGATCAAAAATCGCCAATCCTGGCCGACGATCGTCCTTTTACTCGGCGCCGTGATTTTCGCGACGACCTGCTTCGGGGTGATTTCGCATTTCTCCCCGGTTCCTTACGGAGATCAGTGGGACGGCACGCTGGGTTTCTATTTGAATGCGCTCGAACATCCCTGGGCGGCGTTTTTTGACCTGCACAACGAGCATCGCCTGTTCTTTTCACGACTCATCTTCTTCGTGGACATGCGCTACCTCGGCGGGCGCAACGTGCTCGACCTCGCCGCCAACGTAGTCCTGGCTGCATTGATCGCCATCGTGCTCTATCGGATCACCAGCCGAAATCTGACACATTCGCGCGCATCACGAATGATCGTGGGTGGCGGCGCACTCGCCTTTACGTTCGCGTGGATGCAGGCGGAGAATTTTACGTGGGGCTTTCAGAGCCAGTGGTTTGCCGTCTACCTGTTCGGACTCTGCGCATTCGAGGCCCTCGATCTCAGCGAGGGGGCCCGCAAACGCGGCGCGTCTGCGTCATCGGCCGGATGGTTCACACTTGCCATCGGGGGCGCGATCATGGCGGCGCTATCGATGGTGAGCGGTGTCCTCGTTGCCCCAGTGCTCGCCGTTCAGGCTGCGTACCTCCGTACAACGCGGGTGCGCCTTCTTGTGATCACACTAGCGACGGCGGCAATCTGGCTGGCCTACTTCACGGGTTGGCATTCGAATTCACCGAGCGGAGGACTGCGCGACGCGTTCGTGCACCACCCTCTCGGCGTCGTGCTTTACGTACTGCTCTATCTCGGTTCGCCGGCGACCTGGGGCTGCCTCGGCATGCCGGTGAGCGCCCTGTGGGGTGCAACCGTACTCCTGGGCCTCATTTATGCCCTATGGATTGCGCAGCAACGTCGCGCAGTCATCGGCACCGCGCTGCTAGCGATGGCAGCGTTCATCAGTGCGAGTGCATTCGTCACTGCCGTCGGGCGAATTGGCTTTGGCGTCGATACTGCTACGTTGTCGCGCTATACCACCGGGCCGCTGCTGATGACCGGATCGCTCCTCGCTTTTCTTTGGCTCAATGAAATTCGCCCCGAAAGGCGACGTTGGATCGTCGGCGGTTTCGTTTTTGTACTCGTCATGATTGCGGTTGCGCAGCGCATGGTCTTTCACTCGACGCAACGCGAACTCTACGCGAAACGCGTGGCGGGCCTCGCGGTGCGCGCAAAGGTCTATGACGCCCCTTATACGTCCATGATCTACCCCAACCCAGCGGCGCTACAGGGAGTTGCCACGCGCGCCCAGGCAGCGGGGCTCTCCATTTTCGCCCCTGACCAGCGCGACTTTGCTGTGCCGCCACAGATGGTCTCCGCGAGCGCCGGCTGCATCGGTAAGATTGACAGCATTAGCGCGACTGCGACCCCTGGTCGGTTCGCGGCGACTGGATGGCTTTACGACCCTGCCGGCAAGCGATACGTCTCGTCGATCGTGATCGCCGATCGCACTGGTAAGGTACTGGGCACGGGCATCACCGGCGCACAACGCCCGGATCTCGCGCCGATCACTGGATCCAGTGATCGTTACGGGGGCTGGACAGGCTTCTTCAAACGGCCGAGCGAACCCGACATTCGGCTTTTTGGCAGGCTCGAAACCGGTCGTTACTGCGCGATTCCCGATGCGCAAGCCTTGGACACCAGCAAGACCCAACCGCCCGCATGAATGCGCCTGCGCGGCTTGACTGACCCTGGCTCCCAGGAGCGGTGATCCACCGCCCAAGCTGTCAACAGTGCGCAGCCACGCAACAGATCGCCGGGACACCTGTAACGGTGGCGCAAGTTCCGGGTAAAATTCCTGGCTTGAAAATGGCGCAGGATTCGGATGCATCGAGACACGTGCCCAATAAACCACATTCTATAAACCCATTGCCAACTGGCCGACTGTATGCGCAGCAGACCACTCGTTGTTGACCTGGATGGCACGTTGATTCGATCGGATGTGCTAATCGAATCGGGATTCGCTTATCTCAAATCCGCGCCGCTGCGGTTTTACCGCCCGCTCATGTGGCTCGCGCGGGGTGGCAAACCGGCCCTTAAGGCCGGCCTTGCCGAGAACACCAATGTCGACGTTACCGTCCTGCCTTATGACGCGCAGGTGCTCGACTGGCTCAAGGCGGAGCGCGAAGCCGGACGCCCGCTCGTGCTCGCGACTGCCAGCCACGAGCGCTATGCCAATGCCATTGCCGACCATCTGGGTCTCTTTGACCAGACATTCGCGACCGCAGACGGTGTCAACCTCTCGTCTCAACGCAAACGCGACAGGTTAGTGGCCGAATTTGGCGAAAAGAACTTTGACTACGCAGGCAATTCGCACGACGACATCGCGGTCTGGCAATCCGCTGCACGCGCGTATGTCGTGAATCCGGCGAGCGGCGTCGAGCGCGCCGCCCGCAAGATCGGCAATGTCGAGCGTGTGATCGAATCGCGACCACCGGCGCTGAAGACCTGGTCGAAGTCATTGCGCCTGCATCAGTGGCTGAAGAATCTGCTGATCTTCATACCGCTTCTTGCCGCGCACAAACTCGCCTATCCGGACCTCATCGTCGCAGCACTAATCGCTTTCTTCGCCTTCGGTCTCTGTGCATCGAGCGTGTATCTGCTCAACGACATGCTCGATCTCGAGGACGACCGGCACCATCCGACCAAGCGCAAGCGCCCTCTTGCATCCGGCGCGCTTCCGCTCACCTGGGGGCTAGCGCTCTTTCCTGTCCTGCTCGCGGGCGCCTTCGCACTGACCGCACTATTTCTTCCATGGCGCTTCGCCGCGGTGTTGTTGGGCTACTACGCTCTCACGCTCGCCTACTCGATGTACCTCAAGCGCCAGGTGATGGTGGATGTCGTCGTGCTGGCAATGCTCTATACCACTCGAATCATCGCCGGAACCGCCGCCATCGGCGGTCACCTCACATTCTGGCTGCTCGCGTTCTCGATGTTCATCTTCCTGAGCCTCGCGCTCGTGAAGCGCTACGCAGAGCTCTATTCGATGCAGGCGCGCGGGCTCGCCAAAACACGCGGGCGCGGCTACGTTGCGAGCGACCTTTCGCTCATCTCGTCGCTCGGCACGGCGTCCGGTTATCTCTCTGTGCTCGTGCTTGCGATGTATATCCAGGATGGCAACACGGCGCATCTCTACCGGCATCCACAGATCATCTGGCTCGCGTGCCCGCTGCTCCTTTACTGGGTGAGCCGTACGTGGATCATCGCGCACCGTGGTCTGATGCACGACGACCCGATAGTATTCGCCGCGCGCGACCGTGTGAGCCTTGCAGTGGTGGCGCTCTGCTGCCTCGTCTTCTGGGCGGCGACCTGATCGATGGATACGGTGCAGTCCTGGGGCCGCTATCCCGCCCTCCCGCAACAGGCACATGCAATCGCGTGGCGTGACCGCGCGGCCGCGACCTGGCGCGAGGTGATCGAAGCAAACGGCAACGCGCTCGCATTCGGCAACGGACGCAGCTACGGCGACAGTTGCCTCGCCGCCTCGGACCACGTGCTGCAGACCCTGCCACTCGACCGACTGATCGCTGCCGACTGGGCGACTGGCGTATTGCGTGCAGAGCCGGGCGTCACGCTCGAACAGATCCTCGAGGTCGCCATACCGCGTGGCTGGATGCTACCTGTCACGCCCGGCACCAAATATGCGACGCTGGGCGGCGCGATCGCCAATGACGTCCACGGCAAGAATCACCACGTGCGAGGGACGTTTGGCCGCCATGTGCGCCGCTTTGGACTGGCGCGCAGCGACGGCGCGCTGCTCGAATGCGCACCGGACGCGCATACGGATCTTTACGCGGCCACGATCGGGGGCCTCGGTCTCACTGGGCTGATCCTTTGGGCGGAAATCCAGCTCATGCCGATCCGATCCAGCCTGATCGACGTGACGAACATCCGCTTTTCGAACCTCGACGAGTTCTTCGCGCTTTCCGAACGCCTCGACCCGCTGCATGAGTACAGCGTGGCATGGGTGGACTGCCAGAGCCGCGGTTCGACGCTTGGGCGCGGCATTTTCATGGTCGGCGACCACGCGAGAGGCGGACCGCTCGAAGTCGACCGCCGCAAGAAGCGAACGGTGCCGATGACACTGCCCGTCCCGATTTTCAACTCGCTGACCTTGCGCGCCTTCAACGGCGCGTACTACCACCGCCAGCGCAGCGGCGAGAGGCGCTCGAAAGTGAGCTACGACGCTTACTTTTACCCTCTGGACAGCCTGCTCGAGTGGAACCGGATTTACGGTCGAAAAGGCTTTCAGCAGTACCAGTGCGTCGTGCCGCCCGAGGCAGCGCGGGACGCCATCCGCGAAATCCTCGAGGCCATCGCGATAAGCGGCACGGGTTCTTTTCTCGCCGTGCTCAAGCGCTGTGGCGATATCGCCTCGCCGGGGCTTCTGTCGTTTCCGCGCGAGGGCACGTCGCTCGCACTCGACTTTCCACAGCGCGATGCACAGAATGCGCGGCTTTTCGCGCGTCTCGACGCGATCGTGCGCGAGGCGCGTGGCCGGCTCTATCCGGCGAAAGACGCTCACATGACCGGCGCGGATTTCCGGGCCGCCTATCCGCAATGGCAGCAACTGGAAGCCCTTCGAGATCCAGCGATGCTTTCACGGTTTTGGGAACGAACGACACAAACATGAAAAATATCCTGATCGTAGGTGCGACCTCGGCCATCGCGACGGCATGCGCCCGTCGCTGGGCTGCGCAAGGCGCGAGCTTTTTTCTCGTCGCACGCAGCGCAGAGCGGCTGCAGCAGGTCGCCGACGACCTCCGCGCGCGCGGCGCCAAAGGGGCGGTGTGCCATGAGCTCGACATTAACGACGTCGATCAGCACGCGGCCATGCTGACGCGCTGCGAGGCCGAATTCGGCACTATTGATATCGTCCTCGTCGCGCCCGGGACTCTGCCCGATCAGGCACAGTGCCAAGCTGACCCAGCCGTGGCGATGCGCGAATTCAACACCAACGTCACGTCGCTCATCGGATTGCTTACGCCGATCGCGAATCTGGTTGAGGCCCAGCGCCATGGTACGATCGCCGTCATTTCGTCCGTTGCGGGCGATCGCGGCCGGCCGTCGAACTATCTCTACGGTAGCGCGAAGGCCGCACTCTCGGCATTCTGCGAGGGTCTGAACGCCCGTCTTTTCAAGGCGGGTGCACATGTCGTCACGATCAAGCCTGGCTTCGTCGCTACGCCCATGACTGCGGGCCTGCCGCTGCCCGGCCCGCTCGTTGCGACCCCGGACAAGGTGGCCGCCGACATCACGCGCGCAATCGAAAAGAACAGGGACGTTATCTACACGCCCTGGTTCTGGTCGCTGATCATGTTGATCATCCGGTCTGTACCGAAATTCGCGTTCAAACGAGCGTCGCTTTAAGGACGCGCAGATGGCAAATCACGTAGAGCACCATTAAATAATTCGCTAACGCATGAATCAGACTCGCATCATTCTTCCTGGCGGCGCCGGTTTGGTCGGACAAAATTTGGTCGCCCGGCTCAAAGCGCGTGGATACACCAATCTCGTCGTGCTCGACAAGCACAAGGCCAACCTCGAAGTCCTGCGCCAGGTTCATCCGGACATCACGGCGATCTATGCGGATCTTGCCGAGCCCGGCGAATGGGCCAGGCACTTCGAGGGTGCCGACGTCGTAGTCATGCTGCAGGCGCAGATTGGCGCGCCGACCGAAGAGCCGTTTGTGCGCAATAACATCGTGGCAACGCGCCATGTGCTCGACGTCATCAAGCAGTACGGCATTCCCCACACCGTGCACATCAGTTCGTCGGTGGTGAACTCCGTCGCCGACGACTGGTACACGCAAACCAAGCGCGAACAGGAAGAGATCGTGGTGGCGTCCGGCATCAACTGCGTCGTGCTGCGCCCGACGCTCATGTTCGGCTGGTTTGACCGCAAGCATCTCGGCTGGCTCTCGCGTTTCATGCACCGCGTACCCGTGTTTCCGATTCCGGGCAGTGGCAAGTACATGCGTCAGCCGCTCTACGTTGGCGACTTCTGTAACGTCATCATCAGCAGCATCGATTCGCGTATCAAGGGGCAGGCCTTCAACATTAGCGGACTGGAACGCGTCGACTACATCGACATCATCCGGCAGATCAAGCGCGCGACGCGCGCACGCTGCGCGATCGTTCGCATTCCCTACGGCCTCTTTTATGTGCTGCTGAAGATCTACGCCGTGTTCGACAAGAACCCGCCGTTTACGGCCGATCAGCTCAAGGCCCTAACCGCTGGCGACGAGTTCGAGGTGATCGATTGGGAGGGCATCTTTGGCATTCGCGCCACGCCGTTCGCCAAAGCCATGGACGAGACGTTCAACGATCCCACCTATAGCCACATCGCCCTGGAATTCTGAAGACACATGAGTACAGAACGCATCGCCGTGCTCGGCGCGGGACCGATGGGTCTTGGCGCCGCCTACCAACTGGTCAAGGACGGACGCAAACCGATCATCTTCGAGGCCGATGACCGCGTGGGCGGTATGGCGGCCTGCTTCGACTTCGGCGGGCTTTCGATCGAGCGTTACTACCATTTCCACGCGATCTCGGACCACGCGTTCTTCGAGGTGCTGCGCGAACTTGGCATCGAAGACAAGATGAAGTGGTGCGAAACGAAAATGGGTTACTTCTACCAGGGCCGCGTGCAGCCTTGGGGAAATCCCATGGCGCTGCTCAAGTTCAAAGGCCTGAGCCTGAGCGCGAAGTTTCGCTATGGCCTCCATGCCTTCCTCTCGACAAAGCGCGACGACTGGAAGCCCCTCGATCATGTCGAGGCCACGAGCTGGATTCGCCGCTGGATCGGCGAAGAGGCGTGGGAAGTGCTGTGGCGGCGCCTGTTCGACTACAAGTTCTACGATTACGCGTACAACCTTTCGGCTGCGTGGATCTGGAGCCGCATTCGCCGTATCGGTCGTTCGCGCTACAACCTCTTCCGGGAAAAGCTTGGCTATCTCGAAGGTGGCTCGGACACGCTCCTGAACGGCATGCGCAGCTACATCGAGGCGCATGGCGGCGAGTTCCGGCTCGGCGTGCCTGCTCAGAAAGTCGTGATCGAAGGTGGCAAGGTCAAAGGCATCGAGGCAGGGGGTGAGTTCCATGCATTCGACAAGGTGATCAGCACGATCCCGCTGCCTTACGTGCCGCGCGTGATGCCCGACCTGCCGACGGACATTCTCGAGGCGTTCCGCAGCAAGAAGAACGTTGCAGTTGTCTGTGTGATCGCCAAGCTCAAGAAGCGCGTGACCGAGAACTTCTGGCTCAACACGAACGATCCGGAAATGGATATTCCCGGCATCGTCGAGTACACGAACCTGCGGCCGCTCAACGACCATGTCGTGTACGTGCCGTTCTATGTGCCTGGTGAGCATCCGAAGTATCAGGAACCGGACTCCGCGTTCATCGACAAGGTCAAGCGCTACCTCATGAAGATCAATCCCGCGCTGACGCCGGACGACTTCATCGACGTGCGCGCGAGCCGCTACCGTTTCGCGCAGCCGATTTGCGAGCCGGGCTATCTCGATCGGCTGCCGCCGATCCAGTTGCCGGTGGAAGGTCTGCTGGTTGCCGACACGTCGTACTACTACCCAGAAGATCGCGGCATTTCCGAAAGTATCGGGCTGTCGCGCAAGATGGCGAGGATGGTATGACGAGAGCGCACGCGGTGGTCCGGAGCGGCTTCGTGTCGAAGAACTTCCTGATGTTCCTGCTCACCGGCGGCTTTGCGGCTGCGGTGAACTGGAGTAGCCGCATCCTCTACAACTTGTGGATGCCCTATTCAGCGGCCATCGTCGTAGCGTACATCACGGGGATGATCACGGCGTTCATTCTCGCGAAGATGTTTGTGTTCACGGAAAGCAAGCAGTCGACGCATCGCTCCGTGTTCTTTTTCACGCTTGTTAATCTTGTGGCGGTGGTGCAGACGTGGGCGGTGAGCGTGGGGCTGGCGTATTACGTGTTTCCCAAGCTAGGTGTGACGTGGCACGACCGTGACATCGCTCACCTGGTTGGAGTCGTTGTGCCAGTGTTCAGCAGCTATATCGGGCATAAGAAGTTCAGCTTCAAGCATTGACAGCGCGAGCCAGTATCGGGAGTACATTCGCCCCACCGGCTTCACGAGCTCGCCCTCGCGCCAACTAGTCGACAGCCTTTCACATATGCGCCGATGTTTTCTACATATCGGTACCCATAAGACAGGTACCTCCTCTATTCAACGTTCGCTCACGCAAGTGCCGTTGTCCCTATCGAAAGCGGGTTTTTACTTCCCCAATTCAGGTAAATGGACGGCCGATTCCGGACATCACGGCCTCGCCGTTGCGGCGCCCTCGGGTGAACACGAAGCACTGGTCGACTCGTTGATTGATGAAATCGCACTCGCACCGCATCACATCATCCTGTCGAGTGAAGAGTTCACGCACATGCTGTGGCGCAACACTCAAGGATTCCAGCGGCTCGTCGATCGCCTACTGACTGTGGCTGGTCGCGTAACCGTGATTCTGTATCTGCGACGCCAGACCGATTTCATCGTAAGCAACTACCTCGAACGGCTGAAGAGCCGATTTCGCCTGGGATTTTCGACCTATGCATTTGCGCGTATTCACGAAGATCTGGCGGAGTTTCCGCTCGATTACCGGAGGCTAATCGACGTTCTGGAGCGAGTTCACAACATCGATATCGATGTCCGATCGTACGACGGAATTCGTGCGTCTGGCGCCCTGCCCGATTTTCTTTCCGCGATCGATTGGCCAGCCGATCAACCGATTGAGGAAACCCGGGTCAACGAATCGCTTCCGATTGTCGAGTCGTTGAAGAATTTCTGTCGTGCACAGATGCAGCGGGCTTTGTCAGACGCGGAAGAACGAGCGATTGAACTAGTCGCCCCACCGCTTCCAGCGCGCCCACGTATGGACTTCAGAATGCGGCGCCACCTGCTTCAGCAATTCGAGGCCTGCAATCGCGAGCTTGCCACGCGCTTTCCGCTTGCCCCGCTTGTTGAAGCTATTCCTGAGGAATACGTGTTTGGTAGCTGGACTGGAATTGGCAATGCAGAGCCACCCCACCAGGAATCGGTCTGGCAGGTTACGCTCGATCACCTGTTTTCCCGGTCTTTTGTGGAAATCGTTCAGGCAGTTGCGGAGCGACTTGGGACTACCCAAGCAGCATTGGCCGAACTGCAGAGGCTTGCGTTTGAGCGACATACACAAATTGGAACACTACAACAGGCACTCGCAACAACCCAAGCGGCATTGACGACGGCCCAGACGCTAGCGTTTGAGCGATATGAGCAGATAGAGACGTTACAACAAGCACTCTCCCAAGCGGAGGTCGTTCCGAAGTGGCGCAGGATATTCAGGCGGTAGTTTCGTGATCTGCAATGTAAGTAGTCGGCTGCATACCGGCCAAGATTCATCTGAAACTCGACCGACGCAATGCCAGAATATGCGCTCTCGCTCCAGCGACATTGCCAATTAGCTTCCGGCCGGTATGCCTAGCCGCCGAAAGTGAATGAAAAGTACACAATCATGCCAGAGCCAATCGCAAGAAGTCACGGATTTTGATCCGGACCCAGAGGAATAAAAAAGAGCGTAATCTACTTCGCGTCACGCGGCGATCTGCTCTTTCGCTGGTAATGCGCATCCGCGATGCTAACACCGCGGCGTCCAACCTAGGTGTTGGCGACTTAACTTGCGTTCGCAGCCGGAACTGTTTGCTATTGATGGCCGCAGTTGCCGGTGCCGGTCTCGCGAAATCGAATCTCGAAGAGAATGCCGAGTCCAGCAATTCTAGCGTGCTCTTGCAACCAATCTTTCCTTATGTGTCGTCGTGATCGACGCTTTTACGCAGAACTCGTAACGCTTGCGTGCCTTGCCTTTCGCCAAGCACTCGACTTCCGGCGCGTGCGGCGTGTAAATATTGCCCCTGCCCTTCTTTCTGCAGCAGGGTTCGTTCCATGCGGCCAATCAAATCTCTCATTGGCGCGCTACTTTGCTGGGTGACGCAATCGAGTTGCCGCTCGATGCCGCGTATCACTCGTCCGATGCGCGAACGTATTTCCGCTGCCAAACAATTCGACTATCGTCGGCACGCGCTTGCTACCGTCTGCTCCCTAGAGTTCCAAGTGAACAGAACTGTTTCCCGGAGCTTGACAGTGCGTAGAATTTGACATCTTGCCACGACACGGGCCTCGCGTAGCCGTACCACCCCAAGTTTTGATCAAAGGTTTGAGCAAGCCACTCCTCGGCGCGCGCGCTTCGACGAGTGCTTCGCGCTGCTCCTACAATGTGATTTGTCCCGTCTACGGCTATCACCGTCGTTGCAGGTTTATGCTCGTCGGTCATCCAAGCCCAACCCGCTATAGCAGCGGGTGATCCCGCCACATCGAAATATCGTGGTGAATTTTTGCTGATAGGACTCACCGACTCCACTTCGCCTTTGCAACTAATCTCCTTTCTTGCTGCGAGAAATGATCCGGCGTCATCGCCTATGCGGAATGGGAAATAAGAAAAGACGCTGATGTTCCGCGCACTGGCGTAGTGCATGTATTCCGGGACTTCGCTCTCACGGTCGTCCAACATGTGAAGTTCATCACGATCATTTACCTGTACGAATCCGGCCAATGCCGCCTCCCAAGTCGCGTTCCTAGCTTTTGCCCAGAGTCGCTCCTCACGGTTCGCGCCATGCAAGGTGAACGCAAGCACAAGAACGAGAGCAGTCGCAATCGACGCGGGAATAAAGCGCCTGCGTGGACCCTGCGTATTGAATGCGACACCCGAAAGCACTGCGCAAGCGCCTATCCAACTAAGCGCAGAAAAAGACGCATATTTCTTATTCAGCGCCTCCAATATACCGAACTGAGCGCGAGCGAGGCCACCCGCGAGGCTCGTAATGATGACGATGGTAAGAAGCATAAACCCGAAGGTTGCGAGGCGACCGCCGAGTCCCGGACGCAAGAAACGCGCGATTGCGAAGCATGCAGCAGTCGCAAAAACAAACACTCCACATATTGCGGCGACGTAGGGTGAGTCGCTCCAAGTAAGAAAATTTCCCGGCCAAGGATCGACTCTGGTGAAGGCTCCGCCGAGATACATTAACGAGAACTTTAAAATCAGGATCGGGTCATGGGTCCGCGAACCGGTTGCCGGCGTGATAGCCAGCATAATCGCAACGTGAGCGACCGCGAGAACAATCAAGATTGCGCTTATCGATCGCTTCCATCGAAGTACCACTGCGGTGGCGGCCGATGCAAGCAGCACGACCGGCGAATTTCCCAGCGTGAAGGTTGCCACGATGGCGAGAGCAAGCAGGGCGCAAACCAGTTTGGCCTTGTCACGAACGGTGGGCTTTTCTATCGTCGACGCCTGGCTTACAACGAACGCCGCTGTGACGCATATGCACGCCATGAAGCCAAACTGCAATTGAAACGGTATGATGAGGGTATAGAGAAAGTTCGGATTAACAAAGAAAAGCAGAATGGTCGGCAAGAGAGCTATTCTCAGATAGCGCCCCTCAAAAATACCACTCTTTATAAAGGCTAACCATGTAATCAGCGCCGCACCGACTTGCAATAAATGCGTGACCAAAACCTGCCCGTATTCTCTACCCGACAGAAATCGTTCATCAAGGAAAGAGATAACGCGCGTAGTGAAAATGCGATGCTCATTGTGCGGCGAGATCATATAGGACATAAACTCCCTGAAGCTGACCATCGCATGATGCATGCGCGTGTGATCGAACATGTCGTCGTACCAGGGAACCGCAAACAGATTTCTGGCTTCCCAAAATATCGTTTGCAGCACCACGCACGCTGCAATGACCGCACCAATCGCAATCAATACATTAACGATAAAACCGTCGACCTCGACCTTTGCGTTTTGACTGATTTTAGTTTTCGAGCTCGTGGAACTGGACATTTCGATTTCTTTATGACTCATGGGCTGGCCGCATCAGGATCACGTGAAGCGGCGAGTATATTACACGCCCCGGACGAGATACGGTCAAGTCTCGTACTTGGCGGATCATGGTCGGCACAATGCAGCGGCTGAGTTCATCTGACTGGTTGATCATCTTGCACCCGTTCGCATCCCACTGAAGGCAATGCCCTCCAGTAACAACGGGATCAGATCACAGCCGTTGATGCGGCGGCAGGCGGTTCCTGATTCTGTCATGTCTGAGCCGGCAGCGCGGTCGACTTCTGCCCCGACATGCAAAAGAGACATGAACGTACCGTACGGCATTCTCCGGTCCAAGTCGGGTGCGAAGCCAGTTCGCAACTGAACGAAGTGCGCGCCATTCCCGCGTCCGTTGTCAATGCATTTGCCCTCGCGCAAGGCAAGCAGCATGTCGACCATTCTTGCGATCGCGGCTACCAGCGAACAGCCTCTCTCGTCTGAGACCAGACCGCCCCCCGTACGCTGCACATCGTCTTTCTCCAGAACGCCTCTTGGCGTGCTGTTAGCCATGCCATCATCTAGAAGGATTGCCCAACCGAGATTCCCTGATTTGGACATGCCCGGGATCGCTGGCGACGCGCGCCCCGCGCACGTGCGAGATACCAAGGGGTGCCGCCTTTCTGAAGATGAGCGGCTGCATGATACCGATGTCTTTGCGACCTTCGCCGTCGTTCTGAACCCGATCGTCGAAAAGCCTTGCTCCACTTTTTGCACGACGTCTTGAATCTTCATCCGACCCGCGTATGCGCGTACTATACTGCCGCCTTGAACTCGCCCATCCTGTTGTTCAATCCGGAGTCGAAATGACTACAGAGCTTTCTGGCATCCAAGATCCGACGTTCCGAGCTGAGTTTATCGATGTTCCCCTCGTGCTTGCTGATTGGATGCAGCCATACGGTGGGTTGGTGAACAAAGACGTACTAGACTTTGGTTGCGGAGAAGGTGCGACGACGCTCGGGGTCGCGCTGCATCACCGCCCTCGCAGGGTTGTCGGAGTGGATATCCTGCCCAAAATCTGGAACACGATTCCCAATGCCAGGAAGCACATCGGTCTCGCCGCCGAACCGAGTAATTTGATGTTGAAGCAGGTTGAGCAAGATGCTCCCTTGGATGACCTCGGGATGTTTGATATCGTCTATAGCTGGTCTGTGTTCGAGCACGTGCAGTACGACCTGATCGCGGACTGTTTCGCAAAGATGAAGCGAGTATTGCGGCCAAACGGCGTGTTGTTTATGCAGACTACTCCTTTGTACTTCTCAGCGTTCGGCTCTCACTTCCAGCATTGGATACCTGCTCCTTGGTCCCACCTCCTGATTCAGCATGACGTGTACTGCAACGAGCTTAGACGTCGCGTCGGCGACGAAGCACAGGCTCACGATCTATGGTGTATGTTCGAAAATCTGAACCGCGCAACCGCAAACCAAATTGTCAGAGCCGCACGGCAAGCGGGCCTTGAGATCATTAGGGAACACCGAACTTACGACGATTACCAAATCCCGGACGACCTTCGAGAGATCTACGCAGAAGAGGTCCTGAGAACCAACCAACTTGTGTTCCTCGCAAGACATGCCTAGGTGCCATGTGGTCAGTTGGCCTAGACGCTCGATGCTACGTGGCATCCGCAGCCAATACGCCAATGCAGTATTGGAATAAGCCCCGGGGCCTAAAGGGGCCGAATGACGATGTAATATACTTTCGTCTTACGACATTACCGCTGTTCGGCCCCTTCCTTACAAACAGATTATGCGCCGCGCATCACTAACCCCTCCGATTCTCACGTTTCTCGGTTTCAATTCTCATTGGTCGGCGTATCCACGCTCATCTGCTTGCTGAACCACTGCGTGACGGATGAACAAGTGCGCTTGACAGCGGCGAATTTCTCGACGGTGCGTCTCGAACGAACTGAAGCCGAGAGCCGTCGAGTGCATCTTTGATCGCATGCGCCAGAAAGGGGAGACGGTTGACGCTCTGGAAATTGAAGAAGAGCGACAACCCCGAAGATAGTGCATTGGTGCCCCGGGGAAAGAGTCTCGCCCCCCAGAACTCTGGAATGTATGTCACTTAATCCACACCAGTGCCAAAAACCGATTTCACTCAAGGCTAGACAATGACGCTGGCAATCCTGTACGCAATATTTGCGTGCATCTCGGCCGCATCCAACGTTGCGACACAGGCAGTCGTCGTGCGGATAATCCACGGCGCCCACGCCATCCCCGCTTCCGTTGCTGTCGGTACCGTGGTCGGGCTGGTCGTCAAATATCTACTCGACAAACGTTGGATTTTCCGGTGGAAACCTCAGAATGCTCGTCACGACGCTGGTACGTTCATCCTCTACGCCTCTACGGGCGTACTTACCACAGCTATCTTCTGGGGTTGCGAATATCTGTTCGAACACAGGTTTCACAGCGAAGGCATGCGCTACCTCGGGGCTGTAATCGGTCTGTCAATCGGTTACGTAATAAAATATCAGATGGACCGGCTTTTCGTCTTCCCTGGCGAACGCAAGTCGACTCACACGCGGGTTCTGGGCTCCGTGGTAACCGTTGCACTAGTCCTCTTTGGACTGGTCAAGATGTTCCTTATCGTCGAGTCCCCTCAACTCGTTGCGATTTCGAATAACTACGACTTCCTACGCGTGGAAAGCTGCATGGGCTTATGGCAGGACTATGGTGACGGCACCGCGAAGATGGACCCGCACCTCAGCGCACCAGTGAATCGACTGATTCTGGACCGTGACGTCAAGATGGATCTCTGCGTGGTGTCGATCGATGATATCTACCCCTATCTAGCTACGCGATTCCGCAAGACCGGTGCAATCGTCGACTTCCGGATCATTGGGAGCCTCAAGATTGCCTCTGTTCTCGCCGCCCTCGCTACCCTCCTAACGCTTTGCCGCGGTACACGCAGTCGCCTGGTTGTATCGGCAATCTTCTTCGCCATGTTCGGCGACTTCGTTTACCTGCTCTACTTTAACTCGATGTACAACGAGTTTTCCGAATTCCTCGGTGCGTTTATCTGCGCCGCCTCGCTCTGGATGATATGGACAGGTGATACGAAATCAATCAAGGCCAGCAGTATCGTAATGATGATTGGCGTGATCTTTCTCGGCCTGTCCAAACAGCAATACTCCGGATTGGGGACCTTGTTCGCCTTCGTCGGCGCATTGACGCTATTCCTCCGCTTCAAAGAGCGGCGGTTGTCTGCCTCGGTACTCGCAATTGGTCTTGCCTGCCCAATCGTGTTCGCGATGACCAATCCTTCCGATTACGGCTTGCCGCACGCAATCAAATTGGCAAATATCACCGACACTTATCTCGGGGAGGTCTTGCCCCATGCGACGGACAAGAACGAAGCGTTGAAGACTCTGCGTCTTCCCTTGAGCTGCGAAAAAGGCATTGGCGACAACTGGTACACGCCGGGACTCCCGGCCAATCATCCCTGCCCATCGCTTATCGACGCGAGTCGTATTAGGCTGATTCCCCTGTTCCTCAAGCAACCGAAGACGTTCTTCGCACCAATGTCTGATGCGTTGGACAAAGCGCACCCGGTTCCGGAGCGGGCGTATGGCCTGTTCGCCTACGGCGGGACCATCGATAGCCCACGCTACGTCATTACGAAAGCGACTTCATTCACGACCTACATGAATGCAGTTCCGACTCCGGCGTTCAAATTAATCTCAATTGCGTCGATGGTTTGCGGCATCGTGATGGCCTTCAGTTGCTTCGCTTCGCTGCTTACGAACCGCAGGGACCCCGGCAACGTAAATATCTTACTTGCAATGGGTGGTGTGATGGTCCTCTACGCAATCGGCTCATCGATTTTCGGTGATGGCACTAGCGACATGACTCGCCATACCATTATGTGGCCTTTCGGTATGTCACTTCAAATCATCGCAGTCTGCTTGATGGTGGCTCGGCTAACGCAAACTCTTGCGCATCGAAACGAGGTTGTTCAGACGCAGCCCGAATGCAGTGCTTCGTTGCGCCGGGAAGTGACCGACGGTTTGACAAAGCAACCCCAAAATTGACTCGTAGGGTTGCGTCTTGTACCGAGGGAAAATCTGCGGTATCGAGGCATCTAATTTGAACTCATGCTCGGTCTTGCAGCACAATCGAACCTAGATCGATGCTCAGAACGCTCTGAATGCATCACGCGGTCAATGACTCGCACGGTATTCGCCGCGATCAAACTACGCCAGTATTGAAGATAAGCAGGAGATGTTGGATGCAACAGCCAGTCACCCCGTCAGATACGATGCGCGAACGCAACCGCGCTTTTTCCCCCTGGACTGACATCGACAAGGTGGTCGTTTGTTTTTCACTTCTGGCGGTCGCGCTGAGACTCGTCTTTTGGAACTACACGCACCTGCTTTGGGAAGACGGACTCATAACCCTCTCTTCCGCCCAAAACCTGTGGGACGGCTTGGGATTGACTGGTCACACGGGTGAAGCGCCTGTCTACAGCTTTTCCTCACCGTTGGCTGCGATAATCCTCGTAGTTGGAGAAGCCTTTTCGCATGGCATGTTTTTGATGCGAGTACTCAGCATCGCTTCAGCGGTGCTATCGATCTACTACGCGGCAGGAATTTTGCGTGAATGCTCGGCAAACAGAGTGAGCCTGTTCGCCTGCTTAGCCTATCTCGCGTGTGACCATCTACTCATCCTGTTCGGAATGGGCGGAATGGAAACGCAGATCGCCGCAACTCTTGCACTGGCCACTGCATACTACTGCATGACCCGGCAGTTTCTGTTGTTCGGACTTGCTGGTGGCCTAGCTGTGCTGGCGCGCCTGGAATTGGCGTTGGTTCCAGCTATTTGCTATCTGTACCTAGCATATCTGGCTCTGAATCGGAAAATCAGCGGCCTGTCTGTCGTTAAGAGTGTTTCGGCAACGGCGGCAATTTGTCTGCCGTGGGTGATTTTCACATGGATTTACTACGGATCGCCCGTGCCACAAACAGTGAACGTCAAAAAATGGATGACTGGTCCGATCAGATTAGATCTGCACGCGTTTGTCGACCATACTCGTTTGTTCTGGGAACAGATTGCTCCTTTCCGCGAGTTCCCATTAACCGTAAGCACTCCGGTTCCCGATGCCGCCCTGCTTTTAATCGTTCTTTTGGTAGTCTCGGTATTTCTTATCGGCACAGTGGTCGGCGTCTACAAGCGCTCCAAAATACTGCTTTTGGCAATCCCGACCATTTTGTTTTACCTATACCATGCAATTTACAATATTGACAAGTACTATCCTTGGTATATTCCGCCTTTTTTCGCAATGTTCTTCGTTGTTGTGGGCTTCGGGTTTTCTGCAATAGCACAGAAAGCACGTGTCGCCGCGGTTATCCTTTCTGGAATAGTTGGCATTGCGTTTGCCGCTCCATTTTTCTTCTGTCTCAATACTGACAGACTATGGCAACAAGATATCGAGACCGGGATTCGTCACCGCGTGGGCGAAGAACTTAATATCATGATGAAGCCCGGCCAGAGTGTTGTTTTAGAGCCACTTGGCTACATTGGCGGTCCTGTCCGAACAAAGGTGATTTATGACAAGCCGGGCTTGGGCTCAAAAATCGCATTCGATGCCTATAAAAAATACGGATGGGGCATGATCGATGAGATTAAACCCGATTTTGTCGTATTGAGAAAGAAAGAGGTCAAGTATATTGATGAAAATATGCCCGCCGTACTCTCCCCCTATGAACGAGTGGCACATATTTACAACAGTGTTCCCGACACATTCGGCTCCAACTGTGTTACATACAATGTTGGCCAGGAGACAGATTTTTCGATATACAAAAGAATTCAATACGCCCTCAAATAAAGACGCCCGATTGAGTTTCGAGTGCGCAACCTTCGGCCACTCTCCGAAGAAAATCTGACCTAACCGGGCCGCGGTCCACCAGGCTGTTTGCGCACTCATTCGCGTTCCTGTTTGTAACGCTTCCCGTTAGCAAACGCCATGACTCACTGCGCAACTGCAGAAAGCCGATTTCGTTGACGATGTACACCGTCCCCGACGCTAGAGCATTCGCTGATTGGCCGGTCCGGGACACTCTGACGCGTGCCGATTCTGCTTTGCGCTGGCCGCTTGATCGACGCGCAAGTCGGCTCCTGGAGCAGCCCTGGCGGGAGAAACGTATGCGTGATGCGCAGCATGCGAGGAAATGCTAAACACGAAGTGCAGTCTGATTTGTCCCTTAGCGTGTCACATTGGGCGCACAATTGTGCTCCTCCCTTCACCTATAATGGGCATTCCTTACCGTGGAGGAAGGCCATGTCGCTTTTGAACGCCGCTCGGAAGTTTTTGAAAGATGATGCTGCCGTAACAGATTCGAAACCAGACTGGAAGGTTCAGCGTAAGTTTTCGCATCCGGAGCGATATACGAAAAACTATGCGAAGTACGTCGCCACGGGGGGGCTGATAGAACCGGAAGAAGATGCAGCGAAGTTTGCAAACGGGTTGGACTCCCACAACGGCGACATGGCACGATTCTATTCGCTCTGCCTCATCTCCGACCTAGTAGTAAAGCATAACGTACCGGGTGACTTCGTTGAATTGGGCGTCTGGCAAGGGAATACCGCCGAACTTTTGGCCGCCTTCGCACGTCGGCAGCAACGAACGCTTTACCTGCTTGACACCTTCGAGGGCTTTCCTGATGCGGATCTCGACCAGGACGAAAAGCATCTCTCTGGAATTTTTAATGATACAAGCCTTGAAGCCGTAAAGAGACGCGTCGGTGACGACCGGGCCGTCTTCGTCAAGGGGCACTTTCCTGAAACGGCAACACAATTGCCCGACGACGGCCAATATGCCATCGTGCATATCGACTGTGATTTATATGCCCCGATGATTGCGGCTTTGGAATATTTTTATCCACGCATGGCGCCAGGCGGCTTCATCCTGATGCACGACTACGGAAGCCTCTGTTGGGACGGGGCAGAGAGAGCAGTCGACGAGTTCTTTGCCGATAAGGCCGAGGGCATCATGCCATTGCCCGATCTCTGCAGTACGGTGGTCGTCCGGAAGAATAAGAAAGCTCGCTACCGGTGAGTCCCATTACGCGCTTGGATTGGATGCAGATCTAAATGCGCGCCCAATCACCTTTTGTGCAGCTGTCTAGCTCAATCGCTTTTAGGCGATCGGCAATGTATCTCCGCCTTAGGGACGCGAATCCAGCAGGAATTCTGAGAATTTTTAGTGGCGTGTATTACGCATTGCCCGCGTGGAATTTGGTGCATACAGTTTTTGAGCAGGTTGTTACGCAGTTCCGCAACGTTAATTAGACTTTCTACGAAAGGGAGTTGCAATGACGCAAAGCACTGTAGCAGACGGCAGTTGGGCAGATTTGCTTATCTCAAGAGCTCCACAAAAATATATAGAAAACATTGATAAGTATCGATCGCGCGGTGGGATTCTTGATCCGCAGACGGATATCCTGAAGTTCTCACACAACGACCAGGCGAGGTTCTTCGCATTCTGTCTGATCATAGATCAACTCGCTAAGGACAATATTGGTGGGGACTTTGCGGAACTGGGTGTGTTCAAAGGCCACTCGGCGCACTTCCTGGCGACGATTGCGCGTCGGCTTGGTCGTACGACCTATCTGCTGGACACCTTTGAAGGGTTTGATGCAAAGGATCTATCCGACGACGATTCGCGGTTGAAGGGTGCGTTTGCCGATACGAGCCTTGATGCCGTACGCGCAAAGGTCGGCACCGAACAAACCATTTTTGTCGAGGGTCGCTTCCCTGATACCGCTGCGCGGTTGCCCGACGACGGCACGTATGCGCTCGTACATATTGATTGCGATCTTGGCGAACCCATGGCTGAAGGACTTAAATATTTTTATCCTCGCGTGCGGCCCGGTGGCTTCATCATCATGCACGACTACAACAGCCTATATTGGGACGGGGCTGAAATGGCTATTGATCAGTTTTTTTCTGATAAGCCGGAAAGCATCGTCCCGCTGCCGGATCTCTGCGGCTCGGTAGTCGTGCGGAAGAACAAACAAACCTATTACGATTAAGAGTAG
The DNA here is from genome assembly GCF_040965655.1 of Paraburkholderia sp. EG286B. Lineage (NCBI taxonomy): Bacteria > Pseudomonadati > Pseudomonadota > Betaproteobacteria > Burkholderiales > Burkholderiaceae > Paraburkholderia > Paraburkholderia sp. EG286B. Next base: position 2,886 of record NZ_JBFRCF010000031.1, on the reverse strand, counting down.
CTAACAACCAACAGGCTATGGTCGAAGCTGAGGCCTTTGACTTCGGCGTTAACTTTACTTCTCCGAAGATCGTCCGCAGCAATCCGGCAGCGGCATGACATGCAGACTGGACGACGACTACGGGATTGGTTGATCGCAGGCAGATGTGTAGGTCAACTACATCTGGCGATGCGACGCCGCTTACGTGAGCATGAGCAGATTGAGCCGGGGCGGGCGAGCCTTGATGCCACCAGCCCTGGTGCCTTGGCGGCGCCAACCCGACAGGCTGCGGCAACCCAGGGTCAGAACGGCACGTCACGGAGGGTGCCTACCATCCGCGGCTGGGTGACCATCTTGAGGTTCAGTAAAGCTCCTGGGGTGTCGCGCCCACCGAACGCCAATGCCCCCGAAACCTGCGCACTTATCCATAAGAGTGCCCAGGTGGAGACCGGTCTCCACCTGGGCTCAACAATCGATCGGCACGGCCGGGGTGTCGAGCGGGCTGAGTGAGTGAAACGAGAACTTGATCCCCTTGGCGTGACACCAGCACATGTAGGAATCAACTACCTCAATGAATTGCCCAACGGTAGTAGCCTGTCAGTACCTAAAATAGAACAACTCCGTTCTTGGCCGCCTAAAGGAACCTTCGCAGGCATCCTATGGGGCTAGCATCCTTTACGTGACCTCGAGCGAACCAACTTTGCATCGCGCATCCGTGACTTCTCGGTTTCGACTTGTCTTATGGTGAAATTCATCGTTCGCCGCCACGAGTCAGTTCAAACCGTCATCGGATCATGCAATACCCAGTGCCGGTCTTCGCAAACACATGAATGCTGGGCGTATCGCGATAGAAAGCCACCCATCCGAGCCGCTTATTCCTCGTGCCAACAGCCGCAGCAGCGTCGGGTCGGTACCCGCCGACCACGCCAGAACCAACAGTCTTTCCAGACGCATCTGTGATCGCCACAGTGCGAGCCCTTCCGTGATCCGCATAGGTCCATCCTTCTGCGCGCTGCCATCCTGGTGTCTCCGTGGGCTTCGTACTGTCATACGCACCTGGGCAGGTCTTAGTTGAATCTATGTGATCGGGCGGTGTGTCGTAGCCGGTTGCATTGGGGCGCAAAATGCTGATCGACTCCTTCTGTGCCTGAAGGACGATCGGCTTGATTGCATCGCCGTTCGGCCCAGCGAACCACAACGCTTGCATGTACTGCCGATCGAAAATATCGTCGCGCATTGCCTGACCAGCTACCAGCCTTCCGTAGAGCACGTCGGGATTGCCGGTAAACGCTGCTGGCTGAACGACCAGAACGGACAGGAGGCCGACGCCGATGCCACCATAAACCAATGGGCGCATCGTCTCCCGCTTCAGATTCACCGCCCAGAACAACAGGATCGATGCCCAGGCGAGCAAGCCGTTGGTCGCATAGCGCGGCTCAAACACGCTTTCAAGCCCAAGCGTCAGACGACCAATCCCTGTCGCTAGCGCCGTGACGCACATGAATATGGCCGTCGCGAGCAACGGCATGACCTTCATGTCTCGGTTCTTGCACGCGCAAGCAAATCCTGTTGCCGTGCCGACTACAACCAGCAAGCCTGCCAGTGTTGCCAGTTTGAACCGATGGAACGGGTGGTAGATGGGCGAACCAAGGTAGGCGACGGCGTACCGGACGAGGCCCACGGGATCATGGCGCAGCACCCATCCCGGGGTACCGTGCTGCAGAGTTCCCATCGCGCCGTCCGCGTGGTGGAAGTAAAAGAAGACTTCCACGAGTGCTACGACTATGGCGGCCGCAAAATATCGAAGCGGGAATCGATAGTAGGCCATCAGCAAAATAAATACTGGCCATGCCAAACTCCCGTTTGCCATCGAAAACGCAGATGTGAGTGCTGCGAAAATGCCTGCCGCGAACCAGCGTTTCGAATATCCGCCTGCCGCACTGAGTGCAAGCGCGTGGAAAGCGAGAATCGCGAACATCCCGACGGCAAACCACTGGTTCTGGAACGCCCAGGTAAAGTTGTCCCTCTGCATCCACGAAAAACAAAATGCCAGGATGATCCCGGCCGTCGCAAGCTTCGTCTCCGCAGTCATTCCGCTTCGGAAAATCGCGGCGCGCCATAAAGACAGCGCCATCAGGCCACACATCACGACATTGCTGATGAACGAGAGGACGTTCACGCCGCCGAACCAGCGCATGTCAGGATAAAAGATCAGGCGGGAGAACAGCAGGCGGTGCTCGTTGTGCAGCGACCAGAAGGCCGGCCACCAACTCTGATTGGCTTTCATGTACCAGTCAACGTTACCGATCCACTGGTCCCAATATGGGACGGGAGAGTAATTGAGGACGACGCCTGCTGTTGTGACGAGAGCTACTGCAAGACCCAACAGAAAAAGACCGCGAGATAGTACCTTCATTTGTTTGATCGATATCCCCAAAGCTTTCGCGAGCCCACCGGAATCCTAATCGTCACCAGCAAGCGCATCTCGATATGATGGGCCGGCGGAGCACTGCGGTGTAATCTTCTGTGTCGCGAGTGCGAACACATGAGCGTTGCCATTGCAACGAGTCCAGACTTCGCTGACTGATGCTTTTCGCGAGACTTACGCCGACGAAAGGTGCATTTTATCAAGGATTCCACCCCACGAATTAGATCATCCTGGGAGGGCCCCCTTGTGAAGGCTGCCTGACTTCCAACAAAGCCGCCTATAGTGAGCAAAGTGCGTATTTCGGGGAAGTTGAACGCCCGTTTCGGTGAAGTCGAACAGGCCAGGAGGGAGGTGTCACGGGGCGGCGTAATCGAGCCGGGGATGGGCGGCGTAATGGAGCCAGCAGAAACGGGGATAAAGCGCAGATTCGAACGGGCTCAAGAATGCGGTTTTTTGCCCGGTTTGGCAACCGCGTTTTC
>NZ_JBFRCF010000030.1:0-72587 GCF_040965655.1 Paraburkholderia sp. EG286B | reverse complement strand
TGACGATATCGCGGACCCGTTCTGAATCAACGCTCACCGGTGGCCGACATCGGCGGCCCATTCGGTGTTGAGCGATTTACTCGACCTTGCGCCGCCGTTTAGTGTCGGAATTACACAGCCGTCAACAGCTGCGCAGCCTGGAAGAAGTCACGGCGGGAATCTTGGCGTTGGAGGCTGAAACCGATGGCCTGCTCAAGCAGCTGGTGAGCTTCGTGTCGGAGGCCAAGCAATGAGGGAAATTCAGGCCAAGACGCGCAGCGTGCGCGAGCTGCTGAGCGACACCAAGTACGGCATCGACTACTACCAGCGCGAATACAAGTGGCAGACCAAGCAGATCGTTGAGCTCGTTTCCGATCTCACCACGGCGTTCTTGGAAGAGTACCAACAACTGCACGAGCGCAAGGACGTAGCCTCCTACGGGCATTACTTCCTCGGCTCCATCGTCATCAGCCAGCCGGACGAGAAAAAGCAGATCGTGGATGGTCAGCAACGGCTGACCAGCCTCACGTTGCTGTTGATCTATCTGCACAACATCCAGAAAGACCGGCCCGATGCGGTTTCGATCGAGAAGATGATCTTCTCCGAGGAGTACGGGGAGAAGTCCTTCAATCTCGACATTCCCGAGCGCAACGAGTGCATGAATGCGCTGTTCGATGGCACCCCATACGACGCGGTGGATCACGTCGAATCGATTCAGAACCTGATCGGGCGCTACAACGACATCGCAGAGGCCTTTCCCGCCGAAATTGCGAACGACAAGGCGCTGCCGTACTTCGTGGATTGGCTGCGCAACAAGACCCAATTGGTCGAGATCACGGCCTATGCTGACGCTGACGCCTACACGATCTTCGAGACCATGAATGACCGTGGGCTGTCGCTTTCCAACACCGACATGCTAAAGGGCTACTTGCTGGCGAGCATCACCGACACCGCTAAGCGTGCCGAGGCCAACAAGGAAATCAAGCAATGGCTGCTCACCTTCGTCAAGCGTGACAGCGAGCGCGACACCAAGGAGAGCGAAGCTGATTTCTTCAAGGCTTGGTTGCGTGCCAAATACGCGCAGGACATCCGCGAGCGGAAGAAAGGCGCGAAGCCGGAAGACTTTGACCTGATCGGCACCGAGTATCACCGCTGGGTTCGCGCCAAGGACGATCTGATCGGGCTGAACACCAGTGACGATTTTAACCGCTGGGTGCGCCAAGATTTGCGCTTCTTTGCCCGCGTCTATCTGGAACTGCTGGATGCCTCTGAAACCCTGAAACCGGGGCTGGAGTCCGTCCGCTTCAACGCGGACCACGGATTCACCCAGCAATTTCAAGTGCTGTTGGCCACTTTGCTGCCGACCGACGATGAAGCCAGCGTTAAGGCCAAGCTCAAGCTGACGGCGGATTACCTCGACTGCTGGCTGAATCGCCGCCTGTGGAACTTCAAGTCGATCGACTATTCCACTCTGCAATACGCGACCTTCCTGCTGACCAAGGAACTGCGCAACTTGTCGTTGGATGAGCTGCGCGCCAAGTTGATCAAGCGGCTGACCAACGACCAAACCGAGTTGCCTCTCGACGACCAGCCTTACTTGAACAACTGGAACGCCAAGAGCCTGCATCGCCAGTTGGCCCGTTTCACGCACTGGCTGGAAGAGCAAAGCGGGCAGCCAGGGCGGTATCTGGAATACGTCGTTCGTTCGGGCAAGAACGCCTACGAGATCGAACACCTTTGGGCCAACCACTTCGAGCGCCATACCGATGAATTCGCCCATGCGCAGGAGTTCTCCACGCACCGCAACAAGGTGGGCGGGCTGGTTCTGCTGCCGAAGAAGATCAATGGCAGCCTGAACGACAAGGCGTATAGCGACAAGCTAGAGCACTACCAAAGCGAAAACCTGCTGGCGCGTTCGCTGCATCCCATGTGCTATGTCCACAACCCCGGCTTCCTCAAGCTGAAGGCGGAAACCGGCCTGCCGTTCAAGGCATTCACGGAGTTCAAGATGGCCAACTTCGACGAACGATTCAGCCTCTATAAGGGCATCGCGGAACTGCTGTGGTCGGCTAATCGCTTGAAGGAGGTGGCGTGATGCAGCGCTACGAAAGCTACAAGCCGAGTGGGGCTGAGTGGGTGGGCAACGTTCCCTCGCATTGGGACGTGCAGCCGCTTCGTGCAGTGACTGCACTCAAGTCCGATAAGAACAGGCCCGAGCTGCCTGTCCTGTCTGTCTACCGAGAGTATGGTGTCATCCTTAAAGACTCTCGTGACGACAACCACAATGCGACATCACTCGATACGAGCACCTACAAGGTCGTGAAGCCCGGTGATCTGGTCGTCAACAAGATGAAGGCATGGCAAGGATCGATGGGTGTAAGTGTTCACGACGGAATCGTCAGTCCTGCGTACATCACCTGCGCAACACGAACTGATCGAGTTCGTCCGGCGTATCTACATTACCTTCTACGCTCGTCACCGCTGATCGGTGTTTACAACTCGTTGTCCTACGGTGTGCGAGTCGGGCAGTGGGATATGCACTACGAGGATTTCAAACAGATTCCGATTCCTTTGCCGCCCAAAGACGAACAGGACCGCATCGTTGCCTTCCTCGACCAGAAAACTGCCGAGATCGATGCCGCGATTGCGAAGAAAGAGCGGTTGATTGAGTTGCTGAATGAGCAAAAAGACGTTGTGTTTGACCACATTCTGTACGGACAAGGCAACAGTGAACTGCCTGTCGACGGGGGGGGGAGTCAATTTTTCCCGACGCTTGGAGAAGGCATTGAGCTAGTTCAACTCGGAAGGGTTTGCCGAAAAATTGCCGATGGCCCCCATTTTTCTCCTCCCTACGTGGATGCAGACGATGGCTATCTCTTTCTGTCGGCGGGCAATATTCGGCCAAGTAAATTCCTGCTAGACGACGTTAAATATGTTTCAGAGCGCCATTTTTTTGAGTTTTGCAAACGGGTGCGTCCTGAGCCAGGAGATGTGCTCTACACAAAAGGCGGGACAACAGGGGTAGCCAAGGCAGTTGATATTGATTTGCCATTTCAGGTGTGGGTTCACATCGCAGTTCTTAAACTGCGGCTTGATCTTGTGATGCCGCAATATTTGGCCTATGCGCTCAACTCGTCCGGGTGCTATGCCCAATCCCAACTTTTTACTCGGGGCGCCACCAATAAGGATCTCGGATTAACTCGAATGAAAAATATATACCTACCTATCCGACCATTAAGTGAGCAGGCTGTTGTGGTCGGCAGGTTGCGCAGATTGAACGATCAATTTGAGAAGACCGAGGCGAGCATCAGAACTGAAATCAGTATGTTGACCAATCTCAAGACAGGTCTGGTCGCTTCAGCGGTTACAGGCGAAGTAAAAGTATAATTCGGGGGAAGAAAGTGGTCAGCCAAACCAACGAAGCAGCGCTCGAAACGCACATCGAAAATGGCCTAGCCAATGACGGCTACTGCATTGGCAATCCGGCTGACTTCGACAGAGAGTTTGCCATCGACGGCAAACTCTTCTGGCAATTTCTCGAATCTACCCAGCCCAAAGAACTAGCGAAGCTAAAAGATCGTCCGAACTGGCAGCGCCTGCTGCTTGAACGGCTGAACAAGAAGATCAAAAAGGACAGCGTATTGGCGGTCCTGAAGCGGGGGCTGGACATCGACGATGCCCATTTCGATCTGCTCTACCGGCTGCCCTACAACGACCTGAACCCGGAAGTCGCGGCTAAGTTTGCGGCCAACGTCTTCAGCGTCACCCGGCAGGTGCACTACAGCGAGTCCGATAGCTTCAAGTCGGTGGACATGGTCCTCTTTGTCAACGGCTTGGCGATTGCCACGCTGGAGCTGAAAAACCCCTGGACCGGCCAGAACGTCCACAACGCCATCAAGCAGTACCGCACCGACCGCGACCCGCGTGAGCCGCTGTTTGAATTCGGCCACTGTCTGGTCCACTTCGCAGTGGACCCAGACGAGGCCTACATGTGTGCACAGTTGGCCGGAAATGACAGCAATTTTCTGCCCTTCAACAAAGGCTTCAACTTCGGCAAGGGCAACCCAGTCAACCCGAAAGGCCACAAAACGGCCTACCTCTGGGAAGACATACTTCCACGCCGCAGTCTGACCAACATCATCGAGCAGTTCGCCAAGTTCACCGTTGAGAAGGACAAAAAGACGGGCAAGGAACGCAAGGGACTGTTCTTCCCTCGCTATCACCAGCTGGACGTGGTGCGCGGCATCCTGGCTGACGCTAAACAGCATGGCGTCGGCCAGACCTACCTGATCCAGCATTCGGCAGGCTCAGGCAAGTCAAACTCGATCACATGGCTGGCCTACCAGTTGGTAGAGCTGTACGACACGGTAGGCACCGCCAACGTGTTCGATTCCGTGGTTGTCGTGACCGATCGCCGGATACTGGATACACAGCTCAAGGACAACATCAAGCTCTTCTCCGAGACCAAGAACATCGTTGCTCATGCCGAGAGCGCCGCTGAGCTGAAGGCGCATCTGGAGCTGGGGAAGAAGATCATCATTACCACGGTGCAGAAATTCCCGTTCATCGTGGACGGGATCGATGATCTGACCGACCGCAACTTCGCCGTCGTCATCGACGAAGCCCATTCTTCGCAATCCGGTAGTGCCTCCGACAAGCTGAACATGACGCTGGGGGCGGAAGACGAGGAAGTACCTGAAGACCTCCAGGACAAGATTCTTGCGGCTATGAAAGGCCGCAAGATGAGCAAGAACGCCAGCTACTTTGCCTTCACCGCGACCCCTAAACCGGCCACGCTGGAGAAGTTTGGGCGGCAGGGTCCGGACGGGAAGTTCTACCCCTTCCGCCTATACTCCATGAAGCAGGCCATCGAGGAGAACTTCATCCTCGACGTGCTGGAGAAGTACACGACCTACAAGAGCTACTACGAGGTCCAGAAATCGGTCGAAGAGAACCCGCTGTTCGACACGGCCAAGGCGCAGAAGAAGCTCAAGGTCTTCGTCGAGGCCAGCCCACGGACCATCGAGGTGAAGGCCAAGATCATGGTCGATCACTTCATGAGCAATGTCTGGCAGGCTAAGAAGCTCAAGGGTAAGGCGAAAGCGATGGTCGTCACTCGCAACATCGAGTGCGCGGTCCGCTACTTCTTCGCCATCCGCACCGCCCTGCAGGAGGCCAACGCGCCCTTTAAGGCGCTGGTAGCTTTCTCAGGCGAGAAAACCGTCGATGGCATCAAGTACACCGAGGACGGACTCAACGGCATTCCTGCCCGTGACTTGCCCGAGGAATTCGAGAAAGACGACTTCAAGATTCTGGTCGTCGCCAACAAGTACCTGACTGGCTTCGACCAGCCCATGCTGCACACCATGTACGTGGACAAGAAGCTGCAAGGTGTGCTCGCAGTGCAGGCACTGTCACGCCTGAACCGCTGCAACTGGAAGCTGGGCAAGACCGACACCTTTGTGCTCGACTTCTACAACGCGGTGGACGACATCAAGGCCGCGTTCGACCCGTTTTACACGGCCACGACCCTGAGCGAGCCCACCGACGTGAACGTGCTGCACGACCTCAAGGATGTGCTGGATAACTTCGGCATTTACGACTGGTCGGAGGTGACGAACTTCAACGAGAAGTTCTTCGCCAGTGCCGAGGCTGAAGAACTACACCCGATTATCGATGCCGTGGTGGCTCGCTTCGAGGCCGACCTCGACGATGAACAACGTATCGATTTCAAGATCAAGGCCAAGCAGTTCGTGAAGATTTACGCCCAGGTAGCGGCCATCATCCCATTCAACAACGTGAACTGGGAAATGCTGCACTGGTTCCTGAAGTTTCTGATCCCGAAGCTGAAGGTGAAGGACCCCGATCAGGACAAGCTGGATGAACTGCTGAATAGCATTGACCTTTCCACCTATGGCTTGGAAAGATCACGCCTTGAGGTGAAGATCGGTCTTGACGCTTCGGAAACTGAGCTGGAGCCTCAGAACCCGAACGTTCGTGGCGGCCACTTCGGCGATGGAGACAAAGATCCGCTCGACGAGATTGTCCGGGCCTTCAACGAGCGCCACTTCGCAGGCTGGGAGGCCACGCCGGAAGAACAGCGCGTGAAGTTCATCAACATTGCCACGCATGTGATAAACCATGCCGACTACAAGGCACAGGTCGAAGACAACCCGGATAGCCAGAACCGGCAGCTGGCGCTGGAGCGACTGATTCAACAGGCGATCAGCGTAGAGCGGAGACGGGAACTGGACCTCTACAAGCGCTATGCGTCTGACCCGGATTTCAAGCGGGCGTTCGACGCGAGCGTGTCGAGACTGCTGGCATCTGCCGGGAGCGCAACGTTTCTAGCTGGTGCATGAGCGTGCATGACCATTGACATGCGAATGCGCCTATTTCCGACACCGATCTCATTCCTCTGTGCTTGGCGCTGGGCATCCGAAAACACTGCCTGTGCGCTTCGTGATGAATCGGGTGTCAGGGGTTCAACATATGCCGGTTACCGCACCGCCGCACGCGAGGACCATAAATGTAGAGTTTATTAAAGGCGTTCGCCTCAGCGTTTCTGGTACTTTATCGTTAAAAAATTTCTGATAGAAAAGCCGAGCTTGATGCGAGGCAGCGATGGGCTACGAGAATGGGCAAGCGAACTCCTACATACACATTCATCGACGCATTGATCAGAGCGGCTTGAGCGGTTGACTGAACAGGGGAATCATCATGGAGACCGTAGCGGTTCTCGACTTTGAAACGACAGGTCTATCACCCACGCAGGGTGACCGAGCGACTGAAATCGCCGTCCTCCTTTTGCGTGACGGGCAAATCATCGACCGTTACCAAAGCCTGATGAACGCGGGGCGGCGCGTCCCATCCGATGTCGTTGCTCTCACCGGCATCACAAACGACATGGTTGCATCGGCTCCTCAGGCGTCAAAGGTTATGAGGGATGCAGCTAAGTTCGTCGGCAAACATCCTGTCGTTGCCCACAACGCTGGCTTCGACAAACGTTTTTGGCAAGCCGAGCTCGCAATGATCGGCGTGCCGGCCGACCAATCCTTCGCATGCACGATGCTCGTGTCGAGGCGTATCTATCCGCACGCTCAAAGTCACCGATTATCAAGTTTAACGGAAATGCTGCTGCTGCCGAGATCGGGTAGGGCTCACCGGGCGATGGTGGACGCTGAGATGGCCAGTCACCTTTGGTGCCGAATGCAGCGTGACATCACGAAAATTTACGGACTACATCGGATCGATCACGCGCTCATGGCCCGTATACAGAAAACTAGTAAAGCGAAGGTTGCGACGTTGCTACGCTCGCCTGTTGCACTTTAAAGCGTAACACGACGATGCTAAGTAAAGCACAGCACTGCTGTCCTTGAACGGAATCCGAGATAGGCATGCCGCGAGATGAAACTCTTGCGTATGGCAGAACGCGCGACCGTCAGTGTTTGGCGTTTCGGGTGTTGTCGATATGACCGGCTAACGGAGTGCTCCGCGAGCACGCGCCGCGATAGAGCATGACATTTACAATGATAAGGGGGATTCCTTGGATCGATCGTTATACACACCGGCACAGCTGGCTGCCATAGATCACCTTGACGGGAATCTCCAGTTGATTGCCTGTGCTGGCTCGGGGAAGACCGAGGTGGTGGCGCAACATGTGGTCAGCCTGTTGCGGCCTAGTGCAGAAGGTGGGGCGGGCCGTGCTCCTGAGAATATCATCGCGTTCACTTTCACCGACAAGGCTGCTGCCGAGCTCAAGGAGCGCATTCACACACGGTGTCACGAAGCATTCGGGAGCGTTACCGGCCTAGCGGAGATGTACGTCGGGACCATCCATGGATATTGCCTCGAGCTTTTGAAATCCGAGGTGCCCGCGTACATGAAGTACGAGGTGTTGAACGAGGTGCAGCAGGCGCTGTTTATCGACCGCCACTCGCGCGCCTCCGGGCTAACAAACAGTACCACGCTCACAGGCGTCCCACTGAAGCGATACACGGATACCCGTCACTACGTGTCGGCCCAGTCGATCCTTCGTGAAGATCGAGTGGTTAATTCGCTGCTTCTCGACGGTAATAGCGTCGTTGCCGGACTTTCCAGCTACGAACAGCTGTTGCATCGTAAAGGCTATCTCGACTACTCCGGTATTTTGAAGGAGGCTGTCAAGGAGCTGCACAGTAACGCCGGATTGAGGGAGCGTCTGAGTAAGCGGATCCAGCACGTTATCGTGGACGAATACCAAGACGTCAACCCGGTTCAGGAGGCCGTCGTTCGCGAGTTAGCCACGCTTGGCGCAGACATCTGCGTGGTTGGCGATGACGATCAGACGATCTATCAGTGGCGTGGCAGCGATGTTCGCAACATCCTGGATTTCGAGCGCAGATACGAGAACGTGACCCAGGTGAAGCTGGAGGAAAATTTCCGTTCAAGTGAAGGGGTGGTCGCCGTTGCCCGCGATTTCATCCGACAACTCCTGCGGCGTTTACCCAAGGAAATGAAGGCGACGGCGGCCCAAGGTTTCGATGCGGGCGACATTGCGGCGCTCGGCTTCGACTCGCCAGCTGCTGAGGCCCAGTACATCGCGCAGACGTGTCAGTCACTGCGCGGGATAGCAATTCGCGAGGGTGACGAGGAGCGCGGGATTTCCTGGTCGGACATGGCGATCCTGCTGCGGTCGGTGCGCCGCGACGGGGAGACGATTATTGCGGCGCTAGAGAGCGCCAATGTACCCTACGTGATCACGGGCATGGACAACCTGTTCGCGACGCAGGAGGCAGAAGCTGCTCGCCAGCTTTTCTACTTCCTGGCGGGGGAGGTGGACGAGGCGGTCCTGATGCACGCGTGGAAGGCCGCTGACCTAGGGATAAAGAAAGCCGCCCTTGTGCAGGCCGTCGGGGCGGTGGCCCAGGCGAAGCTGGGCATGCAGAATGCCGAGATGGGCCAGTTCAAGGTCTACAATATGCAGCGCCAGTTCGTCGCGTTTCTGGAGAATATCGGCCTTCGCGAGGAGGGCGTACCAGGCGGTCGGGGCGAGGTGGTGTTCTACAACCTCGGCAAGTTCAGCCAGGCGATTTCCGATTTCGAGAGTATCCACTTCCACTCAAGTCCGGTCGAGAAATACCAGAGCTTCGCGGGCTTTCTGCGGTACCACGCGGAAAATGCCTATCCGGAGGGCTGGCAGGACAATGCCTTTGTGAGCCCGGATGCAGTGCGCATTATGACTGTGCACCAGTCCAAGGGGCTTCAGTGGCCAGTGGTGTTCATCCCGCAGCTCGTCAAGAACAGATTTCCTGCGAAGGGGAGCGGCGGACGTACCGCCTGGCACCTGATTCCCGACGCCGCCTTCGACAATGCTGCTCGTTACCGCGGGGGGGCCGACGACGAACGTCGGCTGTTTTACGTTGCGATCACGCGCACACAGAAATTTCTACACTTGAGCTGGGCGCCGCATGATGGGAACCGCACGGCACAGGTGCCATCAGATTTCTTCAATGAGGCGCTGGCATCGAAATTTGTCAAACGTCGGCCGCAGGACTATGCCGGCCGCAAGCGGCTCGAGCCAAGTCCGAAGGCATCGGTGGCGAACATCCGGTTGTCCTTCTCAGACCTAAAGTATTTCTTCGAGTGCCCATACCAGTTCAAGCTGCGCATCCTTTACGGGTTCAACGCACCGCTGGATGAGGCGCTGGGGTTCGGCAAGTCGTTGCACGACGCGCTGGCCGAGGTTCATGCGCGGGCTTTGCGCGGGGAAAAGATCGAGCCCGATGAAGCAAAGTCCCTGATCGTAAGGCATCTGCGTGCACCCTACGCATATCCGGCGCTGCGAGAAAAGCTCGAGCAGGCGGCTGAGCGGGTCGTCGAGTCCTATATCAGGAAGAACGCGGCCGAATTTAAGAGCCTGGAGTTTTCCGAAAAGGCAATTGAGATTGCGCTTGGTGACGGCGTATCGGTGGCCGGTCGAATTGACCTTGTGCGGCGGATCGACACTGGGGAGGTGACCATTGTCGACTTAAAGTCGAATGACCGCGCGCAGGCCGAGACAGTCACCGAAACCCAACTGCATATCTACGCGCTCGGCTACCAGGAGCTGACTGGCCGGCCGGCCGATTACGTGGAAATTTACGAGCTCGATGAACAGAAGCAGAAGCGTCGGTCCGTGGACGATGACTTTATCGCCGAGGTGAAACGTGACGTACGATCGGCAGCCGCGGACTTACGTACCAACCATCTGCCGCCCAAGCCTCACAAGAAGACCTGCGGCCAATGCGACTACCGCCATTTGTGCTCAGCTGCGACCAGTTAGTGAACGAAGGACAAGAATGAATCTTAAGCAAGCCTCGTTTGAGGCTACCCGGGAATCAGGGCCGCTCTGAGGTGGAAATTTCCGACTCCGGAGGCTGACACAGATTCAGGGCGGTAACTCGTGAGCCGGAGCCGTCGAATTGAACTAACCAAGAATTGGATGGGGAAGAGCAACAAATGCCCGACATGAATTTGAGTGAGCTCGCATCGGAGTATTGGCACATCGGATTGGTCGCGCTGGTCCTGGCGTCGTTGTCGCTGGATTTCCTGTTTAGGTTTGTGATCCGCTCGTTCAAGCTGAGGAGCGATCTTGCTGAGGCCATCGCGGCCTTGCGCTCGATTCGCGCCGAAAAAAAAGGGGAGCTCGTCGAACTCTCCGCGGTCGAGGCCAAGGCGATGAAGTCTGATGCCTTGTCCAACCTGTGGAATGAATACGCCAAGACGCTCCACAAGCAGCTTGGCGATGAGGACGAGCTGGGGCAGCAGCGAATTAGGTGCTGGCGCTCGACGGCGCTGGCCGAAACGTTCTTCACGGAACAAGCGATCGTCGACAGTCGCTTGAAGACGGACTTCTTCAAGCATCTCCCCGGGGTGCTTACGGGCTTGGGGATCATCGGAACCTTCGCCGGCCTAATCAAGGGCCTCGTGCATTTCGATGTGAGCGTGGATCCGGCGGCGGCACAGGTTCAGCTTCAAGGTCTGGTGCGCTCGGTGGGGCATGCCTTCTATGTCTCCGCATCCGCGATCGGCTTGGCCATGCTGATTACTTGGGTCGAGAAGACGATCGTTACGGCCTGCTACGGGCAGGTCGAGGAAATTCGGGAGCTGATCGATGGGTTGTTCAGGGGCGGGGCGGGGGAGGAATACTTGCAACAGCTCGCCAAGTCGTCCCAAGACGCGGCGACCCAAGCTCAGCAATTGCGCGACTCGCTGGTTGTCGATCTCAAGGAGATCCTCACGACGTTGACCGAGCGTCAGATCTCGGCCCAAGCCCAGCAGACCGGCCAGATGTCCGTCGACGTGGCCAAGGTCATTTCCCAATCATTGGCTGCTCCAATGTCCGCGATAGCGGAGGCCGTCCAGAAAGTCGGCGGAAGCCAAGGGGAAGCTGTCAACAAGCTGTTGACCGACGTGTTGGCGAGCTTTTCCGCGCAGATGCAGGAGATGTTTGGCGGCCAGATGCGCGGCATGAGCGATCTGCTGCAAAAGGCCAGCGAATCTATGCAGGCAACGGCTCTTCAGTTCGGGCAACTCGCCGCGAGCATGGGCGCCGCCGGCACCAACACCGTGGATTCCATGGGTGAGAAGCTCGCACAGGCACTCGATGCGATGGACGCCCGGCAGTCGGCAATGAACGCTCGGATGGGCGAGTTCGTTGAGCAGATTCGCTCGCTGGTCGCGCAGTCCCAATCCGAGACAGGAGAGAAGTTGCGCGAGGCGCTAGCGGCGGTCGGGACTCAGGTCGCGGGTGTAGTCGAGACATTGCGAAAGCAGGCTGAGGAGGCCGACGAGTCGCAAGGCCAACGCGCCAAGCGGTTCGAGGAGTCTACTGGGCAGGCGATCAAGTCGCTCTCAGGACAGGTGGAGCAACTGCTCGAGCAGTCTATGGAGACCAACAAGTCTTTGCAGACTTCCGTGTCCGCCTTGGCCGGTGCGACAGACCGGGCGATGGCCAGCCTCAGTTCTGGTGCGGAAACCCTCTACGCTGCGGCTACCAACTTCGCCCAAGCTGGCTCAGGCGTTTCTGAGACGATGCGCTCGGCCTCTGCGGCCACCGAGTCGATTAAGACGGCCTCTACCCAGCTCTCGATGGCCACCGACAACGCCAAAGGCATCTTCGCCGACTACGCTCGCACGCGCGACACGTTCGCCACGATGGTCGCGGAACTGCGACAGACGTTTGAGTCTGCAAAGAAGGATGCCACGATGACCTCGGAGCTCATCGGCAAGATCCAGACGGCTGCCCGTGAACTCGCTGCGGCCCAGCAACAGTCAGAGGACTACCTCAAAGGCGTCACCGAAGTTCTAGTCGGTGCACACGAGTCCTTCCGCGACAACATCGACAAGACACTGGGAGAGGGCAATCGCAAGTTTCAATCCGAGCTCTCGAACGCTGTCAACCTCTTGTCCGGCGCAATCAGGAATTTGGGTGACGTGGTCGATGAGATCCCGGCAGGACGTAGGTGATAAGTGATGTTCGGCCCGAAATCATCCAAGCGGCGCAATGGGAGGGACGAAGGGGAGAAACCTTTCTGGATCTCTTTCTCCGACCTTATGTCGGCGCTTATGGTGTTGTTCCTCGTCTCGATGGCTATCGCGTTGATCGCCATTACCCAGAAGCAGAAGGTCATTGACGACACCATCGAGCTACGCAAGAAGACCATCGCCCAATGCCTGACCGAAGTTGAGGATGTCACCAAGCGGCCGGAGTTCAAAGGCGTGACGGTGCACGGCAACTCGATCGACTTTGGCACCGTCGTCCTTTTCGCCGACCAGCAGCACTCGTTTGAAAGGCCCGCCGACGAGCGATTCATTCGCGGCTTCGTCCCTGAAGTGTTGAAAGTGGCTCGTGCGAAGAGCTGCGAGACTTGGCTCAAGCGCGTGGTGGTCGAAGGCTTCGCTAGCCGCACCGGTAACTACCTCTACAATCTCAATTTGAGCTACCTGCGATCTCAGCGCGTCTTGTGCGCGCTGCTGAACACGCAGGCACCGGACGCGCTCACCGAGGCCGATCGAAAGCAGATTCAGACGCTCTTCTTGGTCGGCGGTTCGTCCTTCAACACTGCATCAAACGATGGTCCAGCACGAATGCGACGGGTCGAGATCAGGTTAGAGTTCCGCGATTTCGGCTCGCCAGCCGAACCGACGCCAGACATTCCGCTCGACCCGGGCAAGTCCTGTCCGAATGACCTGCGATGAACGACGCGCTTGCATTGCTCCGCTCCGGCTTGGCCCACGCGTTTTCGCAAGCGGCGAAAATTCCCGACCTATGGTCGGACGCGCGATCGATGGAGCGTGCGAAGGAGCGCGTGATCAGCGATCACGGCGGAGCGGCGATAAAGGCGGACAGCCGAACTATTTGGGCATCGGTTGAAGACTTCAGACGGCTCGGCCGTGCCAAGAGTTTTCGTGAACTCAAATACGTTTGTCTTGGGGTCTCCGCCATGGACGCCAATGGCTGGTGCATCCTCGTCGAGGCCAGGTTGCGCGAGGAGGTTGGCAGGCAAGTAGAAGAGCAGACGGCCATCCATCGCAAGCTGCGCTGCTTCCAAGCCTTGCTCGCCTCCTACTTCTCTTTTCCGCTTGGCGCGTCCAAGCTTGATCCAAAGGCTGTGACGGGTTGGACGACGCTTCGGACCTGGCTGCAAAGTCAGCGGAAGCAGTTGGCCGCCGCCTTGGAGTATGTTCCGCCTTGGTTCGAAGCCTTGGGCCGCCATTCGGAGCTCCTGACTGCGCGACCCTGCGATAAGTTCGTCCCCGACTTAATGCGCGGTGACGCATCCTCTCTTGAAGAGGCTATGGACAGCTTGGCCATCGATCGCGATTCCTGGGTGATGGAGGCGGCTGTCTTCGCTCAAATGGAGGCGGCGGAGAGATTCGACGACGGTCGATTCAAGGCGGCCTTGCCTGACCTGCTGCGCATCGCAATGGGCGAGGCTGGAGTGAAGGTCGGCGAGAGGCTTCGCATTCGCTGTATCGCGTTGCTGGTCTCTCGATACGCACGCTCCTCTGCCACGCCTGAGCACCCAGGATTGCGCGACGCAGCCGTCGGCGTCATTGGCAACCCTTGGCTGCGTCGAGCGAGTTGGGACGCGCACGTTGTGGACTCAGCCAAGCAGCCGGACAGGCGAGCGCGGGAGATGGTCTTCGGCTGGCTCAAAGGCCGGCTCATCCAGGACTTCTTCGAACTGCTCAGCGCCGAGGATGCCGGCGACACCCGGCGCCTCGTCTATTGGCTCCGCTTCGCGCCCTTCGTCGACGATATGTGGTTCGCACTTGGTCCCGCAGCGCAATACCGAAGCGATCGGCTGTTCAAAGAGTTTCGCGAGCGTGCAAAGGGGCGGCTCTTGGACCTTGAAGGCGCCTCGGGGGACAACAACGCTTTCGTGATGAGAATCGGTGGTCACGTCGCTATCGAGTTCGGCGCCACCGGTCACGCGTTCTATTTGCTGAGGTGGGACGCGTTGCCGCCGCCAGTATCTAGGGCGCTGACTTCGGGCAAGGCGAAGGATTATGTGGCGCTCAGCGAGCTCAAGCCCGAGGCACACGAATGGAAGCAGAGCCACAGAGATGCCCCCGTCGCTCTCAGGAGTTGGGAGCAGAAGTTCGACGATGAGCTCTTGCCGCAATTGCGCGTAGCGCCGAAGGAGCGGCCAGCATGCGTGCCGGAACTTGAGAAGCTCCTGCAAGGGCGTAATGTCACCGTGGTGGATAGCAGGGCCAAGGGAGGCTCGCTTCGGATTGCGCCGGATGAAGAGCTGGTTGGTGTAGCACGCCAGCTTTCTTCCCTGGGCATGTCGCTGCGGCGTGGTCGCGGCTGGATCAAGGAGTGAGGGGATGATCCGATTGTTCGGTTCAAAGAGCAGGGGAGGCCAATTCGAAGGCCGTTCCGCGTCGAAGGTCGATGTGTCTTGGGGGCGCGATGGCGTAGCATTCGCCCCAAATCCTGCTGATTCCGCGTGGCTCGATCGGCCCGCTGCGTTCGGCGCGGATTCGGAACTAGTGCTGTTGCTTCGACAATTGGACGAGGAAGGCTACGCCAAGGCGGGGCCGTCCGGCGCATTGATAGATTGGGAGTCCTATTACCAGCTTGAAGCCGCGGAAAGCCATTCCGCTTCGCTTGATCTGTTGAAGCTGCCTCCCAACCGGGGCTGGCGCCCGGCGCTGTCCAGCCGAGGCGGGCTCTCGGATGCGAATTTCTCCATCACCATCCAAGGCTGGCGCGATCCGTCCGGCGCAGAGCCGGGAGGAGACGTGGAGATCCAGGGGGCGATTCTCTCAGCAGACGACAAGCAATCGCTGCTCTCCGAGTCAGCATGGCGCGCCGTCCAAGCTATCGCCGAGCGGCGCTCCAGTTCGGCCGAAAGGCGCAGCCCCGAAGGCAACAAGCGCGATTGGGCTCGAATAAGGCGGTACGCCATTGACGCCAAGGCCGATCTTGCCGATTTCCTTGCCAAGACCGTCGTGCTGACCCCCGAGCGGATTGACATCCAAATGCGCAAGGGCGGCGAGGGGGCCCACGATATGGTGGAGATCATGCCAGGGTTTGACGGCGCTCCGAGCCGATGGCTAGAGATTTTTGATCGATTCGAAGGAGTCCCGGATCGCTACGAGATACCCGATGGCTCGGGCTTGGTCCACGTCCTGCTGTCTGAGGACGCGCGCATGGTTCTGTCAGAGATTCGGCGCATGCCAGGGCGCCGGGTGGCCGGCGCCCGCGCGGAAGCGTTCCTGCGTAACCCGTTCGCGACGCTTGGCCCCTCGGCAGCAGCCATGATCGACCCGGATCAGTTCGAGCGCGCGCGTGAGGATGCTGGCATAGTTTTCGCAAGATTCTCCGCAAGCGTCATCGAAGATCAATCCGGCTATCCGTGCGAAGTGGGTTTGCTCGTTGAGGAGGTCTTTGAGGGCGAAGTGGTGGCAGAGGAGTCCAAATTCGAGTCCGCCTCCGAGCTCGAATCGTTCGTCGCCAAGATAGAAGGGCGCATTGCCGCTGGCGCGCAGTGCTGCCATTGGAAGGGCTTCGATCTCGAAATCCTGGGTGACTCCCCGGATCAAGTCGGGAAGCTGCGCTCCGCGTTAGCCAAGCTCGCCCAGCCGCGCAGGATCAAAGCGTCCGACATCTTCGATCTGCTGTTGTATTCCGAGCGCATCGAAGGCTTCGGCGTCGAGAAACCCTACTACTCGCCCTTCATCGCCAAGAAGAGCGTCGACGGCGGTTGGGTGCCGGAGAATATCGACCTTGGCCTGTGGTTCACCGACCCCAAGGGCGAGACGGTGGCGATACCGCTTGATGGGCGCGACTTGGACAAGTTCCGCAAGGAGATCGAGCAGGCCGAGCAGGAGAGTCGAGAGACTTTCTCATTTCCTGGGTGCCCAAAGCCTGTGCCGACGGGCTGGGCTAAAGAGGCTCTCGAAACCTTGGGCAAGGTCAGGGAAGAAGTCAAAGGCGGCAACTACGACCCCGGCAAAGACAAATCGGGTCGAAAGGCGGTCGAGCGCACGGGCTTGGTGGTCAAGCCGAACGTGGATGGGCTCGACTACGAGGAGCGGCGTGGGGAGCTGTCGGCGGACAACGCGCCGCCTGCGTTGCCATCGAGCCTGCGTCCCGGGATCGAGCTCAAAGACCATCAGCGGGAGGGCTTGGCTTGGCTGCAAAAGATGTGGCGGCATTCACCGTCAGCATGCCGCGGCGCGCTCTTGGCCGATGACATGGGCCTTGGCAAGACCATCCAGTTGTTGACCTTCATGGCCTCGCTGATCGAGGCTGAGCCCCGCGTCGATCCTTTTTTGGTCATCGCGCCCGTTTCGCTGCTGGACAACTGGAAAGCCGAGATCGAGAAGTTCTTCGTTGATGGGGCGATGGATGTTCTTATGCTCTATGGCTCAAATCTCGCGGCCAAGCGTGCACCGAAGTCCGCGCTTGATGACGTGCTGATTGAATCGGGTTCGCCCAAGCTCCTCGCTCCAGGCTGGCTGGGATCGGCCAAGGTGGTACTGACGACCTACGAGACCCTGCGCGACTTGGAGTTCTCCCTAGCCGCGCAGAAGTGGTCGGTGGTGGTTTGTGACGAGGCTCAAAAGATCAAGAACCCCAACGCGATGGTGACGCGGGCGGCCAAGAAGCAGAACGCTAGGCTCAAAATCGCGTGTACCGGCACGCCCGTCGAGAATACGCTCGCTGACCTGTGGTGCCTGTTCGACTTTGTGCAACCGGGCTTGCTCGGCTCCTTGAAGGACTTCGGCGGCAATTACCGCAGACCCATTGAGGCAGAGACCGACGACGAGAAGGCACGCATCGAGGAACTACGCGCCCTCATCGAGCCGCAGAAACTGCGTCGCACCAAGGCAGAGGTTGCGAAGGACTTGCCTAAGAAGCTCCTGCATGAGGGCTGCCGTAAGCTCCCGCTGTCCGCACGCCAGCGGGCTCTCTATGCGGATGCGGTGGCCCAGTTCAAGTCGCGCGGGCAAGGGCAGGGCAGTGGCCTGCAATCGCCCTTGGGGCTTTTGCAATACCTGCGCCGCCTTTGCTCCGATCCGCGGCCTCCCGGCTATATCGCCACTACCGACGAATCCGTCGAGGTCACCAGGAAGGCTTCGCCCAAGATGAACTGGATGCTTGGGCGGCTCAAAGAAATTGAGGCGTCGGGATCTGGCGACAAGGTCATTGTCTTCTGCGAGTTTCGGGACTTGCAGCGGGTCATCCAACGGGCCATATCCGAGGTGTTCGGCTTTGTGCCCGACGTGATCAACGGGGATACCTCGACCGAATCCGGCTCCGCCAACAGCCGTCAAGCTCGCATTACGGCATATCAGGACGCTCCGGGTTTTGGCGTGATCATCCTTTCCCCACTCGCTGTTGGCTTCGGCGTTAACATCCAAGCCGCCAACCACGTCATTCACTACACCCGCACATGGAACCCGGCCAAGGAGGACCAGGCCACTGACCGCGCATATCGTATTGGGCAGCGAAAGGACGTGCATGTTTACTACCCGGTCGTGGTCGGCGGGGATTTCGTGACTTTCGACGAAAAGCTCGACCTCCTGCTTGAACGTAAACGCACGTTGTCCCACGACATGCTCAATGGGTCTGGCGATGTGACGCCATCGGAATTCACAGACATCCAAGCACCTGGCGGCGGCTCACCATTCAGCGAAGAGCCTTTCGACCCGGCCGATGTCGGTTCCCTAGGGCCGGATGCGTTCGAGGCCTTCTGCGCGCTGATGTGGAGCAAGCAAGGCTACTTGCGAACGATCAAGACGCCCAAGACGGGTGATGGCGGCGTGGACATCGTGGCCATAGAAGGCAATCGCGGCGCGCTCATCCAATGCAAGAGCTCCGGCGTTGAGGGCAAGGAGATGGGCTGGGAGGCCGTCAAGGATATCTCGGCCGGTTCGGCGGCCTATTCGGCGCGATATCCCGGCGTCGAGTTCCAGCTCTTCGCCGCCACCAATCGCCGGTTCAATCAATCGGCCCGACAGCAAGCGTCGTTGCTGAATGTGACGTTGATCGAAGGCGGCGATCTGATGGATTTGCTTTCCAAGCACCCTACCAAGCGCGGCGAGCTCGATCGTTTCGCGATGGCTGGCTGGTCGCGTTGAGGAATACATGGCAAGGAGTGGAACGTGTAGGCGCGCGTTCTGGTTGCGTTCTGGTTTGTTTACCTTGGACGAGCATCTATCACGTCAACGGCCATTCTCTCTGGGCCGAGTGAGCAAGTGTTTGGTTGGTGGATAAGCTGGGGTAGGGAAGCAAAGTTGGGGGCACTTTTGGGGGCAACTTTTCCTTCTCAGTTCGGGGGATGGTTATCTGTATTGCGGTCGGGAGTTCGATCCCGCGTTTGATGCAGCGCAAAAAAAGCGCGTCCCATTTGCAGGATGCGCATTCCTGTCCGCTTAATCGTCGAAACAGCGGCATCGGCGTGGCAGGTTCGCCAAAGAGACGCTCACCTGGCGTCAATGGGTGACGACAGTTGCGCGCGCACAGAATTCATCTGCCGGCGCGATCGGTTCCCTATCCCCGTCGGGCGAGAGGCGAAGAGGCGAACGGTGCATCACTTCAGGGCTCAAACTTGATTAATTTTCGCCTGCTCAAGCATCCACGCTTCAATCTTGTCATGCCACATTCGTAAAAGATCGAGAGGGCGACGTCGGTAGTGTTTTTCAGCAAGGGCAGACGGCTTATGCCCTTGGATTTGGGCGACAACGCCGACGGGAACCTCGACCCACTCCGACAACGTTCCGAATGATCGGCGCAGGCCATGCAGCGAAATATGAGGTAAACCCGTTGGCGCCAACGCTCGATTGTGCGCATGACGTGGTTCGGCAATTTTCCCGTCCGATGCCGTTTTGCTGGCGAACACCCACTCGGATGGCTCCCACCGTTCGCCCCTTTCAGCGAGACGGGCGGCTTGCCGCTTATTTGGTGGCATTTCGTTTAGACGTTGAAGATTCCGCAATAGGCTCGCCAAGTACGGGGTGAGCGGAATAGTTCGGCCGCCAGTACCTTCCACTTTGTCGTTCATGGTCA
Organism: Paraburkholderia sp. EG286B; assembly: GCF_040965655.1. Lineage (NCBI taxonomy): Bacteria > Pseudomonadati > Pseudomonadota > Betaproteobacteria > Burkholderiales > Burkholderiaceae > Paraburkholderia > Paraburkholderia sp. EG286B. The sequence continues at coordinate 53,056 of NZ_JBFRCF010000030.1, read as the reverse complement.
GGCTGCGCCACCGGAAGTCTACGTCCTCCCAACGCAGCGCGGCCAACTCCTCTCGACGGGCGCCGGTGATCAAGAGGCCTTGAAGGTACGCGCTAATTACTGGATTGGCGATGCCACGTACCGCGTTAAACCATACAGATAGCTGTTCGCGCTGAAGGCAGTCGTCCTTCGCGGCGCTGCGAGGGAGAATGCCCTTGACTTTAGGCGAAGCATATGCGTCTTGGGGAATTATGCCCCCGTACGTCTCGTGAGTGTCGCACCACCGAATGAACGCCTTGAAAAGGCCGAAGGCATGGCCAGCATTCGTTGGTCCCCTGGGTATTTCAGATTCGAGCCACTCGGACATGCATGTTGCCGTGATCTCGGTTAACTTGCGCTTCATGAGCGGAGCCAATGGACCACGCACTTTTTCTTTGCCGCCGCGTTTTGCAATGCCTCCGCCGGGCGACGAGAGGTTGATATGGTCGAGGATATATCTCTCCGACCGCGGCTTTTTCGTTTTGGGCGAGATCTTTGTTCGCAGATGCTCTAAGTAATGCTCCCACGCTTCGCCGACAGTTACGTCCTGACGGCGCTTCGCTGCCTGCCGGGCTTCGTGTGCGGCCTTTTGCTTCGCCTCTTGTTCGCGCGGATCAACGCCGCCGTCAATAAGCGTCTGGAGACCACGTGCTCGCTCCTGAGCTTTGTCTATCGACCAGCTCCGCGGGTCGCCGATCGTGATCCGCACAGTCGAGCCATGGATCTTCCCTTGGAAAATGTAAGCCTTGGCTCCTCCGGCTGTGGCTCGCAAGCCGAGTCCCGGAGTCTTGCTGTCCCAGAGAAACGACTGCGACTTGCCATGTTCGCAGCGATGCGCCTCTACCCGAGCTGCAGTGAAGTTCACCTTCGCCACCTAGCCTCCTTGTTCGTAAGTTGGCGATCTCATGTAACCACCATGTAACCGAATTATGCGGCAATGGAGGTATGCGGATCAACCCTGATGCGAAGGGCGGTGACGCGAAATCATTGAAATACAATAGGTTATGAAATTGGATCGACGCCGATCTAGTCCGATAAACGTCAACTTGTTCGCATTCGCAATGCGAAGGTCGGGAGTTCGATCCTCCTCCGCCCGTTAGAAAGATCATTTGCACGACCTCAAGCAGGCAGATACGTCCTCTTCAGCGGAACCAGACGTTTCGTCTCCGCATCCGTAGCTTCGTAGTGGTCGATCAAAGCGCGCACGACGTGCTCCGATGTCCAAAGGGTTAGTGGAACCGAAGCACGATCCGCCTCGTAATATGCCTCCTTGCTGAACCCCCCTGTACTGACGTACAAGCCGCGGTCGTCTGGATGGCGTCCACCGAGAAAACTTCGAATCTGCTGAGTCCCCATCTGGCCTTTTCGATGTTTCACCTCGACGATAATTCGGGGATGCTCGAATCCAAAGCCATCTGGTGACGCGATGATGTCTTTACCGCGATCGCTGCCAGCCGGCGACACTTGCGTCTTGTACCCCATTGCACGAAGAATCCCTGCGACCAATTCCTGCATTTCGGACCAGTCGAGACCATTCACGATGTCTTTGATGCGTTCGACTGCGAGAGATTCGAGGCCAGTCAGTGGGTCAGCTTCAGCTTGCTCTTCCAGGACTTCGGGAGAGGGGCTCATGGGTTTTCCAGCCACTTCGCCAAGCAGTTCCTGCATCGCAAAGTCTGCAACGACGAAGATGGTAAGGGTTGAACCGAGGCTATTTTTGCTCGGATCACTCAAGCTGTCCCGTTCGACCTCCTTGTCCGTCCACACCACTGGCCGCGCGAGCGTCATGCCGAAATCTAACAACTCTGGATGATATTGGGCATCTCCGGTTACCTTTCCAATGAGATAGGTGCGATTCGCCGGTGAATACGTTACGACCCAATCATCGATCTTAATTTCGTTCATGAAGCGCCAGACCTGCGATGCACCCGAAATGGCCGTCTTAACTTTCGCGCTAGGTTCGATCAATTGGTATAGGGAGATCAGTTCTTGGCGAGTCATGCCCGCTTTGACATGTGGCGCGAAGTTGGTCCAACCAATAGCTGCGATACCTCGTTCACGAAAATCGTCATAAAGACTCCCGCCTTCGGCCCGAATCATCCACATGGTGCTCATGCAATCTCCTTGTTCGATGCATGAAGTCTACTCTGGTCAGAGAGGTGCAATATTGAGATCAGGTAATATTTTCTTCGGGTTGTTATCGTTATGGGTGACGGCCGCAGTGGTCTGTTTGCTATTCGATCCAGTCCTACCGGACTCGGTGCTAGCCAATTCTACTCATTGATCTAGTAGTTAAATTCGGAGCTTTCTAAGGCCGCGCTGGCGGTCAGAGCAGGCCGCAAGTTAGCTATCAATTTCTTCTTCGAGACGCACATCTATTATTTGATCATAGTTAACAAGTCATTAAAAATAATCGGATTAAAAACGACTCAAGAATTTAGCGATAGTAGATTCGCTACAATGAATGGTGATTTATGAATTCAACGCGTTATTTCCATTCGTGTGCTGTCAGATCTGGATTTAGCCATGAACGAAAAAGATCAAGAGTTTTTTATTGAGCTTGGCGAACGCATTGCCAGGGCGCGAAGAGCGCGCGGCATGACGCAACAAGAATTAGCCGAAGCGCTTGGAATCGCACAGCAAACGCTAGCTCACTATGAAGTCGGGCGCTCTCGCGTGCCGGCATCGTTGCTCCCAGCGCTAGTAGAACAGTTGATGTCCTCTTTCGAAGAGTTGCTGTGCAGTCCAGCCGCGCGACGGCCAGGCCAAGGAAGTCCGATATCGCGCCTCCAACAGCAAATCGCCGCAATCGAACAACTACCCAAGCCCAAACAGCAGTTCGTCTCACAAATGTTGGACACCGTGCTCGCACAGGCACGGAAGTAGTAGGAGTCTCTATGCAGTAAACGAAGCGCGGGCCATGAGTGTTACCGCACTCACGGCCCGCTAACCAAAACCAACTCACCCAGGAGTTGACGATGGCTGACGCCAATCTTAATGCATCGCACGCCCATCCCGAGCGCCGCGTAACCATCCAGCAGTCCTGGCGGTACCGCAAGTACAGTTCGCGGGCAAGAAATGACCCGCCGCTTTACCCCTGGCTCAAGCTTTCCGGCCGTTGGCTCGAAGTCGCAGGCTTTGAACCAGGCCAGCGCGTTCGAATCATGGTAGAAGACAAAAGGCTGGTGATCACCCCAGACTGATCCGCCCGTCAGACAAAGCCAGCACCAAACAAAGAAGGCCACGAACCCACAAGGTTCGTGGCCTTCACGCCTTCCGCAGCCCCATCACCAAATCTTTTTTGAAAGACTGGATCCACAAATCCACTTGGAGTAATCTGCCCCAACGACTCAGCAACCGCAATGGCATCCTCCCGCACCGCACAAAACGGATCAAGCGCACAAAAATGCCTGCCACCAGCGTCCGCAACACCGCCGGCCTAGCCTTAACAGCCGAGGAAGAGGCCTACCGCTTCCTTCTGGAAGCCATCATCGAAGGCCGCTACGCGGCAGGCCAGCGCATCGTCGCCGAGACGGTTGCAGAAGAACTCTCAATGAGCCGCATGCCAGTGCGAGCGGCGCTAAAAAGACTGCACACAGAAGGCCTGATCATCCAGCGCCCCAACCGAGGCGCAATCGTCCGCGGCCTGACCGTGGAAGAAGTCCAGGACATCTTCGACATGCGCATCGCGCTCGAATGCCTGGCCATGCGCGTCGCCGCCCCCCGCTGCACCGAAGCGCATCTCACGAAGCTCCAACGCCTGCTGGAAGACATGGATGCCTGCGTAGGCGACACCGACACCTGGGTCCAACGCCACTGCGCGTTCCACGAATACCTGTGCGAAATCAGCGGCCGCACGCGCCTCTACCAGCAAATTCACTCGCTCTACACGCTGATCGAAGGCCCCATGCGCCTGTGGATCGAGCAGGCCACCTTCAGACGCAAACGCGCGCGCGACGCCCACCAGATCCTCATCGACGCGCTGCGCACCCGCGACCCCGCGCAAGCCGAGCAGGCGCTGCGCGAGCACCTCGAATCAACCGTTCCCCAGATCATCAAGTTCCTCGAATCGCCCGCGTCACGAGCGTAACGCGTCGGCGTCCTAACTGTCGTCGTATCTCACGCAGCTCACTCTCAGCCAGGAGCCTCTCGATGTCAGCAAAACAGTTCAAGCGTCTTCGTCTCGCCGCCTGTGCAGGCTTCGCGCTCCTCGCGCAGGTTGCCGCCGTCTCCGCGGCGCAGGCCGCCGATCTGGGTCTAGTGAAAGGCGGCACGCTCACTTACTGTTCGAGCATGGACGCGCCGCCGCTCGCGTCTTACGACGAGAATCAGCAGCCGCGCGGCTTCTCCGTCGACGTGGCGCATGACGTCGCGAAGCAGCTCGGCAATCTCAAGGTCGAGTGGAAGGTCATGTCGTTCAGCGGGCAGATTCCGGCGCTGCAGGCGAAGCAATGCGATCTCGTGATCGGCCAGCTCTTCGACAAGCCCGAGCGCCGCCAGATCATCGACATCGTCGACTACATGTATTCGAGCCAGTCGATCATGGTGCCGCGCGGCAACCCGCGCCACGTGCGCTCGCTCGACGATCTTTCGGGCATGAAGGTCGCGGTGCTCAACGGCACGACCATCAGCACGCTGCTCGACAAGGAAAACGACAAGCTCAAGGCTGCGGGCAAGCCGCCCATGAACATCGTCGTCTATAGTTCGGATGCCGATGCATTTCAGGCCTTCCGCCTGAATCAGGTCGATGCCTATGGCACCACGTCGGAAAGCGCGGCGCACTTCCAGCAGGTCTCGGGCGACATGTTCGAGGAGGCGGTGCCGGGCTTCAATCGCATCGCGACCGGCATTGGCGCGCGCAAGGGCGAGCCGCTTTCGCCGGCTGTGGCGAAGGCTGTGGCCGATCTAGTGAAGAGCGATCGCTACGGCAAGATGCTCGCCACCTGGAAGCTCGAAAACGATCGCCTGTGAGCGCGGGGTGAGGCCATGAATTTCAGTTGGGAAATCTTCCGGAAATTCCTGCTGGACCCAAGCCCGGCGTATCTGCACGGCTTGTGGCTCACGTTCTCGATCAGCGCGTGCGCGATCGTGTTCGGCGCCACGCTCGGTCTGATCGTCGCGCTCATGCGGCTTTCGTCGAGTCTGCCCGTGCAGTATCTCGCGCGCGGCTATATCTGGGTCATGCGCGGCACGCCGCTGCTTATGCAGATCGTGTTCCTGTACACCGCGTTTGCCGCGGCGAACATCTTTCACTTTCACGATCTCGACTTCGGCATCATTTCGCTGCCCGGCAATATTCAGGCAGCCGTGCTTGCGCTGGGCATGAATTCGGCCGCTTATCAGGCGGAGATCATTCGCGCGGGTTTGAGTTCGGTGGATCGCGGGCAATACGAAGCGTCGCGCTCGCTTGGCATGACTTCGGTGCTGCTCATGCGCCGGGTCGTGCTGCCACAGGCGTTCCGCGTGATCGTGCCGCCGCTCGGCAACGAGTTCAACGTCATGCTCAAGAACACCACGCTCGTGAGCGTGATCGGCGTGCCGGAACTGCTGCTCAGCACGCAGATGATCACCTCGGTGAACTTCCGCGTGTTCGAGCTATATCTCGTGCTTGGCATCTACTTCCTCGCGCTCACCACGCTCTGGGGTTTCGTGCAGCGGCGGCTCGAAGCGCACTTCGGCCGCGGCGAGGCGAAGCCGGCTGCGAATACGCGTCTGTTCGGCGCGCAAACGATGAAACTGCTGCGGGGGCGTTGACATGAACGAAGCACGCGAAATCGTCATCGAGGCGTCGGACATTCACAAGTCGTTCGGCCCGACCAAGGTGCTCAACGGCATTTCGTTGAGTGTCGCGAAGGGGGAAGTGGTGGTGCTGATCGGCTCGTCGGGGTCGGGCAAGACCACGTTCATCCGCTGCCTCAATCTGCTCGAGTCGTACGACAGCGGGCGGGTGCGCGTGAACGGCCATCTGCTCGGCTTCGTCGAGCGCCCGAACGGCACGCTGGTGCGCGATTCCGCGCGCCAGCTCGCACGGCAGCGCCGCGATATCGGCATGGTGTTCCAGCGCTTCAATCTATTTCCGCACATGACGGCGCTGGAGAACGTGATCGAGGCGCCCATCCATGTGCTGAAGATGTCGCGCGAAGAGGCGATCAAGCAGGCGAAGGCGCTGATCGCCCGCGTGGGTCTTGCCGATCGCGCCGACCACTATCCGTCGCAGCTTTCCGGCGGCCAGCAGCAACGCATCGCCATCGCCCGCGCACTTGCGATGCAGCCGAAGGTGCTGCTCTTCGACGAGCCCACCAGCGCGCTCGATCCGGAAACCGTCGGCGAAGTGCTGCAGGTGATGAAGGAGCTGGCGGAGGACGGCATGACGATGGTCGTCGTCACGCATGAAATGGGCTTTGCTCGCGAGGTGGCCGATCGCGTGGTCGTGCTCGACCAGGGAGAGCTGATCGAAGAGGGACCGCCCGAGCGCATCTTCACTGCGCCTTCGCATCCGCGTACGCAGACGTTCTTGAAGCGCACGTTGCGAACCGCCATGCCCGCGTCCGCGTAGGCATGAGCCGCAATGCTGCGTCACGTGAAATAACACATCATCAGGACACCAGAAGAGGAGAACGCTTCGATGCGTAACTTCGAAACGCCGGGACGCTCGCTCGTCATGGCTCGCAACGGCATGGCGGCCACTTCGCACCCGAGCGCGACGCTCGCCGCCGTCCAGATTCTCACCGCCGGCGGCAACGCCATGGATGCCGCGATCGCCGCGTGCGCGGTGCAGTGCGTGGTCGAACCCGGCTCGACGGGCATAGGCGGCGACTGTTTCGCGCTCTATTCGCGCGGCGGCACGGATGACGTGATCGCCTACGACGGCTCCGGCTGGGCCCCCGCTGCAGCAAGCGCCGAGCGTCTGCGCGCCATGGGCGTGGAAACCATCGCGCGCCATTCGCCGCACGCCGTCACGGTGCCGGGCGCGGTGGACGCATGGACCACGCTTCATCGCGATCACGGCCGGCTGCCGCTGCGCGACGTGCTTGCCCCGGCAATCCGTTACGCGGAAGAAGGCTACGCCGTCGCGCCGCGCACAGCGCACGACTGGGCGGCAGAAGTCGAAACGCTTTCGCGCGACCAGGTCGCGCGTACAACGATGCTTGTCGAAGGCGCAGCGCCGCGAGCGGGAAGTACGCACCGTCAACCGCGCCTCGCGAACACGCTGCGCGCCATCGCCGAAACGGGCCGCGACGCGTTCTACCGCGGCGCCGTTGCGGCCGATCTCGTCGCGCAGCTTCAGGCGCACGGCGGACTGCACACGCTGGAAGACTTCGCCGAGTTCCGCGGCGAATACGTCACGCCGATTCGCGCGAAATTCCGCGGCTACGACGTGATCGAATGCCCGCCGGCGGGGCAGGGCGTGATCGCACTGCTGTTGCTGCGCCTGCTCGACAAATACGACGCCGAAGGCAGTCCGCTCGACCCCGACCGTCTGCATCGCGAGATCGAGGCGGCCAAGCTCGCCTATGCAGTACGCGACGCCGTGCTAGGCGACCCGCGCCATGGCGGCGTCGATGTCGAACGCCTGCTTTCCGACGACTACGTGGACAGCCTGCGTAGCCGCATCGACCTCGAAAGCGTCCTGGACCCGGCCGCCGCGCTCACCCAGGTCGAGCACCGCGACACGGTCTACATCACCGTCGTCGATCACGATCGCAACTGCGTGAGCTTCATCAATTCGTTGTTCTATCCATTTGGCAGCGGGCTGATGGGCAGGGAATCCGGCGTGATGCTGCACAACCGCGGCATGAGCTTCTCGGTCGAGCCAGGACACCCCAACGCGATTGCGCCGCACAAGCGTCCGATGCACACCATCATTCCCGGGATGGTCGCGCGCGACGGTCGCGTGCAAATGAGTTTCGGCGTGATGGGCGGCCACTATCAGGCCATGGGCCACGCGCACTTCCTCTCGAAGGTGCTGCATTACGGCCTCGACATGCAGGCCGCGATGGACCTGCCGCGTGTCTTTCCGCGCCCGGGCACGGGCACCGTGGAAATTGAATCGACTTTGCCCGCCAACGCGCGCGCCGTGCTCGCGGATCGCGGCTTCAAGCTCGTGCCCGCTGCCGGGCCGATTGGTGGTTCGCAGGCGATCCGCATCGACTGGGAGCGGGGTGTGTTGACCGGCGCGTCCGATCATCGCAAGGACGGCTGCGCGTTCGGGTATTGAAGCGGCATGCGGTCGAAAAGAAAGGGGCGCGAGCGCCCCTTTTTCGTCACTGCTTGATCTCGGCCTCGACCAGCTTCGCGAGCAGCGCGAGCGACTCCTGCCAGCCCAGATAACACGCCTCGACCGGAATGATCTCCGGTATGCCTTCCTGCACGACGGTCATTTCCGCGCCGAAGAACACCGCGCGCAGTTCCACCGTCGTCTGCATGGTGCCGGGCAGGTGCTGGTCTTCGAACACACCGGTGTAGCGCAAACGCTCGTTCGGCACGAGTTCGAGATATTCGCCGCCGAACGAATGACCGTGGCCGGCCGTGAAATTCTTGAACGACATCCGGTAACGGCCGCCGACTTTCGCGTCGAGTTCATGCACCGTGCAGGTGAAGCCGTTGGGCGGCAGCCATTTCACGACTGCGCTCGCGTCGAGAAAGGCGCGGTAGATGCGCTCGGGCGGCGCGCGCAGCACACGATGCAGGCGGACGGTGTTCGATGCCATATCTCAGCTCCCAGAGTGGTGGATGCCCTGCAATAGTAGGCCACCCGCCCGGGACCCATCGCCTAAACTTCCCAATACCGAATCAATACCGAACACCTGGCCGCATACCCATCGGCCGGATAGCCCGCAGCCGCCAACCCGCGGCACCCGGAGGTCACCATGAGCGCTCAACCGCTTGCGATGCATCAGGTCGACTACGAAGGCTTCGAGATTCACGTCAGCGCCACGCCAGCCGACGAAGGCGCGAACCGCTACACCTACACGGCCTACGTTTGCCATCCCGGCGCGAATCCCGCGAAGCCGGGCCATACGGTCACCTATCACGCGGACGGCGACGAAACCTGGCGCAGCGAGCAGGACGCCACCGAAGAGGCGGTGCATGTGGGCCGCAGCATCATCGACGGCACACACCCCGATCTTTCCGTGCTCTCGCTCGTCACCCACGGCTTCTAGCCCAGCGGGCGCGCCGCCTTCGCGCGCCGCCCGTGCTAGAAAGCGGGCCGCATGCGTTGCGAGAGGGAAGGAGGAAAAAGGCCCGGACCGCAGTCCGGGCAAAGCCACCGGATTTCCGGCGGCGGAGGTTTTCGTGGGCGTGCCGCTTATTTCCACCGCGCGCATTGCACGCGCGGCGCAGAAATGAACGGCGGGCCCGCTGTCTCCCAATCGGGAGAGCGGGCCCGCCTGGCGTTGCTCGCGTAGTGCGCCGGCACTACGTGTGAGCCGCGATTACTGGCCGAAGTAGGTCGGCTTGATGTTCGGAGCGCGGGTGCCGGTTTGGGCGCTGCCGTTCGTCGATGCGCCGTAGGCCGTGGCTTCTGCTGCGCCGTTCTGCTGGGCGACGCGCGCCTGGGCGGCCTGCAGGTCTGCCGGATAGTACGGGCTCGACAGGTTCGGGCGGTAGCCGGCCTTTTCCAGCTGGACCAGTTCGGCGCGAACTTGGGCGCGCGTCACGGGCGCTTGCTCGGCTTGTGCGAAAGACAGGGCCGGAGCGGCGAGGACGGTAGCAGCGAGTGCAGCAGCGATCAGATTCTTCATGGTAACAACCTCCGAAAATTATGTTGTCGATCCGTAACAATCTCGTTGTTCGAACCGTTGATGACACTTTATTGCAGTGCACTTCAAAGAAAAATACCGCAATCCAGCAAACATCATTACTGCGATTGCAATAATTGCGTCGATCTTTGGCGCTTCGACCGGGCCGAACGCAGTCCGGTGAGGCAAAATAGGGCACCCAGGGCCGCGCGGTGCGACGCTGCGTAGCCGGTTCGCTTGCCGCGAAACCCATTTCGACGTTCAAGGAGAAACGCCATGAAGAACACTCTCGGCCGCCAGGCGCTGATCGCCGCCGCGCTGGCGGGTCTTGCGACGGCCGGCGCGGGCGTGGCCCACGCGGACGACACCGTGAATTGCTACGGCGTCGCCAAGGCCGGCCAGAACGATTGCTCGAGCAAGACCGGCGTGCACGACTGCGCGGGCCAGGCCAAGGTCGATCACGACAAGGGCGACTTCAAGACCATGCCGAAGGGCACGTGCGAGAAGCTTGGCGGCACGCCGGAACAATGAGCTTTACGGCTGAGGCGGCGCGCAGCTCGGGGCGCGCAGGATGAGCGCGCCAGGCGCACTCGGTGGCGTAGGTATCGGCCTGCGTCACGCGCACTACGAGGCCTTCATGGCAGGGCCGCCCGCGGTCGACTGGATCGAAGTCCACAGCGAAAACTACTTTGGCGAAGGCGGCTACGACCTGCACGTGCTCGAAACCGTGCGCCGCGATTTGCCGGTGAGCCTGCACGGCGTGGGGCTCGGGCTCGGCTCGGCTGCGCCGCTCGATACGGCGCATCTCGCGAGGCTCGCGCGGCTCGTGGCGCGCATCGATCCCGCCGTGGTTTCCGAGCATCTATGCTGGGGCGCGAGCGCGCAAGGCGCGCTGCACGATCTGCTGCCGATGCCCCTCACGCAAGCCTCGCTCGATCACCTGAGTGCACGCGTCTCGCAGATGCAGGACGCGCTGCACCGTACCGTGCTGATCGAAAATGTTTCGACCTACGTACGATTTCGCGGCGATACCTGGAGCGAGGCGGAATTCCTCGCCGCGCTCGCGCAGCGCACGGGCTGCGGCGTGCTGCTCGACGTGAACAATCTTTACGTGAATCAATGCAACCACGGTGAGGATGCAACGGCGGCCATGGCCGCCCTGCCGCCGCAGATCGTCGGCGAGATTCATCTCGCGGGGCATCGCGCGACGCCCGCCGCCGTGATCGACGATCACAGTTCGCGCGTCGCGCCGGCGGTCTGGTCGCTGTACGAGGCCGCGCTCGAGCGTTTTGGCGCGACGCCCACACTCATCGAGTGGGACACGGCGGTGCCGGCGCTCGAGGTGTTGCTCGACGAGGCGCGTCTCGCGCGCGAACGCTTCGTGAAGCACGCGCGCAATGCAACGGAACTGCGCTCATGACTGCGCGCAACGCGCTGGAAGCGACGCAACGAGCCTTCGCCGCCGCACTGGACGATCCCGCCGCCGATGCGGCACTCACCGGCGAGCTGCTTCCCGCCGATGCCGCGCTGCTGCACGAACGCATGGGCCTGTATCGCGGCAACGGGCGCGCGGCGCGTCGGCTTGCGCTCGCGAACGCGTATCCGGTGCTCGCGGCGCTGACCGGCGAGGCCTGGTTCGATGCGCTCGCGCTAGCCTACGCACGCGCGCATCCTTCGCGCGATGCCGATCTGAACCGCTTCGGCGCCCAGCTGCCCGAATTCGTCGAGCGCTACGAGACCGACGTACGTTATGCGTATTTCGGCGATGTCGCGCGGCTCGAATGGGCGCTGTACGCCGCCAGTTACGCAGCGAACGCCACGCCACTTAGCGCGCAGCAATGGCAAGCGCTCGGCGCGGAGCGTCTGGCGCAGGCGCGTCTCGCGGTGCATCCCGCCTGCGCTGCGCTCGCGTTACGCTTCGATGCCGTGGCGATCTGGCGGGCGCATCAGCCGGGCGGCGTCTGGCCTGAGCGTGTGGATGTGCCGTCGTGGGCGCTCGTGGTCCGGCCGCAGTGGCGGCCAACGCCGCTCGTGCACACGCATGCCGCCCACGCGGCCTTTGTGGCGCTGCGCGACGGCGCCACGCTCGACGACGCGCTTGCACAAGCCTTCGACATCGACCCGGCTTTCGACTTCGGCGGCCAGTGGCGAGCGTGGATCGAGGCGCGCGCCATCGTCGGCGTGCGCGACGACTGACCCTGCAGCATGACAAGCGCACACGTAGTCGCTCGATAAAACAGAGGAATCCAAACTAACCCGGCGCGCACCACTCGAAACACACTTTAATCAGGAGAATAGGGCGAAAAATCGAGCCGCGCCCCAAACGTCCCCCTCGACCGGACTTGCCCGCATAGCCACGCCTCACGCGCCATGCGAGGATGAATGCATACGCACAGCGAGCGCCCGGCAACGGGCGCCGCTGCAAGGCCAGCCCCCGAAGGCCCGAGATGATGATCCGCCGACCGAACGCCGTGCTTGCCATCGGCATCGCGCTGGCCGCAGTGCTCACGCTGATCGCCGCGTGGGTCATGGCGCAGATGCGGCACGACGCGCTCGCGAGCGCCCGCGCTGCCGCCTCCAATATGGCGCTGCTTTTCGAGCGCGACACGGCGCGCAATTTCGACGTCTACGACCTTTCGCTGCAGGCCGTCATCGACGCCATCGACGATCCGCGGCTCGCCGCGCTGCCCCCCGACATCCGCCAGAACCTGCTGTTCGACCGCTCGGCCACGGCGAAGAATCTCGGCGCGATCTTTGTCACCAACGCGGCGGGCGACGTGGTGTTCGATTCGCGCTCGGTGCCGCCGCGCGCGCTCAATGTGGCCGACCGCGACTATTTCATCGCGCAGCGCGACTCGCCGCACGTGGGCCTTTTTCTGAGCCACCCGTTCGTTCCACGCGACGGGCCGGCCAACGCGACCATCGGCATGAGCCGCCGTCTCTCAAACCCCGACGGCTCGTTCGCGGGCGTGGTGGTGGGCACGATGCGGCTCGATTATTTCCGGCAACTCTTCAGCGGCGTGGACATCGGCACGAACGGCACGCTGGCGCTCACGCTCGCCGACGGCACGCTGCTCATGCGCCGCCCGTACGACCCGGCGCTGATCGGCAAGAGCGTTGCTGAATCCGTGTTGTTCCAGCGCTTCCAGCGCTTCCAGCGCTCGCAGGCGAGCGGCTTCTTCTCGCTCGGGCCGGTCGACCGCGTGCGGCGCTGGTTCGCGCTGCGGCGCGTGGACGGCTATCCGCTCGTGTTCAGCGTCGCCGTCGCGGCGGACGACATCTACCGCGAATGGCGCGTGCGCGCCTGGATCATCGGCACGCTCACGGCGGTGCTCGACATCTCGCTGATCGCGCTAGCGTTGATGTTCACGCGCCAGTTGCGCCAGCGCGGCGCGGTGGAGGCGGAGCTGCGCGTGCAGGCGGGCACCGACGCGCTCACCTCGCTCGCGAACCGGCGCGCCTTCGAAACCCGCGCGGACCACGAATGGGCGCGCGCACGCCGCTCGGGCAGCCCGCTCGCGCTCGCGCTGCTCGACGTGGACCGCTTCAAGCTCTACAACGACCGCTACGGCCACCTCGCGGGCGACGGCACGCTCGCGGCCGTCGCGCACGCGCTCGGCGCACACGCACGCCGCGCGGCGGACTGCGCGGCGCGCTACGGCGGTGAGGAATTCGTGCTGCTGCTGCCCGACACGGGCGAGGCCCAGGCACTCGCGCTGGCCGAGAAGGTGCGCGCCGCGATCGAGGCGCTGGCGCTGCCGCACGCCGACAGCCCGAACGGTGTGCTCACGGTAAGCGTGGGCGTGGCCTGCACGACCCAAAGCGCGTTTGCCGACTGGCGCGCGCTGACCGACGCCGCCGACGCGGCGCTCTACACGGCCAAGCGCTCGGGCCGCAATCGCGTGGCGGCATGGCTGCCCGCCACGACCGACGACACGCGCGGCGCGGACGTCGAAGGCCGCTCTGGCTGACCGTGATCAAATTTTACCCGGATGATATTGCACAATAAAATTTACCCGGGTAATATTCGCCCATCACTGGATACCAGGACGGAGAACACCATGGTGGTGGCGAACGGCTGTACGGCATTTGCGGGCACGCGCCTGATCGCGCGCGGCGCGCCGCTTCTGGTGGCGCTGGCGGTCAAGGCGGAACTCGAGCGCGAAGGGAACGAAAACGCGAACGAAAACGGGAACGAAAGCGGCGCAACGGTGCTGGTCTTCGACGACCGCGACGCGCGCCCGGTCGAGTTCGATCTGCGCGGTTCGGCAAAGGACATCGAGGCGCGCATCGCCGCGGAGGCCAGTCGCGAGCAAAGCTCAGCCGCGCCGGACGTCATCGACGAAGCCGCCCCGGAGGACGCCCCGCGCGGCCGCGGCCGCCCGAAGCTCGGCGTGGTGGCGCGCGAGGTGACGCTGTTGCCGCGCCACTGGGACTGGCTCGGCGCGCAGCCCGGCGGCGCGTCGGTGGTGCTGCGCCGGCTCGTGGACGCCGCGCGCCACGCGAGCGAGGCACGCGAACGCGTGCGCACGGCCCAGGAAGCCGCGCACCGCTTCATGACTGCGCTGGCCGGCAATCTGCCTGATTACGAGGAGGCGTTGCGCGCGCTGTACGCGGGCGAGCGTAGCCGCTTCGAAGCGGCGAATGCGCGCTGGCCGGAAGACGTGCGCGACTATGCGCGGGAACTGGCGCGAGCCGCATTCGCCTGAACGCGTGAAAGGCTCAAATTGCGCGGGCAAAAAAAACCGCTCCAGCGGGAAGCAGGAGCGGGGAAGTCGGAGAGTTACAACTTGCCAACTCTGCATGAACTCTCATGGGGGTCACGCAGCAAGGCCAGTCTAGATCCAGCATCCCGCCCTCAATATAGGAGGAGTCTGAAACTCCATTCAGTGTCGACTTCCTGACTCACGTCGACGGCTGCCGCGAATGTTTCGGACGCCCGACATCCGGCTTGCCACGAGGTTTGCGGCTCCGTACACTCCCGCCTGACCTGCATCAAGGGCGGCCGTTGCATCGATGCGTGCGCGCCAACAATCAAAACCACAACCAGATCGCCAATCACGCCGACAAGAGGAACCCATGTCCGACTCCTATTTCCCCCGCTGGCGCGCGCAGACGGGTGACACCCGCGGCGTCGTGGCCCCCGACGAGCGCCTGCCCTGGCCGCAGATGTTCGCCATGGGCGTGCAGCACGTCGTCGCCATGTTCGGCTCGACCGTGCTCGCGCCGCTGCTCATGGGCTTCGACCCGAACCTGTGCATTTTCATGTCGGGTGTCGGCACGCTGCTGTTCTTCGTGGTGGTGGGCGGGCGCGTGCCGAGCTATCTCGGTTCGAGCTTCGCGTTCATCGGTCTCGTGATCGCCGTGACGGGCTACGGCGGGCAGGGCCCCAATCCCAACATTCCGGTCGCGCTCGGCGGCATCATCGCGTGCGGCGTGGCCTATACGTTGATCGG
Source organism: Paraburkholderia sp. EG286B (assembly GCF_040965655.1). NCBI lineage: Bacteria > Pseudomonadati > Pseudomonadota > Betaproteobacteria > Burkholderiales > Burkholderiaceae > Paraburkholderia > Paraburkholderia sp. EG286B. Next base: position 37,839 of record NZ_JBFRCF010000030.1, on the reverse strand, counting down.
CCTGCTCGTCTCGGCCGTCGGCACCAGGTGGATCGAAACGCTCATGCCGCCGGTGGTGACCGGCTCGATCGTCTGCGTGATCGGGCTGAATCTCGCGCCCATCGCGGTGAAGGGCGTGAGCGGCTCGATCTTCGACTCGTGGATGGCCATCGTCACCGTGCTCTGCGTCGGCGGCGTGGCTGTGTTCACGCGCGGCATGCTGCAGCGTTTGCTGATTCTCGTCGGCCTGTTGATCGCCTATGTGATCTACGCGATCGTCACGAACGGCATGGGCCTCGGCAAGCCGATCGACTTCTCGATCGTCGCGAACGCCGCCTGGTTCGGCATGCCGAAGTTCACCGCGCCGGTGTTCGACCCGCACGCCATGACGCTGCTCGTGCCGATCGCCGTGATTCTGGTGGCGGAGAACCTCGGCCACATCAAGGCCGTTTCCGCGATGACGGGTTACAACCTCGACCGCTATGTGGGCCGCGCGTTCATCGGCGACGGCCTCGCCACGATCGTCTCGGGTTTCGCGGGCGGCACGGGTGTCACGACCTACGCGGAAAACATCGGCGTGATGGCCGTGACGAAGATCTACTCGACGCTCGTGTTCGTGATCGCCGCGCTCATCGCGCTCGTGCTCGGCTTCTCGCCGAAGTTCGGCGCGGTCATTCAGACGATTCCGGGCCCGGTGCTGGGCGGCGTCTCGATCGTCGTGTTCGGTCTGATCGCCGTGACGGGCGCGCGTATCTGGGTCGTCAACAAGGTGGACTTCTCGGACAATCGCAATCTCATCGTCGCCGCGGTCACGCTCGTGCTCGGCGCGGGCGACTTCTCCCTCAAGCTCGGCGGCTTCGGGCTGGGCGGCATCGGCACCGCCACGTTCGGCGCGATCATTCTCTACGCGCTGCTGCGCCGCAAACCGGCGCAGGAAGCGGCGGTTTAAGCCCCTCACCGTTGCACGCGGCGCCGGTCCTCGGCGCCGCGTTTTTCCCTCTCTCTCGTTCCCCCCAACTGCGCCTAAGTGCTCAGTTGCGATTGCGCCCGCGCGTCGTCATCGCGGTTTCCGACAGATCGACTTCGCGCATCAGCTTCGCCAGCGTTTCGTCGTTGATCTGCATCTGGTTGCGCAGCTTGAGCAGCGTCGCGCGTTCGGCGCGCATGCCGGCGAGGCGCATTTCCATTTCCAGCGCGTCCGAGCGGCGCGCGTTCGCGCTGCGGTCGCGGTCGGCGTCGAGCGAGGCGAGGCGGCGGCGGTAGGCGTCCATTACGCGCGCGGTCGTGTCGGCGGCGTAGGCGGCCTGGGATTCGTCGAGATCCTCGCTGACCTTTTCGTGCACCGCGTCCACGGCGCGGATGCCCGCTTGCGCCGCCTGGATGCGCGCCGCGCGCTCCTCGGCCGCGTGCGGTCCCTGCGCGCCGCGCCGCACACCGCGCAGCAGGAGCGGCAGGCCCACGATCGCCACCAGCAGCGAGGCGAGGATCACGCCCGTCGCGATGAAAATGGCGCTGTCGCGCCCGGGCAGCGGGCTGCCGTTGGCGAGCGCCACGGGCAGCGAAAGCACGCCCGCGAGCGTCACCGCGCCGCGCACGCCCGCCACCGTGGTGATCGCCACGGTGCGCAGGCCCGGCACCGCGTTCGCCACGCCGTGACGCGCGGCGCCGCGGCTCGCCACCCAGCGCAGCAGCCAGACCCAGCCGAAGCGCATGGCGTAGAGCGCCGCGAGCACGGCGGCGATATAGCCGATCAGGCGCAGCATCTGCACGTTGCTCGTGTGGTGCGCGTCGAGCAACGCCTTGCCGAGGATCCCAGGGAACTGCAGGCCGAGCAGCGTGAACACCATGCCGTTGAAGACGAACTCGATCATCGACCAGGTGCTCGTGGCGCGCACGCGTGTCGACACCGGTCCTTTGTGCGCGACGCTCGTGAAGTTCATCGTCATGCCGGCGGATACGGCCGCGAGCACGCCCGACACCTCGAGATGCTCGGCGAACAGATACGCCGCGAACGGAATCAGCAAGGTGAGCACGACGCCGGGAGCGGGGTCGCCCTCTTCGGTCATGTTGAGAAAGCGCGCCGACACGAAGCTGAAGAGCCAGCCGATCGCCGCCCCCAGCGCCAGACCGCCCGCCGCGATCACGACGAAGCTGAGCGCCGCCGAGCGCAGCGAAAAGTAGCCGGTGAGCGCGGCCGCGACGGCGAACTTGAGCGCGACGAGGCCCGAGGCGTCGTTCATCAGCGCTTCGCCTTCGAGGATGTGCATCAGCTGCGCGGGAATGCGGTCCTTGCCGGCGATGCCCGCGAGCGCGACGGCGTCGGTCGGCGAGAGCACGGCGGCGAGCGCGAACGCCACGGGCAGCGAGATCTGCGGCACGAGCCAGTGCACGAAATAGCCCACGGCGACGACCGTCAGCAGCACGAGGCCGAGCGCGAGCATGAGGATCGCGCGGCGCTGCATGAAGAACTCGCGTTTGGGCATGCGCCAGCCGTCCGCGAACAGCAGTGGCGGAATGAACAGCGCCATGAAGATGTCGGGATCGAACGTGACGTGCGGGTTCACGAGCGGGAACGTGAGCAGCGCGCCGATGGCGATCTGCACGAGCGGCAGCGGCAGCTTGAGGGGCACGGTGCGCGCGATGATGCCGGACACGGCGACAGCGAGCAGCAGAATGAGAACGGTGAAGAGAATGTCCATCGAAAAACGTAGCGGGGGCCAAACGGGACCAGGCGGGGAAGCGTTGAAGAGGGGGCGGACACCTCTTTTCACGCGCGGTGCGGCACTGCGTTCTGGCGCGCATTAGAGAAGGGCGCGCCGGTCGAGGGACAGTGTAGCCTGACGCGTCTGTAAGCCGCCGCGAAGCGCGCAGGGCGAATGCGCGGCGAGCCCGATATATGCCGAAAACGCGGCAATTTGTCCGCCATGTGTGCGCCACCACGGAAGCAAAGGCGCGTGGAAAGGCGCACGATATCGGTGCGCCGTGCGATGTCTCGCGCGGTGCACGGCGTGCCCCTTCGCGGCGCACGCGATGGGCGCGAACGCATTTGCCGATGCGTGCCAGATCGCAGTGCGAGCGAGCACGGACCTTGCTTGATCCCTCCTCTGACGCAACGAAAATCAGGCTACGGAGGACAAGCGCGGGCCGTGCAGAGGCTGTGCGGACTGCAGCGTCCTTCCTACGCGCTAGAGGATGGCATGATCACAGAGCAACAGGACAAAACAGCCGTGGCCCCTCACGGCTTCGATCTCAGCGTCACTTCGGGGCTGCAGCGCTACAGCGCACACCACGGCGACCTCACGCTCACGAGCGTGTTCCAGCCGGTGTTCAGCCTCTCGCACATGCGTGCGGTGGGCTACGAAGGGCTGCTGCGCGCGCACGACCCGCTCGACCGCCCGGTTTCGCCGCTCGACGTATTCGGCGACGCCGCGCGCGTGGGCGAAGCGCTGCTGGTGGACCGGCTCGCCCAGGGGCTGCACCTGGAGAACTTCGCGCTGCTCGGCGCGGAGCGCGAGTGGCTCTTTCTCAACGTGCATCCGGGCACGCTGATCGAGCCGTATCACTCGGCGGCGCTGCTCGCGAACCTGCGGCGGCTGAACATCGCGCCGCGGCGCGTCGTGCTCGAGGTGCTGGAGGACGACGCGACCGATCTCGACGCCCTCGCGCAGGCCGTGGCGACGTTTCGCGAGCGCGGCTTCCTCGTGGCGCTCGACGACTTCGGCGCGGGCAACGTCGATATCGGCCGCGTGTGGCAGCTCAATCCCGACATCGTGAAGCTCGACCGCATCATGCTCATGCACGCGCAGCATCGCGCCGACATGGCCGCGACGCTGCCGGCGCTCGTGGCGCTGCTGCACGATGCGGGCAAGCTCGTGCTGATCGAAGGCGTGGAGACGGAACACGAGGCGCAGCTCGCGCTCGCATGCAACGCGGACTTCGTGCAGGGCTTCTTCTTCGCGCGGCCCGCGCCCGGACTCGCCGACGCCGCCCAGGCGCAAGGCGTGATCGCCGAGGCGACCGAGCGCTTTCGTCAGCAGACCGAAACGCGCGAGCGCGGCGAGACGAATCGCCTCGTGCCCTATCTGCGTGCGTTCGAGCGCGCGGCCGAACGGCTTTCGGCCGGCGAATCGATGGAGGAGGTGTGCTGGAACTTCCTCGCGCTCGATCATGCGGCGCGCTGCTATCTGCTCGATTCGAACGGCCGGCAGGCGGGCCGCAACGTGGTGCTGCGCGTCGACCGCGCGGAGCGCGACGCGCGCTTTTTGCCGCTCGAGGACGCGCAAGGCGCGAGCTGGCTGCGCAGGCCGTACTTCCGCACGGCGCTCGTCACGCCGGGGCGCGTGCACGTGACCGGGCCGTATCTGTCGATCAACGAGGCCCTGCCGTGCCTGACGCTTTCGATGGCGGTGCAGGTGGGCGAGCGCCTGTGCGTGCTGTGCGGCGACATCGACTGGTTCGAGTAGGCGTGCATCTGCGATCATGTCGTGTTCTTCACGACATGGCGCGCCAACATGCAACACGAACGGGTCCTGCTGGAAGTCATCGCGACGACGGTCGCCGATGCGCAAGCCGCCGAACGCGGCGGCGCGGATCGTCTGGAACTCGTCACCGCAATGGGCGAGGGCGGCCTCACGCCGAGCATCGGCATGATCGAAGCCGTGGTCGCGGCGGTGGCGATTCCCGTGAACGTGATCGTGCGGCCGCACAGCCGCTCATTCATTTACGATGCGAGCGATTACGCGGTGATGCTGCGCGACGTGCGCGCGGCAAAGCTCGCGGGCGTGCATGCGGCCGTGATCGGCATGCTCACGCCTTCGCATGAAGTGGATCGCGAAGGACTGCAGCGCGCGATCGCGGCCGCAGACGGCATGCCGCTCACGTTTCATCGCGCGTTCGACGAAGCGCGCGATCTGCACGAAGCGTTCGACGTGCTGCTCGGTTTCGACGCCGTGACGAACGTCCTTACCTCGGGCGGCAAACCTTCGGTGCTCGACGCGCAGATGCAAATCGAAATGCTCGTGCAGCGTGCGGCCCAGATGCATTGCACGGTGCTGGCGGGCGCCGGACTGACGCTCGACCGCGTGGCGCCATTCGTGAGCGCGACGCGGGTCCGTGCGGTTCACTTCGGCTCGGGCGTGCGCATCGACGGTAAGTCACTCGCTCCCGTCGACGAAAACAGGGTGCGTCGCGTGCGGAACCTGCTCGACGCCTGACCCATAAAAAAGCGCGCGCCATTCAGATGAACGGCGCGCGCTTGCCAGCTTCATTTCGCCTTTACTTCGCCACGACCACCGGAATGCCGCGCAACGCGCCCGCGCCCTTGAACGACGCGAGGGCTTCCTGGACCGCCGCGCTCGTCTTCACGTCGATGGCAAGGCGCGCCGCCAGTTCACGCTCGCTGCGCTTCACTGCCGCGAGATTCGCCAGCTTCACGTGCCCATAGCCGCGCACACGTTGATGCAGATTCGCGAGCTTGGCGATGTCGTCGGCGTTTTCGGCGGTGAGGCTCGCGAAGGCACCGCGCAGCGTCGCCTCGTAGTCGCCGGCGAGGGCGCGCTCCATGCGGCGCTCCAGTGTCTTGCCGAACGGATCGAGCCACGTGCCGCGCACGCTGCGGCCCTTCTTGAGCAGCCCGAACGCACTCCACATCCACTGGCCGAACTGCATCTTGCGCGGAGGCTGGCCGTTCTTTTCACGCGCGATGAGCGGCGGCGCGAGGTTGAATTTCACGGTGAAGTCGCTGCCCGCCGTGCCCTCGAACTGCGCTTCGAGCGCCGCGCGGAACGCCGGATCGGCATGCAGGCGCGCGACTTCGTATTCGTCCTTCACGGCGAGCAGCCGATAGAACGTGGTCGCGACGGCGCGCGCGAGCGTTTTCTCCGCACTCTTGTCCGCGCTGCGCGCGGTATCGACCAGCGCCCGATAACGCTTCACGTAGCTCGCGCCGCCATAAGCGAGCAAGCGCACTTCGCGGTCGGCGATCAGTTCGTCGAGCGTTTGCGTGAGCTTGCGCGCCGTGGCCTTCGCGGCCGCCGCACGTTGCGTGTCGAGCGCTTCGAGCGCAGCGGGATCGGCGGCGGCCATACGGCCGATGGAGAGCGCGAACAGGTTCGCCTTCACCGCCACGTTGTTCAGTTCGATGGCGCGCGTGAGCGCCGCGAGCGAAACCGGCACGAGGCCGAGCTGCCACGCGAAGCCGAGCATCACGATGTTCGCGCCGATCGTGTCGCCGAGATAACGCTGCGCGAGCGCCTGGGCGTCGCAGGCCGAGAGCGGATCTTGCGCTGATGTTGCACCATTCGTCGCCGCGTGCCGCATCTTCGCGAGCAGCGCATCGGCGTGCAGGTTCGCTTCGGGGTTCTGCACGAACGACGCGTTCGGAATCTCATGCGTGTTCACGACGATGCGCGTGCGGTCGTGCCGCACGGTTTGCAGCGCATCGGCGCTCGCGCCCACCACCATGTCGCAGGCGAGCAGCAGGTCGGCCTGCTGGGTGTCGATGCGCACCTGGTTGAGCAGCGCGTCGGTGGCCGCGAAGCGCACGAACGAGAGCACCGAGCCGCCCTTCTGCGCGAAGCCCATGAAGTCGAGCACCGAAGCGCTCTTGCCCTCCAGATGCGCGGCCATGCTGATGAGCGCGCCCACGGTCACGACGCCGGTACCGCCCACGCCCGTCACGAGGATGTCGTAGGGCGCGTTGTCGAGATGCGTGGCCGGCATGGGCAGCGCATTCACGCGCGCGGTGAGCGCCTGGGGATCGAACGCGGCGCCCGCGGCCTTCTTGAGCTTGCCGCCCTCGACGGTCACGAAGCTCGGGCAGAAGCCGTTCACGCACGAATAGTCCTTGTTGCACGACGACTGGTCGATGCGGCGCTTGCGGCCCAGCTCCGTTTCCACGGGTTCGACCGAAAGACAGTTCGACTGCACGCCGCAATCGCCGCAGCCTTCGCACACTTCCTCGTTGATGAAGAGGCGCTTGTCCGGGTCGGGGAATTCGCCCTTTTTGCGGCGGCGGCGTTTTTCGGCGGCGCAGGTCTGGTCGTAGATCAGCACGGTCACGCCCGGCGTTTCGCGCAGTTCGCGCTGGACCGTATCGAGTTCGCTGCGGTGATGGAACGTCGTACCCTTCGGGAACAGGCCGTGATGGCCGTCGTACTTCTCGGGCTCATCGCTCACCACCACGAAGCGCGAGACGCCTTCGGCTTCCACCTGGCGTGCGATCTGCGGCACGGAAATGCTGCCGTCCACGGGCTGACCGCCCGTCATCGCCACGGCGTCGTTGTAGAGGATCTTGTAGGTGATGTTGGTCTTCGTGGCCACCGCCTGGCGAATCGCAAGGATGCCTGAGTGAAAATAGGTGCCGTCGCCGAGATTCTGGAACACGTGCGGCATCTTCGTGAACATCGAGTGCGCGGCCCAGTCCACGCCTTCGCCGCCCATCTGGATCAGGCCTGTGGTGTCGCGCTCCATCCACGAAGCCATGAAATGGCAGCCAATGCCGGCCTGCGCGATCGAGCCTTCGGGTACCTTCGTCGACGTATTGTGCGGGCAGCCCGAGCAGAAGTAGGGCGTGCGGCGCACGGCGTCGGCGGCGTTCGAGAGGATTTGCGGCGCGACGAGATCGACCACGCGCTCGCGGCGGTCGAGCGCGGGCCGGTGCTTCGCGAGCCACGCGGCGAACACGGGCAGGATGCGCGAGGGGCGCAGCTCGCCAAGCTCCGAGAGCAGCAGCGTGCCGTCCTCGGCGTGCTTGCCGATCACAGTGGGGCGCGCGCCTTCCTTGCGGTTGTAGAGGTAGTCCTTGATCTGCTGCTCGATCACCGGCCCCTTCTCTTCGATCACGAGCACGTCGGTGAGGCCCGCGACGAACGCGTCGATACGCGACATCTCCAGCGGGAACGACAGGCCCACCTTGTAGATGCGCACGCCCGCGCGATCGAGATCGTCGACGGTGAGATCGAGACGGCGCAGCGTTTCCATCAGGTCCAGGTGCGCCTTGCCGCAGGTGACGATGCCCACGTTCGCGTGCGGGCTCGGCGCGATCCACTTGTCGATGCTGTTCATGCGCGCGAAGTGGCGCACGGCGTCGAGCTTGGCGGCGAGGCGCTGCTCGATGGCGAGACTCGGCAGATCGGGCCAGCGGTTGTGCAGGCCGCCTGGCGGCGGCGTAAAACCTTCCGGCGCTTGCCAGTCGGTTTTGATGGCATCGAGATCGACGGTCGAGCCGGACTCCACTGTTTCCGAAATCGCCTTGTAGCCCACCCACGCGCCCGAGTAGCGCGAGAGCGCCCAGCCATACAGGCCGAATTCGAGCATGTCCGCTATGTTCGACGGATTCACGACCGGCATGTGCCACGCCATCAGCGCGAAGTCGCTCTGATGCGGCATGGACGACGACACGCAGCCGTGGTCGTCGCCGGCCACCACGAGCACGCCGCCGTGCGGCGACGAGCCGTAGGCGTTGCCGTGCTTGAGCGCGTCGCCGGCGCGATCGACGCCCGGGCCCTTGCCGTACCACATCGCGAACACACCTTCGACGGTGCGCTCGGAGTCCGCTTCCACGCGCTGTGTGCCGAGCACGGCGGTGCCGCCCAGCTCCTCGTTGATGGCGGGCAAGAAGCGCACGTCGGCGGCTTCGAGCAGTTTCTTCGCCTTCCACGCCTGCTGATCGACCATGCCGAGCGGCGAGCCGCGATAGCCGCTGATGAAGCCCGCGGTGTTCAGGCCGTGCGCGCGGTCGAGCGCGCGCTGCATGAGCGCGAGGCGGATCAGCGCCTGGGTGCCGGTCAGGAAGATGCGGCCGCGCGTGGCGGTGAGGTTGTCGGTGAGCTTGTAATCAGCGAGGGGCGGCGTATCAAGCGGCGAGGACGTGTCGCCGAACGCGGGGCGCGCGGTCATTGGGGGAGTCTCCATTTGTCGAACGCAGTGAGCGCTTCAGCGCTGGCTGCGATCCCATGTATAGCTTTGCTGTCGTACGCCCTCCGAGGAGGGCGGCGCAAGAGACTCTATTTTTTCTCGCCAATGACGGAAATTTTTTGCTAACTCTCCGTCGCTGCCGCCTATTCGCGCGAGAGCCTGCCCGTGTCGGGCGATTTTGGAGAGAGATTTTCTCTGCCTCGACGCGATCCCGTCCGGATCGGCCTTCGGGACAATCCGTCAGATCGTCCGAGGCGCGTAGGGCTTCGCCCGATCGAAGGGCACGACATCGTGAAAATGCGTGTAGTCCATCGTGCTCACGCCATCCGCATCGCTCATCAGGTCGACGTAGCGGTAGTCCCAGCGGATCTGCCGGTCCGACCAGCTAAAGCGCGCCTGCATGGTCTGCGCGGTCGACTCGTCGGAGCCCTCGATCACGACATGCAGCGTGCCGTGCTGCTCGGCCAGCATCTCGGGTGTGACGCCGTAGAGCGGGCTCGACTCGTCGATCACGTGCATGAGATTCCAGCCCAGCGTGAAGAGCGGATGCTGGTCGCGCACGAGCTTGAGGTCGTGGATGCGCCGCGCGCGAAAGCCGTCCGACGAGGTTTCGATGCGGATGAGCCGCAGCTTCGCGCCCGCTTCGGCGATCACGTTCTGGCGGGCGTTGGCGGCGCGCGCCATCAGCGTCATGCGGCCTTCGATGGGGTGCACCACCACCTGGCTCGCGAACATGATCTTGGCGCGCGGGCGCGAGAAGCGCGCGAACACGAGGCCGGTCGCCAACGCGATACCCGACATGCCGACGAAGATTTCCAGCGTGGCGACGATATGCGCGTAGAGCGTTTGCGGATGCATGTCGCCGTAGCCAACGGTGGCGAGCGTTTCCACGCTGAAGAAGAACGCGCCGAGAAAGCCCTGCGGGTACTGGTTGGCGATGGGCGCGGCGCCGAGCTGGTAGAGGCACGCGAACACGCCGTTCATGAGCAGGAAGAGGGCCGCGAGCGACGCAAAAAAGGTGGGCCAGCGCATGGTGAGCGCCGTGTGATAGAAGTCGCCCCAGGACTGCGGCATGCCGTAGACGAGCACCTCGCGCGTGCCGATCATCAGCTTGCGCGGCGTGCCGCGTCTGGCTTTTTTCTTGGGCCCCGCGGGCGTTTCGGCCTTGCAGGCGTCCATATCAACGCCCGGCGAAGCCGCGGATGCCGCATCGGCTTGCTGGGCTGCTTCCTGATTGGCGAAGCGCTCCGGCGTCTCGGACGTCATGATGGTCCCTGCGGATCTGAAGTCAGGAGAAGAGCGTAGCAACGCCGCAGGGTCAGGACAAGCGGGCACGCGCCAACGCGCGCTGGCAGGGCGCAGGGCTGGCGCGACGAGAGCAGGAATGAGACCCGGCAGGAGCGGCGTCGTACGAAAGGCTTACGGAAACCCGTGCGGCTTCGGAATGCCCGCGCCGTGTTCGATATCGGCGATCGCCTGGCGGCGCGCGGCGTCCACGGCTTGCGTGGGCGCCTCGAAGCCCGCGTTGCCGCCGACCGTGACCCACGCCTGCACGGCCTTGTCGCGATGCGTGATCTGATACTCGGCGTCCCAGCGAGCGCCCTGCAGTTCGAGCGGATGCACGTGGATGGCGTAGACGCCGTATAGAAAGAGCTGTTCGGACATGGCTAACCTCTCCTGACGACCGCACGTCGTGCGGCCCCATGCAGAGCACCCCCGTCTCATGCAGCGCTGCCGGCAGTCCCTGAGCGGGCACCGGGCTCACCGCGGCGACTTACAGTTCGAGTTCGCCGAGAATGCGATGCGCCAGCGCCTTGGCTTCTTCGAGAGCTTCTTCCGGCGTGCCCGATGCGGCTTCGACTTCATACACCGCGTTTTCGAGTTCCTCGCCGTCGTCGCGCGCCAGGGAGACCAGGCCCTGGTACTGGCCGGCGTTCATGGGCCGCACTGTGGCGACGGCCGTGTAGATCCCCTTGGTGTAGCTGACGTCTTCCATAACGTGCTCCTCGCGGAAGGAAACTCCCCTCGACGGGTCACGTGGATGAAGGCGCGCAAGCGTCGCGCCCGACCCGCAACAAGAGGGAGATTCCATGCTAGCACGTTGCCCGCGCGGCTGCGGGACACGCATATGACGGCTGCGCGGCGCTTTCGTGTCAGTGCCGCGCGGTGTCCGGGCGGCGCGCCAGACGGCGCGCCGCGGGCGCCTTCAGTCGGCGAGCAGCGCGACGACTTCGTCGAGCGTCGGCGAATGCGCGCCGGGCCGGCGGCACGCGGCCGCGCCCGCGGCGAGCGCGAAGGCGAGATGCTGGCGCCAGTTGCGCTGCGGCGCGCTCATGAGGCTGAACAGCAGCCCGCCGATCGACGCGTCGCCGGCCCCCACCGTATCGGCCACTTCGACGCGCGGCGGCGCCGCCTCGATCACCTCGTTGCCCACATAGAGCGTGGCCGCCTGCGCGCCGCGCGTGACGAGCAGCGTGGCGGCCGGATTGAGCGCGCGCACCGCTTCGATGGCTTCGGCCTCGCTCTTGCCCGCGAACAGCATGCGCAGGTCTTCGTCGGAGACCTTGATGAGATCGGCGAGCGCGGCCATGCGGCGCAGGATCGGCTCGTAGCCGTGCGCCATGAGATTGCGGTAGTTCGGATCGAAGCTGATCTTCACGCCGGCCGCGCGCAGCTCGGCGGCGAGCGTGGCGAGCGTTTCGCCGAGCGGCTGGCGCACGAGGCTGATGCAGCCGAAGTGCGCCCACTTGGCGTGCGCGCGCCAGCCTTCGGGCAGCTTCGCGGGATCGAAGGCGAGGTCGGCGCTGTTGTCGCCGATGAAGTAGTACGCGGGCGGATGCGTCTGATGCACGATCGCGAGCAGCGGCGCGCGCTCCACGCGCTGCATGAAGCGCATGTCGAGACCGGCGGCCACGCTCGCATTCCAGAGCTCGTCCGAGAAGTTGTCGACGCCGAGCGCCCCCACGCTCGCCGTGGGCAGCCCGAGGCGCGCGACCGCGCGCGCGACGTTCCAGCCCGCGCCGCCAGGATGCGCGCGCCAGTGCGAGTCCATGCCCGGTGCGCCGGGTTGCGACGTGTGCGGCGTGCCTTCGGGCGCGGGGGTGCGCACGAGATCGGTGAGGATGTCGCCGGCCGAGATGAAGGCCGGGAAGCCGGACGAAAAGTCCGGGCCGGTGCTGCAGGTGCTCATCGTCGTGTTCCTCTCTCTAGTTCTGGCCGCTCGTGCCCGTCAGGCCGGTCGCGCCACCAGCGTCGGCAGCGGTCGCTTCCTCGCGCCCCACCACCGGCGCCATGCCGCGTCCGGGCAGCGCGTTCAGCGCTTCGTAGCACGCGCCCATCGTGTGATAGTCGGTCTTGCCGGCGGGGCTCTTCTCGTCACTGTACTTGCGGTTGTCGCAGGTGAGGATGCGATACCACGCACCGTAACGATGATCGACGAAATTCGCCCAGCTGTAGCGCCAGATTTCGTCGTACCAGTCCCAGAAGCGCTCGTTGCCGGTGCGCTTGCCGAGCAGCGCCGCCGTGGCGAAAGTTTCCGCCTGCACCCAGAAGTACTTGTCGTGATCGCACACGGTGCCGTCCGGGCCGAAGCCGTAGTAGAGGCCGCCGTGATCGTTGTCCCAGGCGTGCGCCATGGCGGCGTCGAACAGTTCGATCGCGCGCGGCAGCAGCCAGGGCAGCGGCCGGTGGCGTTCGAGCAGCAGGAGCAGCTTCGCCCACTCCGTTTGATGGCCCGGCTGGAAGCCCCACGGGCGGAAGATGTTCGAGCTGTCTTCCTCGTTGTAGTGCCAGTCCACCGACCAGTCCGCGTGAAAGTGCTCCCACACGAGCCCTTGCGAGAGCTTCGCCTGGCGCAGCGTGATGTTCGAAGCGACGCGCTCGGCGCGGTCGAGATAGACGAGGTGGCCCGTCGCCTCGTAGGCCGCGAGCAGCGCCTCGGTCGTGTGCATGTTGGCGTTCTGGCCGCGATAGCCCGAGACGATCCAGTCGGCGCTCGCCTCGTCGGCGTAGAGGCCCGCCGCGCCGTCCCAGAAGCGGTGTTCCATCAGATCGAAGGTCGCGCCGATCATCGGCCGCGCTTCCTCGATGCCGGCCATGGCCGCATGCGCGTAGGCGAGCAGCACGAACGCGAGGCCGTAGCAGTGGCGCGTGGCGTCGAGCACGCGCTTCTTGCCGTCGCGCCAGTCGAGCTCCCAGTCGTAGCCCTGCAGTTGCGGGTCCCAGTGGCCCTCGCGCAGGAACTGCAGGCCGTGGCGCGCGTATTCGAGGTGCTGCGGATCGCCGAACTCGCGATACGCCATCGCATAGTTGAAGACGTAGCGGCAGCTGCTCACGAGGTGCCGCGAGTGCGCGTTGTAGATCGAGCCGTCGTCGCGGAAGTAGTGGAAGAAGCCGCCCGAGGGATCGAGCACGTTCGGCGCGTAAAAGCGCAGCGTGTCCTGCACGTGGCCGAGCAGGAAGCCGCGGTCGCGAAAGCTCGCGACGCCCGGTACGGCGACGGGTTGTGCGGTGGCGGAGGTGGCGGTGTCGGCGGTCATCGTCATGGCTTTCTCTTCTGTCCTGGACGTGGCTTCAGCGTAATTTCGATGTGTGTTCAGCGTGTTTCGACGGCGCGCGTCAGGCGCTCTGCGGTGCGCTTGCAGCATGATGAACGGCGAGCGCGGCAACTAGATTCGATGACGCCGCACCCAGCGTGCTCGCACGCGCGACGAGTTGCACCGGCAAACGGATTTCGCTCGCGGCAGGCGTTTCTTCGAGCAGCAGCTCGACGCCGCGCCGTCCGAGCGCTTCCTTGTCGACGGCGATCGTCGAGAGCGGCGGCGTGGCGTGCGTGGCGCCCGCGATGTCGTCGAAACCGATGATGGCGATGTCCTCGGGCACGCGCAGGCCATTGGCGAGGCAAACGCGCATGGCCGCGAGCGCGGCGGCGTCGTTGTAGGCGAAGAGCGCGTCGGGCGGCGGGCGCGAGGCGGCGTTCGCCGCATCGATCAAGCGCTGCATGGCGAGCGACGCGCCCGTGTCGGGATCGAGCCCGCCGTCGATCGTCGTTTCGAGCGACGGGTCGAACAACAGGCCTGCCTCGAAGAACGCGCGCCGGTAGCCGAGCGCGCGCTGCGCGATGCTGTAGTGCGCGAGCGAGCCGCCGATGAACGCAATGCGCCGCCGCCCCAGTTCGAACAGATGCTGCATGGCGAGCGCGGCGCCCGCCGCGTTGTCGATGTTCACCGAGCGCAGACCCGCCGCCCACAGGTCGATCAGCACGAGCGGCCGTTGCAGCGCGACGAGCGCGGCGAGCATTTCCGGCTCGACGAAGCCCGCCACGGCGATGGCGTCGGGTGCGTGCAGGCGCAACTGCTGGACGGTGTCGTCGGCGGGGCCGGCGGTGAGCAGTGCGGGCACGATGCCGTGTTCGCGGCAGGCGTCTTCCACGCCGTGCAGCACGTGCGAGAAGAACGGGCTGGCCGCGAAGTTGTTGTGCTGGCGATGGAGCAGGAAGGTGAGCCGGCGAATGCGCGGACGCAGTTGCGCGCAGTCGTAGCCGAGCGTGCGCGCGACTCCGACGATGCGCTCGCGCGTGGCCTCGGAGAGGCCCGGCTGGTTCTTCAACGCGCGCGACACCGTGCCGATCGACACGTTGGCGGCTTGCGCGACGTCACGAATGGTTGTCCCCATGATTCCTGGCTGGCGGTGGCGCAGTGAGCGTTCCGGGTATGGTCAGGTGTGCGGCGATTGTATAGTAAAAATCTGTTCGAAAAACCCGAATCTACGTCTCGAATTCCAGGTAAATACCAGTAAACAATGAAATAAACGCAAACATTCATGTTTAGTAAAATCAACTAAACGCGCGCGGGCACGACGGTTGCGGAAAGACGGACACCAACAGTCGACTTACGGAGGCATCATGCTCGGCACCCTGCTTCTGGTCATTCTGATCCTGCTGCTCATTGGCGCGTTCCCAGCGTGGCCGCATAGCCGCTCTTGGGGCTACGCGCCTTCGGGCACGCTCGGCATCATCGTCGTCGTGGTGGTCGTGCTGGTGTTGATGGGGACGATCTAGCGACAGCGCAGCGGTCAGGCAACGCAAGCAAAACGGGCCGGCGCGCGGCATGAGCCGCGCGGCCGGCCCGTTCCTGTTCTGGGCTGCCGCAGGGGAGGTTCAGGCCGCTATGCTGTGCCGGCGGTTTCGCCTGCTGCCGAGCTGAGCGTGGGCACGAGGTTGGCGCTCGCGCTGCCGTCGATCACGACGAGTCCGCTCGCTTCCTGTTTCGCGCGGCGCTTGGCGAGGGCCGCGAGCGAGGCGATGGCGTCGCTGCTGTGCTGCGCGCCTTCGCCCGGCGCGATGTGCACGCAGCCGATCGCCATCGTCACGAAGGTGAAGAAGGTGGCGTTGCCGTGGCGATCCTCGCCGTGGATGCCGCCCGCGAGGCGGTCGCCCGGTGCGTAGAAGCGCTGCGCACCCTCGTTGAACGTTTCGATCGCCTGGCGCGCGCGCTCGCGCCATGTCTCGCTCTGGAACAGGATCAGGAAGTCGTCGCCGCCCACGTGGCCGAGGAAGTCGCGCGTGGGGTCGCAGGCATCGGCGAGCACCGTCGCCGCGAACTTCAGCACCTCGTCGCCTTGCCAGTAGCCGTACTGGTCGTTGAAGGGCTTGAACTGGTTCAGGTCGACATAGCACGCGTGAAAGCCCGCGTCGTGCGACAGCAGACGCTCGATATGCGAGCTGATGGGGATATTGCCCGGCAGGAAGGTGAGCGGATTGGCGTAGCGCGCCGCCTGGATGCGCACCTCCGTTACGGCGCGCACGAGGCTCTCGCCGGTGCCTAGCCCGGCGTAGCGGCCGTTATCGGTGATGACGAAGCCATCGGCGAGATAGCGCTGGTCGTCGCTGACGAGCAGCGTCGCCATCTGCTCGACCGTCATCGACTGCTCGATCAGCACCGGCTGCGCGTTGGCGAATTGCAGGCAGGCCTTCTTGCCGAACAGCTCGCGGTGATACGGCAGCGCATAGCGGTCCATGAACGCGCGCCGGTTGATGAGCGCGACGGGCGCTTCGTCTTCCACCACGGCCACCGCGTGCAGGTCGGGTTGACCGTTGAACAGTTCGAGCACATCGTTGTTGGTCGCCTGGCGCGGCAGCGCGGGCGCGCGCACGAGCATCTTGCTGGCGGGGGCGCCGCCGCCCGCGGGCTGCGTGGCGGCGCTGCGCGTGGCCTCGGGGAACACGGCGATATGGTCTGCGCGAATCGCCTCGCGCGCTTCGCGGGCGAGCACGCGCAGCGGCTCCACGTTGGGGCGGCCGAAGAAAAAGCCCTGGCCGCAGTCGATGCCCATGTCGCGCAGCACGATCAGGTCGGCCGCGTTCTCGATGCCTTCCGCCACGAGACGGGTGCCGCTCGCCTGCGCGAAATGCTGCACGGCGCGCACGGCTTCGAACTTGAGCGCGTCGTTGGCGATGTCGTGGATGAAGAAGCGGTCGATCTTCACGACATCCGGCTGCAACTGCACCCAGAGGTTGAGGCTGGCGTTGGCCGTGCCGTAGTCGTCGAGCGCGAACTGGGCGCCGGCCGCGCGCAGCGTTTCGACGACCGGCGAAAAATTGCGCAGGTCGTGGATGGCGCTTTGCTCGGTGAGCTCGATCACGACGCGCGTGGGGTCGATCGGGCCGTCGAAGAGGGCGAGCGCGGCGTCGCCGTCGGCGGTGAGCTGGCGCAGCGCGTCGGCGCTGAAATTGAGGAACAGCTTGCCGGGGCAGTCGAGTCTCGCGAACGTTTCGATGCAGGTGCGGGCGGCTGCGCGCTCGAGTGCGGCGGTGCACTGTTCGTCGCCGGCGCGCGCGAAGAGGGCGGCGGGCGTTTCGAGCGGCGAGCCGGCCGGCCCGCGAATCAGGCCTTCGTAGCCGAGGATCGCGCCACCCTCGAAATCGACGATGGGCTGGAAGACGGCACGCAGCTGGCGCTGGGCGATCAGCGCCCCGACGCCGGGCGCCGCGTGCAGGAGTGGCGCGGGAGCAGACATGGACAGGCCGGAACGGGCGAAGACGATGAACTTAACGGCATATCATCGGATGAATTAAATGAAATTTTGGTGACAGCGCGGGGATGCCCAATCTTTGGGCGTGCGGCGGATGCGCGCGTGACGCGGGGAGGGGAGGCAGGCGGGGGAGGGGGAGACGCCGGGCACTAGCCGCGGCATTGGCTGCAGCGGGGCGGCGAGAAGCCGCCGCGCCGCATGACGTATTGAGATGGATTGAGCGACGCTCAGCGGCGCGCGGCGGCGGCGCTGCGCTCGCTCGCGCCGGCGCGCGATTCGTCGCCCGCGCTGGCGGCGCGCTCGGCGCTCATGTCGCGGGCGCCCCAGCGCTGGGCGAGCGCCGCGCACACCATGAGCTGGATCTGGTGGAACAGCATGAGCGGCAGCACGACCGCGCCCACGGCGTTCGAGGCGAAGATGACCTTTGCCATTGGCACGCCGGCCGCGAGGCTCTTCTTCGAGCCGCAGAAAATGATGGTGATCTGGTCGGCGCGCGAGAAGCCGAGCTTCTTGCTCGTGAACATCGTGATCCCGAGCGCGAGCGCGAGCAGCACGGCATTCACCACGAGCAGGCCGCCGAGCGCGGTGAGCGGAATGTGATGCCAGAGCCCTTCGTTCACGGCCTCGGAAAACGCGCCGAACACCACGAGCAGGATCGAGCCCTGATCGACGAACTTGAGCACGCCCTTGTTGCGCTCGATCCAGCGGCCGATCACGGGGCGCAGCAGCTGGCCCGCCACGAACGGCACGAGCAGTTGCAGCACGATGTTCCACACGGTGTGCCAGGCCGAGCCGCCGCTCGCGCTCTGGTTCGTGACGATCAGGCTCACGAGCGCGGGCGTGACGAAGATGCCGATCAGGCTCGACGCCGAAGCGCTGCAAACGGCGGCGGGCACGTTGCCGCGCGCGATCGAGGTGAACGCGATGGACGACTGCACCGTGGACGGCAGCGTGCAGAGGAACAGCACGCCCGCGTAGAGCGCCGGGGTGACGAGCGGCGAAAGCACGGGCTTGAGCGCGAGGCCCAGCGCCGGAAAGAGCACGAAGGTGCTGAGCAGCACTACGATATGCAGCCGCCAGTGCGTCGCTCCGGCGACGATCGCCTCGCGCGAGAGCTTGGCGCCGTGCAGGAAGAACAGCAGGCCAACGGCCACGTTGGTGAGCCAGTTGAACCCCGTGGCGGCCTGGCCGTGCACAGGGAACAGGCTCGCAAGAATCACCGTGCCGACGAGGCAAAGGGTGAAGTTATCGGGCAGGAATTTCGGACGTGCCATCGGACAATCTCAAGTGCGCGCCTGGGCGCCTGGCTGCGCGCAGATCGATGTGCGTGCAACGGGTGAATCGGGACGTCTATTGTCGGCGCAAGCCGATTGAAAAAGCAAATTCATTTGAAGCATTGATTAATGAAGGATACGCATGTATCGCCGGCATCAATGCCCCCTTTATGCCGGATTCCTCATCGACGTGCGAGGGGCATTCCCGGGCCGCAAAAGTCGTCAGGACTCCGCGTATTCTTCAGATCTTCAGACGGGAATCAAGCATAAAACGAACCGTTCCCAGACCTGCCCTCAGAGCCTTGCCAGGCGGCCTTCCCAGGGTGCACCCGAAGCCAGAAAACCCAGCAGTAACATGGTGTTACAACCCTTCGGGCGGCATAACATCTTTTGGCTCGACACCCATTCGGCACGCCCATAAATTACCGTCAAAGGGACGCCCGGACCGTTGTGGCGGCAATCGTTACGCGCTCGCGCGGCGAGCGTTCCGGGACTGGCCCGCCATGGCCCGAGTGGCGGGTGCCAGGCGCAAATGTCGGGCAGGTGAAACGTCACAATGCACGTAGGGTTGTCAAAACTGGGACAGTGGGTCTTGGGGGCTGGATTAGCGGCCCTCGTTGCGCTCGCCCATGCTCAGCCCGGTTTTCCAGGGCACGGCGGGGGCGGCGGCTTCGCGCGCGCGCCTTCCATGCCGACGATGCCCACCATGCACTCGATGCCCGCGCCGCGCGGCGGCGGCGGCATGGCGTGGGGTGGCGGCTACCACGGTGGCCCTGAACGCGGCCGTGGCCCCGCGGCTTACGGCGCTGCCGCTTCGCCCATGCGTGTGGCCGACCAGGGCGGCCGGTACGAGCGCGGCGGCAACCGTGCGCCGAACCAGTGGCAAGGTCAGGTCCAGCAGCAGGCGCCGCATCGCGACTACAGCTATGGCACGCCGTTCGGCGGCTACGGTGGCTATCGTGGTGGCAATCCCATCACGCCGGTGAGCGCGGAATCGCGCCCGGTGCCACATCCGCCGGCCGACTCGCCGGTGCGCGCGGGCTCGATCCGCGAAGACGTCGCGCGCTACAACGAGGAGCGCGGCGGCAGCTACCGGCAATACCCGCGCAACGGCGGCGAGGTTCCGCGTCCGCCGATGCCTTCGCCTTACCGCAATTGAGCGCTGCCTCGCGGCCCGCTTTTGTTTTCTTCCCTCAGCACGCTTTTTCCCGCTTGCTTCGTTTGATTCTCCTCAGGATTCGCTTCAGGTATTGACCTGTTAGCGCCGCCGAAACACGTCCAAAACAAGTTGCGTTCGTCCATGCCGCGAAAACTGACGCGTGGATACCACACTTTTTTGGAAATCTCTCGTCATACAGAACCCTTTCGTCTCAAATCTCGCTTTCGTTTCGGCGGCGCGTCATTCGCAGCCACGCGCGTGTGGGAGCGCCCCACTGGGCGCGGCCCGGCAGGCCGCGATTAACCGTGACGCAGCGCAGCGCAAAGCAGAGTCGACAGCGGCAAACCGGGTTCGATCGGCGGCAAACTAATCCGCCCGATATACCGGCAATAACACCGGTTATTTTTGACCATAAAAATGGTCCGCAAAGATGGATCCGCCCAGAACGGCCACGCCTGCGAACGACGAAAAATAAAGCTTTGCGCGAGCGCCTCAGCCGCCCGACACCCTTTTTTGACAAAGACTGGAGAACCCATGAATACAACGGTCAGCCGCGCGCTGCGCACTACCCTGAAGGCGAGCGCGCTCGCCGCTGTTCTTGCCGCCGCGTCGTCGTCGGCGTTTGCGCAGTCGAGCGTCCAGCTCTACGGCCAGGTCGACGAGTGGGTCGGGGCGACGAAATTTCCGGGCGGCCAGACCGCCTGGAACGTGGGCGGCGGAGGCATGTCCACGTCGTACTGGGGCATGAAGGGATCGGAAGATCTGGGCAACGGCTACAAGGCGATCTTCACGCTGGAAAGCTTCTTCCGCGCGCAGAACGGCCAGTACGGCCGCTTCGCGGGCGACACGTTCTTCGCGCGCAATGCGTACGTCGGCCTCGAATCGCCGTACGGCACGGTCACGGCGGGGCGCCTGACGACGCAGCTGTTCGTCTCGACGATTCTCTTCAACCCGTTCATCGATTCGTACACCTTCTCGCCGATGGTGTACCACGTGTACCTCGGCCTCTCGACGTTCCCGACCTACACGACCGACCAGGGCGTGGTGGGCGACTCGGGCTGGAACAACGCCGTGCAGTACTCGACGCCCAACTTCAACGGCCTCTCGGGTTCGGCCATGTATGCGTTCGGCAACCAGGCCGGCCAGAACGGCTCGAAGAAGTGGAGCGTGCAGGGTCTGTACTTCCATGGCCCGTTCGCGGCCACGGCGGTCTACCAGTACGTGAACTTCAACAACACGCCGGGCGACATCGGCAGCATCGTGAGCGGCGACACGACCATCATCGGCCTGAAGAGCCAGGGCGTGGCGCAGGTCGGCCTCTCGTACGACCTCAAGTACGTGAAGTTCTTCGGCCAGTACATGTATACGGCGAACTGGCAGCAGGTGGGCAGCTGGCACGTCAACACCGCCCAGGGCGGCGTGACGGTCCCGGCCGGCCCGGGCACGGTCATGGCGTCGTATGCGTACTCGCGCGACGGCGGCGGCCTGAACCAGACGCGCCAGACGGCGGCCATCGGCTACGACTACCCGCTCTCCAAGCGCACCGACATCTACGCCGCGTACATGTACGACCACTTCGACAACATGTCGAGCGGCCAGACCTATGGCGTGGGCATGCGCGCGAAGTTCTAGGCGGCGCAGCCTGTCAGTTCGAAGTTCGACGCGAAAACCCCGCGCTGCGTACAGCGCGGGGTTTTTGCTTTCCGGACCGCCCGATCTAAAGCACGCCTGCGCGTTTCAACACCCGTATTTGATAAAACGAGGAAAATATCGTCGATTGATTCCCGTTTATTCATGTTCGAGTTGAAGGCCGCGCAATGGATACCCTCGTCAGCATGAAAGTGTTTCGCCAGGTGGTGGAGGCGGGCAGCTTTGTCGCGGCGGCCGAGCGCATGAACATGTCCGCCGCGATGGCGAGCAAGCATGTGATGCATCTGGAGCAGCAGCTCGGCGCGCGCCTGTTGAACCGCACCACGCGCCGCGTCGCGCCCACCGAGGCGGGGCGCGAGTACTACGAGCGCGTGTCCCAGGCGCTCACCGAACTCGACGAGGCCGGCCAGGCGGTGGGCGCGGCGAGCGTGGTGCCGCAGGGGCGGCTGCGCGTGTCGTCGCTCACGGCGTTCGGGCTGCGTCATGTGATGGGCGCGGTCGCCGACTACGCCGCGGGGCATCCGCAGGTGACCGTCGACATCACGCTGTCCGACCGCGTGGTCGAGCTGATCGACGAGGGCTTCGACGTGGCGATCCGCGCCGCGCCGTCAGGGCTCAAGTCGTCGTCGCTGATCGCGCGGCCGCTCGCCACCGCGCACATCGTGCTGTGCGCCTCGCCCGAGTACCTGCGCCGCCACGGCGCGCCGAAAAGCGTGGCCGATCTCGCGCGGCACAACTTCGTTCAGTACGCGGGGGCTTCGGCCCAGGAACTCGCGCCGTTCGCAGAGGGCGCGGGCGGCGTGAAGCCCAAGCCAGGCGGCAACCTCATCGTCAATCACCTGGAAGCGCTGCGCGTGGTGGTGCTGCAAGGCGGCGGGCTGTCGATGCTCGGCACCGAGGTGGTGGGCGACGATATCGCCGAAGGGCGCCTCGTGCCGCTGCTCGTCGACGCACTGCCGCCGCGCGAGCTGCCGATCTACGCCGTGTACGCGAGCCGCCGCCATCTGTCGGCGAAGGTGCGCTCGTTCGTCGATTTCCTGGCCGCGCGTTTTTCGGAGCGCGAGCTGTGGCCGGGCGTGGAGGCGATCCGCGCGGCGGCGCTCAATGCCGATGCCGCACGCATTGCGTCCGGCCGGGATTGAAGCCAGGCCCGCCTGCGTTCAGCGGCCCACGCCCAGCCGCGCCTTCGTCGCCTCGTACTCGTGCTTCAGGCGTGCCACGAGATCCGCCACCGAGGGCACGTCGTCCATCAGGCCCACGGCCTGACCCGCCCCCCACACGTCTTTCCAGGCCTTCGCCTTCGAGGTGCCCGCGCCGAAATCCATCTTCGACTTGTCCGACTCGGGCAGCGCATCGGGATCGAGCCCGGCGTTCACGATGCTCTCGCGAATGTAATTGCCGTGCACGCCCGTGAAGAGGTTCGTGTAGACGATGTCGGCGGCCTTCGCTTCGAGAATGGCGTGCTTGTAGTCGTCCACGGCGTGCGCCTCTTTCGTCGCGATGAAGCGCGTGCCCATGTAGGCGAGGTCCGCGCCCATGGCCTGGGCGGCGAGGATCGAGCCGCCGTTGGCGATCGCCCCCGACAGCACGATCGGGCCGTCGAAGATACGCCGCACTTCGCCCACCAGCGCGAACGGCGAGGTCGTACCCGCATGGCCGCCCGCGCCCGCGGCCACGAGGATCAGGCCGTCCACGCCCGCTTCGAGCGCCTTGCCGGCGTGGCGCAGGTTGATGACGTCGTGCAGCACGATGCCGCCGTAGCTGTGCACCGCGTCGAGCAGTTCGCGCGGCGGCGCGCGCAGGCTCGTGATGAAGATCGGCACATGGTGCTCGACGCACACGCGCACGTCGTGCTCGAGCCGAGCATTCGACTGATGCACGATTTGGTTGACGGCGACCGGCCCGATGACGGCCTCGGGGTTCGCGCTCTGGTAAGCGGTGAGCTCCTCGCGGATCTGCGTGAGCCAGACGCCCAGCTCCTCGGCGGGGCGCGCGTTGAGCGCCGGAAACGAGCCGACGATGCCCGCCTTGCACTGCGCGAGCACCAGCTCCGGGTAGCTGACGATGAACATCGGCGAGCCCACGACGGGCAGCGAGAGGTTTTGCAGGACGGCGGGCAGTGCCATGGAGAGGTCTCCTTGCGGCGCTTCGATCGATGGCGGGGGCGCGAAATCGGCCGTTCGATTATAGGCGTGGGGTCGTTCGGGCATCGCACGTGCGGGTCCCTCGTGCGGTTTTCGAGGGAGTGCTCGGTTTCTACCGCTGTGGGCCCAAAAGCACATTTTCGAGTCGCGCGCGCCTCATACAATGACCGCAGACCAACAAACACAAGAGACTAGCCCCATGCCCTTCGACGGATTCCAGCCTTTCACCGTTCGCACTGCGGGCGGCGTAGACATCTGCGGCGTGAAGGGCGGCGACGGACCGCCGCTATTGCTGCTGCACGGCCATCCGCAGACGCATATGATCTGGCATCGGTGCGCCACCTCGCTCGCGCAGCACTTCACCGTCATCGCGACGGATCTGCGCGGCTACGGCGCCTCCTCGAAACCGGCCAGCGACGACACGCACGCCGCCTATTCGAAACGCGCGATGGCGGCCGATCAGGTCGAAGTCATGCGCCACTTCGGTCACGAGCGTTTTCTCGTGTGCGCGCACGACCGCGGCGCGCGCGTCGCGCACCGCATGGCGCTCGACCACGCCGACGCCGTCGAGCGGCTCATGCTGCTCGACATCGCGCCCACGCTCGCCATGTACGAGCAGACCGACCGCGAGTTCGCCACGCTCTACTTCCACTGGTTCTTCCTGATCCAGCCCGCGCCGCTGCCGGAGACGCTGATCGAAGCGAACCCCGACGTCTATATCGAGCGCGTCATGGGCAGCCGTCACGCGGGTCTTGCGCCGTTCGCGCCGAAGGCGCTTGGCGCCTATCGCGCGGCGCTGCGCCAGCCGGGGGCCGTCCACGCGATGTGCGAGGACTACCGCGCCTCGGCCACCATCGACCTCGAGCACGACCGCGCCGATCTCGAGCGCGGTAACAAGGTGGCGTGCCCGCTGCGCGTGCTGTGGGGCGCGGAAGGCGTGATCGAGCGCTGCTTCGACCCGCTCGCCGAATGGCGCAAGGTGGCGCGCGACGTGAGCGGGCGTGCGCTGCCGTGCGGGCATTACATTCCCGAGGAGGCGAGCGAGGCGCTGGTCGAGGAGATGCTGGCGTTCTTCGAGGCCACGGAGCACTGACGGGCTGCCGGCGCCCGGGCTTCAGCGCAGCGGCGGCAGGCGGCGCGGCACCGGCGTGGACTTGACAATGGCGGTGCTGGTTTCGGCGCGCTCGGTGACTTTCGCGAGAATCTCGTCGAGCTGTTCGATCGAATGCAGATAGAGCCGGGCGATGAAGCAGTCGTCGCCCGTGACCTTGTCGCACTCGACGAATTCGGGAATGCGCCGCAGCACCTCTTCCACCAGATGCAACTGTCCGGGCAGCGGCTTCACGCGCACGATGGCCTGCAAGGTGTAGCCGAGCGCGCGCGGATCGATCTGCACCGTATAGCCGCCAATCACGCCTTGCGCTTCGAGCCGGCGCAGCCGCTCGGACGTGCTCGGCGCCGACAGCCCCACGTGCTTGGCGAGTTCGGCGACGCTCGTGCGGGCGTCCTCGGCGAGCGCCGCGAGCAGCATGCGGTCGATGTCGTCGAGCGGGGCAGCGGCGGGCGTGGGGTTCGGACGTCGGTTCATGATTGCGCGGGTGCTCCGCCAGGTTGGCCTTTCAATCGAAGGCAAGTCTTGCCTCTCGCCTAAGTTTAGCCATGTATTCCTCGCCTTGCAGCCGATAAACTGGCTTGCAGATGCGAAGGGCTGCGCGCCCTTCGTCCGCTACAACGAGGATGCAAGCTCATGTCTTCCAACACTCCTGAAATTCGCCGCGGCGCCGCCGAGATGATCGTCGCGATGCTGATGTCCGGCACCATCGGCTGGCTCGTGGTCGCCTCGCGGCAGGCCCCGATCAACATCGCCTTTTTGCGCTGCGTGCTGGGCGGCGCGACGCTCACGCTCGTGTGCGCCGCGCTCGGCCTGCTGCGCCGCAAGCACCTGCCGCCGCGCACGCTCGCGCTCGCCGTGCTGGGTGGCGCGGCCATCGTCGCGAACTGGGTGCTGCTGTTCGCCGCCTATTCGCGTGCGTCGATCTCCATGGCCACGGCCGTCTACAACACGCAGCCGTTCATGCTGGTCGGTCTCGGCGTGGTCATTCTGCGCGAGCGCGTGAGCGCGTCGACGGTGGCGTGGCTGGCGGTGGCCTTCCTCGGCCTCGTGTGCGTGGTCGAGGTGCAGCCCGCCGTGCTCGCGGTGCCCGGCGAGTATCTGCAGGGGGTGGCCTACGCGGCGGGCGCGGCGTTTCTCTACGCGATCTCGTCGATCATCACGCGCCATCTCAAGGGCACGCCGCCGCACCTCATCGCGCTCGTGCAGCTCGCGTTCGGCGCGCTCGCGCTCGCACCGTTCATCCACTACGGCACGCTGCCGGCCACTCCTGTGCATTGGGCGCAGCTCGTCACGCTCGGCATCGTCCACACGGGCATCATGTACGTGCTGCTCTACGGTGCGATCCAGAAGCTGCCCACGGCGATGACGGGCGCGCTCTCGTTCATCTACCCCGTGGTCGCAATCCTCGTGGACTGGTTCGCGTTCGGCCAGCGTCTCGCGTGGATCCAGGTGGTGGGCGCTGCGCTCATCCTCGTCGCGGCGGCGGGCGTGAATCTCGGCTGGCGCATCGTGCCGCAGCGCCGAAGCCCGCGTTCGGCCTGAGGCGTAGCGAGCGTGCAGCGCTGACGGGGCGTGCCGGCGAGCAGCGGTTGGCGCGCGGGCAGCATAATGTCGCGATTCGAATCCGCGACTCCCTGCTCCTCATGACGCCTTTGCACGCCCCCCGGGACGAAGCCGAACTCGCGCGCGCCAAGCGCCAGGCGCTGGCGTTTCTGCTGGCTGCAGCACTCGTGTTCGCCGGCACGGCACTCTTTTTTCCACCTGGCGTCGTGACGGACGGCGTCAAGTCCGTGAGCGAAGCCGCCATGGTCGGCGGCCTCGCCGACTGGTTCGCGGTGGTCGCGCTGTTCCGGCGCGTTCCGATACCGTTCGTTTCGGCGCATACGGGCGTGATTCCGCGCAACAAGGAGCGCATCGCCGACGAACTCGCCGCCTTCGTGCGCGACAAGTTTCTCGACGTCGGTTCGCTGGTCGGGCTGATCCGGCGCCACGATCCGGTGGCGCGGCTTTCCGGCTGGCTCACCGCGCCGCAGAATGCGCAGCGCCTGGGCGACTACGCGGTGCGCATGATGTCGGGCGTGCTCGGCCTCACCGACGACGCGCGCATCCAGGGCTTCATCCGCGACAGCCTGCACGCGGCGCTCGCGCGCGTCGACATCTCGAAGTCGGCGGGCGCGATTCTCGACACGCTCACCCGCGACGGCCGCCACCAGGAGCTGCTCGACCAGATGCTCGAGCAGCTCGCCATCGTGTTGCGCGACGACGGCACGCGCGCCTTCGTCGCATCGGCCATCGTCGACTGGCTCAAGAGCGACTATCCGACGACCGAGAAGTTTTTGCCGAGTGAGTGGATCGGCGAGAGCGGCGCGCGCGTGGTGGAAAGCGCCGTGAACCGGCTGCTGCTGCAGGTGAGCGAGGATCGCGAGCATCATCTGCGCCAGAAGTTCGACGAGGTCGTGGAAAAGCTGATCGTGAAGCTCAAGAGCGATCCGGCGTTCCTGCGCAAGGGCGAGGAACTGAAGGCGAGCCTGCGCGAGGGCGGCGCGCTCAACGATTACACGCGCGCGCTGTGGGACAGCCTGCGCGCGTGGCTGCGCGACGATCTGGAGCGCGAAGACTCGGCGCTGCACGCGAAGGTCGCCGCAACGGGCCAGTGGCTAGGCGAGACGCTCGCCGCCGATGCTGACCTGCGCGCCTCGCTCAACGGCCATCTCGAAGACGCCGCGCGCGCCATGGCGCCCGACTTTGCTCGCTACCTTACGCACCACATTCGCGACACCGTGAAGAATTGGGACACGCGCGAGACCGCGCGGCTCATCGAGTTGAAAATCGGCAAGGACCTGCAGAAGATCCGCGTGAACGGCACGGTGATCGGCGGCGCGATCGGGCTCGGACTCTACCTGTGTTCGCATCTGTTCGAGCTGGTGCGGCTCAAGCTCGGGCAGTGAGATTGATTCGGATTCCAGATGAATGGGTCCTGTGAGCATGCGTCAGGCCTGCGCTCGTAGGTCATCTGTAGGGAAATCACCGATGCTTCGGGAATTCTGGCGCGAGTATCATCGGCTCGACAGTTTGATCACGTCAGAGCTAATTCCAACGCTCGTCCGGAAACGGACGAGCGTTTTTTTTCGCGCTTTTCCCGCTTTTCGCTGCAGCCCGGCTAGACCTCGGCCGCCGGGGCTTCGAGGCGTTCGCCGTCCACGACCAGCGCGCCGCTCTTCGCCAGTTCCCCAGCCAGTTCGCGCAGCAGCGCCGGCCACGCGCCGCGCGAGGCGAGTTGCTGCGCCGCGGCGTGCAGGGAGGCGGCGTTTTCCAGCATCGCCAGTAGCGAGTCGAAGGTCATCGTGCGCACTTCCAGCAGCTTGAAGACGATCAGCACCTTGAGCGCGTTCTTCGCGTTGCGGGCCGGGTCGGCGCGCAGCCAGGCGAGGCGCGAGAACGCGCGCTCCAGCGCCGCCTCGACGTTGGTGAACGGCTTGCCGTGGCCCGGAATCACCACCCGCACGTCGAGCTTCGCGATGGCTTCGAGCACCGCATGCTGCTCGGCGAACCCGCTTTCGCCTTCGAGCTCGGGAAAAATCACGCCGAAGCCGTGCTCCCAAAGCGCATCGGCGCTGATGAGCAGGCGCGGCCCGGCAGCGTAGAGCATCACCGAGTCGGGGTCGTGCCCCGGCGCGCCGATCACTTCCCATTCGAAGCCGCCTAGCGCGAGCCGTTCGCCCGCCGCGAGCGTGCCTGTGAACGCGAATCGGTCGCAGGTCTGCCCGGTGGCGAGAAAGCTCAAACGCGCCTCGTCCCAGTCGCGCACGATCGGCGCGCTCGCCGCGGGGATCAGCGTCGCGCAGGGCCATTGCGCCTGCAGCCGCGCGTTGCCGCCGCAATGGTCGGAGTGCAGGTGCGTGTTGACGATGAGGTCGAGTGCGCGCGGGCCGAGCGCGTGGCGCACGAGCGCGAGCGTCTGTTCGGCGTGCGTGGCGTAGCCGGTATCGACGAGTGCGGCGCTCGCCTCGTCGACGAGCAGCACGTTGTTCGACGACAGCCAGCCACGCTCGAACACGCGGATCGATTCAGGCAGTGCGGGCGCGGCGCTCATGCCGCTGCATGCGCCGGTGCGTGCCCGGCCTTGGGCATGACGAGGATCGTCGCGCGCCCGACCACGAGCGTTTCGCCTTTCTGGTTCACGGCCTCGCCCGCGAGCTTCACGAGATCGCCGTTCAGGCTCGGCTTCCACCACGCTTCATCCACGCGCCACTCGAACGTGATCGTGTCGTTCGCGTGGGCGGCGCGCTTGAGCTTCATGTCGAATTCGAGCCCGAGCGGTTGTGCATACTGCGAGTAGTGCGTGGCGAGCAGCGCCATGAAATGCGCGGTGGGTTGCGTGCCCGATGCGATCAGGCCGCCAAAGCGGCTTTGCGCCGCGTAGGCTTCGTCGTGGTGCAACGGGTTCAGGTCGTTCACGAGCAGTCCGAACGATTTCACCGATTCGGGCGTGAGCTGAAGCGTCGAGCGGAACGTCTCGCCGACCGTGA
This sequence comes from Paraburkholderia sp. EG286B, assembly GCF_040965655.1. NCBI lineage: Bacteria > Pseudomonadati > Pseudomonadota > Betaproteobacteria > Burkholderiales > Burkholderiaceae > Paraburkholderia > Paraburkholderia sp. EG286B. The sequence continues at coordinate 9,043 of NZ_JBFRCF010000030.1, read as the reverse complement.
CGACGCGGGCGGGCGCGTTCATTGTTTTTCTCCTTGCGACGCCGATGCGAAGCGCTGCGCGACCCATTCGGTGTGCCGCGTCTCGATCGCATCCCAGACGGCGCGTTTCGCCTCGTCGTCGAACGTGGACCAGCCGGCAATTTCGTCGATGGTGCGCAGGCATCCCTCGCACAAGCCGCTGCGCTCATCCATGCGGCAGATGTTGATGCAAGGCGAGGGCGGCGGCGTGACGGTGGCGTGACTCGCGGTCATGCTCACGCGTCGCGCAGCGCGACGTCCACCACGGGCGCGCCGGTCAGCGCTTCGAGTTCCTGTGGCGAGAGGTTGAACACCGCATGCGGATGGCCGGCGGCGGCCCACAGGCTTTCGAGCGCGAACAGATCGGCGTCGATCAGCGTGACGGGCGTCGTGGCGTGGCCGATCGGGCACACGCCGCCGATGGCATAGCCGGTTTTCTCGCGCACGAACTTCGCGTCGGCGCGGCCGATCTCGCCCACGTGCGCAGCCACTTTCTTTTCGTCCACGCGGTTCGCGCCGCTCGCGATCACGAGCACGGGCGCGTCGTCTGCGCGGCGGCGGAACAGGATCGACTTGGCGATCTGCGCGACTTCGCAGCCAAGGCCCGCGGCGGCTTCGGTAGAAGTCTTGCCGGTCTCGGGCAGCATCACGACCGGCCTCGCGTGGCCGCGCTCGCGCAGCATCAGGGCGACACGGCGCGCGGACTCGGGCAGGGCGTCGAGGTTGTCGAGGGTTTCCGTCATGAGTTGATTTCCTTCGTACTACGATTCGATGGGTCGCTCGTCACGCGCAGGCGGCTTCGCTGCGGGCCTTCGCAAGCAGGGCCTTGCCCGCGCGCGAGACGTTGGCCCGGCCGATGGCGGTCGAAATGAAGTCGCCCGCCGCGACGACCTGGTTCAGGTCGACGCCGGTTTGAATGCCCAGGCCGTTCATGAGGTACAGCACGTCTTCGGTCGCGACGTTGCCCGTGGCGCCCTTCGCATACGGACAGCCGCCGAGGCCCGCGACCGAGGCGTGGAAAATGGCGATGCCTTCTTCGAGCGCCGCGTAGATGTTGGCGAGCGCCTGGCCGTAGGTGTCGTGGAAGTGGCCCGACAGGCGCTCGCGCGGGAACACCTTCGTCACCGCTTCGAACACTTCGTGCACGCGTTTCGCCGTGCCCACGCCGATGGTGTCGGCAATGTCGATCTCGTCGCAGCCGAGCGCGGCGAAGCGCTCCACCACATCGACGACCGAAGCGACCGGCACTTCGCCCTGATACGGGCAGCCGAGCGAGCACGACACGCTGCCGCGAATGCGCACGCCGTGCTCCTTCGCGGCTTGCGCCACGGGCGCGAAGCGCTCGATGCTTTCCGCGATCGAGCAGTTGATGTTCTTCTGCGAGAACGCCTCGCTTGCCGCGCCGAAGATCACGATCTCGTCCGCGCGCGCGGCGAGCGCGCCTTCGAAGCCGCGCAGATTCGGCGTGAGGACCGAATAGATCGCGCCGCTGCGGCGCTCGATGCCGGCCATGACTTCGGCGCCGTCGGCCATCTGCGGCACCCATTTCGGCGAGACGAACGAGGCGGCCTCGAGGTTCGGAAAGCCCGCGGCCGAGAGCCGGTTGATCAGTTCGATCTTGGTCGCGGTGGGAACGAATTCCTTCTCGTTCTGCAGGCCGTCGCGCGGGCCGACTTCGACGATTTTCACTGCGGTGGGTAATGCCATTGCCGTGTCTCCAACGATTTTTTGAAAAGGCTTCGCGATGTGCTGCCGCGACGTTCAGTAACCGCGCCCGACATGCACCACGCCGCTCACGGTCTCGCCGCGAGCCAGTGCGCCGATCTTGTCGGCGACCTGCGAGATCGCCTCGTCGCGCAACGTGAGCGCCGAACTGTGCGGCGTGATCGTGATACGCGGCTCGCGCCAGAACAGGTGATCGGGCGGCAGCGGCTCTTCGCGGAACACGTCGAGCGTTGCCGCCGCGAGCGTGCCGTTGGCCAGCGCGTCGAGCAGGTCCGGTTCGTCCAGATGCGTGCCACGCGCCACGTTCACGAGATACGCGCCGCGCGAGAGCTTGCCGAAGGTGCGCGCATTGAGCACGCTTTCGGTGTCGGGCGTGGCGGGCAGCAGGTTCACGAGCAGTTTCACGCCGTCGAGGAAGGCGTCGAACTGCTCGCCGTGCAATTCGCCCGAATACGTTTCGATGCCCTCGATCGTCTTCATGCTGCGCGAAAAGCCGCGCACCGGCACGCCGAGCGAGGCGATCGCGTGCGCGACCTGCGCGCCCAGCACGCCGAGACCCAGCACGCCCACCGTGAAGGTCTCGTGTGGATGCGGCGCGAGCACGTGCCATTCGCGGCGCGCCTGGGCGAGCGCGTATTCGTCGAAGCGGCGCAGGTAGCGCAGCACGGCATGCTGCACATACTCGCTCATTTGCCGGCCCATGCCCGAGTCTTCGAGCCGCACGAGCATGGCGGTGCCGGGCAGCGTGCCCGGCCGCTCGCGTTCGTGGGCGAGGATCGCGTCGACGCCCGCACCCAGATTGAAGATGGCGCGAAGTCCCGGCACGCCGAAAAGTTCGCGCGGCGGGTGCCAGACGACCGCGTAGTCGGCGGGGTCGGTGTCGCCGGGCTGCCACTCGCGCAACTCGGCATCGGGCAGGGCGCGCGCGAGGCCGTGGAGCCACGTGGAGGCGTCGGTCTGCGGGAACCAGAAAATGATCTTCATGATGGGTGAACCTGTCCCTGGTAACGGCTGCGCGCCTCGAACCTACGCGCGCTGTTGCATTGCGTGCGGCCCGTGAGCGCCGCGTGCACCGGCACCATTCTACTTTTTCAGGCCCGGGGCCGCCGGGCAAATCGCGGCGCGCCTGCCCGCGGCCTGTCTCGGGCCGAACCAGGCCGGTGGCGCCGAAAAGCTAAGCAAAAAAAATTGGTTCGGCGCGCGCGGCTCGCAGACCACAATCGATTCACGCCGTGTTCCAGCGAGGAAAAAATCATGCTTTCGTGCGCGCAAATGCGTTGGCCGCCCCGCCTCGTCACCGTGCCGGGCCTGCACGGCAGCGACGGCGCTCACTGGCAGAGCTGGCTCGAACGCCAGTTCGCGCGCTCGCTGCGCGCGGAGCAGGACGACTGGGACGCGCCGGATCTCGCGGTCTGGGGCGCGGGGCTCGCGCGGCGGCTGGCGGGCGAACGCGGGCCGTTCCTGCTGGCCGCGCACAGCTTCGGCTGCCTCGTGGCGGCGCATGCGCTGCACACGGGCGTGCTGGGCGAAAGCGGCGCCGACATCGCCGGTGTGCTGTTCGTCGCGCCCGCGAGTCCCCAGAAATTCTGCTTTGCCGGCGCGTTCGAGGCGCGGCAGCTGCCCGTGCCGTCCATCCTCATCGGCAGCGAAACCGATCCGTGGATGCCGCTCGAAGGCGCCCGCGCGCTCGCGCAGCAACTGGGCAGCACGTTCGTGAACCTCGGCGATGCGGGACACATCAACACGGCGGCGGGCTTCGGGCCGTGGCCGCGCGCGAAGTATTTCGTCGATACGCTCGTTCATGGCGCCGTGCCGGGCCGGTTGCGCGACGCGGCATTCGACCAGAGTGGTCCGGCGTACGCCTGATACGCGGCGCGGCGAACCGCAGCGCCGTGCGGCGGCTCAGCGGTCCTTGCGCGCGTGAGGTTGCACAGACCCGCAATGCAGTAGCAACTGGCGAGCCTGCGCTGTTCTCTGGCGAAGACTCCTCCCGCGAAGACGTTTGATGCCCGCTCAGTGCCTGAGCGCAGCCCGCAACAACCGTGCCGTATGGAGCGCGATCATCCCTTCTTCGTCGGTGCGGATCGCGAAAACGGGAACGCGGCTTTCGCGCGTGCTCACGCGCTCGTTGCCGTTACTGCTGCCCACCTCGTTGACCTGCGCGTCGAGCACGGTGCCGAACACCGGTGCGAGCCGCTCGCATACCTGCGCGCGAATGGGCGCGGCATGCTCGCCGATGCCGGCCGTGAACACGAGCGCGTCGAGCCCGCCCAGCACCACGGCGAGCTTGCCCACGTCCTGCGCGATGCGATACGTATAGAAGTCGATTGCGAGCTTCGCCCGGTCGCTGCCGCTCGCGAGCAGCTCGCGCATGTCGCTGCTCAGGCCCGACAGGCCCTTCAGGCCCGACTCCTGATACAGCACCTTCTCGATGGCGTGGTAGTCCATGCCCTTCGCCATCATCCAGAGCACGGCGCCCGCGTCGAGCGCGCCGCAGCGCGTGCCCATGGGCAGGCCGTCGAGCGCGGTGAGGCCCATGGTGGTCTCGATGCTCTTGCCGTCCTTCATCGCGCACAGGCTCGCGCCATTGCCCAGATGCGCGACGACCACGCGCCCGCGCGCAACGTCGGGCGCGACCTGATGCAGGTGCCTGGCGATGTATTCGTACGAGAGACCGTGAAATCCGTAGCGCCGCACGCCCTCGCCGTAATAGCTGTACGGCAGCGCAAAGAGCTGCGCCATGATGTCGTTGCCCGCGTGGAACGCGGTGTCGAAGCACGCCACCTGCGGCAGTTCGGGCGCGGCCTGACGCACCGCGCGAATCGCGGCGAGGTTGTGCGGCTGATGCAGCGGCGCGAGCGGCGTGAGCGCGTCGAGCTCCTGGATCACTTCGTCGTCGATGAGCACGGCGTCGGCGTAGCGCGCGCCGCCGTGCACCACGCGGTGGCCGATCGCGGCGGGCGGCGTGTCGCGCAGGCCCACGGCGAGCACGAGGCGCAGGAGGCGAAACGCGGCGTCGTGATCGGCGACCTGGGCCACCGGAAACTTCTCGTCGACGATCAGGCGCCCGTCGGCCATATGCGCGACCACGCGCGGCGCGACGCCGATGCCCTCGATCTGCCCGCCCGCGCCATGCAGTGCGCGCGCACCGCCCTCCACGTGGTCGTCTTCGATCACGCGAAACACCGAACACTTGATGCTCGACGAGCCCGCATTCACGACGAGCACGACATGGCCTTCCACGGCCGGCTGGGCTTGGACGCTGCTCACAGGATCTCCGTTGCTTTGCGCGCGCGCCGCGCATGCGCGAGCAGCACGGCGATCGCGCAACTGCCGATGCGCGAGCGCACGCTGTCGGCGCGGCTCGTGAGGATGATCGGCACGCGCGCGCCGAGGACGATGCCGGCCGCTTCCGCGCCGGCGAGGAAGGTGAGCTGCTTGGCGAGCATGTTGCCCGCTTCGAGGTCGGGCACGAGCAGGATGTCGGGGTCGCCTGCAACGGGCGACGTAATGCCCTTGATGCGCGCGGCTTCGGCGCTGATCGCGTTGTCGAAGGCGAGCGGGCCGTCGAGCAGGCCGCCCGTGATCTGGCCGCGGTCGGCCATCTTGCACAGGGCGGCGGCGTCGATGGTGGAGGGCATCTTTTCGGACACCGTTTCCACGGCGCCGAGAATGGCGACCTTCGGTGTGCCCACGCCCAGCGACTGCACGAGGTCGATCGCGTTGCGCACGATGTCGGCCTTGTCGGCGAGCTTGGGGAAGATGTTGACGGCCGCATCGGTGATGAAGAGCGGCTTGTGGTACGAGGGCACGTCCATCGCGAATACGTGCGAGAGGCGCCGCTCGGTGCGCAGGCCATTGGCGCCGATCGCGACCTCGTGGAGCAGTTCGTCGCTGTGCAGGCTGCCCTTCATGAGCAGTTCGGCCTGGCCCTCGCGCACGGCGCGCACGGCGAATTCGGCGGCGGCGTGGCTGTGCGGCGCGTCGATGAGGGTGATGCCATCGAGGCGCAGATCGGCTTCCTCGGCTACCGCGCGGATTTTCGCTTCCGGGCCGACGAGGATCGGCACGATCAAGCCGAGATTCGCGGCGTCGAGCGCGCCGGTGAGCGAGGACACGTCGCAGGGATGCGCCACGGCGGTGGGCACGGGCGCGAGGCCGCCGCAGCGGGCGAGCAGAACCGAATACTTGTCAGGCGATGAAGTCATGACGGTCTCCTCCAGGATGTGTATCTGGACCATGCTGCGGCGCGCAAAGCCGTAACAGTGTAGACCAGCGCGAACGAGGCAGTCGGCTGGATGCACGCGTGGCCGGCGCGGCATCGTGACGCGCGGTGCTCAGGCCCGGCGGTCGCGCCTGTCATGCTTCGTTCACAGGGCGTTGCGATCATCGGGGAGGCACCGGGGCCCGCCGCGAACCTTGACTTTCGCAGGGCCGCCGCCTAAGTTTTTAGATGCCGCAGTGCAACATGATCTGACTCTTTTCACGTCGCGGTCGCGAGGCGCACGAAACGCGCACGCGGCCGCGAAACTCTTTTGCCGGCCCCGTTGCCCGCCATGCCGCCGCTGTGAGGGCGGCAGAACAGGGGCAGCGGCCAAGGCCCCGCGCGTCATTCGTCGTGAAGGCGCGCGTCCACGGCCCGCGCCGGCCTGGCGCCTGCTTGCCGCGAGGCGAGCCGGCGCTCCCTTAAAGGAGATTCGTCTCGTGGCAGTTCCCACCTCCTCGCCGCTCGTTTCGTCGCCGTTTTCGTTTCTGCCCACGCTCGCATCGGGCACGTCTTTCTGGCCCTTTGCGCCTTTCTGGCCCCTCGCGGGCGCAACCGACGAGGAGTCATCGCCCCACACGCCGCTGACCGACGCGGCTTCGGCCGTGTCCTCGGCCGTGAACCAGGCAATCGAAACGGCGCAATCTGCGCCAACGGTCGCACAGCCGCTCTACGACTACCTCTACGACGCCTGGCAGCGCAGCGTGCTGTTCCTCGACGTGCTGCGCGAGCGCGGCAACCAGACTTATGTGCACGAGCAGGCGGGCATGCCGCCGGTGCTCGCGTTCGACTACGAAGTGATCGTCGACGGCCGCGAACTCGACGATCCGTGCAACTACGCACTCCTGCGCATCAAGCCCGAAGAGGGCGTGCCGACCGATCCGCGCATGCGCCCCTTCGTCGTGATCGATCCGCGCGCGGGCCACGGCCCCGGCATTGCCGGCTTCAAGATGGACAGCGAAGTGGGCATCGCGCTGCGCAAGGGCCACCCGTGCTATTTCGTGACGTTCTTCCCGCTGCCTTGCGAAACGCAGACGATCCAGTCGGTCGCGCAGGCCGAAGCCGTCTTCATTCAACGCGTGCGCGAGTTGCATCCTGACGCGGACGGCCTGCCGTTCATCATCGGCAACTGCCAGGGCGGCTGGGCCGCGGCGCTGCTCGCGGCTTCCGCGCCCGGGCTGGTCGGCCCGCTCATGCTCGCGGGCTCGCCGCTGTCGTACTGGGCCGGCGTGCGCGGCAAGAACCCCATGCGCTATTCGGGCGGCATGCTGGGCGGTTCGTGGATGTCCTCGCTCGCAGCGGATCTGGGCGATGGCCGCTTCGACGGCGCGTATCTGGTGCAGAACTTCGAGTACCTCAATCCGGCCAACACGTACTGGGGCAAGCTCTACAACCTCTACTCGAAGGTCGATTCCGAGCGCGAGCGCTTCCTCGAATTCGAGCGCTGGTGGGGCGGCCATTTTCAGCTGAACCGCGCCGAGATCGACTGGATCGTGCAGAACCTCTTCGTGGGCAACCACCTCACGCGCAACGAGGTATTCGCGAAGAATGCGCGCTCGCCGGTGGACCTGCGCAACATCCGCACGCCGATCATCGTGCTTGCCTCGTGGGGCGACAACATCACGCCGCCGCAGCAGGCGCTCAACTGGATTCCCGACCTCTACGCGAGCGTCGACGAGATCGTCGCCAACGAGCAGGTGATCGTGTACTGCCTGCACGACAAGGTGGGGCATCTCGGCATCTTCGTTTCGGCGAGCGTGGCCAATAAGGAGCACACCGAACTATTCTCGGCGCTCGACCTGATCGACGTGCTGCCGCCGGGCCTCTACGAAGCGAAGATCACCGACTCGACGCCGGAAGCCGCGCGCCTCGAAGCGCTCGAAGGGCGCTACGAGATCCGCTTCGAGCTGCGCACCATCGAAGATATTCTCGCGCTCGACGACGGCCGCGACGACGAGCAGCCCTTCGAGGTGGTGCGCCGTCTCGCGGAGAACAACCAGCGCCTGTATGACCTGTTCGTCTCGCCGTTCGTGCGGGCGTCGAGCAACGCGTTCAGCGCGCATGCGCTGCGCGAGTCGCATCCGTCGCGCGTGGAGCGCAGCGTGCTGAGCGACGCAAATCCGACGCTCGGTGTGCTGCCCGCCATGGCGGAAACGGTGCGCGCGCATCGCAAGCCGGCCGCGCCCGACAATCCGTTCACGCTGCTCGAAAAGCAGGCTTCGGCGACCATCGAGGCAACGCTGGATGCGTATCGCGACGCGCGCGACGCGTGGGTCGAGAGCACCTTCTACAACGTGTACACCGCGCCGTGGGTGCAGGCCTGTGTGGGCGTGGCGCCCAACCAGCCGCTCGAGCCGATCGCGCCGCCGCTCATGGCGCTGCGCAAGGAGCTTGCACAGTACCGCCTGCGCGCGGCGCGCGCGCATCTCGCGAAGGGCACGCTCGTCGACGCGTTCATGCGCATCGCCGCGTACATCGTCGATGAAATGCATACCGTGCAGTACCGGCCGTTCCAGCGCATGCGCGAGCTCGCGCGCGAGTATCTCGGCGATCGCCAGCCAAGCATCGCCGAGCTGAAGGAATCGGCGCGCCGCCAGGGCGCGATCGTGCAGCTCGATCCGCAGGCCGCGATCGACGCGTTGCCCGAGATCGTGCCCGACATGAAGACACGCCGCGCGCTGCTCGCGGCCGTGTACCGCATCGCGACCGTGTCCGGGCCGCTCGAAGGCGAGCGTCGCGAGCGCTATCGCCACGTACAACGCGCGCTGGGCGTCGAGCCGGGCAGCGAGAAGACCGGACTGCCGCCGCTCGATGGCGGCGGGTCGTCGTCGGAAGGCGGCGGTGCTTCGGGCGCTGGCGGCGGCACGCCTGGCGACGGCGGTTCCGAACAGGGCGTCAAGGCATACTCTGCCGCAGAAGCCGCAGAAGCCGCAGAAGCCGCAGAAGCCGCAGAAGCCGCAGAAGCCGCAGAAGCCGCAGAAGCCGCAGAAGCCGCAGAAGCCGCAGAAGCCGCAGAAGCCGCAGAAGCCGCAGAAG
>NZ_JBFRCF010000029.1:0-74790 GCF_040965655.1 Paraburkholderia sp. EG286B | reverse complement strand
AGGCGATTCAGGTGTTCTGGTCGAAAGGCTACGACGGAGTGACGATTGACGATCTCGTCACCGGGATGGGTGTGGGACGGCCGAGCCTGTATGCCGTCTTTGGGGACAAGCGGGCGATATTCTTGCGGGTCCTTAAGGCGTACGCAGAACGGAAAGGCGCAACAGCCGCGAAGGCACTCCTCTCACCACAGGGTCTTCGCGACTCGATCTTGGGCTTTCTGAGGTACGCCGTCGAAAGTGCGACCGAGAAAGGGTCTGCCCGGGGCTGCCTTATGATATGCGTCGCCCCGCTCGTAAACGAAGCTGAAGTTCAGCAATTCCTGCAGAGTGCGGTCGCGGGCGGGACGGCGCTGGTGGAACGTCGTTTTCAGGACGGGATCAGTGCCGGAGAAATCCCACCTGACTTTCCCGTCGCCGCGCGCGCAACCCAAGTCACAGATTTAGCGCGTGGGCTAACCATGCGTGCGCAGATGGGCGCGCCGCGCAAGATGCTCCTCAAAGATGCTGAGGAAGCGACGGACCTAGTGCTCCTGCCTAGGCGCGCCTGACGGGTTATCGGAAACCTTAAAAAACTGGTAACTGCCGCTCAGCTCGATCGCCTGATGGGCAGCCGGTCCAGAACGTTGAATAGCTGTCAACATACGGCGGCGAGCGCCAGAAGGCCCGGCTGAACTGCTGTCTCTAAACGGTGGTCTGGATGACCGGACAGCTCCGCAAGCTGCCCTTGGGCCGCGACTGCACGACCGGCTGCTGTGGGTCGATATGACCCGTTCGCTTTTACCTGAAAGCGACACTCATTTCGCAGGCGGTACACGGGCCGCCCGCCCCCCTCAGCTGCAGCGCCCAGGATTTCGCTGACGCCTTGAAATGTTCGCCTGTCGAATCTTGACACTACAGATCAGACGGAGAAAGCGTTCCTTAAACTAACCGATATTTCTCTTTCACCACGCCCGCTAAGCCGCGGTGAATACGTTCGCGTGACGTTTTAGAGATCGTCGCAGCTGCCATGTTGACGAAAAAATGAAAAGGGCCACAGAGAATTTTCTGCAGCCCTTTGAGTCTCCAACCGTCTGTGCTTTGCGCGCTCAAAATATTACTGCGCGGCGGCACCCGTCAATGCATCATCGCTACCCTCCTCCAGCGAAATATTGCGGGTTTCGCGTCCCTTGACCCACCAGATCGCGGCGGCAACCGGGCCGGGCAGAGCGAGCGCCAGCAGGACAAGCAACGGTGCGGAAGGTGTGCCCGTCGAACTGAAAGCACTCGTCAACAGCAGCGGCGTAGCCATTGCGCCCACTCGACCAAATGCAACGGATATGCCCAAACCCGAGGCGCGCAGCCGTGTCGGCAGGATTTCAGCCGATACCACGTAAGCCGAGATATAGCCCCATGTCACGCCGAACTGGATCAGACAGTAACCGAACGCCATGGAAGGCAGCGATTGTGCGAAGTACACCACCAGAATCGCGAGCACGGTAAACGTGTAGCTCGTGAAAAGCGAAGAGCGACGCCCCCACGCTTCGAGTACATATGAAGCCAGCAGGCCGCCCAGCAACGCCGCTATGTTGCCGTAAATGTAGTAGATCGGCATCGCGGCAGCAGGCACTTTCATGTACGGCAAAATAACGAGTGCCATCAACGACAGTACGCCATATACAACGACGGCCTGCGAAAAGTTCAGGGCACTGGCAAGGCTGCACGGACCGCGATAGCGTCCAGCCAGTTCACCAATGTTGCGCCAGAACGTCGGGTGTGCCGGCACCATCATGGTGGGTTCATAGCGCTTCTGCGCTTCGGTTTCTGCACTGATCCCCGCGCCCTTTGCATACGCGGCAATTTCATCGACGATTGCCTCGGCTTCAGCCACGCGCCCTTGCTGCAGCAGCCAGCGCGGAGATTCGGGAATCACGCGGCGAATCCAGAAGAAAATCAGGGCCATCGTGGTACCCAGGCCAAAGCCCACTCGCCACGCCACGTCGGGAGAAAGGTGGTTGAGCGCGAAGTACGAAACAATGGCCGACAACACGGCGCCGAGCGGAAACCCGGACAGGATCAGCGAGTCGGTTCGTCCGCGATTGCGGCGCGGGATGAACTCGCCCATGGTCGCCGTCACGGCGGAGTATTCGCCGCCCACGGCGAGCGCGGTCAGTGCGCGGAATACGAGGAAGGAGTTGTAATCCCACGCGAAGATGGTTGCTACGCTGAACGCGGCATACCACAGGAGCGTAGCAAGAAACAGGCGTTTTCGGCCAAAACGATCCGCCAGGTAGCCGAAGGCCACCGCGCCGACCAGAATGCCGAGCACCCACACGCTCACTGCCAGCGAGCTTTGGGCGGCATCGAGGTGCCAAAGCGCCTTGATCGTACCGAACACGCTACCGATGATATTGGTTTCAAACGAATCAAGCGTCCAGCCCACTCCCAGCGCGACCGTTAGCAGGGTGTGGAAGCGTGTCCACGGCATGTGATCGAGCCTGGTTAAGGCGTCGGTCTTGATGGTGGTTCGGGAAGTCATGTCGATATGCTCCTTTCCTGATCTGGATATTTATTTGCAATGCTAAGTAAATTGAAATATTGACGACACAATCTGGCGCTAACGCGCGGATTAGCTGGCCATAGCGCTCCTCATGGGACGGGCGGACTTTCCGCGCATCACGATTGCTCCGCGCAACGCAGAATCAGCGAAACCAGCGCCTGCCCCGCCTCTTTGAGATCGCCGTCATTACGGATGATTTCCACCTGGCTGGACGACCGCTCGAGCAAGCGATTGCGCTGCAGGCGCTGCGCAACTTGCTCCGGCGTTTCGCGGCCGCGCGCCATAAGGCGTTCCCGCAGTACCGCTTCCGGCACGGCAATCTCCACCGGCACGAGATACGGGTAGCGTTCACGCGCCTGCGGCAGGTACTCGCGCGATCCGTTCATCACGACGGTCAACCCCTTGTCCAGCCAGTGGTCGATCTCGGCCCCGATGCCGTATTGCAACCCATTGCTCGCCCAGTCCAAAGCAAACAGGTTCGAGTTGCTGCGCGCCGCGAACTCTCCCGGACTCAGGGCGACGTGATTTTCGCCACCGGCGTCCGCTGCGCGCGTGATGTAGCGGTGAGCAAAGCAGATCCGGGCGTGGCTGGACAGTTGTTCGCGCGCATGGCGTAACAGGCTGTCCTTGCCGCTACCGGAAGGGCCGCTTACATAGATCAGCTTGCCTGACATGGACCCGGCCTCAATGTTGCACCCGGCTCGCGCCGAGCACGAGCTTGCCCCGCGACCACACCTGGTCGGCATGCGGCAGGCCGCCAACGCGCTGGACTGCGACGAGATCGGCACGTTTGCCCACCGCGATCTCGCCGCGGTCGTACAGCCCGGCGGCCCGCGCGGGATTGCGCGTCACGAGCAGTACCGCATGCGCAAGCGAAATGTCCGCGACCTCGGGCAGCTTGAACGTGGCCGGCAGCAACGAGGCGGGCGAGTAGTCGCCGCACAGACAGTCCGCGACGCCTGCCAGCACGGCGTCGAGCGCGCGCATATTGCCCGACTGCGACTTGCCGCGCAGGATGTTCGGCGCGCCGAACAGCGTGGCAATGCCGTGGCTGCGCGCGGCCTGGGTCGTTTCGAGATTGATCGGAAACTCCGAGACCGTCGCACCGAGATCGCATACCAATTCGACCTTGGTCGCTGAATCGTCGTCGTGACTTGCAATCGCAACGCCATTGGCAAGCGCCAGCTTAGCTAGCTGCTGCATGCGCTCGACCGCGCCTTTCGCTGCTTCCGCCTTTTGCTTCACGATTTCGTCGAGCGTGGCATCGTCGGCCTTGTAGGCGTTCGCAAGATAGTTGCGGAACGACTCCACGTCGCGAAACTGACCCTGGCCCGGGCTGTGATCCATGAACGAAATCATGTCAATCACGCCCTCTTCCATCAGGCCAGACAGAACGGGAGGGGCGGTCACGTCGGTTACCTCGAAGCGCGCATGGAACTTGTTGTCGATCAATGCATGCGCTTGCCAGGCGTGGATCGCGCGGCCGAGCGCGGCTGCGGTTTCGTTGTTGCGCACGCCGAACTCGCGGTTCGCGAATGACAGCGCATGAAATACCGTGGTGATTCCCGCGGACGCATTGCGCTTATCTGCCTGCGCGCAGGCGAAGTCAAACGGAAAGTGCACGCCTGGACGAGGTTCAACCTCTTTTTCCAGCGAGTCGCAGTGCAGGTCGATCATCCCCGGCATCAGGGTATGGTCTTTCAGGTCGATCACCGTTGCATCGCCGGCACCCTCAGGATCGAGTGCGGCAATCTTGCCGTCCTCGATGAGCACGGCCAGTTTCTGGCGCACTTCGTCAGCGAGAACGACGGTGGCGTTCGTCAGGAGTTGGCGGCTCATAGCGTGGTCGCCTCGGAAAGAGATTGGCGGACAACCGGCGGCGCCAGTTCGATCACCTGGTCGGCAAGGCACGTGACCAGCTCGGGATGATGGAAGATGGCGAGCATCGCCACGCCTTCCGCCTTGATCGCCTGCAGGATCTCCACCACCTTGTCGGTGGTGCGAGGATCGAGGCTCGCGGTCGGTTCGTCGAGCAGCAGCAGGCGCGGGCGAGCGGCCAGGCCACGCGCGAGGTTGACGCGCTGCTTTTCACCGCCCGAGAATGTCGCAGGCGGCACTTCCCAAAGTCGCTCGGGCACGTTCAGCGCATCGAGCAGTCCACGCGCCTTGTCGCGCGCGTCGGCACGCGTCGCGCCGCGCACGAGCATCGGCTCGGCCACGACATCGACGGCGGCCTTGCGCGGCAGGCAGTGCAGGAACTGCGTGACGAAGCCAATCTCGTGCTTGCGCAGCGCGAGCACCTCGTGCTCGGACGCCTGCGCGAGATCGACCGTGTCGCCCGCAACGGTGCGGTACAGCGCTCGCCCGGCGCTCGGCAGGTAAGTACGGTAGATGCACTTCAGCACGGACGACTTGCCCGCACCGGTCGGGCCGATCAGCGCAGACAACGCACCGGGTTCGACGGTGAAGGACACGTTCGCGCACGACGGAATGGTCTTGTTCTGGTCATGCAGCGTGAAGTGTTTGCTCAGGTTTTCAACAGTCAGGATCGCGGACATGGGTTTACCTCAGAGAGCGGAGGCCACAAGCCGCTGCGTGTACGCATGCTGCGGGTCTTCGAGGATCTGGTCGGTCAGGCCCGACTCGATGATGCGGCCGTACTTCATGACGATGGTGCGGCCCGCGAGCAGGCGGATCACACCGAGATCGTGCGTCACTGCAATCATCGCGGTACCGAGTTCCTGCTGGATCTCAAGGATCAGGTCCAGAATGCGCGCCTGCACCGAGAGATCGAGTCCGGTGGTCACTTCGTCGAGGAACAGCAGCGGCGGACGGGTTGCGAGCGCCTTTGCGATCTGCACGCGCTGCTGCATGCCGCCCGAAAACTTCTTCGGGGATTCATCCATGCGCTCCGGCAGTACCTCGGTGCGCGAGAGCAGATCGCGCGCGCGTTCGCGGATTTCGCCGTACAGCGTCACATCGTTCATCAGCAGGCGCTCGGCGATATTGCCACCCGCCGATACGTTGAAATTCAAGCCAAGGTGCGGGTTCTGGTACACCATGCCGAAACGATGGTTGCGCAACCAGCGCTGTTCGGCGGCGTTCGCTGCGAAGAGGTCCGAGTCGTTCTCGTCGTCGAAGAAGCGCGCCGAACCCGCGGTCGGCTTTTCATCGAAATAGAGCGTCTTGACGACGGTCGACTTGCCCGATCCTGATTCGCCCATGATGCCGAGGATCTCGCCGGGCTTCAGGTCGAAGCTGACATTGTGGGCTGCCACCACCGACCCGCAATGCGGGCAAATGTTGGTGTCCTGTTCAGGCCCGGTGCTCTCGATACATCGTTCGCAGCCCGAACCATGGATCCTGGTCAAGCCGCGCACTTGAAGAATGGGGCTCACTGTGCGGCTCCTTCAGTCGTTGCCTCGGCCTTCGCATGGATGTGGCCGTTGCGATAATCGTTGCAGTAGTCCGAATCCGAGCACTGGTACGACTTGCCGCCGTCATCGCCAATGATCTCGTCGAGAAAGCTTTCGGTCGAGCCGCAGCGCAAGCAGGCGCGGCGCTGGCCGTACTCGTCGCGGAAGTCTTCGGTACGGAACGGCACGTCGTCGAACGCGAGCGGGACCGCACGCGTGTACGGGGGCACCGCGTAGATCTTCTTCTCGCGGCCCGCGCCGAGCAGTACCAGCGCAGCGGACATGTGCAGCTGCGGCACGTCGTAGCGCGGGATCGGGCTCGGGTCGATCACGTAGTGGCCGTTGATACGCGTCGGGTAGCGATGCGAAATCGTGATTTCGTCGAACTGCACGATGTCTTCGTAGAGCTTGGTCAAGAGGCGCGAATAGTCGCCCTCGCCGTGCATGGTCTTGCGGCGAGCCTCGGAGGGTTCCACCACGACCAGCGGATCGGGATACGGCACCTGCAGGACCAGGATCTGCTTTTCGGTCAACGCCACCTCGGGAATGCGGTGGCGCGACTGGATCAGCGTGGCCTCGCCGGTATGCTCGGTGGTTTGCACGCCCTCGCAGGTCAGTTCTACGAAATGACGCAGATTGACCGCGTTCACGGAGTCGTCCGAACCCTGGTCGATCACTTTGAGCGTGTCGTCAGGCCCAACGAGGGACAGCGTCAGTTGCAGACCGCCAGTTCCAAACCCGCGCCCCATCGGCATTTCGCGCGACGCATACGGTGTCTGGTAGCCGGGCACGCAGATCGCCTTGATCACCGCGCGGCGGATTTCCCGCTTCGCATATTCATCGAGAAAGCCGAAGCTGTAACCCGCCTCGTCGAGCGGCAGTTCGTAGAGTTCGTTCATTGCTCGACTCCTTGTTCATCCTGTTCGGCGTGCTTGCCCGCAGCCTTTTCCTGCGTCGTGCGCAACCGGTCCATGTCAGACTGGAACGTGACGTAGTGCGGCATCTTGTAGTGGCTCGCAAAACCCATCGAATCCACGCCATCGATATGCAGCAGCACGAATTCGGGGTCTTCCGACGGATTGGTCGGACCGTCACGCATGCCGTTCTGCAGCGAACGGTCGAGCACCGCCATCGAGATTGCCTTGACTTCGTTATGGCCGAAACACGCGCCATAGCCGAGCGTGAAGACGGGCGGACCATCGCTGTCATCGCTCTCGTACATCGCCACCATCTCGCACTCGGTCATCAGGACTTCGCCCGCCTCGACGAGTTCGCCGGTGACCGGATGGGGAATGCGCACCGGCACGTAGCCCACACGCAGTTCGGCCACCGTCGGGTGCACATCGCCGTAGCCGCGCATGTTCGAGTACGCAATCGCAAGCAGCGAACCGGTCTCGGCGCGCGCCATGGTTGCGAGCGCGGCGGAGCGCGGCACCGGGAAGATCAGCGGGTCGCGCGTGACGTCGAACGGTTCGGCCTGCGACGGCTGGAGCTTCGGCAGCAGCCCCTCCTCACGCAGCGCGTCGACCACCTTCGGGAAGGTGTCGGGCAGGTCGCTTTCATCGATCGAGTCGAGGAACGTGCGTGCGACAGAGCGAAACGCTTCGGGCGATTCGTTGGCGACGTCCAGACGCATGAGACGCAGCGCGTAGTCGTTAGTCGGCCCGAGCATCTGGCCGCCAGGAATATCCTTGAACGCACTCGAGATGCGGCGGATCACACGCATTTCACGGGTATGCTGTACGGGCGCCTCGAGCAGCCGGGGTTTCGTCGAGCGATAGGCGCGCAGTGCAAACGCCGCTTCGAGCGTGTCACCTTGCATCTGTTTGATCGCGAGCGCGGCGAGACGCGGGTGATACAAGCCACCTTCCGAAACCACTCGCGAGGTGAGCGAGCGAAGCTGGTGTTCGATGGTCTGCAGGGTCAACGGCGTGCCGTGTTCCCCCTCGGCCGTACGCAGCGCTTCGACGACCCGCTCCGCGCCCCGGATTGCCCTTCCGCCGCCCTTGATAGCTACATAGCCCATTACCGGTCTCCCTCTGCGGCAACCTTGACCGTTCTCGGCAGTGCGACGACGCTGTGTTCGCCCAGAAGCGCCACATCGACACCGAGCGGGAAGGCGCTATTCCACTTCCTGCGCAGCTTCCACCATTGCGGGTCGATACCCGTCACCTGTAGCGAAGTGCTGCTCTGGATGCCGGGCCCGCTGAGAATCAATCCTGAGCCCTGCCCGATTTCATCCGCGATCAGGATGAGTGTTGCGCCCTTCTCCGGACTGTCGAGCATGCCGAGTGCAGGTTCAAAATCGGGTGCTTGACTGCCCGGCATCACGACGAACCGGGCCTGGTCTGCACCCGCGGACTTCGCACCGAGTCGCTGACGGTCTGCCGCATCAACCAGCTCGCAAGGGTCGGCCAGCGTGGTTGCGGGATCGGCCAGCGTGGCAAGCACGATAGGCAGCACATGTGCGGCCTGCGTCTCGAGTTTGACAATGCGGCCGGGATAGGAAAATGCGTCCACGATGCTGCGAAACGCGCGCTGCTGAGCCAGCGGAGTCCAGTCGGTCGGGTGCGAGACGATACGCGTCTCCAGCTTATTCATCATCGTCCTCCTGTGTGGCGAGCAACGAGAAGTCCACGCGCGTGGCGGCCAGCAGCTTCTTGCGATCGGCGGCGGTGGCTTCGACGGCCCGCTTGCCTTCGTGAAGCAGTTTCATGGCGTCTTCGTGCCCGGGCCAGACGGCGGCAGTTACCGCGTCGAGAATCGCGAGCGCGCGAATCAGGCTGGTGCGGTCATCCATGACAATCGCGGCGCCTTCGGCGGTGCTGCCTTGCGGGTTGGTTAGGCGCACATGCGCCTTGGCGACCGGAATCTCCCCGAGGTAATAAATCTCGCCCATGGCAGCGTCAGCAAGCGGCACCAAGGCGAGGCCGGATTGCGGGATTTCCAGGTCTGCCACCTGACATCGCTCACTGAGGTGATGCGCGAGTTCGCGAATGCGCTGGGCCGGGACGTTCATCCAGTAGCGCATCCAGTCGCCGCGCGCGGGCTGCAGCGATTTCGCTTCCATTAGCATTCCTTTCTAATATCCATATGAATGGACAGATATGAAAATCAGTAAATCGTCCTGTTGGGTCGCATGCGCCACGCAGGCCTGAAACTTTGAACGTGGCGACGCCCTGACCCGGTTACACCAGCGGAATGCGCAACTGAACGCGGTCCGCGCGAAACCGGGTAATCACATACTCGACCGGGTGGTTGTCGCGCTCATCCACGTTCACGCTCTTCACCCGCAAGACGGGCTGGTTTTGCGGCATGCCGAGGATTCGCGCATCGTCCCCCTGGGGTAACACTGCCGTGACGGCGCTATCGACACGACGTAGCTGGCAGCCGTACTCCGCGCTCAGAAAAGCGTGAAGGGAGTCGCCCTGATAGCTGTCCAGCAGATCGGGGAAACGCTGTGCTGGCAAAAAATGCGAAATCAGACACATCGGCTTGCCGTCCACGCTTCGCAACGTTTCCAGCCAATGCACGGGCGCGCCTTCCGATATGGCAAGGCGTTCGGCAATGCGCATGCTTGCAGGCAAGGTCTGCTTGCGCAGGACGCGGTTTCCGGCCTGCAAACCTTGAGCGTTCAGGTTTTCGGTAAAACGCGTGGTCTTGCCGATCTGGTAGTCGATCTGGTTATTGAGCACCAGGATGCCGCGGCCGTGACGGCGCTCCACCAGGCCTGCATCGACCAACTCGTCAATCGCACGACGCAGTGTGTGCCGGTTCACTCCAAAGCGCGAAGCGAGCTCGGCCTCGGATGGAAGGTAGTCGCCAGGTGCATACAGGCTGACGATATCCTGTTCCAGTTGCCGTGCTATTTGGGCATACAGGGAGGCGCCCTGCTCTCGAGTGACCGCGTACAAGCTCATATCCGGTTATCTAGATAAGTAGATAAGCGAATACTACAAAAGGTTTGTGACAGATGCGTGATGGATGAACGGCAGGTTGCCGATATCCAACCCAATGCCATCCGTCGGCCTGTCATCGCTCAAAACGGCGAGATCATGGGACTGTCACGCTGCCCGTCTTCGGTTGAACGACGTTCGAATGGGACATGCATGTAAGCCGGGACCGCGCGATCCTGACGCCTGCACTGACGCGCCTTTGCGAAAGCTGCTGAGCCTCACTCACGAAGGTCATGCATGAAGCTTTCGGTTGCGCCATGGTGATGCTCTGTTACCTGCCGGCGCTACACATCTCCGACCACGTGCTGCACCCGGATCATTCACCGGTACAACTTGCGCTCTGAAAAACTCATGAGAAGCTGAAACTGTCGCGAACGTCAGTCCCGAGTGTCTTGGCAACGCGGTTGACGCGCTCCACACGCGCGTTTTTTCATCCACCACGTTAAAACACGCGATATCACACGCAAGCTCACCAACAGGGAAGACTGCCCTCGATGAGGCGCACGGGTTTCTTATTGATGTCCTTTCCCCTCTTGTCACTTTGGTCTGGTGGCTACACCGTCACGACAGGAAGTGAATTCACCGCATCCCAAATCAACGGCCACCGCCTTCGGAGTCAGCTTATGAAGATTCGCCGGTTTACCTACAAACCCAACGGGGACTCGGTGACCCGCATTTCGAGCGAACGGATGACGCTCTATGTACCCGACGAAGTTCCTGTGAGCAATCGTCAAGAGTGGTGTATGCGGGTCGGTCGGCGTGATCAGGCGGCCAGCGCTTGAGGAGCCGGTGTGCTTTCGATCACCGGGGTTCCATCCTTGAAGGGAATGCCCTTCAGAAGCGGTTCGATCTTGTCGACGCCGCGGATCTTCCTCCACGTCTGCTCGGCCGCTTCGATCAGCTTGAACGCCATCGCGAGGAAGGTCGAGCGCGACAGACAGTTGCGCGTGCGGCTCGTGCGATGGCGCACCGTCGCGAACGTCGATTCAATCGGATTCGTGGTCCGCACGTGCTGCCAGTGTTCGGCAGGGAAGTCGTAGAACGCGAGCAACGCGTCGCGATCTTTCATGAGCTTCTCGACGGCCTTTGGGTACTTGGCCGCGTACGTGTCGACGAACTGGTTGAACGCGACGATTGCATCGGCTCTCGTCGCGGCATTCCAGATCTCCGCGAGCGCCGCCTTGGCCTTGCCGTGCTGCGATTTGGGCATGACGTTGAGGATGTTGCCGATCTTGTGAAACCAACAGCGCTGGTGCCGTATCTGCGGGAACACCTCTTCAAGCGCCGCCCACAATCCCATCGCGCCGTCGCCGACCGCGAGCAGCGGTGGTGCCTGCAGGCCTCGTTTCTTCAGGTCGAGCAGCAGCTCTTTCCAGGATTCCTTCGATTCGCGATAACCGTCGCTGAGCGCCACGCGCTCCTTGCTGCCATCGGGCTTCACACCGATGATCACAGCAGGCACTGACCATCAGAATCCTCGGCGCGAGCCTGCGTGTGGATGCCGTCGGCCCACCAGTAGACCCAGCGCGAGCCCGACAGGTCGCGCTTGTTCCACTGCTCGAACTCTTCTGACCATGCGGCCTTCAGGCGGCTCACAACGCTCGCCGACAGCCCTTTGGCCTGCTCGCCGAGCAACTCGGACAGCGCGTCGCCCATGTCGCCCGTCGAGACGCCTCGCAGGTACAGCCACGGCAGCGACGACGACACTCGCGGGGACTTGCGCACGTAGGGCGGCACGACCGTCGAATTGAACTTCACGCCCGAACCCGAACGGTCTCGCACCTTTGGCACCTGAACGGGCACAGGGCCCACAGCCGTGACGATCTCGCGCTCTGGCAGATAGCCGTTGCGGACGACCGCCCTCCGGCCATCGATCGTCTTCACATTCGAATACTGCTCGAGCATTGTCGCCAGTTCCGCCTCAATTGCCTGCTGGATAATCCGCCGCGCCCCTTGCTGGATCAGATCGTCCAGGCCGGGCGTACCCTTGATGTCTGCTTCTGCCGTTTGACTGCCGCTCGTATCCTGCGTATGTTTCGCCATGGTGGTGGAGTTCGATTGAGGAAGTGTTACCGTGAGAAGCAACATTCTCCTTCAATCGCCACCGCCTTCTCCTGCCTCTTCCCTACGCCGCGTACACCACTTTCAACGATAGCTCAGTTCCTGTCGAGGTACTCCGGTTCTGGCTCGCGCGTCCTACCGTAGATCTGCCTCGACGCCTGTCGACGCTGCGGTACGTCCGACGGCGCGGAGGAGAAAACGCGTCCCGGCCACATACGTGATACAAGGGGCGCAAGCAATCTTCCCCTGATGACACGGAGACAACCTTAATCTATCTCCGTCGCGACACGAAGTGTGTCGCGACGCGGGGCCGACTGCGGACTGCCGTTGTCGGTCTAACAGTTCTGAAAGGAGGTCGGTGGCCATTTGCGAACTATCGCGCACAAAAACTCGTCTTTTCAAGCATTCCTGGTACGATCTGCGCCCGATATGGTCCAGTCCTCCTTCAAATGAACGGAGTGACAACATGTCAACCTTGCAAACCCCTATCGGTTCCGGATTCGGCCCGGCTTCCACCGCAGCCGAAGTCATTGCAGGCGTCGACCTGACTGGCAAGCACATTGTCGTCACAGGTGGGTATTCAGGAATCGGCGTTGAAACGGTCCGGGCTTTCCGCTCGGCCGGTGCGACGGTACTCGTACCCTCTCGCGACATGGGTAAAGCAAAGGAAGCGTTTCACGATATTCCCAGCGCGCTTCTGGACGAGATGGACCTGCTCGATCCGGATTCGATAGATAGGTATGCTGAACGTGTTCTCGCAACTACCGATGCGCTTCACATCCTCGTCAACAATGCAGGCGTCATGGCACCACCCTTGTCGCGGGATGCGCGTGGTTACGAATCCCAATTCTCCGCCAACCACCTCGGCCACTTCCAGCTCGTCTGCCGACTCTGGCCTGCTCTTCGGCGCGCCATGGGGCTCGTGTCGCGCGGACCGCTCGAGCATCCCACTCGCTGCTGGCGGAACGCACCGGTCAGTCACCTTGCGAGACTAGCCGACAGGCAGTAACACCGATGTGACGAATGTTACGGACAATTTGCAGCTGCAATCGTCGTACCCCACATTCCGGTCATGCCGGGCAGACCATGTTCGTCGGCGTGCGCGAATCGCCTTATCCCATTCGCTCCACGACTCGGGTGGGCAGCTGCGTACCGCTGCACGCCACGGCGGCGGCGCTCGCGCTGCTCTCGCAGCGGGGTTCTGTTGCAATAGCGGAGGCTGGTATGCTGCGGTACCATACAGAATGATGTGAACGATAATGAAAGCGCCGAGTCCAGCAGTGGCCAAAGTGCTGAAGCGATTGCACTATCCGCTCGAGATAATGTTGGTGTGCGTGCGTTGGTACGTGGCATACCCGCTGAGCTTGCGCAATCTGGAAGAGATGATGGCGGAACGCGGGATCTCGGTCGATCATTCGACCGTGCACCGGTGGGCCATCAAGCTTCTGCCTGTGGTTGAAAAGGCGTTCCGCCGCTGCAAGCGCCCGGGCGGTAAGAGTTGGCGTGTCGACGAGACCTACAGCAAAGTCAAAGGGCAATGGAAATATCTGTACCGCGCCGTCGACAAGGCCGGCAACACGGTTGACTTCCTGCTGCGAGCCAAGCGGGATAAGGAAGCGGCCCGACGGTACTTTGAGAAGGCCATCGATCAGAATGGCGCGCCCGAAACCGTCACCATCGACAAGAGTGGTGCCAATCTGGCCGGGCTGGACGCCGTGAACGCCGAGCGGGAGACGCCTATCAAGATCCGCCAGGTCAAGTATCTCAACAACATCGTGGAACAAGATCATCGGGCGATCAAGCGCCGTACCCGACCCATGTTGGGATTCAAGACATTTCGCTGCGCCCGGATCCTGCTGGGTGGAATCGAGACCATGCACATGATCGCGAAAGGCCAGATGATCGATGGCGCTGGACCGAAGCGCTCCGCTGCCGAGCAGTTCTATTTCATCACGATGTAAGTCGTCCTATCTATATCGTCTCGCTCCGGCCGGACTTTCTTACCGCGACAGAACCGAAGATCGTGCCGGCCGCGCAACTGGTTGAAATCAAGGACTGCGACCACTGGGCTCAGTACGAACAGCCGGAGGTTTTCAACCAGCGGAGTATCGCGTTTCTGCAAGGGGTTTGAGCGGGACATGCGGGCGGCATGTCACTGATGCACATGCTGCCCGGGCTCTATGCTTACGCACTCCACAGATCGACACTCACACGGCGACGCCGCGTGACGCTTCGGACCACCAACAACGCGGCCAGCGCCGAGAGAACGATTAAAGGGATACTCGCAATTACCAACGCCGTTCCACTTTGGCCTTGTGAAAACAACAGTCCGGCGGCAAGGGGGCCGAGAGTCGCGCCGACCCGCCCCACCGCGATAGCAGAACCGACCCCGGTGCCCCGCACGCTAGTCGGATAGGCGTACCCTGCCAACGCGGACAGTACCGTTTGCCCACCCATTATGAACAGCCCGCAAATCAAACCGGCGAATGCTATTGGTCCCAAACCAGATGCGGCCGCGAACATTGCAAGACCGACGGCTAGGCCCAAGTACACCAGGATGATTGTCTTGCGAAACCCCATCGCATCTGCGAGGTACCCCATGCCTGACATGCCAATAGCGGCCCCGACATCGAACAGGACCAACACCATGCTGGCCTGAGTATGGGTGAGGCCGCTCGCGGCTGCCAGCGAGGGAACCCAGTTCATCATGAAATACGCGACAATCTGCGTGCCAATGAAGGCGATCCACAAGGCCGCCGTCATCCACACGCGGCCCTCCCCCGCCAATGCCTCAATTACCTTCCCCTTCTTATGGGCCACGGCCGCCTTGGCCTCCACAAACTGCCGCGAGTCCTGTACAAATATCGCCAACAGTGGGAGCAGCACCAACGGGCCAAAACCTCCGACATAGAAGATGCTGCGCCAGTTACCCGATCCAACGATGTCCAAGAGCGCCACCAGGGCGGCACCAAACGGCATTCCGCACATCATGGCGCCGACGGCCGTATTGCGCCACCGTTCAGAGACCGCCTCCGTACCCATCACGACAATGAGTGGCGCGGCCGCACCGAGGCCTAGTCCGGTTAAGAAACGGGCAACCAACAGGCCATCGAAACTCCCGACTTGTGTCGTCGCCAACGAGAACAGTCCGAACAACGCAACCGAAGGTACGAGCACACGCTTGCGGCCCAGCCAATCGGCCAGACGGCCGCCGACCGCTGCCCCCACCAAAAGGCCAAATGCACTCGTACCAAATATCCATCCGAGTTGCGCGGGCGAAAGCGAGAACTCCTTTGCCATTCGGGTGGCGGCCATGCCAACGGACTGCAGATCTACGCCGTCCAGCATGGCTACGAGCATGCATATACAGATCGTTACAAGGCCGCCTTTCTTACTGGCCAGGCCGGCACTACTCACTTGCGGTGTCGTCATCTTTTTGTCTCCGTAGAAATTATTGTTGCGCTCAACAGCGTTTATGGATCTGCGTATTCGTCCTCTAAGTATGGGTGATATGGCGGCCAATCTGGGCATGCACTTTTGTATTTGTCATGCTCCTCATCGACGTCTCCGCCATACACGTCGATGAAATTGAATGCGACGCTCAGGCTTTCTCGTCCGGCACGGGGACTCGGTAAATCGAGCTTGATGCCCGATTCATGGTCGTTGTGTGCGCATTTAATTTAGCAGCGATCGTTCCTAGTTTTTTCGCAAGTGATCTTGGTAGCTATTCGAACAAACCCTGGACGCAACTTTCATAATTGTTTTCACGACCAGTTCTGATGAGGGTCCCCAGTCACTCGGTTCGCTGGTATTTCCGGTTCCACCTGATCCTGCGGCTCAGATAAGAAAAAAGTCCGCGGAAAGCGGACTTTTTCTTCTTACGCTACCCTCCCCTCGTCGGCTGGTAACCTGCGGAGTCCTACAACCGACAACAGGGCCAGGCCACCGACGATAAAGAAGGTCAAATGGAAGTCGCCGAGATTCAGTTGATCCGCGTTGTGCCCATGGAAATGGGCCGTCAGCGTCAGGCACGATGCAGAGAGCGCGACGCCGAAGCTGAAGGACGTCTGCTGCACCATAGTGGAAAGCGCGGTCGCCCGGCTCATGATGCCTTTGGGTATATCTGTGAATCCAACAGTATTAATCGAAATCATCCCGACTGAATTCGCGATACCTCCGACAAGAAATGCCGCGATCATCAGATAGATCGAGGTCTGGTTCCCGAACAATCCGTAAGATGCGAACGTGATGCCGGTGAGCGCGCCTGCCGTCATCAGGACGCTCCGATACCCGAATTTCCCCACTATAAGTTGCAGGACAGGACGCATACCGAACGCGCCTAGGGCGAGCATCGCACACATCAAGCCCGATTGAATCGGCGTGAATCCGAGCCCGACCTGAAGAAGCAGCGGAATGAAGATCGGCGACGCACCGATGACCATCCGCAGCGGCAGGCCACCCAGCATCGCGGCACTGTATGCCCGGTATTGGAACAGTTTGAGCGGAATGATGGCGTTGCTACGATCGCGGCTATAAAGCACATACGCAATCGACGAAGCGATGCCCACGCAAACTATCACGAACGTCACCCACAGGGAGAAGAAATTGCGGCCCAGGGTTTCGAGTCCGAACACGACACCCGAGAGCCCGATCGCCATCAGAATAAATCCGCCAATATCGAATTTTTCGACTTTGCCTGGTCCCGACTCCGTTTGCGGAATGAATTTCCATGCGAGCAAGATCGCGAGCACGCCGAACGGGATGTTGATCAGGAATATCCAACGCCATGACATGAGGGTGACGAAGACACCACCCAGGAGCGGCCCGAATAGCCGCGCGATAACTCCAGGAGTCGTGTACCACACCATTGCCGTAATCAACTGGGACGGAGGCGTGGTACGCAACAGGATCAAGCGGCCAACGGGCATCATCATCGCGCCGCCCAGGCCTTGCAGTACGCGGAACAATATAATCTGAGGGAGAGAGGTGGCGACGCCGCATAGAACGCTTGCCAGCGAGAAAATAGCGATCGAGGTGCAGAACAGTCGGGACGCCCCGAATCTATCCGTGAGCCAACCCGCGGCGGGCAAGAATAGCGCCAGGCTCAGCAGGTATGAGGTAATCGCGAGGTTGAGATGAAGGACTTGAACGTCGAGCGAGACCGCAATTGAGTTAAGAGCGGTGCCCAGGATCGACGTATCGAGATTCTGTAGAAACAACGGCATCGCGACGATCATAGGAATCAGCCGCGTGTGCTTCCTGATAGGACTGGGGTCCGCCTCACTGCCTGCCGCTGGTAGCTGCTCGCTTTTCACTGCATGGCCTTCTAAGCAATACGGCAGCAAAGCTGCCTGAAGTGTCAAAAACTCGACTGATCGCCAAAGGATCAATCGAGTGCTCTTTCGTGCGATCAGCCATCACGCCCTGACCGTGACCGCGACCCATGCCGGAATGCTGGACTGAACGTAGGGACGTTGCTCGACAAAAGTGACGCTAATATCGCTACGGATTCGGCTGAATGACCAGGCCACTTAAGAACTAGCTACGCTGCCGAGACAGCGTAGCTAGTTCCCGCACTTCAAAATCCAAATTCAGATTAGTTCAGCAAGCATCCGTTCTGAAAATTTTGGGGCACCTGTGCTTAGAATCTCTTCCGAAGACCGACACGCACGCCGAGCTGATTTTCCGTCGACGAGAAGCCGATGAGGGTGCCCGGTGTCGTATCCAGGAACATACCTGCCCCCGTGGGGCTTGTCGTGTGCTGATAGTTCAAGGCGAAATAGACGTCCGTTGCCTTGGACAGGAAGTAATGCGCAGCCGTGTTAATCTGGCTATAGGAGTGCCCAGCGTAGGTCGAATACGTGTAGCTACCCGTCAGCGGGACGGCCGGTGTCACGAAGTAGGCGGCGCCCACCTCGTAGTTGTTGATCGTCGCGTTATTGCCTGCGGCAGTTGCCCGAACCAGCGTCGATGTGGCGTTGCCAAACACCTTGAGCTTGTCGAATTGATAGCGCCCGCCTACCGCCCAGATACGTTGACTATGTCCGCCGAGTGCAAGCGTCACTAGCGAACCCGTCATTCCAGTGACCGCGGTATACGCCGCAGAAACTACGAGCGGTCCTTGAGCGAACTTAAGGCCGAAGCTGGAGACACGAGGAGCCGCATCGGTTCCGGCGAACTCACCAGCGACGTTGCTGAAGCCATACATTGCACCGAACGAGATACCGCCCCACACCGGGCTGACGTACTTTGCCGTATTGTTCAGCTGCTCACCTGCCAGACGATCCGCATCGAACAGGTGGAACGAAACTGCCGTTGCACCGTTGGCCGCTGCCGTGTTCTCGACCATGAAGTCGGTCATGAAGTCGTATTGACGGCCGAAAGTGAAAGTTCCGAACCTGTCGGAGGCCAGACCCACGTATGCGGTACGGCCAAACAGCAGCCCTCCCTGCGCCGCCGCTCCGTTGCCGAGGTTGAAGCCGTTCTCGAGGTTGAACACGGCCGTCAGACCGCCGCCCAGATCCTCCTTGCCGAGGAAACCCCAACGGTTGCCCTGAAGAATCCCTGAGTCGCTCATTACGACCGACTTCCCCTGCTGATTGTTGACGTAGGTAATACCCGCGTCGAGGATACCGTAAAGCGTCAGCGAACCTTGTGCGCATGCAAAAATCGGTGCTTGCAACAACGCAATTGCTAGAACGGTCTTCTTCATACTGTCATATCTCCATTAGTTATTCTGCCGCGGAAAAGCGATAACAGTCTGGGGAGTTCGATTCGCAGCGGTTGCTCATTGAGCACCCGGTCTGTCACGAGCCTCCCCCTTTATTGGTCGATCAAGGGTTTTGTAGCGTCGAGAAGCGCCGTAACTGTTTTTTCCTGAGTCATGTTGCGGATGGCCTGTTATAAGTTGTCTGCACCTCGTGCTTCAATACCCAAATCGCCGAAGTCCATCGGATTTCCTATTTCGAAGACGTCCTTGACCCACACAGATTATTGACAGCACAGCGCAGTGCGCACGCTCACTGACTTAACCAAAAATCCGATCCAGTCGATCTTTTGATTCGACCAGCTCCTCGAGCATTTCCTGAACCACCTGGCGCACCGAGGTCTCAGCGTTCATGTCTCCCACGATCTGGCCGACCGGATAGGTCAGAAATTCGGTGGCGCGCGCACGCTCGACGCGCAGACGGCCCTCGCCCCACCAGAGCAGCCCCTGCAGCGGTGCCGGCAGCGTCGGAGGCGCATCGGGCCGCTCCCACGCATCGGTAAATGTCGAACGCAAGGTCCGACACTGCTTACCGGTCACGCTCTTGGTGAGCACTGCATCCTGCGTATCTGCCTTGAACATCTTGGCCTTGATATCGGGCGTGACCTCGCTCTGCACGGTCTTGAGCCAGATCGAGCCGCACCACACGCCTTCGCAGCCCAGCGCAAGCGCCGCAGCCACCTGCCGGCCACGACCGACACCTCCACCGCCGAGCACGGGCATTGGCGCCACCGCATCGACAATGCGGGGCCAGGCCACCATGGAGGTCACGTTGCCGGTATGGCCCGCGGCTTCGGTACCCACGGCCACCACGAAATCGCAGCCGGCCTCCTTGTGACGCACCGCGTGCTTGGGCAGCCCCGCGAGCGCACCAACCTTGATGCCGCGCGCATGGCACATGTCAATCACGTCCTTCGGCGGCGTGCCCAGTCCGCTCACCAGCGCCACCAGCGGATGCGAGAGCGCCACCTCGATCATGCGCATCGATTCCTCGCGCGTGAACGTATTCTCGCGCAACAGATCGAACTTGAGCTGTGCCTCCAGCTCTGGCGGCAACTGCGGAATACCGGCCGAATCGAGCATCTCCCGGACGAATTTCAGCTGCTCGGGCGGAAACAGCTTGTCGGCGTCAAACTTGTGATCGCCGGCGCTCGCGGCAGTCGTCGGCATCAAGACATCGAGGCCGTAGGGGCGACTATCGATATGCGCATCAATCCAGGCCAGTTCCTCGTGCAGACGCTCCGGACTCATGCGCGCCGCCCCGAGCACCCCCAGGCCTCCGGCGCGCGATACTTCGACCACCACATCCCGGCAATGGGAGAAAGCAACGATAGGAACTTCCAGACCAAACATTTCGCAAATACTGGTGTTCATCCGATTCTCTCCACAAAGCGATTTCAACGGCCGCGCCAGACCGGCGCACGTTTTTCCTGAAAGGCTTGCGGCCCCTCGACCGCGTCCTCGCTCGCATACACGGTGGCGAACAGATGGTCGGCTGCTCGCGTCGCGGCGTTGGTGCCCATTTCGCCGGTCAGGTAAACCAGCTCACGGGCAGCGCGTACGCTCAGCGGCGCATTGCGCGTAATGCAGTCGGCCAGCGCGAGAGCCTCGTCCAGCAACTTCTCTGAGGGCACGACCTTGTTCACGAAGCCGATTTCATAAGCACGCTGAGCGTCGATCGGCTCCCCGGTCAGCACGAGTTCCATGTAGTGCCGGCGGCCAAGCATTTGGGCCAGCGGTGCCGACCACGGCGTACCGCGGCCGACGCGCACTTCACTAATCCCGAACGTCGCGTTCTCCGCCGCCACGCACAGATCGCACATCTGCGCGAGCAGCCATCCACCCGCTCTGGCCGCGCCATTCACCGCGGCGATCACGGGCTTGCCCACCTGAATCGCTTCCCCCAGCACCGGCAGGAACTCACGCCAAGGTGGGATCTTTCCGCCGGCATTCGCCAGCGCCTTGAGATTCATCCCGGCGCAGAATGCACGATCGCCAGCCGCGGTGAGAATCGCCACCAGCGCGTTATCGTCTTCGTTGAAAATTCGGAATGCTTCGAATAGACCGACTCTGACATCCTCGCTGATAGCGTTGCGCGATTCCGGGCGATTGATCGTGATGATCGCAACACGATCCCGCATTTCATAAAGCACGGCGTCACTCACGGTAATTTCCCTCGTGGCAAAAATAAAAGCGCGACACTCGACATCCGCTCTGAGACGCGCTGTATCAGGTTCAATCACGACACGCCGCGGACGGCGGCCGACTCGCCGCGTTCATCGCGATAGGTCCGATCTAGCAGCAAGCACGCCACGGCCGAGATCGCCAGCACTACGGCAAAGAACTGAAAGGCGTCAGCCGGCTTCAATCCAGCGGTCAGCAGATAACCAGTGCCGATTGGCGCCCCGATCGAAATGAAGCGGGCCACCCCGATCATCCAGCCCACCCCGGTCGCGCGCACATCCGCCGTATAGACAGATGGCGAGATCGCCAGATAAGCGGCTGCGCCACCATTGGCGGCCACACCAACCAGCAGCGCCAGTGCCATAGCGAGCGAAATATTCCCAAAGCTATGGGAAAAGAGCGTATAGGACACAACGCCGATGATCATGATCACGACGGTCGCAAGACGCGGCCGCATCTTGGTCGACAGCCCGGCGAACGCCAGAGCCCCGACCATGCCGCCCACCGGCACCAGAAGTGCGGCCTTGACACCGAGTTGAAGATTGCCCGTGGCATCGGCAATCAGCTTGGCCGTCCAGGTATTCGCAAAATAGAGCGCGCAGGCCATCAAGGTATTGGCGATCCACAGCAAGATCGTCCGTTTTCCCATGATCCCGCCGAAAATTGCGGTTACGGTAGTCCGGTCGGCTTTCTTCGCGATCGGATCCGGTAAGGTCATAACGGTCGGATAGCCGAGCTTGGAGGCGATTGCGTTGTACTGCTTCAACGCGGAGACGGGGCGCCGCTCGAGCAAAAACTCGATCGATTCAGGCAGCAGGAAATAGGCCAGGATAAACACCACGCCGGACAGTACCGCGGCAAACGCGAATGCGGCCTGCCAGCCATACTGGCCGACCAATGCAGCGCTGACCGCGCCGCCAACGGACGCTCCAAAAGGCAGACCCAAGCCGTATAGCCCCATGACAGGCCCGCGCCACCGGTCGGAAGAATATTCGCTGACGGTCACATGCAGGGGCACTACGATCGCCCCGATGAATAGTCCGGTGATGGCCCGTAGCACGATCATTGCCTCAATCGACGTGACGAGGGCAGACAGCACCATACACACGACGATGAAGAGCAGGCACACAATCACGTGACGCCGGCGGCCGATACGGTCGGCCAGCGGCCCGATCACTCCCGCGCCGATTGCCGTTCCAAAAACACTGGCACTGAGCAGGTAGCCGACTTGGATCTGGCTCAGGCTCCAGGCCTTGGCAAGATGCGGGGCGATGAACCCCACCATCAGCATTTCGAACCCATCCATCATGCACACAGCCACGCAAATCAATACCGCGATGATTTGCAATCGTCGCATTGGTTGGGTACGAATCGCTTCACGAACGTCCATATTGTCTCCTGTTTTTTACTACTAATTCAGCAATATCCGGTGTTATGCCCGCGGCGGGCGCTCCGGTTGCGCGATCGAACCATTAGCCAGCATCGCGGTGATACGAGATTCGTCGATTCCCGCCTCACGCAAGATTTCGACCGTGTGCTCGCCCAACAGCGGACCTGCCCGATCAAAGCCTCCGGGCGTGCGGGAAAATTGCACAGGCGGCTTCGGAAAGCGCATGGTGCCGTCGACCGGATCGTCAACCAGTTGGAAAAAGTTGACTTCCGCAAGATGCGGATCAGTGAACAGATCATCCGTGCGATTCAGACGCATGGCGGGAATGTCGGCCGCCCATAACAGCTGCATCCATTCCTGATTGGTCCGCGTCGCCAGGATCTCCGCGACCGTGCCGTTCCATTCCAGAACGTTGTTCGAGCGCGCGGTCAATGTCGCGTAACGCGGATCGTCGATCAATTCCGGCCGCCCGGCAAGTTCTGCGAAGCGGCGCCACTGCTTGTCGTTGTAGACGAGTACCGCCAAATATCCGTCAGCGGTACGGAACGGCTTGCGGCTCGGCGTCACCACGCGGGGATACACGGGACGGCCGATCGGCGGCTCGAATCCCTGGCCTGCCAGATGTTCGATCAGGACGAAGGATGTCAAGGTCTCGAACATCGGCACGTCAACATCTTGCCCCTCGCCGGTTCGATCACGGTGAAGTAGTGCTGCCAGTATTGCGTATACGCCCGTCAGTCCCGTCACCTTGTCGGCCAGTACCGTCGGTATGTAGTTCGGCTCGCCGAGCAATTCGTCTTGCAGCATCACCAAACCGCTACATGCCTGAATGATGTCGTCATACGCGGCGCCGCCAGCGTAGGGGCCACCCCGGCCGAAACCCAGGAAATTGCAACAAATGATCGACGGATTCGCGGCCACCAGATCGGCATAGGCAATACCCAGCTTCGCCACCGCCTGCGGACGCATCGAATGCACCACCACGTCGGCGGTACCCACCAGATCCATAAAGGCCGTGAGGCCGTCCGGCTTCTGCAGGTCAATCACGATGCCGCGTTTGCCGCGATGCATGGAGCGGAACTGGGAGCCGGTACCAGAATCGCGGAACGGAGGAACGCCGCGCGACGTATCACCCGCGGGGGCTTCGATCTTGATCACGTCAGCCCCCATGTCGGCCAGCACCTGCGTGCAGTAGGGCCCCATCATGACCGAAGTCAGATCGAGAATGCGAATTCCATCGAGGGGGCCCGGCTTCAGAGATGAATTCTTCATTGCGTAGCTCCATGGCTAGCTTTAATGAAATCGAACGCGGCACGCTCAAGTTCTTCACGCATCTGCGGCGCAGCGATATCGATCATCGAGCGGATGCGCTGACGCAAGGTGCGGCCACGCAGATGCGCAACCCCGTGTTCGGTGATGACCACGTCGAGATCGGCGCGTGCCGTCGTGACCGGGCCGGACAAGCGGGGAACGATGCGGCTTCCCTTGGCTCCGCTGGCAGGAAGCATCATCAGCGAGCGGCCGCCAGGTGACAGATACGAGGCGCGAATGAAGTCCACCTGACCGCCGATCGAGCCTACGTACTCGCTGCCGATCGCCTCCGAATTCACCTGCCCGGTGATGTCGATTTCGAGCGCGGAATTCATCGACACGAAATTGCGCAGTTGCATGAGCACTTTCGGATCGTGCGTATGAGACGTCGGCGTCATCCGGATGCCCGGATTTTGATGGCAGAAATCGTAAAGCCGGCGTGTACCGGACAAGGCACCGCTCACGCTCACGCCCTCGTCGATCCCTTTGTACTCGTTGGTCACGGCTCCCGACTCGATCAGATCAATCACCCGATCGATCAGCATGCCTGAATGAATTCCGAGGTCACGACGGTCCTTCAGCATCGACACGATCGCTTCCGGTACCGCACCGACGCCGATTTGCAGCGTCGAACGATCAGGAATCAACGGCATCGCCAGCTCAGCGATGCGGCGATCGATCTCGCTCACCGGCGACATAGGCATTTCAAGCAGTGGACGGCTCGTGTGGACGGCGATATGAATCTGCTCGGCCCGAATCGGATTGTCGCACGGAACCCAAGGTACCTGATCGTTGATCTCGGCGATCACCAGACGTGCGCGCCGGATTGCCGCATGCTGATAGTCGCTGATCAGGCCCAGGCTGTACTCGCCGCGTTCGTTCGGAGGGCTAAGCTGCAGCAAGATTACATCGCATGGCAGCAGACCGCTCTCGACAAAGGGGCCGACCTGGGAAACATGCATCGGAATCACTTCCAGTACGCCCGCTCGCGCGAGCTCCCGGTTCGTGCCGCCGGCGCCGAGGCCGGTCATTTCGATGTGATCGACGTGCTCCGGACGCAGGGTGCGCGAAAAACGTGCACCCACGAATACACGGAAATGCCCGATCGACGCGCGTTGTGCCACCAGCGATTCGGTCAGCGTCTGCGCTTCGCCGCACACCTGCCCCCACATCACGGTATCGCCCGGACGTACAAGTTCGGTCCAGTTCAGTTGCTCAACAGTCAGTGTCTTCATGGATCATGTCCC
Source organism: Paraburkholderia sp. EG286B (assembly GCF_040965655.1). Lineage (NCBI taxonomy): Bacteria > Pseudomonadati > Pseudomonadota > Betaproteobacteria > Burkholderiales > Burkholderiaceae > Paraburkholderia > Paraburkholderia sp. EG286B. Next base: position 49,923 of record NZ_JBFRCF010000029.1, on the reverse strand, counting down.
TTGGAGAGTTGGTCGGCGAGAGCCACCACACCTTCGGCACGCTTAACCAATGGCCCCTCGACGAGCATGCCGTCGACCACCACCGTCCCCAGGCCCCGCGCTGCCGATTCGCGGTAGGCGTCGAGCATGCGTCGCGCACGCGCGACCTCCTCGTCACTCGGGGTGAAGGTGGCGTGGGTCAACTCGACCTGACGCGGCGTGACGCAAATCTTTCCCTGATAGCCGAGCTCGCGGCCCACGGTTGAATCATCGCGAAACCGCTGATCGTCGCGCACTTCGCCCACCGCCTGATCGATCGCGATCACGCCATTGATACGCGCCGCCATCAACACGCGTGAACGCGCGTAAAGCACCTCATGACCACCAGGGGTGCGGCGTGCGCCTATTTCCGAGGCGAAATCCTCCGCACCGAAATAAAGCGCATGCACCTGAGGGGCATCGGCTAACAAACGATAGATATTGGCCACGCCGCGCATCGATTCGATACCGGCCAGCACCGGGAGTTTTGGTCCGCCGCTGCGTTCCGCCGCGATGAGAGCCTCGAGCTCTTCGACCGCTTCGAGCTTCGGAATCACGATGCCATCGGGACGCACGTCCATCGCCGCCCGCACGTCATCGAAAAAGTGCGCGCTGCGGGGCGCATTGACACGTACATACACCAGACCGCGCACACCCGATTCCCTCAACCCGCGCACGCCCTGGTCAAGCTGTGCCCGTGCGCTCAACTTGTCGGCCTCAGGCGTGCCATCCTCTAGATCGATAACATTGCAATCCGCGTTTGCGCGGTGCATCTTGGCCAGCAAATCGAGTCGATTCGCCGGAGCAAACAGAAGGCTTCGGATCATGATGTTCAATAGGACTTAGGCAGATCGAGAACCTTCTCGGCGATAAAGTTCTTCACCATCTCGGCGCTCACCGGCGCAATGCGCGGAATCATGACTTCGCGTAGATAACGCTCGACGTGATACTCCTTGGCATAACCCATCCCACCGTGAATGAGAATGGCGCGCGTGCAGGCCTCGAAACCGGCTTCGGCCGCCAGATACTTGGCGGCATTCGCTTCAGCACCGCACGATTGACCCGCGTCGTACAATGCGGCCGCGCGCAACGTCATGAGCTGCGCTGCTTCCAGCTGCATCCAGTTGACCGCGAGCGGATGCTGGATCGCCTGGTTCTGCCCGATGGGGCGGCCGAAAACCACGCGGTCGCGCGCATATTGAGTCGCTTTCGCCAGTGCCGCTCGCCCAAGACCAACTGCCTGCCCCGCCATCATGATGCGTTCCGGATTCAAGCCCATCAGCAGATAGCGAAACGCCTTGCCCTCCTCGCCCACGCGATCCTCGACCGGAACCTCCAGATCGTCGATGAACAGCAGATTCGAATCGACGCATTTACGGCCCATCTTTTGGATCTCGCGCACCTCGATCCGGTTCCGATCCAGATCGGTATAGAAGAGCGTCATGCCCTCGGTCGGATTGTCCGGATCGCGCGGCGAAGTACGGGTCAGCAACAGGATTTTGCTGGCTCGCTGTGCCACCGAACACCAGGCCTTGCGGCCGTTGACGATATATCGATCCCCGTCGCGACGGGCGAAGGTGCTGATATTGGTGGTATCTAGCCCTGCATCCGGCTCGGTGACAGAAAAGCTTGAAAGAATCTCGCCCCGAATGATCGGCGGTAGCCAGCGCGCCTTCTGTTCTTCCGAAGCAAAGTTCACCAGAATGCGTGGCGCCCACACACCGAAGCCCACCGCGGTACCCCCGCTGAAGCCGGCGCCCGACTCGGCAATGGCCTGCATCATGAGCATGCCTTCGGTGAGGCCCAAGCCACCGCCTCCATAAGTCTCCGGCAGCGAGATGCCAAGAAAACCCGCATCGGCAAGCGCCTGGCGGAATTCCCAGGGAAACTCGCCATCTGCGTCTCGGGCCAGCCAATAATCGTCGCCGAAGCGGCCGCACAGCTTCAGAATGGCATTGCGAATTTCCTGCTGCTCGGGCGTGAGCGGATGAATCAGGCTATTGTTGGCAGTGTCGCTCATAGGGAGGCCTCGAAATCGTAAGGCCGATGTCGGCTGACAGCGCGTGCACCGCGCCAGCCTGGACTCCGGCACATCAGATACGTTGGGCTAGGGATTATGCGTCTACCAATTAGCGCGAGGCAGATCATAATTTCGACTGTCGAAATTGGAGATAAAGATGGTTACGCATGCAACAATTCCATCAACCCGGCAGCAGACCAACGATACCGGCCGGTATGTGCGCTCCACACCAGGAAACCAGTCGCTGACTCGCGGGCTTGAAGTCCTGCGTGCATTTATGCTCACCCCACTGCTCACCAACGCGGAAATTGCCGAGCGCACCGGCCTGCCACGACCGACCGTGAGCCGCCTCGTCCATGCCCTGGTGGACTCGGGTTTTCTGTTGTACGACATCGGTTGCAAGGCCTACCGGTTGGGCCCGGTTCACCTGAGTTTGGCCAAGACTTTTCACAGCGACCTGCAACTGATCAAGCTTGCCGAGCCGCTGCTGCGTCGCTATTCGGAACAGGCCGGGATCAACGCCGGATTGGCCGTGCCGGATCAGCAAGACATGATGTACCTGACCACGATCCGCAACGAGAAAAGCGGCATGATTCGCCAGGCGACATGGGGATCGCGCATGCCGATGGAAACTAGCTCAGCCGGGGCCGCCTATCTGGCGAGCCTGCCCGCGGACGAACAAAGAAAAATCGTCGACACACTGATCCCAGCGCACTGCACGAATGCACAAGCACGCAGCGCCCGACTGTATGAGGGCATCGCGCATGTGGCTCGGCATGGCTTTAGCATCGGGGAATGGCAACCCGACAACATCGGGTTGTCCGTGCCGCTGATGGGACGCAGCGGCACGGTTTATTGCAGTACAGTCAGCTTCATGGTCAACGAAGCGACGCGTGGAGAATTGATCGCCAAACACAGCACCATCGCACTTTCGCTGGCCGAAGATATCAGGCTCGCCTGGAAAAATGCGAGCCGATATTGACAGGTAGAACTTTTGTCGTTGCAATGAAACCCTTACACCAAACTATCCAACATCTCATGAAGAAAACTCTTGCGTTCCTCACCGTTACCCTTCTTCTCGCTGCGTGCGGGCAGAAACTCAGCGGAACTTAGAGTGGCTAACACAACCTGGACATGAAACCACGAAAGCCATATCCTGGCGGCATGTCCAGACGCAAAATCAGCAACGAACTATGGGCGGCGTTGGAGCCGCTGATTCCGGTATTTACGCCCTCACCCAAAGGCGGCCGTCGCCGAACGGTGGACGACCGCGCGGCATTGAACGGCATCTTGTTTGTCCTGCAAACAGGCATTCCATGGGAATACCTGCCCAGGGAACTGGGCTTCGGCAGCGGCATGACATGCTGGCGACGGCTACGAGACTTGCAGGCCGCAGGCGTGTGGGAGCAACTGCATCTGGCGATGCTTCGCCGATTGCGTGAGCATGACCAGATTGATTGGGAACGGGCGAGTCTTGATGCCGCTAGTGTTGCCAGCCCCCGGGGGGCCAGGAAACCGGCCCTAACCCGACGGAGCGGGGCAAACTCGGGTCGAAACGGCACATCGTCGTAGATGCACGCGGCGTTCCGTTCGCCATCACGGTTACGGGTGCCAACCGGCACGATTCGATGGCATTCGAGCCCACGCTTGACGGCATTCCGGCGGTGTCGGGCCTGAATGGCCAGCCGCGTAAACGGCCCGCCAAGTTGCATGCGGACAAAGGCTATGACTTCGGACGCTGTCGACGCTATCTGAAGCTGCGCGGTATCACGGCCCGCATCGCGCGGCGCGGCGTGGAGAGCAAGGAGAGGCCCGGGCGGCATCGCTGGGTGGTCGAGCGTACGCATGCCTGGTTTGCCGGTTTCGGCAAACTGCGTATTCGCTTCGAACGTCGTCTCGATATACATGTTGCGTTGCTATCCCTGGCCGCTGCCGTTATCTGTTCGCGATTCGTGGATGACTTGTGTTAGCCGTTCTTATGTTAATTCAACGAGCGGCGCCAAGATCATCTTCGAATCAGGCGACAAGGTGATCTTTGACACTGGAATGGGGAAAGTCGAGGTTCCGTACAAAGTCGACGGACAAGATTTGAAGTTGATTTCATCCGAGGGGACGCAAATCCTCACAATATTGAATGACGGCAGCATTCAATCGCCAACCGGAATGAACTTTGTGAAGCAATAAAAAACAAATTAGAGCATGGAGAAAAAGCGACCCTAGGGTCGCTTTTTTGTTGGCGATCGAGTCCGTAGCATCCTGCAGGTGTAGGGGAGGACGCTACGACGTCCACCAGATTTTAGCGTCGCCACTGTGCCAGAGACGTGCCCCGGGCTGCCAGCTCGGTCAGCAGATTGGCGGGTTTCCAGTAGCCAAACTGATCACCGCGAGTGGTGGCATAGTGTGCCAGCCGTTCAGCAATGGCTTTCAGTCCGATCACGTCCGCCATCCACATCGGGCCACCGTGGAAATCCGGAAATCCATAACCCGCAACCCAAACCACGTCGATGTCACCTGGACGATACGCAATACCCTCCTCCAGGATCTTCAGGCCTTCGTTGATCAGCGGATAAAACAGGCGTTCGGCAATCTCGGCTTCGCTGATGGTGTCCGCCGGGCGCCGGGCGATACCGTGCTCAGCGGCGATTTCCTGCGCGATGGTGGTCAGCTCGGGATCTGGTACTGGCGTACGTCCCTCGTACTGGTAAAAGCCCTTGCCGTTCTTCTGGCCAAGACGCCCTCGTGCAAACAGTTCCTGCACCAGTGCGCGGTAGCTGGGATCAGGCGGCAAGCCACCGGCCTTATCATATTCGATGACCATCTTGGCACCCACATCCACACCGGCCATGTCGACCATACGACAGGGTCCCATGGCCATGCCAAGCGATTCGGCCACCGCATCCACTTGCGCGGGATCGGCGCCCTCCATGACGAGAAATTCGGTTTCCCGAATATAAACTTCGGTCATGCGATTGCCGATGAATCCGTAGCACACGCCGGAAATCACCGGCGTTTTACCAATGGTGGCGGCAAGCTTAAGAATGGTGGCCAGTACAGCCGGCGCAGTGTCAGCGCCACGCACGATTTCCAGCAGGCGCATGACGTTGGCCGGGCTGAAGAAGTGCATACCTACCACGTCGGCCGGGCGGCCCGTGGCGCGCGCCAGCACATCCACGTCCAGGGTGGACGTATTAGTGGCAATGATGGTGCCAGGCCTGACCACAGATCCAAGCCGTGCACACACTTCTTTCTTCAGTTCGAGGTTTTCGAACACGGCTTCGATGACCAAATCGCACTCTGCCAGTGCGGTGTAATCAAGCGCACCTTCGAGCAGGGCCATGCGTTCGGCCAATTGATCCGCCGTAAGCCGTCCCTTTATGGCACTAGCCTCGTAATTCTTGAGAATCAGGGATATTCCACGCTGCAATGCTTCATCGGAGACTTCGACGATCACCGTGGGAATGCCCGCATTGGCAAAGTTCATCGCAATGCCACCGCCCATCGTGCCAGCGCCGATGATGCCTACCTTGCGAATGGGTCGAAGCGCGGTCTCGCGCGGCAGACCAGGAATCTTCGCTGCTTCCCGCTCAGTGAAGAACAGATGCCGAAGCGCTTTGGACGAAGACGAAGGCACCAGTGCTGCAAATTCGGCGGCCTCTACGGCTTCACCGTCCGCAAACGGCAATGACTGGGCCGCACGTACGCAACGCACTATGGCCGCGAGCTGGGGCCAGCCCGGCTTACGCGCTGCAGTGGCTTCGGCCTTGTCCAATACATCGGCCGGGGCAGACACCGTCGCCAGGTCGCGGCTGCGACGCAGCGGAGTTCCCGTTGCAAGGATCGCTTTCGCTGCCGTCAGGCCAGCAGCGAGAGCCTCATCATTGGTATCGATCAGGACGTCGATCAATCCGGCTTGCTTCGCTCGTGCCGCACCGATCATACGGCCACTGGAAATCATGTCCAGTGCGAGCTCGGCGCCGACTAGACGGGGCAAACGCTGCGTGCCCAGCGAACCGGGAATCAGACCAATCTTCACCTCAGGCAGACCAAAACGAGTGGATGGCTGTGCCACTCGATGGTGACACGCCATGGCCAGTTCCAGGCCACCGCCCAGCACCGTGCCGTGCATTGACGCGATTACGGGCCGGCTCTGTGACTCCAGCCGGGCCAGCAGCGAATTGAACGGCTGAACCTGCTGGAGCTCCGCAGGATCCTCGAACATCGCGATATCAGCGCCGGCGACCCAGGTTCGTCCCGCACAGTACAGCACAAGTGCATCAAGATCATCGGCCGACTCGAAGCTATCGATAGCCTGTGCCAGTCCGGTAACAAACGATCCGGAAATGGCATTGACCGGCGGATTATCGATCAGGATCAGACCGATGCGTTGTTCGCGTTTGAATGTGATGGAAGCGCTCATGGTCAACGCCTCCTCATGCCACGACTTCGAATAGGCCAGCAGCACCCATGCCGCCACCCACGCACATCGTCACCACCACATAGCGCGCGCCACGGCGTCGTCCTTCAATGAGCGCATGACCGACCAATCGTGTACCGGTCATCCCGTACGGGTGCCCAACGGAAATGCCGCCGCCGTCGACGTTAAAGATTTCCGGATTGATTCCAAGCTTGTCGCGGCAGTACAGCGCCTGGCAGGCGAAGGCTTCGTTCAGTTCCCACAAGCCGATGTCATCCACCGTCAAGCCATGTTGCTTGAGCAGTTTCGGAACGGCCAGCACGGGCCCAATGCCCATTTCTTCCGGAGACACACCCGCCACGGCCATGCCCCGGTAGATCCCAAGTGGTTTCAGGCCACGCTGTGCCGCCAGAGCGTCGTCCATCAGCACGCACGCGGCCGCGCCGTCCGAGAGCTGGCTGGCGTTGCCGGCCGTTACCGTGCCGCCCTCGATCACCGGCTTCAAGGCCGCGAGCGATTCCAGCGTCGTTTCAGGACGATTGCCTTCGTCGTGGGTCAGCGTCACCTCTTGATAGCTGATCTGCCCGGTTTCCTTGTCAGCGATGGCCTTCGAGGAGGTCAACGGAACAATCTCAGCGTCGAATCGTCCCGCACGCTGTGCCGCTGCCGTTCGCTGTTGTGACTGCCACGCGTAATCATCCTGGGCTTCGCGAGTGATACCGTATTTGCGTGCGACGAATTCCGCTGTCTGCAGCATCGGCATATAAGCGTGCGGCGCCTTGGCGATGACCAAGGGATCGACTTCCGTCGCAACCCAGTCCAGATAGCGTTTTTGAACTGCCGAAACGTTCTCCTGTCCGCCGGCGACGACCACGCGCATACCGTCCACCATGATCTGCTTGGCTGCAGTCGCCACAGCCATCAAACCAGAAGCACATTGCCTGTCGATCGTCTGGGCACCCGCGGTGTCTCCGAGACCGGCCGCCAGCGCCGCATTGCGTGCCAGGTTCATCCCGGCAGTGCCAGCGGTCAATGCTGTGCCAACCACAACATCGTCGACCTCTCCCAGCTCCACGCCACTACGGATCACGGCGTGGTCAATAGCGTGACCCATCAGGGTCGGCGACTTGATGGCATTGAACGCCCCTTTGTACGCGCGCCCGATCGGGGTCCGCGCGACAGAGACGATGACGGCTTCTCTCATGAGATCCTGCAATAGAAAATAAAAACGGAAAACCGATAACCGATACGACTGCAATTGAACCGCCGGCAGCACACTGTAGGCAACTGTGCAGCAGGAGTACCACCGCACGGTTGCGTGCCAGTAGGCAACCTAGGTTCCTACCGACGCGAAGCGATTAGTTCGCCAGGAAGTCCAGCACGATGCGGTTGAACTTATCCGCATGCTCCCACTGGGCCCAGTGACCACAACGGCTGAACACGTGCAGCTCGACATTCGGCAGGCCCGCCAGCAAACGCAGGCCCGAATCGAACGGCACGAAGCGGTCATCGCGACCCCAGATCAACAGCGTCGGTGCCGTCACCTCCGGCAGGCGCGTACTGTAGTCGTTGAACGGCTTGGGATTCGCAGCCAGGCTCTTGACCCAGTTTTCGAGGTGATCGCGGCGTGCCAGCATGTTGTCCACACGCAGCTGCAGCAGTTCGTCGGTCAACGCGCTCGTGTCATACACGAAGACGTCCATCATGCGCTTGACGTTATCGAGCGTCGGCTCGCGGTAAGCCTGATTCAGCAGCTTGATGCCCTCGGTCGGCATCGGCACGAACGCGCTGACGCTGTGGTTACCGCCACCCATCAGAATCAGTTTTTCAACACGATCGGGATTCGCGAGAGCAAATGCCGTGGTGCTGTGGGCACCCATCGAGTTGCCGATCACAGACGCCTTCTTGACGCCCAGGTTGTCGAGCACACCCTTAACGATCCGGCCGTTGAATTCACCACGCGAACCGCTGGTGATCTGAACCGCATCGCTCTTGCCCCAGCCCGGGAAGTCGATCAGGATGACCCGATAGCCGACCGCAGCGAACGGGTCGACATTGCGGTGAAAATTCGCCCAACCGGTAGCACCCGGGCCCGAGCCGTGCAACATCACGACGACCTGGCCGTCAGCTGGACCAGCATCGTTGTAGTGCACATTGAATTCGGTGTCGCCGTCGAGCACCTTCGTGAACCGGCTCGTATCTGCTTCTGTGTAGACGCTCATCTATGTCTCCGTGGTGTAGATCATTCACTTGAAAATTCAGATCTCCGTCAAAACGACGGAGATCCGTGCTGCTTCAACCTGCCGGCTGCGCGTGCATGAACGCGAATCCGGCAACCCACTCAGGAATCGCGCGGTAATAATCAACTTGTGCATCGTACTTGCCGAACGCGGAAAGTGCGCCGAAAGCAGCGACCCAGGTGCGGATTTCATGCGCCGACTTGCCACCGTCTCGCGCGATTTCATCATTTTTCATCGCATCGACCGACAGCAAATCTTTCTGCAGGCGCGCGAGGAACGCCTGATCCCATTCAGGATTCAACGGTCGCATATGGGGAGCCTGTCCGGCCGTAAATGCTTTGGCGGCGTTGATCACGCGCTGCTCACGTGCCGCCCGGGCCTCGGGCGACAGGTTGCGGCCGCCGCCGATCAGGGCTTCCGCGACTTCCTTCGGTGCAGTGGCCAATTCCGGCACCGGCGGTTCATGCGAGATGCCGCCCGAACTGATCACCAGCACACGCTTGCCCGTCTGCCGGAGGAAATTTCCGATTGCTTCGCCAAGGAGCCGTGAACGGCGGATCGGGCCCAGCGGCGGCGCCGCAGCATTGATGAAGACCGGCACCACAGGGTAGGTATCGAGCCCGCCGACGAGCTGTTCCAGCGCCTGGGCCGCACCGTGGTCGACATGCATGCGATAGGAAATCGATACGTCGATGTCGGCCGCCTGCACGCTTTCGACCAGCGCCTTGGCGATATCGGTCGGCACCCGCAAGTCGCCGGCCGGGGTTCCGTAATCACCAACTCCGCTCGCCGCAGCGCCAACGCAGAACGGGGGCATCAGGTCGTAAAAGAATCCGTTGAAGTGGTCCGGTGCGAATACCACGACCAGTTCCGGATTGAAGGCGCGTACGCGCTCGTGTGCAGCGGCTATCACACCCTGAACTTCGGCCACGATTTCTGGCGTGGGATCGTAATGGCCCTGCAGCGGGGTATGCGACATACATTCGACGAGAATCGACATCATGAGTCTCCTGCCATCTCAGCGATGGTTTGTGGTTGAGCAGTGAAGTTAGCGGCCGATAAAGTTCGCAGGCCGACGTTCGGCGGTGGACTTCACACCCTCGGCGAAATCTTCGGTGGACATGAGGCGCTCTTGCTCCGACAGTTCGCGGGCGACTGCCGCGCGCACTCGGTCGGCGAGTCCAGCGCGCAAGGTTTCCCGGGTGGAAAGCACACCCAGCGGTCCGCACTCGGCAATTTCCTTTGCCAGTGCCACGGCTCGCTCGCGCACTTTTTCCTGTTCCACCAGTTCGTTGACGAGGCCGATCGCAAAAGCCTCTTCGCCACCGATGCGACGACTGGTATAGAACAACAGTTCGGCCTGGTTGCGACCGATGAGCTCGGGCAAAGTCACCGAAAGACCAAAGCCGGGATGGATACCAAGGCGCGTGAAATTCACCGCAAACCGTGCCTCCGGACAGGCGATCCGGAAATCGGCCGCCAATGCGACGCCCAGTCCGCCGCCGATGGCAGGTCCCTGGACCGCCGCCACGATCGGCTTGCGGCATTCAAAGATACGCAGCGCCTGTGCGTACAGGTGCTTTCCTTCGGCACTTGCGGCTGCACCGGTTGCCCCGGAAAACTGCGCACCTGCACAGAAAGCTTTTCCGTCGGCAGCCAGGACGACACTACGTACCTGTGCATCCTGATCGAATTGTTCGAGTGCGTTGGCGATATCGTGGATCAGCTCGACGTCGAAAAAGTTATGCGGCGGCCGCTGAATGACGATCATGCCGACATGATCCGAATACGTGACTTCGATACCACTCATAAGTATTCAACTCCTGCAAGGAAAATCGTTAGCGCAAGTCAAGACCGCGCGCGATGATGCCGCGCAGGATTTCGGTCGTGCCACCCTGTACGGTCAGCTTGGGCGCAATGTGCAGCTCGTGCGTCACGTGTCGTTGTATAGCCTGCACCGCCGGCCGTGCTTCATCGAGGAATGCTGCCAGATCGCGCACGCGATGAGGCAATTCCTGTTCCCAGACCGTCCCGAGGTCCTTGACGATCGCGGCCTCGACGATGGGCTCCCTACCAGACGCGAGCATGCCGGCCACCGATACCGACATGCGGCGCAAGGTATGCAGCTGGCTCACAAGACGTCCCACCCCAACGGTGAAACGTGCATCATCTTCGGCACCATCGACACCGTCGACAGCATCCACGAGGGCATCGAGTGCGCTGAACGTATCCAGGAAACGCTCGGGTCCACTGCGCTCATAGGCCAGTTCGCTCGTGGCCTGCTTCCATGCGCCGTCGATTTCGCCGATCAGGTGCGAAGTCGGAACGAAGACATCCTCAAACACCACCTCGTTGAACTCTTTCTCTCCACCGATTTGGGCAATAGGATTGCAGGTAATGCCTGCAGTCTTCATGTCGATGAGCAGCGAGGTCAGCCCGTGGCGCCGGTTTTCCTTGGTGGGCGCAGAGGTCCGGAACAGGCCGATCATGTAGTCGGCCTTATGCGCCAGGGTGGTCCAGATCTTCGTGCCATTCAGCACCCAGCCACCGTCGACCGGAGTTGCTTTCGCCTTCGCGGCAAAGAGATCCGATCCGGAATTCGGTTCGCTCATACCGATACAGAAACACAGCTCCCCGCGCACGATGCGCGGCAGGATGTCCTGTTTGATAGATTCACTCGCATACCGGATCAGGGTCGGGCCGCTTTGACGGTCGGCCACGAAGAAGTGGCGCGTCGGCGCTCTTGCCACGAGCATTTCCTCGGTCACAACGTAGCGCTCAAGAAAGCTGCGCTCCTGTCCACCGTAGGCCTTCGGCCAGGTCATGCCAATCAAGCCTTTCGCAGCCACTTTCTTCGCGAAGAGCACGCTGTTGGTTTCGTCGACACCAGGATTTTCAGGATCGAACGTGCCGGCCTTGATTTCTTCGGCAAGAAACGTGCGGACTTCTTCGCGCAGGGCCTGGCAGCGTGCAGGCAAACGTACAGGATCGAATTGCAAAGTCATGCCTATCTCCTCAGTCTCACCGGGCCGCAAGCAGGTGCCACAGATCGGTACCAGTACCGCGGCTCACGAGTGCACCGAGACGCTTCGCCCAGCTCGATTCATTACCGTAATCATCGCGCCACGACAGGGCTCGCAAGGTGAAGCGGTGCAGGATGTGTTCTTCAGTAAAGCCGATCGCGCCCAGCACTTGATGGGCGATGCGGCTGCCAATCTCTGCGGCTTCTGCACAGCGGATCTTGGCCGAGGCGACCTCGAGCAGGCGTTCCGCCGCTGACAGGTCCGACTGCGTCAGCGCATCCGCAGCCGATTCCGATACGGCTACGGCCGCTGCAACTTCACCGGCGAGTCGGGCCAGATTTTGCTGTACGGCCTGGAACTTCGAGATGGTTTTCTCGAACGCCACGCGTTCTTTCGCATAAGACACACTGATGTCGAGTGCCGCCTGCAATGCGCCCGCGATCTGCAATGCGCGGCACGTGGCGAGCAGGGCCAGGCACTGGTCTGCCGAAAGACCCGGCACTCGCGCACTGGTCTGCACTTCGGAGACGATTCGCACTTCATCTGCGGCATCACCCGCGAGATTCGTTCCAGCTACGATTTCACAATCGCTGGTGGGCACCACAGCGATGCGAGCAGCTTCGCCGTCATCAACGACCACGACGAAAGACTGCGCCTCTCGTGCAAACGGAACATGCGTTGCGTGCAACTCAAGTTTTCCGGTGCCGTCCAGTTGGACCGACGCGCGGCTGCCTGCCACGATCACTACTGCGGCGCCCGGCGGCAAATACAAAGCAGCCTGACCGGCAATCCATCCGGCCGCCATCGTGTCCACGAGCGGAATGGCCAGCGCGGACCGGCCTGCGGCGCGTACTACCGCAAAACCCTCCGCCAGGGAGAGCCCATATCCGCCGGACGATTCCGGCAGCCACGCCTGCGGCAGACCCATCTCATTCAATGCCTGCCACAACGGAACTTTCCAGTCATCCGAACCGCTCTGCAGGATGGTCTGCGGATTCGCCAGATCCGTGAAGATACGTTCTGCCGCGTCCAGTACCAGAGTGTTTTCTTCTGTCAAGGGAACCTCGTTCATTCAATTCTCTGCAATTGCGCTAGCCGTGTCAGCGGCAGTCAGTTCTGGCTGAGGACCGAACACACCTGCCGCCTGCCACGAAAGAAAGTCTTCCGCATCGACTCCCAGCACCGACGTCATGACTTCTCGCGTGTGTGCGCCGAGGCGCGCGGAAGCTGCCGCCGGCAAATGGTCGGTACCGTGCAGGCGCAACGGGCTGTCCGCGACGGCGATCCGGCCATATTGAGGATGGTCGATCCATTCAAGGAAGCCACGTTCATGCATATGCGGATCGTTGGTGACTTCGATCGCATTGCGCACCGGCGCATGCGGCACCTTGTGTGCCTCTAGCACGGCGCAGGCTTCGTCTCGTGTGAGCGTGCTGATCCAAGCCGAAACGTGTGCATCGGTGTCCTTCATATGACGCACGCGCTCGACATTGCTGACAAAGCGCGGATCCTCGATTAGATGCTCGAGGCCCATCGCCTTGCACAGACTGCTCCAGTGCCCTTCAGTCACGCCGATGATGGCGACGTGGCCATCCTTGGCAGCATACACGTTATAAGGCGCTGCCGAACGTCCGCCGTGCTCATTGCCGGTGCGGGGCGGAACCTCATCGAAGTCGTAATAAAAGCTCAGATTCGATGCCAGCGTGGGGTAGACCGTCTCCAGCATGGCGACTTCGACCAGACGTCCTTTACCAGTGAAATGCCGTTCATACAAAGCGGTCAGCACACCTGCATACAGGTGAATACCGCTCAGGAAATCGACTACGGCCGGGCCTGACTTGACCGGGGGGCCATCCGGGAAGCCCGTCACGCTCATCATGCCGGACGCCGCCTGGATGGTGATGTCCATGGCCTGTTTGAATCGGTCTGGGCCCGACAGGCCGTAACCCGAACCAGATGCGTACACGAGACGCGGATTGATCCCTTGCAGCACCGACCATCCCACCCCGAGCCTGTCCATAACGCCCGGCGCAAAGTTTTCGAGCAGCACGTCGGCCTTTTCGACCAGGCGCTTCAGTACGGCCTTGCCCTGCTCGTGCTTGAGATTGAGTGTAATGGACTGCTTATGTCCGTTCAGGAGTGCAAATGGAACTCCGGCCCCCTTGCTGATCGCTTCACGTTGCCGTACCGGCTCACCGCCGGGCGGCTCGATCTTGATGACAGTAGCGCCAGCTTTGGCCATCAGGTACGTCGCATAAGGCCCCTGATAGACCTGTCCCAGGTCCAGTACCATGAGGCCGTCAAGCGGACGATTTTTTCTCGACATTACCAGTTCCTTATTGCGCAGCGATACCTTGAGCAGGCGATCCGCGGCGCGGTTCCCTGATCCACAGCGCGGCCACGATCAGTCCCAGCACGGCGGTGCCCGCAGCGATTTTCACGATCACAGAAATCCCGTCGTTCACAGCAAGACTGCCCGTCACGACCGGCATGATTACGCCGCCGATCAGTTCCGCAAAACCGACGATTGCACCGGTCGCCGTCGCGCCAAGCCCGTGCGGCACCGATTCGGATGCCAGAGGTCCGATCGTGGTGCCGATGACACCCGCGAGAAGCAACGAGATCACGGTCAGTGCGAAGAACAGCTGTAGCGGAGCGGCGCCGATATTAAGAAACACCCAGAGCGCAATACACTCGACCAGCAACGCGATCACGATCACCAGCTTACGGCCCAGCCAGTCGGACAACGCAGGCACTGCAACAAGGCCGATGGTAGCGCCCAGGCCAAAGCCAGACAGCACTGTCCCCATCGAATCGCGATCCAGCTTCAAATGATCGGTCAGGTAGTGCGGCAGGAATGCCGACAGCACCACGAGGCCCGACATGGAACAGCACTGCAGCAGCGTAGCGGGCAGCACATTGCCGTGCAGAATTACGTCTCGCCACGTATATTTCGTTGCCTCTTCGGCGGTTTGAGCAGGCCCGAAGGAGCGTAGTACCTTCGCGAGCAGCGCCGCGATGATCAGGCCCGGCGGGACGACAATCACAAAGACCCAGTGCCAGCTCGGCAATACGTTGAGCGCCCAGACAACGAACAGCGGGCAGATCGCCATGCCGACGAGCGGTCCCGACATCTGCTGGAGGCCTACATTCCGGCCAAGTCGCGTTGGCTTCGACGCCTCCACCGTGGCGGCAACGCCGACGGTCTGATACGCCCCTTCGGCAATGCCGAGCAGACCCCGCATCACTGCGAGGCTCACCATTCCACTAGCGAAACCGCCGAAACCGACCAGCAGCGAAAACAGGATCACGGCCGGCACAAGCACTCGCTTGGTACCGAACTTGTCGGCTAGACGACCCGATGACATCGCCGCAAGGCCCCAGCATAGAGAGAGGCTCGCAGAAATCATTCCGAGATCGCGATAATTCAGACCAAGATCCTTCGCGATCGTAGGAAACAGCGGATAGATGAGATTCCGATCCAGCGTGACCAGGGCGAAGCCCAAAGCGAGCAGAAGCACAGCTTTAATTTCGTACTTCACATCCCAGTTTTTGCCAGAATTGTTTATTTGCACGGCGATTCGTCTCCGGAATTTATTGACCTTACCGGAGTAAGACGGGCATACATCTCCCATCTTACCCCGTGTTTTTATTTATCTCGTGACTTATTGCGGCAGGGGATCACGCGAGAACAGCAGCGGGGGCAACGGCTCACCGAGCAAATAACCCCCGAGGATACCGGCGGTATCGTCAGCGTTCTGCGTAATGTGATTCGCGCCCGCGATGACGTCGCGCAGAATACGCTGCAGCGGATTGTCGAGGTAGATGCCTCGGGCCGACGTGGCCTTGAACAGCAGCATGACAGCCTCTTCGGATTCGCGGCCGCAACGGGCGATATCGAGATTGATCGCGACGCGTTCGCTGAGCGGCACCAGTTGCCGGGATTCAACATAGCGAGTCGTCTCCTGCGCGATGTTCAGGATCCGGGCCCTGGCCGCGCGCACCCGCGCTTGCGCATTGCCGAGACGGTCCTTCACATACGGGCTAAGTGCCGCCCTGAGCCCATTGCTGCCGTTGACGCGGGTTTTCATCTGGCGAATGAACTCATCCACCCCACCTTGGGCCATGCCGACGATGGCCGACGCCACCGAGGAATAAAACACCTGCTGGAACGAATACAGGTACATGTCGCCCCGGTCGCTCATGAGGTAATCGGTGGTGCTATGGGTCCGATGTTCGGGAACGAACGCTTCCTTCAATTCCACGCTCTTGCTGCCGGTGCCGGCCAGACCAAATACGTGCCAGTCATCGACGATCGTATAGTCGGATCGTGGAACCAGAAAGCTGAGTTTGTTGAAGGGCTTGCCTTGATCGTCGCGCTCGAACCCGCCGAGAATCACCCATTCGCCGTGATCGGTACCACTCGAAGTCGGCCAGCGGCCACTGAGGACGTAACCGCCCTCGACCTTCTTGATCGAACCCACCGGTGCATAGGATGACGCAACAATCACATCATCCTTGGCCGACCATACGTCGTCACCAGCCTGCTGCGGAAAGAGCCCGAATTCCCACGGATGGACGCCCAGAATCATCGCGTTCCAGGCGCTGGAGCAGCAGCCGCGGCCGAGTTCCATCAGCACCTTGTAGAACACCGACGGATTCATCTCATATCCGCCCCAGCGCTTGGGCTGAAGGATACGGAAGAAACCCGCCTCCTTGAAAGCCGCGATGATGTCGGCGGGAACCGCGCGATTCTTCTCAACCTCCGCCGCGCGTTCCAGCAGCATCGGCACGAGTGCTTTCGCGCGTTCTACCAGAACTTCTTCGGTCGGGATGTCCCGCTTGTTCGCTGTATTCATATCTATCTCCTCGATATCAAGAATTCTTGATTTTTTCCTGCTCTAGCTGAGAAAAATTCCCTTCGAAATACACCAGCGGCGATGTACTCTCCTCGTCGCAACAAACCTCAACGACCTCGCACGTAAATACGGTGTGCGATATTGCCTCGATCTGCTCTACCACCCTGCAACCAAACGAAACGAGCGTGCCCTCGAGAATCGGAATCCCGAATTTGCCCTCGCGCCAGGTGCCCTCGCCAAGAAAGCGATCCTCGCCAGCGACATTGGCAACCATGCCCGCAAAACGCCTTGCGATGCCTTCCTGATGTGCGGCCAGAACATTCACGCTTAACCGGCCGGATTCAACGATGACCGTATGCGCGAACACCGATTTGTTCACGCACACGAGCAGGCGTGCGGGCTCGGCACTAACGGAGCAGACTGCGGTCGCAGTCAAGCCAGCTCTGCCCGATTCTCCGCGCGAGGCAATTACCGTACATGCGCCAGCCAGTCGACGCATACCTGCGCGAAATAACGATGAATCAATACGTTTAACAACTTCGGCTGTAGTCATCGCCTGAAGCTCCAAGTGAGGCTCTCCCATCCACATCTCCGCTTATCAGAAAACCATGCAACACATCCATGAGTGCCCTTCGTTGCGAACACATTCATGTTTTTGTGCAGAGCGCTCTATAAGCAAAGTGCGCGCCAGTCTTGATGAAAATTCTGGTGCTTGCCGATTTCTCAGGGCTTCCAGCCTTGTCTATCCGGTATAACCAGCAGATTCGACCGAGAATGCCACGGCGCCGAAATTCAGAAATTCATGAACTGGGAACGCGAATTTCGGCATCAGGGTCGGGATTTCATGAATATCAGCATCCCGACTCCTTTTGTACAGTAATGGCAGTTTTCCCCAATTACCTTTAACCGATATTCAATGACTGCATCACCTCTCGACAGCCAGCCCCGCAGGTCATCACCAGAACTGAAATCGCTCGATGCGATGGACTTCAGTGACATTCTCGAAAACCTGCACTTCAATCCGGTGGAAGGCCGCATCTGGCTGCGCGATCGCAGAATGCTCCTGCTTGCGACCGAGAGTCTTGGTGTGCTGCGGCGAGAACTGATCGAAGTCGTCGGTCAGCAGGCTGCCCGGCATTTGCTCACGCGGATGGGTTATGTCGCCGGCTCGCGCGATGCCGAACTCGCCTGGAGGATGCGCAGTCATTTGTCCCAGCGGGACATCATCTCCGCCGGCGTGCAGTTACATGCGCTGGAAGGCTACGTGAAGACGGAACCCGTTCATGTGGAGGTCGACAGTACGGGAGGCTATTGTTATTCGGAGTTCTTCTGGAGTGACAGTGTCGAGGACGAAATCCATCTGGCCAATTATGGTCAAGACCATGAGCCAGCCTGCTGGATGAGCGTTGGCTATACGTCTGGATTCCTCAGCAAGATCATGGGCAAGCGCATCCTTGCCCGTGAAGTCGAATGCCGTGCGATGGGTCAGAGCAAGTGCCGCATCATTGCGCAGCCGGCGGAAAACTGGGATAACGCCGAGGAAGACCTGCACTACCTGAGCGCCGAGCCCAATCGCGCGACGCGCAAGTCCGTTGCGCCTCAATCAGGCGCAGAATCCACCAGCAAGGCGTCGGACGACAGCAGCACCCGCGAACCCGATCGGCTAGTGGGCTCGTCTGTCAGTTTCACTTCGGCGTTGCACAAGGTGCACCGTGTGGCGAGCACGCAGGCCACCGTGCTGCTGCTCGGAGAAAGCGGCGTCGGGAAAAGCGCGGTCGCGCGGGAAACCCACCATTGGAGCAAGCGCGCCAACGCCCCCTTCGTGGAGGTCAACTGCGCAGCGATCCCCGAATCGTTACTCGAGTCGGAATTGTTCGGCGTGGAACGCGGTGCTTATTCAGGTGCGGCCGAATCCCGGCCAGGGCGCTTCGAATCTGCCAACGGCGGCACCCTGTTTCTGGATGAAATAGGCATTCTGAGCTTCAGCGCTCAAGGCAAACTGTTACGTGTTCTACAAAGCGGTGAGTTTGAACGACTCGGTTCCAACAAGACGATCAAGCTCGACGTGCGCGTGGTGGCCGCCACCAACGAGAATCTGCCCCAAGCCGTCAAGGAAGGACGGTTTCGTGAAGATCTGTTCTACCGGATCAACGTGTTTCCAATCCGCATTCCGCCCCTGCGTGATCGGCGCGACGACCTGCCTCTGCTGCTCGAGCATTTCATCAAGCGGCTTTCAACATTGCACGGCCGTCACATTCCGGGTATCACGCCGCGCGCATTACAAGCAGTGCTGAACTATCAATGGCCGGGCAATATCCGCGAGTTCGAGAACGTGATCGAGCGCGGAATTATCGTCGCGAATGATGGTGAATCACTTGATCTGCGACATTTGTTCAGCGTTGATACGAGCCTCGGCAATGCCAGCTTGATGCGGCTAACCGAGCTGGGCCATCTGGCCAGACAGCAGATATTGAATACGGGTGACGAATCGCTGTGTGCCGGTCCGTCGGAAGCTGTCAGTCCTCCGACCGATCTCAACCAGTGGGCCCGTAGCGCGATTCAGCAGCAAACGGCGAGGCTTACCGAGGTCGAAACTGCGCTGATCGAAGCTGCCATGGCTGAAACCGGTGGCAACGTCGCAAAAGCTGCGACCTTGCTCGGCCTGACACGCGCGCAACTCGATTATCGTCTCAAGTACCGGGGACGCGCGCAGGCCTGACAGTGGGAGTCATCCATTGATCAATGGGTGACTCATCGTACAACGATCATGCACACCGCGGTCGCCGTCGCGACGAGTTTGTCGTCCTGCCAGAGCTCCCCGTTGACGTTACAGATTCCGCGCCCCCTGCGCACCAGCGTTGCGCGGCCGATCAGCTTGCCGGCCTTCGCGGGCCGCAGGAACGATGTGTTCAGGTTCAGCGTCGCGCAATGCTCGCCTTCGCCCAGCGAGGAGGTAACTAGCGTCGCGGTTACATCGTCGAGCATCGCGCACAGCATGCCCCCCTGCACCTGGCCTGCAGGGTTCAGGAACGCCGCGGTGCCCACGTACTCGGCTTCTAGCGCGTTATCACTCAATGAAACAAATGACGCGCCGAGCGTTACCGTGATGGGCGGCGCCGCACGCTCGCCATACAGGCGCGCGAGAACCCGTTCTTCAACGATCTCTATTGATGGTTCCATAAAATGGTGTCCTTTTCTTTTGATCGGAATAAGGGCAGACGAGCGCACACAGCGCCGGCCTGCCCCTTGTCTCACCGCCGCTTGAGCAGATCGAGCGCGACGTCAACGATCATGTCTTCCTGACCGCCGACCATGCGGCGCTTGCCCAGCTCGACAAGGATATCAACGGTCTTCAGGCCGTACTTCTTCGCGGCCACTTCCGAATGACGCAGGAAGCTCGAATACACGCCCGCATAGCCGAGCGCGAGCGTTTCGCGGTCCACGCGCACCGGCCGGTCCTGCAGCGGACGCACGATGTCGTCGGCGGCGTCCATCAGCGTGTACAGATCAGTGCCGTGATTCCAGCCCATGCGCTCCGCTGCCGCGATGAACACTTCGAGCGGTGCGTTACCCGCACCTGCGCCCATGCCTGCAAGTGAGGCGTCGATCCGGTCGCAACCTTCTTCCACTGCGACGATCGAGTTCGCCACGCCCAGCGACAGGTTGTGGTGCGCGTGCATACCCGTTTGCGTTTCGGGTTTCAGCACGGCTTTCACCGCGCGGAACCGGTCGCGAACGTCATTCATCGTCAGCGCGCCGCCCGAGTCCACCACGTAGATGCAGGTCGCGCCGTAGCTTTCCATCTTCTTCGCTTCCACGGCGAGGTTTTCCGGCGTGGTCATGTGGCTCATCATCAGGAAGCCCACCGTGTCCATGCCGAGCTCGCGCGCGTACTCGATGTGTTGCTTCGAGATATCGGCTTCCGTGCAGTGCGTCGCCACGCGTACCACGCGCGCGCCCGCGTTGCATGCGGCCTTCAGGTCGTGAATCGTGCCGATCCCGGGCAGCAGCAGGGTCGCGATCTTCGCGTGCGAGATCACGTCTGCCACCGCCTCGATCCATTCGAGGTCACTGTGCGCGCCGAAGCCGTAGTTGAAGCTCGACCCCTGCAGACCGTCACCGTGCGCGACTTCGATCGAATCGACCCTGGCTTTATCGAGCGCCCGTGCAATGTCCTGCACGTTCTGGATTGAGTACTGGTGACGGATCGCGTGACTGCCATCGCGCAGTGTCACGTCGGAGATATAGAGTTTCTTGCTCATGTGCGTTGTCCTTTATGCGGCGACGACCGAACTTGCGATGCGCTCCGCCGTGGCGAGCGCCGCCGAGGTCATGATGTCGAGGTTGCCCGCGTAGGCCGGCAGATAGTGCGCAGCGCCTTCCACCTCGAGGAAGACCGAGGTCTTCAGGCCACTGAACCTGCCGAGGCCCGGGATGTTGATCGGTGCGCTCTCCGGAATCACGTCGAACTGCACCTTCTGCTTCAGGCGATAGCCCGGCACATACGCGTTCACGGCCTTGGCCATTTCCTCGACTGAGGCTTCGATCTTCGCCTGATCGGCGGCTTCCGAGAGCACGTAGACGGTGTCGCGCATCATGACCGGAGGTTCGGCCGGGTTCAGCACGATGATCGCCTTGCCCTTCGCGGCACCACCAACGGCTTCAATCGCCTTCGAGGTCGTTTCCGTGAATTCGTCGATGTTCGCGCGGGTACCCGGGCCCGCCGACTTGCTGCTGATCGACGCGACGATTTCCGCGTAGTGGACCTTCGCGACGCGCGAGACGGCCGCCACCATCGGGATCGTGGCCTGCCCCCCGCAGGTGACCATGTTCACGTTCGGCGCGGCGAGCTGCGCGTCGAGGTTCACGACCGGCACGCAGTACGGACCGATCGCGGCGGGCGTGAGGTCGATCACGCGGATGCCGGGCTTGGGTTGGCGCAGGAACGCGTCGTTCCTGATGTGCGCGCCGGCCGAGGTGGCGTCGAACACCACGTCGATGTCCTTGAACACGGGCAGGTTCACGAGCCCCTGCACGCCTTCGTGCGTGGTTGCCACGCCGAGGCGCGCGGCCCGCGCGAGACCATCCGAGTTCGGGTCGATGCCGACCATCGCACCCATTTCCAGATGCTTGCCATGCCGCATGATCTTGATCATGAGGTCCGTGCCGATGTTGCCCGAGCCGATGATCGCGGCCTTGAGTTTTGCCGAAGCCATGTCGATTTCCTGATGAATTGAGTGCTCAGTGTGTTAAGCAAACGTCGCGCGTACGCTGCCGAGTCCTTCGATGTTCGCCGTATAAGTGCCCGGCTGCGTCACTACGACCATCGGGCCGAGCGCGCCGGTGAGCACCACGTCGCCCGCGCGCAGCGGCGTGCCGAGCTGCGCCATGCGGTCCGCGAGCCAGATTGCGGCATTCAGCGGGTTGCCGAGGCAAGCCGCGCCACCGCCGCGCGACAGCACTTCGCCGTCGCGTTCGAGGATCATCGCGGCATTGAACAGGTCGACATCGGCGAGCGGAACAGGGCGACTGCCTAGCACGAACAGCGCGCTCGACGCGTTGTCGGCGACCGTATCGACGAAGTGGATGTCCCAGCCGCGAATGCGGCTGTCCACCACCTCGATCGCGGCCAGCGCGTAGTCGGTCGCATTGATCAGATCCACATACGTGTGCTTTTCACGTACGAGGTCGTGCTTCAGCACCAGTGCGATTTCAGCTTCGACCTTCGGCTGGATCAGGCTCGCGAGCGGCATCGGCTGGTTGTCGCCGTAGGCCATGTTCGCGAACAGCGCGCCGAAGTCCGGCTGATCGACGCCGAGCTGCTTCTGCACAACGAGCGAAGTCAGGCCGATCTTGCGGCCAACAATGCGCTCGCCGGCAGCGATGCGCACATCGACGTTGGCCTGCTGCACCGCGTAGGCTGTCGCCATGTCGTCGAGCGGAATGCCGCCCAGTGCGATCTCGCCGCGCACCGGCTCGATTGCCTTGCGCGTGCGCTGCGCTTCGCGCAGGCGTGCCGCGATAGCTTCAATGTTCTGCTGGGTCATCCCCTGTTCTCCTTTGATTCAGATTGACTGATTCGCGTGCATCACAAGATCGAGCTTGCCTGCCAGTTCGATGATTGCGTTCGACACTTCCTGCGGCGAGCACACGCCGGCTACAAAACGATCCGGACGCAACAGCACCACCGAGGTCGGACGCGCGCCGAACCAGTCCTTCAGGCGATTCTGTACGTCACCGATCGCAAGCACGCCAGCGGGCACATCGTCGCTGTGGGACATCTGCACGTCAGGTTTCGCGAACACGAAGCGGCCGCCGAGATGTTCCCAGATCACGCGCGCTCCGTCGGTCAGGCCGAAGGTCGGGTCCGCGCCCCAAGCCAACACCGTGAAGTTGTTGCCGATCACATCATCGAGACGGACGATCTGCCCTTCCGGCGTCCGCACGCGCGGCTGGATGAACATGCGGCCCACCGGCGATTTCTCGAGCGGGTCGCGGCCATAAGCGAGGCGGCCCACGAGCGAGGCGCGGTTTTGCGACATCAGATTCAGAAGACGTCCGAGCGGACCGTTACCCGCGCGCTCCAGACGGCGCGCCAGCCAGCCACCCGTTTTCTTCGGCTCAGGCAGCAGCACAATGCCACGCTCGTAACGCGGCATCGGCTTGAAGCGCATTTCGACGAAGTAGCGGCGCACGCTGGGAAACACCGCCGAGCTCTTGATCAACAGACCGCGCATGGCTTTGCCGAGCTTGGTTTCCGGCGCGACGATGTCGCCCGCGACCTCGGATAGATGGGTCATCGAGCGCGCGTGGGCGCGGCGTTCTGCCGTGTAGCTGTCAAGCAGGCTCGGACGCGACGTGCCATTGACCACCATCGCGAGCTTCCATGCGAGGTTGCTCGCGTCGCGGATGCCGCTGTTATAGCCCTGGCCCTGCCACACTGGCATGATATGCGCAGCGTCGCCAGCGAGCAGCACGCGGCCGACGCGGAAGGTGTCGGCAAGGCGCGCGTTGTGCGTATAGACGCGCTTGCGGATGTAGTCGACCTTGTCGGGATCGGCGACGAGTTTGCGAATCAGCTTGGCCATGTTTTCCGGCTTCGATAGTTCTTCTTCGGTCTCGTTTTGCATGACCTTGAACTCGAAGCGGCGAATGCCGTGCGGCAGCGCAGCCGATACATACGGGCGCTCGTTGTCGCACACAAGATATATGTGCGGTTCGCCCACGGGATCGTTGCGCACATCCACGACAATCCACTTGTTCGGCTTGGTGCGGCCATCGAACGACACATTGAGCGTACGGCGCACGAAGCTGTTGCCACCGTCCGTACCGACCATGTAGCCCGCGCGAATACGCCGCGTTGCGCCGCTTACGTCGCGCGCTTCGATCGTCACGCCATGCGCGTCCTGCTCGAACGATTCGACGCCGTGGCCGAACAGCACCTGAACTCGCGGGAAACGTTTGAGGCCTTCGCATAGAACGTTATCTGCGAGCGGCTGAAGGAACGCATTACGGCGCGACCAGCCGAATTCGTCGGTGCGTGGCTCGATCGACGCGAAGCAATAGCCATCGCCGGTCGTGAAGCGCATCCAGTGGTCGGGCGTCGTGTGCGGCACGAGGGTATCGGCGAGGCCGATCGCCTGAAACACACGCAACGATTCGTCATCCAGACCAATGGCGCGTGGGTAATCGATGATCTGTTCGAGCTTCTCAATCATCAAGACGCGTACGCCTGACTGCCCGAGCAGGTTGGCTATCATAAGGCCGACCGGACCGGCACCGACAATGGCGACATCCGTCTCGATATCCGGCAGGCGATTGCTTCCCCTGGCTTCAACTTCCAGACTCATGTGCCTCCCGTCTTGCTGAAAATTTCATATAGTTAGTGGGAGCGAATCGAAACCCCGCCCCATCGCTTCAAAAAAAGGATTTCTCGACCAGTGCACTCTGTGTACAGGTCCATGAGCGCCCCGCCAATCTCGGGCGTGTACTCCGCGAAACGACCGGCCCCGATCGATCACGATCGGGGCGCGCGGTCACCATCAAGGGGAGCCAGTTCATCAACCGCCGGCAGGTATCGTCCCGATTGATCGCGGGACAACATCATGCCTGGTTTTTTGATGTTTCCGAGTAGAAGGCCGAGTGGCCCATGACATCGGCATCTGGCGAACTAGCTACGGGGGCAATTACAGCGCAGCGTTGAGCTCAGGCGCAAGCGTGAACAGATCGCCCACGAGGCCGTAGTCGGCTACGCTGAAGATCGGCGCTTCTTCGTCCTTGTTGATTGCGACGATCACCTTCGAGTCCTTCATGCCGGCCAGATGCTGGATCGCACCCGAGATGCCGACCGCTACATACAGTTGCGGCGCGACGATCTTGCCGGTCTGACCAACCTGATAGTCGTTCGACACGAAGCCCGCGTCGACGGCCGCGCGCGATGCGCCCAGTGCCGCGCCGAGCTTGTCTGCCAACGGCTCCAGAACCTTGATGTAGTTCTCGCCCGAGCCGAGACCCCGGCCGCCCGAGACGATGAACTTCGCGCTCGTGAGTTCCGGACGATCCAGCTTCGTCACTTCGCGGCCTACGAATGCAGAGAGTCCGCTATCTTGCGGGGCGTTCAGGAACGTAATGTCATCTACCGTGTTGTTCATAGCTACGGCGTCGAATGCTGTACTGCGAACTGTAATGACCTTCTTGGCATCCTGCGAATGGACCGTAGCAATTGCATTGCCTGCGTAGATAGGACGCTCAAACGTATTAGCGTCTACGACTGCAGTAATGTCTGAGATTTGCGCGACGTCGAGCACAGCAGCAACGCGAGGGGCTACGTTCTTGCCTTGTGAAGTTGCCGGGAACAGAAAGTGCGTATAAGCGGACGCGAGATCGTGAACAACACGCGTGACGTTTTCAGCAAGACCCTGCTCGAGTTGCGGCGCGTCGGCGACAATAATCTTCGCAACGCCTTCAATTCTGGAAGCAGCAGACACTACCGTCTGCACATTGTAACCTGCGACGAGCAGATGGATTTCACCGTCGATCTTTCGGGCCGCCGCAACAGTATTCAGCGCCGAAGCCTTAATCAACTGGTTGTCGTGTTCAGCGATAACAAGGGTAGTCATGCTTAATCCTCAGATAACCTTAGCTTCGGTCTTCAGCTTCTCGACCAGCGTCTTCACGTCCGGCACCTTCACACCGGCGGAACGCTTGGGCGGCTCGGCGACTTTCAGCGTCTTCAGACGCGGCGTCACATCAACGCCCAGGTCTGCGGGCTTGATCGTTTCCAGCGGCTTCTTCTTCGCCTTCATGATGTTGGGCAACGTCACGTAGCGAGGTTCGTTCAGGCGCAGATCCGTCGTGACCACGGCCGGCAGTGTCAACGACAGCGTTTCCGCGCCGCCGTCCACTTCACGCGATACCTGGGCCTTGCCATCGGCAACCACCACTTTCGATGCGAACGTCGCTTGCGGCAGATTCGCCAGAGCAGCCAGCATCTGGCCGGTCTGGTTCGAATCGTCGTCGATGGCCTGCTTGCCGAGGATGACCAGCGAGGGCTGTTCCTTG
Source organism: Paraburkholderia sp. EG286B (assembly GCF_040965655.1). Taxonomy (NCBI): domain Bacteria; kingdom Pseudomonadati; phylum Pseudomonadota; class Betaproteobacteria; order Burkholderiales; family Burkholderiaceae; genus Paraburkholderia; species Paraburkholderia sp. EG286B. Next base: position 23,788 of record NZ_JBFRCF010000029.1, on the reverse strand, counting down.
TCGACCAGCGCCTTCAGGAGCTTCGCCACAGCCAGCGGCTGGAGGTCTTCATTCGATTCGATGAGGATCGCGCGATCGGCGCCGATGGCCAGCGCGGTGCGCAGCGTTTCCTGCGCTTGCGTCACACCCGCCGAAACGGCGATCACTTCGGTCGCGACACCCGCTTCCTTCAAACGAACCGCTTCTTCCACCGCGATTTCGTCGAACGGATTCATCGACATCTTCAAATTGCTCAGGTCGACGCCCGTACCATCCGACTTCACGCCGACCTTAATATTCGCGTCAACCACGCGCTTTACGGCCACCAATATCTTCATAGTTAGTCTTTACCTGGTGTTAGAAAATAAATGCCAGAGACTCCAACCAAGCCATGTATCAACATTCACGAATTCCGATGATGGTGTTGCCACCTGCCCTCCCACTTTGAGGCCGTCGAGTGCGGGTGCAGATCCGTCATAGCGCAATATGACATGGATGCCTTATCACGCCAACGAGTAGGACTACTATGCGAAGCTATCCACGTCGCGTCAGAACACACGGCGAAGACCTACTCGCACGGCGACCTGATTCTTGGTGGTCGAGAAATTATTGAAACTTCGAGGCGTCACGGCGCCCTGAGCAAATGCAAATGCAAATGCAAATGCAGGGTGCCTGCATCAAGAGTGCCAAAAGCGCCACCCTCTTATTCATCCTGTCTCCAATTATGTCCGCCGATAATTGCCCTTCGTTACGAACACATTCATGTTTTCGCGCATGGCACTCTATAAGCAAAGTGCGTGCCAGTCTTGGTTGAATTGTCGGTACTTGCTGATTTCTCAGGGCTTTCAGTCTTGTCTATCCGGAAAACCACGGAGGTCGGAGGAAGCGAGTGGTACGACCTTAATTCAGAAATTCATGAATCGGCCGCCGACGCTGGCCACTATCGGTTGCTGATTTCATGAAATCAGCAACCGTCAACCATCATCCATCAGCGACCAGATGCAGAACATCTTTGTGCTGACCGGGTCTTGGGGAAAGTTATCTGATCGGAGTGGGTCGAACTGAGCCGAACGTGTCGGACCGGGATCGACCGATTCTGTTTGCAAGGACTTCTCCCGAGAGTCAAGGTCGGGGTTTGATTTTTCGACGCTTGCAGACATTTGACGTGCACATACAGGTGGGCCGGTTGGAGTAGTAATTTCATTTTCCTCAAGTCGGCTGCTGCTGTCGCATCGAAGCAATACCAGAAACAGACTGCGTCTTTGCAAACGGCCTTGTTGCCCGAATCGTCTCGGGCGGGCCACGATATGAGCCGCCCAGGAGAACCCTATTTGAAAACCGGCGAACAGGCATGAGGCATTGAGCATCACGCGGTGGTGTCTCGCCAACAGAATTGCCGGCTTCTTCTCCCGTTCGGTCCAACCTCGTCTTGCTATCGCGTCGAGCAGTAGTTGAGTCTCAGGCTACGCGGATCACGTTCCTTAAGAAGCGCGCTGCCGGCATCGGTCAACGACAGGCCGTTGCCGATGCGATTGAACAACACGACATCGAGGGCTTCTTCGAGCTTGCGCATCGAGATGCTGATCGCCGACTGAGTCACGCCAAGACTGGCGGCAACCAACGTAAAACTGCCATGACGTGCCGCTTCGACGAAGATTTTGAGCTGTTCGAGGTTCATTGGGTGACGACGTCGCCACGCGCAAGGGACGCACCACCTGTTGCATGAAAGGACCCAGATCGTAAAGTGGACCCCACAGGAAAAAGCCGGGCCGGCAAGCAATCCAGCGCTCACCATCGGGCGAGAGTTGCTTGCACAAAGACTCATGCAACGACGGCTCTCTTCCTCTGCGACAATAGAGCGCGCAACTAATTGTGTGACACAGTAAGACTTCTATGGGGCAATGGAAGTCAAGCACTTTTGCGATGCATCTTTCCGTCCAGTTATCTCCCATTCAAGAGCGTCGCTGCGCAGGGCCGCATTGCGGACATCAAAGCGTTCGATTCTGCTTGGGCGCCGATAAGTGCTTGGTGCAGTAAGACCATTGCGCTCCTCGTCGACCTGTTTGAGAAGGCGGAAAACCGAGGAGCACAAACGGCCCAGCGAACCAGGCAGCGGCGAAGACTGTGTTCATACGGGGGAACCACGGAGAAAATGTTTTCCTAAGGTCAAGTACAAGTTTTATAATTAAATCCATTATAGTTGTGCACGCAACTACATCGATTGCACGAGCGACGCAATACACTCTGACTATTGTTCAAGGACAGCGCATTCGCAATCAGTTTTGGACGAGTTCGGATTGAGCAGAACGGACTTCCGTGGCCTTCTCTTCGCGGTCCGCTTGCGGGGGTGCCAGCAGTGGCGGCGTACACAGGTATTTTCCGCAGACGGTCCACGGAACTAGGGCCGTCCAGCATGGTGCCCCGTAAAGTTTCGCCGTCCCTAGCCGATAAATGGATTCGTGAGGCAGCAAGACATCTTGCTTAACGTGCCTTCCTAACATGCACATGGGCGCCGCGCATCCATCCGGGATGCAAGCGAAGACCAAGAATACAGAGAGACAAAGATGGGGAATTCGGCTGCTCACCGCTCGCCCGATTTGCGAGCAGATTCGCGGTCGTCAGGTCTTGCCGGGCACCCTCCGGTCGTCAGGCATCTATTGCTAGCGTTCATGGTAACAACGCTCACCTGTCTCGCCAGCGGAGCGCTCAAGACCATGGCGGGAGAAATCGCGCCAATATGGCTAACCAACGCCGTGCTGCTGTCACAACTGATGGTCTCACCGCCTCGGCGACGGTATTGGGTTTTCGCCGGCGGTGTTCTTGGCAATCTGACTGCCAATCTTTACGTGGGCGAGAGTTTCGGCGTATCTGCGTCCTATTCGTCTGCCGACATCGTTGAGGTACTTATCGCCCTTGCTTTTGCACCACGCATCTCGACGGTTTCCGAGATGATTCGGGTGAGGCCACTGACGAGATTTGTGGCGGGCGGCGTACTGCTGGCGCCTGCCGTGTCGGGCGTCCTTGCGATGACGCTACTGCATGGACGACTAAGTGGGCGGCTGCTGCCCGACCTGGCCAACTGGTTTATTTCGGATGCCCTGAGTCTCGCCATCTTCACGCCTGCCGCGCTTGTTTTCTGGACTGGTGACGTGGCTCATTTGCTGCGCGCCGACCAGCGCCGCAAGACTGCATTCCTGTTACTGGTGGTTTGCATTGCCACGGTAGGCGTGTTCGGCCAAAGCCGTTTTCCGCTCCTGTATTGGGCGCTCCCACCCATCGTCCTGCTCGCATTTCAGGCCGACCTTGCAGGTGTCATGGTTGGCCTGCTTCTGTGCCTCGCAATCGCCGTCTCGCTCACCCTGCGCGGAACGGGCCCGCTATGGGTCTTCCCATATGAAACGATGCAAGGTCGCATCTTCGGCCTGCAGCTTTTCCTCGTCGCCGCATTGGGCATCGCTTTGCCCATCACCGCCACCCAGGCCCAGCGCAACCGGCTCTTCATGATGCTGCGTGACGGCGAACGTCGATATCGGGTGCTTGCCGAAAATGCGACTGATATCGTCATGAGTCTCGGGTTGGACGGCAGGATGACCTACGTGTCTCCGCGTATCACCTCATTGTTGGGGCACTCGCCCGAGCACCTCACCGGTACGCATCTGATCGACCTGGCGTTAGCCGATGACCGCGATGCGCTCGCAGCGACCATAGCGAAAGTAGCCTCGGGTGAGGTCGAAGCTTCTGAAACCAGTCGCCTCCGACACATGAACGGTAGCGCTCTATGGATGGAGGCCCACCTGCGCTGCGTAATCGAACCGTTCTCGGGAAAGCCCGATTCTCTGACCGCTACGGTCCGAGACATCACTGAACGAAGGCTATTGGAGAAACGTGCCGCTGACGAAAGAGCCGAGTTACGCGGCCTCGCCTTCCGGGATGGACTGACTGGACTGTTCAATCGGCGCCATTTCGACCGCGAGCTGGGGCATCACTGGCAACAGGAATCGCGTGCCGACAAGCGGGGATATCTGGCCGTCATCATGACGGACGTTGACGCGTACAAGAGCTATAACGACTTCTACGGCCATCAACGCGGCGATGAATGCCTGCGCATCGTCGCCGGAACAATTGCATCGTCGGCCGCGCGCTTTACTGACACCGTAGCGCGATATGGCGGCGAGGAATTTGCGTTGATATTGCGCGACACCGACCGGGATGGCGCACTAGTCGTAGCCGAGCGAATCCGACAGGCGATAGAAAGCCTCCGTCTTCCGCACCGGGGGAGCAATTCCGGGATTGTTACCATCAGCCTCGGTGTCGCCGTCCTCCACACGAGCGATGGTCACGACCCGACGCTCCTGGTGGCTGCAGCGGACCGGGCGCTCTATGCCGCAAAACGGCAAGGTCGCAATTGCACATGCGTGGCAGATGGAGTTGACGAGGCCCCGGTGGACAGCTAGCTTGCTCGAATACGCAGACAATCGGAGAGGAACCGCGCTCGTATACGAGCAGTCGATGACTGCAGATATCTGGCAGTCCTGTCGGGGCCATGTATTGCTCCGCAATCTTGGCTATCCGAGAGAAAAGATTAAGGTGCTCTGCGGGATTATCGGCGCATGGCACGCAGCGGCGCTGGCGAGCGCGACTAGATATCCGGCTCCAATCTGCGTCGTCGCGCGCTCGCAGGACTTCAAACACGCGTGCAAACGCGGATGACCCAGCCTTACAAAGGGGTATCGACAAAGTCTCGCGCAGAGTTTCCAAGCTTTGCGGTGTCGACATTGCCCTTTGCGGCGCTGCAGTGACATGCTTTGCGGCGACTCCCCGCCAAGCCCTTTTCAGCGTTTGCGCGCGACGAGAGCCCTACTGGCAGATTCGATGCGGTCGGTGTGCTCCCCCAACGGGAAAGCGCCCCAAAGGGCGCCCCTCATCCTCGAGGTCAAACTCCATGATAGCGGGCAAGGCCGGTACTGTAGGGTGGTTAGCGGCTTATATCGACCTCATGAGTCTTGCTGTTCTCAACGGTTATGGTGCAAACAACGATCAACGAATCGGTTAGAGTTGCGGGCTGACCGATTTTGAGGCCCGCTATGAGCAAACTGAAGGATCTGGACGGGTTGTTCGCGGGCCGTCACTTTGACCGCGACGTGATTATTCTTTGTGTGCGCCGGTATCTTCGCTACAAACTCAGCCTAGAGAGCATCAAGCAGCATGGCCGGTCGTGTTGCCTCACGGGATGATGTTACTCTGGTGTGTTCGCCACCTCGGGTTTGTCTTGCGATGGAAGCTGGCATTGCGTAGCAGTGCCAGCTTCCATCGCGTCGGGCTCGCCGAGGATTCGGGTTACCAGCTCCCTCGCGCGGTTTGCCCGCCATGCCTTTACACGTCGCTGCAGCGTGCGTAACTGCGCACTTGAATACATTGCCGGCGCCATTTCGATGAGACGGCCCTGCAGGCGCTTCGCGGTAATGCCAGGTTCCGTTTCGAGCCACGCCTGGATCTTTGGCCACGTGTGCTCAAACGGATCCTCTCGGGTGCGCCAGTCGTGCAGCACCCGAGCCTTCCTGCGATGGGTCGGGCGCACCTCGCCAGCTTGCCATGCAGTAGCCAGGCTCTTCACGAACTCATCGACCGTCAAGTCCGCTGCCGAACCGGCGTCTGCCACCATTCCGTCCGTGGCTTGGCACTCCGCGAGACGGCGCTGCGCGTCACGCATGCGGCGCAAGAGTTCTACAGGATCAAGCGAGCGGAATTCTTCGCGCAATCGCTGTTTCGTTACTTCCGGGACAGCGGGCGAACGAAGAACACCTTCAAGTGGCGTCAGCGGAGCCTCGTAGCGTTTCGTTACGCGCGCGCCGTGGCGCGTCTTCGACTTCAGCTTGAACGACGGCAGGAAATAATTGATGTACAGCCGCGAGCTCGGGTAGAGCGACGCCAGCACTTCGGTATCTTCCATGCCCCTCAGTTTGCCGTAGCCGACCAGCCGTCGCACAATCGAACCGTTCTTCTGCTCGACCCACGCCTGATCGTTCTTCTTGTAGGCGCGCGAGCGCGTCAGCTCGATACCTGTCGCCTTGCAGAGGTCGAACACGGCCTCGTTCATGAACGCTGTGTCGTTGTCGCTGTCGAGGCCCCGAAGGGGAAACGGCAGAACGGCCCGTACCCGCTCGACAAGCTCAATGACGAATGCGTGGTTACGGAATGGCATCGCCAGGCACTCGGTCCAGCCTGTCGCGATGTCCGTCATCACCAAACTGTGCACAAAGTCACCGTCGACTTTGACGCCACCGCAATGTTCAACGAAGTTGTCAAACGCAATCTCAAGTTGATACAGCTTCGGACGCAAACGCAATCGTAATTTGATACACCCGCTCATGCGGTTAATGACTGGGGGCTGCCTCCTTCGAATTGCGTTTGCGTTTGATGTCGTCTGCGTCGTTTAGGTGCGGTGGTGGCATGCGGTTGATCATGCCGGCCTGACGTTTTTCCTTCAACCTGTACGAGTCGCCGGAGATCGGCACGACGTGTGCGTGATGAAGAAGCCGGTCGAGGAGCGCCGCCGTGAGCGTTGCATCGTCAGCGAAGGTCTGGTCCCACTGGCCGAACGGCAGATTGCTGGTCAGGATGAGACTGCCGGTTTCGTATCGTTTGGCGACCACCTGGAAGAGCAGGTTCGCCTGCTCCCGGTCCATGGGCAGGTATCCCATCTCGTCAATGATGAGAAGCTTGTAGGGCTTCGTGATCCGCTTGATGGTTTCCTCGAGCTGGTTGCGGCGCAACGCTGTCGTCAATTGCATCAGCAGATCGGCGGCAGTGATGAAGCGAGTGCGAAACCCGGCCTGCGTTGCACGATATCCAAGCGCGACAGCAAGATGGGTTTTACCAACGCCACTGGGTCCGAGGAGCACCACATTCTCGGCACGCTCCACAAAGGCAAGACTGCCGAGTTCGAGAACCAGTGCTTTCGGCACGCCGAGTGCGAATTCGAAGTCGAATTCATCAAGCGTCTTGATTGCCGGGAAGCCAGCCAGACGCGTCAGCATCCGGCGCATTCGTTCCGCGCGTGCCATCGCTTCATCCTTCAAGGCCTGTTCGAGGAAGTCGAGATAGCCGAGTTCGCGTTTCGCGGCCATCTGGCCGAGATGTGCAATCTGTGTCGGCAAGTGCAGCAGGTTGAGCTGCTTGCACAACACAGTCAGTCGTTCGATCTGTGGCGTCATGCGCTTACCTCCTGCGCGCGGCTGAACGCGTCGTAGACCGACAACGGGTGCTGCAACGGTCTGTTCCACTCCGGGCTCGCGTACCGTGATGCTGGTTTCGGCTGCTGATGTGGCGTCGCGCCCGTTCTAACCGATCGTCCCACGTAGGGTGCCGGCAGTGGCAGAAGATGCGGCCGCTCCTCGAGCAACGCCTCGGCTGGAACCCGTTTGGTAGTGCCGTGCACACGGACGTTGGCGACGTCGCGCAACCACAGTCTGACGCGCTCATTGCACAGGCCGCAGTCGGCTGTGAGCCCTGCCTGTTTAAGCATTGAAACCAACGGGACCCAGAAGCTGTAGCGCAGATATCCGTTCATACGCTCGACCTTGCCCTTCGTCTTCGCGCGGTATGGCTTGCACACGCGAGGCACGAACCCATGGTGTTTGGCGAAGTCAGCGAACCCCGGATGATATCGGTGCTGCTTCTTGCCATAGGCATCGCGTTTCAGGATCACCGTCTTCATGTTGTCGTACACGATCTCTCTGGTGACGCCGCCAAATGCCTCGAATGCCCGCACATGGCAAGCCAGCAGCGTTTCGATACGCATGTCGGTGACAAACTCCGCGTAGCTGACGCGGCTGTAGCCCAACGTCGCAACGAACGCCGCGAGCATGCCGAGCTTGTGCCCCGGCTTGCGAAACTCGATCCAGTCCATCTGCATCTGATGGCCCGGCTCTGTCTCGAACCGGACCACTGGATCGGGGCGTGCAGCGGGTCGAAGCTTCTGCAGATACTCCTGCACCCGGCGTAACCCGCCCGTGTAGCCGCGCTCCTCAATCTCCCGCTTGAGCACCGTCGCCGGAATCCAGTCCGGTTTCGCTGCTTCGACCCGGCCCTCCAGATAGACCTTGAAGGGTGCAAGCTTGCCGGCGACTGGTTGCCGGGCCTTACGCTGCGGCGGACCCGATTCCAGATACTTCCTGACTGTGTTGACTGACATGCCGGTCTCGACCGCGATGTCCCGGAGGCTGTTTCCCTGGCGACGCAGAATCTCGATTTCCATGTACTCCTCGTAGCTGATCACGGGCCGCCCAAAAGGAGCAACCCTACAACGAGGTGTATCAATTCCTAACTGCGTTGCTGTATCAATTTACAACTGCGCGCGACAAAGTCGATCTTCAGATACCCGGGCAACGGATCGTTCCAGTCCGCGAAGGTCCGGATGGGGACGGCGCGACGGATCGCGTTGCCGATACCACCGGAGCGTTTGCGCTGACCATCGAAGGCCTGATCACGAACGTCGGCGAGCAGTCTGTCAATCGTGGCCGCACTGACCTCGAGCAGCCTCTCGCGCAGGTCGTGCGACAGCGACAGATGACCATACCGGGCCATCGACTCAATCAGAGTCGGAATCACGGCCTTCAGGCGCTTCCCGCAGATCCGATCAGCCGCTTCCCATAGAGTGATCAGCGCTGCACGCACTTCGTCGTTGTATCGCCTTTGCGGGCCTGGCTTAGCCTTTGGTGTCCGGACTTCGTTGCACAACACGCGGATCGCGTGCTTGCGGTGATAGCCTGTCAGTCTGACAAACTCATCAAGAATCTGACGCTTGCTATCCCGGCCCGCTCCCCGGTAACGCTCGCCGACTGCCTCTATCAATTCCCTTCTTGTTGCCATGCTGAGTCGCCTCGCCATAAGTCGCCCCTGCCAGCCATCTGGCAGGTAGCAAAATACATGAGGCAACGACCACGGTTGGGTAACAAATATCCTGAGTCAATGCGCCGGCCAAGTTAATTGGCGCCGCCCACTCAGCCTGCGCGATCTAGTCGAGATGATGGCTGAGCGAGGGTTGTCGCTTTCTCATACGACGATCCTGCGTTGGGTGCGGCGCTATACGGCCGAGTTCATCAAGCGCTGGATCCACTTCGCCACCTCTGCGGGACGGCCTTGGCGGGTTGACGAGACGTATCTCAAAATCTGGGGCAAATGGGTTTATCTTTATCGGGCGGTAGATCGGAGCGGCCAGACGGTCGACTTCATGCTCAGGGCGAAGCGCGTTGTGGCAGCAGCGAAGGCCTTTTTCAGCAAGGCAATCAAGCTTCACGGCCAGCCACCGGAGACGGTCACGCTTGATGGGTACGCCGCGTCCCACCGGGCCGTACGTGAGATGAAAATTGATGGCCTGCCTCCCAAGGACACGAAGGTGCGCTCATCGAAGTACCTCAACAACCTGGTCGAACAGGACCATCGCCATATCAAGTTCAGAACGAACGTGATGCTCGGGTTCAAGAGGTTCAGAAGTGCCGCGACCACGATTTCCGGTATCGAGTTGACGCGTCGCATTCGCAAGGAGCAGTTCGACCTCTCCGCACTCGCGCCCGAAGGCATCACTGCGCCCTCCGTCTGGAACGCCGTCCTCTTCAATTGATAAGGTATCCCTATCTATGGGAGCTATCGCGAACACGCCACCAATTTACACCAGATCCCTTTCCTGGCTGCAAAAACGCAGGCGGCCGCGGCAAGATTCAGTTCGTTCAGATCGAGCATGAGCAGCAGGTGTCTATCTCGCCCAACTGACTTTTGTTGAGGTTCTGTTGCAATAGCGGAGGCTGGTATGCTGCTGTACCATACAGAATGATGTGAACGATAATGAAAGCGCCGAGTCCAGCAGTAGCCAAAGTGCTGAAGCGATTGCACTATCCGCTCGAGATAATGTTGGTGTGCGTGCGTTGGTACGTGGCCTACCCGCTGAGCTTGCGCAATCTGGAAGAGATGATGGCGGAACGCGGGATCTCGGTCGATCATTCGACCGTGCACCGGTGGGCCATCAAGCTTCTGCCTGTGGTTGAAAAGGCGTTCCGCCGCTGCAAGCGCCCGGGCGGTAAGAGTTGGCGTGTCGACGAGACCTACAGCAAAGTCAAAGGGCAATGGAAATATCTGTACCGCGCCGTCGACAAGGCCGGCAACACGGTTGACTTCCTGCTGCGAGCCAAGCGGGATAAGGAAGCGGCCCGACGGTACTTTGAGAAGGCCATCGATCAGAATGGCGCGCCCGAAACCGTCACCATCGACAAGAGTGGTGCCAATCTGGCCGGGCTGGACGCCGTGAACGCCGAGCGGGAGACGCCTATCAAGATCCGCCAGGTCAAGTATCTCAACAACATCGTGGAACAAGATCATCGGGCGATCAAGCGCCGTACCCGACCCATGTTGGGATTCAAGACATTTCGCTGCGCCCGGATCCTGCTGGGTGGAATCGAGACCATGCACATGATCGCGAAAGGCCAGATGATCGATGGCGCTGGACCGAAGCGCTCCGCTGCCGAGCAGTTCTATTTCATCACGATGTAAGTCGTCCTATCTATATCGTCTCGCTCCGGCCGGACTTTCTTACCGCGACAGAACCTGCGCCGCGATGGACCGGAGCCGTACCCTCCTTGCGGGCAATAGAACCAGCCAGAACGATGCGCAAGGAGAACGAGCACGCAGAGGGCCGCGAATGAATGGTATCTACAATCCGCTGTTGACATGCCTGTCTGTGGTGGTTGCCTTTCTCGCATCATTTACCGCGCTCGAAGGCTCGGCCACGCTCAGTACAGTGACGAGCAGCCGCTGGCGTCATGTGTGGCTCGCCGCCAGCGCATGCGCGATGGGCATCGGCATCTGGTCGATGCACTTCATCGGCATGATCGCACTCACGCTGCCGATCGCCGTGGGCTACGACATCGATGTAACCGCCGTCTCGCTCGTGCTAGCCGTGCTAGCCGTGCTCGCGGCGCTCGTCGCGTTCGCCACCGTGAGCCGCGGCTGTCTCTCGGCGCGCCGGTTGCTCGCGGCGGGCACCGCGATGGGGCTCGGTGTGGCGGCCATGCATTACACCGGCATGATTGCCATGCGCATGACGCCATCCATCGACTACGATCACGCGCGCGTCGCGCTATCGATCGCCATCGCAATTGGGGCGTCTATCGCCGCGCTCTGGCTAGCGTTCCATCTGCGCTATTAGCACCGGGACTACATCGTCTGGAAGCGCCTCGCCGCTGCCGCGATCATGGCGTTCGCGATAACAGGAATGCACTACACGGGAATGAGCGCCGCCACCTTCGCGGAAGGCAGCCGCTGCCTGAGCACGCACAAGGTAGATGCCAACGCGCTCGCGCTTACCGTGGGTGTGGCCTCGACTGTCGTTCTGATCGGCACGCTGTGGATCTTCGGCACGCAGGCGAGTCGCCTGTCCGCTTCGCTCGATCGTGCGACCCACACCATCCGTCATCTCGGCACGCACGACGCGCTCACCGACCTGCCCAACCGTGTCTATCTGATGGCTCACGCGAAGGAACTCTTGCAGCGCAGCGCACGCACTGGCGAGGCGCTGGCCGTGCTGTTCGTCGATCTCGATGGATTCAAGGCCATCAACGATACGCTCGACCACAAGGTCGGCGACGATCTGCTCCGGCAGGCTGCTGCGCGCATTTCGGGCTGCGCACTCAAGGGTGATCTTGTGGCGCGGCTGGGCGGCGACGAGTTCGTGGTCGTGGCCGCAGGGCTGCCTGCCGCCGGCCGCCGGCCGCCGGCCGCCGGCAGGGATGATGCCGTCAATGCCGCCGACGCCGTCGCGCGGCAGATCCTGACGACCCTCGCAGAAGAATTCGTGCTTGACGGCTCGATTCCTGTCCGCATCGGTGCGAGCATCGGCATTGCGCTCGCGCATGGCGCGGGCGCCTCGCTCGACGCACTCCTGAGCCAAGCGGATTGCGCGATGTATGCCGCCAAGCGTAGCGGCCGCAACACGTTCCGCCGCTTCGAGGACAGCATGAGCCAATCCACGATGCGCTCGCTGCACATCCAGCGCGACCTGCAGGTTGCGCTTATGCGCGAGCAATTTGATCTCGTGTTCCAGCCAATACTCACCGTCGATGGCAAGGCGATGATGGGCGCTGAAGCCCTGTTGCGCTGGACGCATCCAGTACTCGGCAACGTGCCACCAGTCGAATTCATTCCTGTGGCCGAGCATGCGGGCCCGATGGTCGCGATCGGCGACTGGGTGCTGCGCCGGATCTGCGCGCATATCGTCGAATGGGATCGCGAGGGGCTCGCGCCGATGCCCGTCGCGACGACCCTCACGGCGATGCAGTTCAACCTGCCGCGCATCGTCGATCGTGTCGACGCGATCGTAGCGGAAGAGGGCGTGGCGCCGCAGCGGCTCATGTTCGGGATCAGCGAGGCCACCGCGATGCAAGACCTGGGGCGCACGAGCCAGGTCGTGCAGGCACTGCGCGAGCGCGGCTATGCCGTGGTGCTCGATGACTTCGGCGCGGCGCTTTCGAGCCTTGGTCATCTACGGGATTTTCGCAGTCGATCAGACAAAGATCAATCGTGCGTTCGTGAGCAGTCTCGACGACACGTCGTCGCGCAGTTCGGCGCTGCTTTCCGCGGTGGTGGCGCTCGCGCGCGTGCTCGGCATCGAGGTCATCGCCGACGGCGTCGAGACCGTCTCGCAGTCGCTCAAGCTGCTCGCGCTCGACTGCGATCAGATGCAAGTTCTTCTTTGCGGATCGCCACTCTCTGGCCGCGAGTTCCGGCGCGCAATGGCCGGCTCGCTTGCACTAAGAAGCTAAAGCAGACGCGCTGTTGGGAGATGGCAGGAAGCCTCCACGGTGCGAACACCGTCGGAGGGAGCCCTCAAGTTGCCCGCCAGGAAACCGCTGGCGACCTGACCTGAACAGCCAACGTCGAGCGACACCGAGCAGCAACTGAACCGCCCGAAGGTTCTTCGTTCGTCGGTAAATCAATGAAGCCCTCCTGCGACGCATCGTATGCGTGCCGTACGCCGTGTCGTCGAGACCGATGGACGCAATCCATCGGTGGACCAGCCGAGCAATTTGGCGCATCGAAAGATGCGGCGACGCCTGGAGCCGACTAGGAAACAGATAGTCGATGGGTTTTAATTTTCGAACCTTGATCCAGGCTTCAATACTCTGACGGGTCTGCTCCGTGATCTCGAACGGCCTCTAGCGGACCTGAAGCGGTCACACTCTGATGCGGAAAGCGGCCGTTCAAGCAAAACGCATTGTCGCGCGCTTGCGTTGGCGCGTCGCCACCTTCGGCATTCAATCAGCTCAGGGTGGCAATGGTATTGAGCCGCTCATCAGTCAGCGAAAATTAAACGCCCTGCAGGAACGCGATGCTGTGCTCGTTGAACGCATCCGGCTGCTCGTACTGAGCCCAGTGGTCACACCCCTTCAGTTCCAGCAACTGTGCGTTCGGCGCGATCCTGGCGATCGCATGCGCATTGCCGAGGAACATGTTCGGAGCATCTACCGCGGCGATCACCTGCATCGGCTGAGACAGGCTGCGCCACTGCTCTTCGCTGAGCGCTTGCCCACCCAGCGAGAACGCCAACAGACGCGGCATGGCCGCCTTCATGCGTGGATCACGGTAAATCTCCAGGCGAACGGCGATCAGTTCGTCGGACAGGGTTTCCGGATTCAGCATCAGCTTCGTCAGCGCGCCAGAGACCATCTCCCAGGTCGGTTCCGCCGCAGCGGAAGAGCGGCTCTTACGCACCGCGTCGCCATAGCGCCTTTCTTCTTCCGGATCGGTAATGATGCCCGCCGGCGCCACCAGCACCAGTTTTTTGACGCGCGTCGGATACGCCAACGCGAGCGCCGCGCTGACCCAGGCGCCCAGCGAAACGCCAACCACGGACGCCTTGGCGATGCCTAGTGCGTCCATGAAGCCGCGCACGTGCTCGACGTAATCCTTGATCAGATAATCGTGATCCGGCTTGTCAGTCCAACCGCAGCCCAACATGTCCAGGCCGACGACGCGGAAATGGCGCGCATAGGCCGCATAATTCGTGCTGAAATTCTCCAGGCTGCCGGCCGTGCCGTGCAACAGGATCACCACCGGCGCATCGGCAGGGCCGGCTTCCAGATAGCGCGTGCCAACGCCGCCGACATCGACCCACCCCAACTTGTGCGGCGTCTTGAACAGGTGTTGCCAGATGCTGGTGTGCTTCATCATGATGCAGGTCTCGCGGTGAGATCCACCGTCAGAAAGCCGGTGACATTGCTATTGAACTCTTCCATCTTTTCGTAGGGCACCCACAGGCCGCAGTTGCCATGGATATGTACCCGCGCCTTGGGAATCCGGCTCAGCATGTACAGGGCGTTGTCATAGTTAATCGTCTGGTTATTGCGGCCCCAGACAATCAGCGTCTCGGCCTGGATCTTGTGCAGGTCCTGCCACAACGGCTCCAGCGTTTGTCCCGCCGCGCCACCCTTGCCTTCCGGCGCCTGGTTCATGAATTCAGGCTCGATACTGGCCTCGTAACGCTCGCGCACTACCTCTTCGGTCAGGATCGTCTTGTCATAGACCAGCGCTTCGAGATTGGCGCGCATGCGCTCCATGCTTGGGCCATCGCCGCCATAGTAATTGTGCGTGGACGGCTTGGGCGGCATCGGCTGGAACAGCGACAGGCCACCCGGCGAGCTGATCACCACCAGGCGATCGATCCGCTCGGGAAAATCGAGTGCCATCTTCAGCGCTACCGAACCGCCGGTCGCAAGACCCATCACATGTGCCTTGTCGATGCCCAGCGCGTCCAGCATGTCGCGGAAGGTATTCGCGTAGAAACTGGTGCGCGGTCCGTCTATCTGCGGCTTGTCGGATTTGCCGTAACCGGGCAGATCGACGATCAGCGTCCGGAAATGACGCGACAACGCTGCCAAATTGCGGCCAAAATTCCCCCATCCGAAAGCGCCCGGTGCGCCGCCGTGAATACACAGCAGCACGGGGCCGGAACCGGCTTCGTGGTAATGCACCCGGGTCGCACCGGCCTGCACGAATTTCGAGGTGTTATCTCTCGTCAAGGTCATTGATATGTACTCCGTAGTTTCATTGCTGGTGGTGCAAGCCGGCACCGCACACTGGCGCACCCGTCACGGTCCAGCCATCATGCGTTGCCGGCCTTTTCCGCCGGATAGCGGCCCATCACCAGAATCCCCACTGCACCGAGCAGACAGGCTGCCAGCGATACCTCGTGCACCAGGGTATAAGAGTGGAGACGGTCGAACGCGAGGCCATACACGAACGGACCAGCCGCGCCGCCCAGCGTCGCCGCGCCGAACAGACAGCCGTAAATCGCGCCGAATGAGCGCTTGCCGAAATACCGGCGCGCAAGGAACGGAATCAGATCGCCTTCCGAGCCCGTCGAAATGCCCAGGAGCAGCGCGGCCAGCAGGATCATCGAGGGCACATGCGACGCACTGGTCACGAAGATCACGAAGCCCAGCGCCCCGACGAGAAAGGCGGCACAGGCCACGAACGGACCAAACACACGGTCGAGCACCACGCCCAGCCCGACCCGCGCAATCGCCAGACCCGCACCTACGAGACCCGCCGCCTCCGCGCCGACCGTGCGCCCGAGACCGCGGTCACTGGCGAACGGTGCAAGATGCACGAAGCCGCCGAGAATCGCGCCCGATATCACGAACATGACACTCGCGAGCAACCAGAAACGATAGCCGCGCATCGCTTCGCGGAGCGTGAGCCCCGCCTCGACCGAAGCGGCCGCCTGCACATCCGCGGCAGAGTATTGCTGCGCCGGGAGATTGCGGAACATCAGTCGATGCGCCGCGATGCCGAGCACTAGCGCGACCAACGCGCTCGCGCCATACCATTGGCGCCAGTCCATCATCGCGCCAAAGCGGTTGGCCGCGATCGGCGCCAGGAAGCCACCCAAACCGGTACCGATCATCGCGAATCCGAGCGCCATCCCCAGGCGCTTGTCGAAGACGCGCGGCAACACGCCCAGATAGCCAGCCGCTGTCGTCCCGGCCCCGAAGAAGCCGATCAGGAGCCCGACAATGGCGAAGTAGGCGTGATTGGCGGGGGCAGCGGCAAGCGCGGCCATCGATATCGCCATGAACACGATCGCACCTGCCACGACCTTGCTCCAGCCCAGACGGTCAGCGAGAAAGCCGCCGACAGGCGCACCCAGTGCGGTCCCGACCATCGAGAACATCGGCAATACCGCAACGTCGGCACGTCCCCATCCGAACGTCGCTGCCATCGGTTTCAGGAAGACGCCCGTGACGCTGAAAAACATCGGCCCAAAGCCGAACATCAGGCCAATGGCGGCACCGCAGACGATCCATATGCTGGTGGCCTTGCTTATGGGCGACACGGCCTCCAGCGCGGAGGGCATCATCTTGGTACTTAGTGGACTGCTCATGAAGCTCTCCTGTTAGAACAGGTGACGAATACCGATCTGCGCGACCGTCTGGCTCGACGTCGACGACGAACCCACACCGTTTGGCATCGAGGGCGATATCGAATACGGAGTCACCGCGAAGAAGTTACCCGCGTTGCTCGCGCCACCGAATGCATGCTGGTAGGTGCCGACGGCGAACACACCGGTGCGCTTCGACAGGCGATAGTCCATGCCGAACGTCGCGATATCGAATTTGCCGAGCTTGCGTTCATTGACGTAGGCGAGGCCGGCGCCCATCGTCAGTGCCGGTGAGGCATGCCAGCTCAGGCCGCCTTCATAGGCGTTCACCGTCACGGTGCCGTAGGCGCTTTTCGATGCATTCGTATAGGTGTAGACGGCGTTGACCGAGAAGTCGCCGAACTTCACGAGCCCACCAAAGGCTGCGGTATAGATCGACTGTGCGTTCAGCGCGACTTGGGCGATCGTGCCCACGCCCGGTGCTTCGTTGCCGCCATCCACCTTCGTGAACGCCGCGCCGAACGAATACGGCGCGTTGAAGCTGCCCGTCGGGCTGTACTTGAGACCTATGCTGAGTGTGCGCGGCACCGTAGGCGTGCCACCAAATGCACCTGCCACGTTGCTGAAGCCATACATTGCCCCGGCAGCAAAACCACCCAGATTCGGCGTTTCGTAGCGAACCGCGTTGTGCACCTGCTCGCCAGCCAGACGGTCGATGTCATCGCCAAGATGGAACGAGTACATACCACCGATCTGTCCGGCGTTCGTGTAGAACGTCACATAGTCGTAGATGAAGTCGTAGTCGTTGCCGGCGAGCAGCGTACCGAACCGGTCGCTCGACAAACCGACGAATGCCCGCCGGCCAAACAGCGCACCGCCCTGCGATGCCGCGCCCGAATTCAAGTCGAAGCCGTTTTCCAGCGTGAAGATTGCCTTCAGGCCGCCACCCAGCTCTTCCTTGCCGGTCAGGCCCCAGCGGTCCGACGACACCACGCCACTGTCCATCCTGACGTTACTGTGACCACCTGCGTTGCTGATGTAGGTGATACCGTCGTCGATCACCCCGTAGAGCGTGACGCTGCCTTGTGCATGCGCAGTGCCGGCGAACATCGCAGCGACCGCTGCCATCATTACCCGATGCTTCAACTTCCGTCTCCGAATACCATTTTTATTGACTGCTCTTTTGGATGCCGCATGCACCGAGCCCAACTCAGTTAGCCATCAGGTGCCCAGCGTTTTCCACCCATTCGTCCTGCGCCATTGCCGGTGATGGGGTCAACAAAGCATACGGGGTGTCACCCACCCCTCAAAACAATATTTTTGCACCTTGAATGAGCCAGAATCATGGAGGCGGTATTGTAACGAATGCCCAGAAACAAGGGAGGCCACGACGTTTTAGTTGCGTGCGGAACGACAACGTCGTGGCCTTTCCGCCGGGCAAACACGCATCGCGCCCTTAAATGGCCATCGTCCGGCTCACGAAACCGCCTTCGCCGTTGACTTCGACCGGCGCGCGCAAACCCAGCCTGGCGGCAGACTCAATGTGTTCGCGCTGCTTGGCCTGGTTTTCAGGCGTTTCCCAACTGCGTACGTGCCCCCAAAAGCTGAAGCCCCAAAGCTCCTCGGGCTTCCAGGTGGCACGGTCGATCGCTCGCCCGCCCCAACCCGCTTCCAGAAGGAACCCGCCGGGCGTTTTGGAGTAGAACGACAGCATATGATCATTGGCATGCCGGCCGAGACTGGTCTGAACCATGCCCGGCATCGTCAACGCCTTGTCGTACAGACGGCCGACGTCGTCCATGAACTTGTATTCGACCATGACGTGGTGCAGGAACCTGGAAGGCGTCTTGACCAGCGCCAGCGAATGATGCCGATCGTTGGTATGGATAAAACGCACCTTGATTTCTGTGTCCAGGTAGTCTGTCAGACCAAACCCGAGCAACTTCATGTAGAAATGTTCCATTTCCACCAGCAAGGGTGTGCCGAGCACGACGTGACCGAGCCCCAGCGAACCGGTACGGAAGCCGCCAATCGGGCGGCCCGGCTTGAATTCGCTTTCGTCGATGCTACGGCCAGCAAAGAACTCGACGCGATTCTCATCCGGATCCAGCGCCCACAGCATATGCTGCACGCCGCGCACGGCACGCTCGGCCTCGCTGCTTTCGTGCACGGCAACGCCCGCTGCCGTCAATTCGCTACGCACCGTTTCCAGGGCTTCCAGGCTCTCGACTTTCATGCCGAGAAACCCGACGCCATTGCGCTGTGCGGGCTGCACCAGCATGCGCCAGGCGTAGTCGTCCATCCGCAGGCCGAGGCACTCGTTTGCCAGATCACGGACCTCGAAGCCCACATAATCCGACGCAAACGCACGCCATTCGGCGGTATTGGTAGCGTCGATGCCCAGATAACCGATTTCGTCGATCTTCAATTCGTTCTCCTCTATCCTTTTCAGTAGACGCGACGGTACGCGCCCGCCGCACCGATCTCCACCCGATCAGTTCGGGCGGGCGGTCTGCTCGCTCGGCAAACCTTGCGTCATCACGTATTCGCCGTTACTGAAGGTCAGCGGCTTGCCGTCGAAGTGCGCGTACTGCTTGACCTCGCCGATCAGGATCAGATGGTCGCCTGCCTCCTGCACCGAAACGCGCTCGCATTCCAGTTGCGCGACCGCGCCATGAATCAGCGGCGCGCCCCCGAGGCCAGCCTCCCACGACACCCGCTCGAATTTTTCCGGCAGGCCCTTGCCGAACCATTGCGAGACCTGCATCTGGTCGTGCGCGAGCATGTTCACCGCGAAATGCTCCGCGTTCCGGTAGGCCTCGACCTGCTTCGATTCGCGCCGGATCGACCACAGAATCAGCGGGGGATCCAGCGAAACCGAGGCAAAAGAATTCACCGTCATGCCGACCAGATTGTCGCCATGCCTCGCTGTAATGACCGTCACGCCCGTCGGATACCGGCCCAGACAGCGGCGAAACGCGCGGCTATCCTCAAGCGGTTGTCCGCGATCGACCACGGGCCACGGCCCGCTGACGGCCGCCGCTTGTACCGGTTGTGTCTGTTGTTCCACCGTCATTTGTCTCTGCTCCTTCATGTCAGTCCGTGAGGTACGCGCCATCAGCGCCAGTAGTTGGCGGCGGCGAAGTCCTGGACCTTGAATTCGGGTGCCGGCAGGCCCATCAACGCTCGCGAATACAAGCCCGCGGCGAATTCCTTACCACCCGTACCGTGCACACGGGCAGCCATCAGATTGCGGAATATCAGCTGCATGGGGTTGGTACTCAGCGAAGCCACCGCGCCAACCAGCGGCCAGATGTCATGGAACGCATCGAAGCAGGCAGCGAACGCGTCGGCCGATTCGTAGCGCACACGCAGGCGATCCACGAGCGAAACCGGCGTGCCCTTGCAGGCCTGATCGAAAACATGGCGCCAGGTGTTCAGCGTGCGGTTGCGAATATCGTTCACCCGGGTCAGCGCATCCGCGAACCTGAGATGGAGGAACGGATTATCGGTCAGGCGCGCACCGGTCCCCATTTTCGTCAGGCGATTACGGGACTGTTCCTGGAATAGCTTCACACCTTCCATTGCCGTGCCAATCACGGTGTTGGCGGCGGTCGAGAAGAATACCGTCAGCCAGGAAACGCCGCGGTACAACGGCGTGTTGAGCACTTCGTAGCCGGCGTTGTTTTCGTTGATGACATCCGCAAGCACGTGAATGCGATGGTTCGGCACGAACACCTTGTTCGCAATGACCGCCTTGCTGCCCGTGCCGCGCAGGCCCTGCACGTCCCAGCTGTTGTGGTCGATGGTCAAATCCTCGATCGGCACCATGAAGTTGCGCTCACCGCCGCCCAGCATCACGAAATGGGCGTAATCGACGCCGCTGGAGAAGGTCCACCTGCCATCGAGGATATAGCCGCCCTCAGTCGGCTCGGTCTTGCCGAGCGGCGCGTAGGAGCTGGAGGCGCGGGCATCCGGGCCGTAGTTGCCCCAGAAATCCTCATGCAGCTGCGGGTCCATCGAGGCGATTTCGAGCGCATGACAGGTGATCTGGCCGGCGATCCAGGCAGCGGAGCTGTCGCACTGCGCGATCCGCATCAGGCCGTCGAAGAAGTCCGCGGGCGAGAGTTCCAGACCGCCGTATTGCAGCGGCGTGAAGCTGCGGAACACGCCAGCGTCGATCATCGCTTCGACGCTGGCGTCAGGCACACGGCCGTCGCGCTCGGATTGCTCGCGGCCGGCGCGCAGAACGGGCAGAATGCCGTCGACTGCCTTCAGGAATTCCGCGCCGGATTTCAGCGCGCGCTGGCGGTAACCTTCGCCATCGGCAACCGTGAAAGGCTGGGTTTCGATCACTGCGTCCATGGTGTCTCTGTTGATGTCGTTCGAGTGGACACAGTGTAGGTGGGGCAAGTCCGCAAGTTAAAACGATTACTTGTCCGTTAGAATGAGATGAACTCATGCAACACGAACTGGTATGAAGCCCCTTCCTTCCCTCACGGCAGTCAGGTATTTCGAGGTTTCCGCACGCCTGCAAAGCTTTACGGCGGCCGCTGCGGAGCTGCACGTGACCCAGGGCGCCGTCAGCCGCATGATTCAGACGCTGGAGGAGCAGCTCGAAGCCCGTCTGTTCGAGCGCAACGGCCGCTGGATTTCCCTGACGCCAGCGGGCAAGGTTTATCACGAGCAGATCACGGCGGGCCTGAACCAGATCGCCGAAGCGAGCCATGCGCTGCGCAGCGGTGCGGACATGCCCGCGCTCACGCTATCCGTCAACGCCGGTTTTTCGCTTTGGCTGGTGCACAACATCAGCGATTTCCGCACCCGGTACCCCGATATTCAAATCGACATCATGCTCCACGAGCTCGGGGACATCGATAACGATCCGCGCATCCACGCACATATCCGCTATGGCTCGCCGCCCTGGCCGGGCTACGATTCAACCACCTTGCTCTACAGCGCTGAAATGGTGGTAGCGTGCTCCCCGCACATGAAGAACCTGGATCAGGTGCGGGAACCCGCCGACTTGCTGAAGCAGCCCTTGCTCAGCTTTGCCGGTGCGCGCCACGACCCGTGGCAGGATTTTTTCGAGCACAACGGACTTCAAATGCCCGACCTGGGCAAATCTCCACGCTTCCTGCAAGTGCTGATGATGCGGGAAGCCGCCATCTCAGGCCTTGGCTTCACGGTGGTGCCCTTGTTTCTCTTCCAGCGGGATATTCGGGAAGGAAGGCTGGTACGCGTGCTTCCACATACCTGTCAAACCCATCAGGGCTACCACTTCATTCACCGCAAAGACGAAGACCTCAATCCGAGGGTCAAGACTTTCAAGAAATGGCTGCTGGCGCGATTGCGGAAGACAATTGATGGGCTTTGATGGCGGCATCGCAGCCAATCTGCCGGGCTGTTCGGCGAAGATGAGGTTTCCAATGCCTCGACTAGCAGCATCTGAGCGTTTGTTCGGCCATGTTTCATCTGGCGGTTCTGTCGCGGTAAGAAAGTCCGGCCGGAGCGAGACGATATAGATAGGACGACTTACATCGTGATGAAATAGAACTGCTCGGCAGCGGAGCGCTTCGGTCCAGCGCCATCGATCATCTGGCCTTTCGCGATCATGTGCATGGTCTCGATTCCACCCAGCAGGATCCGGGCGCAGCGAAATGTCTTGAATCCCAACATGGGTCGGGTACGGCGCTTGATCGCCCGATGATCTTGTTCCACGATGTTGTTGAGATACTTGACCTGGCGGATCTTGATAGGCGTCTCCCGCTCGGCGTTCACGGCGTCCAGCCCGGCCAGATTGGCACCACTCTTGTCGATGGTGACGGTTTCGGGCGCGCCATTCTGATCGATGGCCTTCTCAAAGTACCGTCGGGCCGCTTCCTTATCCCGCTTGGCTCGCAGCAGGAAGTCAACCGTGTTGCCGGCCTTGTCGACGGCGCGGTACAGATATTTCCATTGCCCTTTGACTTTGATGTAGGTCTCGTCGACACCCAGCCCCGCAGCACCGGATTAATCAGTTCGACTACCCGATTGACCGGCTGTGACTGGTATCGCCGGAACACCTCCTTGAGCTTGCGCAGTAACGCCGTACGCTTCTTCAGCTTTGGCGTGTAGTGCGCTCGCCACGCCCGTGTCCCGAAGCTGCGGAGTTGACGGAAGTCAAACCCCAGAAAGCCGAAACTCTCCTTGCATCTCAGATCCACGGTGCGGCTCTTCTCCTCGTTCACCTCGACCTGTAGCCTGTCAAACTCCTCCCGTAGTCGCCTGCTTACCGCCCCCAGCGGCCAGTCATGGCGTGGGTGTGCATCGATCAGCACGACGAGATCATCAGCGAAGCGGGCATACTCGACGTAGGTATACTTCCCGTTGCGCGTGGATTCTTTCGCCCGCTCCAGCATCCGGTCCACCTCAGTGAGGTAGACGTTACTGAGCAATGGCGAAATCACCCCGCCTTGCGGAACGCCTTGTTTACCCGAGGCCGTCAGCATCAGCTTCAGCAAATGCATGACGTCCCGGTCATTGACCCGACGCGCCACCTTTTCGAGCAGCAGATGATGCCGCACGGTGTCAAAGTAGGCACGCAAATCCAGATCTATGACTCGGGTCTTCCACTGAACAATTGCCGTCGCCACTCGCTGCACCGCTTCATGCGCGGTACGCTTTGGGCGATAGCCATACGACCCCGGCTGGAAGTCTGCCTCGAAGATCGGCTCCAGTATGAGCTTGAGCGCACCCTGGACCACACGGTCGCGGATAGCAGGAATCGAAAGGACGCGGACCTTGCCCCCATCCTTCGGTATCTCCTGTCGCCGTGCCCGCAGTGGCCGGTAGGTGCGCCCCATCAGTTCATCCAGTTGCTTAGCATGTCCTTGTCATCGTGCCGTCGCTTCCACCCCGCCGAAGTGGCGTAGCCGTGTCGGTCAGAATTCGGCTACCCATGCTGCCTTCACCCTCACGGTTGCGGGCTCGGCCCTCGGATCTATTCACTTTCGAGGCCACATCCACGCTCATCTTCATTACGGCCCGATGACTCGCACGTCCCCCAAGGAGACGGTCGTCGATAGGCTTCAGAGTCTTGGTTTCCCGCCACCCTGCTATCCCAGCTACGGAGCTTCTGACTTCTACTCCGGCAGGTCTATCTCCTGCTGAACACGCCAGCCTTACCTGGACACACAACCGAACGTGAGCCTCTCGACTCATTCGGCTCCCGTTATCCAACCGATACCCCGACGACACGCCAGTGGACAAACAACCAGGGGTGGGCGGACTTCACCTTGCGTAGCCATTCCGCACTACGTCGCTTGTGCTGCCGCAGCCGCTTGTACTTTCTCCGAGCCCACCGCATAAGCCGTAGGTCGATGTAGCTGAAGAGGCTGT
>NZ_JBFRCF010000028.1:0-77465 GCF_040965655.1 Paraburkholderia sp. EG286B | reverse complement strand
CGTCCGCTGCGTTTCGATTCGCTTGACGATAACCCGGTCGTAGAGGGGACGAATCTGCATTTCCATCTCCTGAGCGATTAAAGGATCACCAATAAGGGAATCCGGCTGCGGGTGCCGCGGCGCGCAGAGCGCTGCGGTGCAGCCGTGCCAGTGTCTGGCGGAAAGCGAAATAGAGGCGGCCATCGCGCCCTTCAAGGGGGCGTGAAAATAGCTATCTGTAACAAATTGTTTCAGCGTGACAGCAGGACGCGATGGACGGCGCCGAGGCGATAAACCGTGCGGCCGCGCCCGCCAGGCCGGCGAGGCGCCGGTGGTACCGGACACGGTGGCTGGCGTCCGCCGTCGGCGTCCAAGGTGTCGTCCGGCTCATTGAGCGTGCCCCACAGGCCGCCCTTGACGGGGCGGAAGAGCCAGCGCACATAACCCCTGGACGCGGCAAGCTGCATCAGCGCCTCGCGATCGATCTCGTCATCGAGAAGCGGCCGGTCGCGGGCTCCGTCTTCTCCGTAGTCGCCAAACGCCTGCCGGCAGGCGAATGCCTCGGCGGCGCTCGCGCCGATCACGTTGCAGCCGCGCCGCTCGACGCGCTCGACATCCCACGCGCCGGATTGCCAGGCAGCATCCAGCAGCATGGTGTCCACGGTCTCGAAGCTGTGCCACGGTGCATCGAGCTGGACGGCCGATCCCGGGACCGGTCGTGGCGGGATCTTGATGCCGGGCAGGACAAGCGGCGTCGCGCGCCGGAATCCGTGCCAGTGGAGTATTGCGATGAGCGGCGTATTCACCTGCGCCGCCGCCGTGACGGTGACGGCAAAGAGCGGCAGGCGCACGGTGTCGATCTGCTCCTGAAGCCTGTCGAAAAGGTCCATGAAGCCTCCCGGTTGACATGTTGCAGGGCCTCTTGAAATTTCCGTTCCTTGCGCTATTTTATGCATCGCTCAGGCAGTCGCGATACGCGCTGCGTGTTTCGATTTGTTTGTCGGCGGGGCTTCCCACGGGCAGGCGGACTGGAGCGCGTGGTTCAGTTCGTCTTCGTGTGCGGCCCCGGTTTCTGGGAGCCAGTCATGAGCGATCTTTTCTTCAGCACCGATCTGCTGGGCGAATTCGACCGCCTGCAACGGCAGATGGCCAGCGTCTTTGCGGGCTTGCCCGCAAGCCTGCGCGCCACGCGCAGCGAAACCTTTCCACCCGTCAACATCGGCAGCACCGACGACAGCGTCGAGATCGTCGCGTTCGCGCCAGGACTCGATCCGGCAGCAATCGACGTCTCGATCGACAAGGGGGTGCTGACGATCAGTGGCGAGCGCAAGCCGCCGCAACCTGAAGCGGACGACGAGACGCGCGTCTACGCCAGGGAACGCTTCATGGGGGCATTCCGGCGCGTGATCGAGCTACCGCAGCACGCGGACCCCGACAAGGTCAGTGCGCGCTATGTGAACGGCTGCCTGACGGTGAGCGTCGGACGTTCCGAGGCGTCGAAGCCACGCGCCATCGCCGTCCAGTGAGCCCGGCGCAAATGGAGTACGTGAAAGCACGGAGGACATCATGAACGACAGCACTGAACTGGCCGCCCGTGAGTCGCGCACTGACGTTGCCTCGCGCGAGGGTGCGCAACCTGCGAAGCAGCTGACCCGGATCTCACCTGCGGTTGACATCTTCGAGGACAGCCGCGGCATCACGCTATATGCCGACCTGCCGGGCGTGCCGCGCGAAAAGCTCGACGTGCGCGTGCAGGACGGTAGTCTGAACATCGAGGCCGAGGCAGTGATTCCGGTTCCATCAGGACTGCGCCTGCAGCATGGCGAGGTGCTTCAACCGGACTTCAGACGCGCCTTCACGCTTAGCCCCGATTTCGACGCCTCGCGCATCGACGCACAGTTGCGCGATGGCGTCCTGAAGCTCACCGTTCCTCGTCGTGAGGAGGCAAAGCCGCGACGCATTGAGGTGAGCGTTGGCTAGGCGTACGCACAGGGGCAAGTCCGGTCATGCGACGTGGACCGCACGGCCCGCGCCGCGTGACCTGTCACGCGGAGGTATTTATGGACAACGTACGCAGCGAATGCTGGAAGGGCTTCGTGATCGAGACCAGCGCGTTTCCGGTTCGGCACTGTGCGCTGCCTCATGCCGGCCTCGATACGTACGTGGCCGTCGTGCGCATCCGGCACGCGGAGCAGACGGTCGCGGACTGGCATCTGCCGCGCTACGCCCAGCACTGGGCAAGCGTGGACGAGGCGCATCGGAAGACGGTCGAGTACGCGATACGCGCCATCAACGCGGGCTGTCTGAACGACACGGGTTCGCCGGCGCGATTGCTCGCGTGACAGCGCCGCGTTGCATGGTGGCACAGCCCCTGTCCGGCTTGCACTACGTTTCGTTTTTCTGCGGGGGGCCGCTGCTTTCGGGCCCCTGCTTTACGGGAGAAGAAAATGCTCAGTCCACACGAATTTGCGACCCTGATGCTGGTTCGTCAGGCGCCGGACCAGCTCGACATGGACCGCGCCGAGCTCGACGCGCTGCTCGAACGCCAGCTGGTCATGCTGGAACATTGCGCCGAGGGCGCACGCCGCGCATACCTGACCGGGAAGGGCCGAACGTTCCTCGACGCGCTCCACCCGGGGGGCGCAACACGTCGATGCCGGAAGGCCGCCGGCAACGGCGGTGGGGAGAGGCCGGAGCCGTCCCCCGTGCCGGGCAGCCAACCGACGGATATCGTGGTGCCGGGACATGCAGGCTGAATGGTTGTGCGATCGCAACGCCTGGGTTGTCATCTCCGCGCTCGCGTGTGGGCGCGAGGTTGCCGTGAAACTCTCCGGTAACCGCGCTGCGATACAGGTCGTCGCGGCAGCGTGCAATCGATGGCGACCCGAGCGTGCAGGTCGGGGAATGACAGGTGCTGTACTTAGCAGACCGGACGCGAATTCCGCGTGTCCGGAGCTGTTTCGGAAATGATGCTCAGCCGGAGGTGTGATATGCAAACGGACAAAGTCATCGAGTATCACGGCTGCGAGGTCCGGCCGGTGGTCACCGCCACCGGGAGTGGCCGTTACACAGCTGCGGCCGTCGTTACCGACCGGGCGGGCGAAATACGCACGCTCGGTGTCGATGGAGATTTTGCCAACGTCCAGGAGGCACGCGATGAAGCGCTGGAGCTTGCCGTCGCATGGATCCAGCAGCGCTCGGTTGTTTCGGACCGGTATGTCCGACGGAGCTAGCCTCCAGGCAGCAACTGCCGTGCGGACGCAGGGTGAACAAGGCGGACTTGGGGGTCGGTCCGGGTCCGGCCGGCTCGCTGTGCGTCCGGCAGCATTTGGGAACAAACCACCTCAAGGAACAGGGAATGACAGACATGGCAGTCATCCAGTCCGACGAAGAAGCGCTTTATGAACGCGTCCGGTTCATGCTTTTTAGCGCGGATCTGCCGGTGCAGCGTCTCGAAGCAGACATCGACGATATCGGACGATTCACCGCGCCCGATACGCGCTCACTGCATCTGCGCCTGGTCGAGGCCATGCCGCCGCTTACGCCCGCTGCGGAAGCGATCGTGCGCGCCATGATCCGCGCATACGGCATGGAGCTGTTCGGGCGCGGCAGCGCGAATTCCGGGCTGCGTGCCCTGATCAAGGCTGGACCAGTCAAGTTTGGACAGACCGCCTTGATGCTGGGGCCTGACGCGCCCGTGCCGGTGCGCGCCCGTCCGCTGGTCGAGGAGTTCAACCGAATTTTCGAGCGCTACCCTGAAAGCGGTTTCCCGCAGGCGCGATACTTTCTTTCGGCTATTGGGCTGCCAGTCGGCCGCGCCATGAATTCGCGAGTGCGTCGCGCGCTCCAGCGCAACTAGCACAGATGCCGTACTGACAAATATCCGGCTCGGGAACTTCGCTTCATGTCGTAGCGGTCGGTTTTCGCGAGCCATCGGTCGCATCGAGCGAACCCGCTTCAGACTGAAATGCTGCTGTATCGGTTCATCATTCGACGGCGTTAAGTAGCGTCGGCAGATACCTTTGCGCGCCGGATCCAGACACTGCGCGACCTGCCGACTGCAGAGAGCTCCGCGAGCTTGGAGAACTCGATATGACGGGTAGTCAGTCCGATAGGGAGGAAGCAATCAATGGGGAATGAGTTTCTCCTTGGCGAGTTACGAGCGTTGGCATGACGGGTGCGCCAGGCGCCGCGAGAAGCCCTTTGCGTCGAGTGCCATTCTGCGACAATATCGGCGAACTCTCGTCTTCGCCGATCGTGAAATGGAACTCAGACAGCTACGCTATTTTCTCAGCGTCGTCGAGCATGGCAGCATGGGCAAGGCCGCGCTGGAACTCGGCGTTGTCACTTCCGCGCTGAGCCAGCAGATCAGCCGTCTGGAAGGCGAACTGTCTACGCGCCTGCTGCAGCGGACCTCCAGCGGTGTCGTGCCCACCGACGCCGGTCTCGCGTTCTGGCGCCAGGCGCAGCTCGCACTGCGCCATATCGACGATGCTGCGCTCGCCGCCCGCGCCGCCCGGCTCTCGGGCCACGTGAGCGTGGGCATGGCGCCCAGCACCGCCAGCGTACTCGGCGTCGCCTTCATGCAGGCCATGCGCACGCGCTATCCCGATGTGCGCCTGCGCATCGTCGAAAGCCTCTCCGGCTATCTCGCCTCCATGTTGAGCGCGCGCCAGATCGATCTGGCCGTGCTGTTCCGCCCGGAACCCGCGCAGCGCTGGAGCGTGGTATCGCTGCTCGACGAGCGGCTCTTCGTGATTGGCGCTCCCGAACTGGCAGGCATGCCAACCGGCGTATCCGTGAAGCTCGGGAAACTGGGCGAGCTGCCGCTTGTGCTGCCCAGCGGCGTACATGGTTTGCGCTCGCTGCTTTCCGCTTCGTTCCGGCGCGCCCGTTATGAGCCGAACATCGTGGCCGAGGTGGACGGCCTCGCTTTGCTGATGGACTTCGTGCGCGCGGGCAGCGCTGCGACCATCCAGCCCGGCGCCGCGCTCGCGCGGCCGGAGAACGGTGTGCTGGCCAGCGTGCCGGTGGCCGAAAGCTACGCAACGCGGCCCAACATGATCGCGAGCGTCTCCGACGACGAGCTTTCGCCTGCGGGGCTCGCCGCTCGTGTGGTGCTCGCCGACGTGGCCCGCGAGCTCGTGCGCGAAGGCCGCTGGCCAGGGGCGCGCCTGCGCCAGGCGGAGGTCTTCACAAAAACTGAAGGCCCGTTGACGCCCCCCTGATGGCGGAGGCCGAGCGCGACCGTTAGAGTGCGTCCGAAAGGAGGCAAACACGATGGTCGATGTACTCGTGATCGGAGGAGGCAACGCCGCACTCTGTGCGGCGTTGATGGCGCGCGAAGCGGGCGCTTCGGTGATGATGCTGGAGTCGGCGCCACGCGAATGGCGCGGCGGCAATTCCCAGCACACGCGCAATTTGCGCTGCATGCACGACGCGCCGCAGGACGTCC
Source organism: Paraburkholderia sp. EG286B (assembly GCF_040965655.1). Lineage (NCBI taxonomy): Bacteria > Pseudomonadati > Pseudomonadota > Betaproteobacteria > Burkholderiales > Burkholderiaceae > Paraburkholderia > Paraburkholderia sp. EG286B. The sequence goes on along the minus strand of NZ_JBFRCF010000028.1, from coordinate 72,031 downwards.
TGGTTGACGCCTATCCGGAAGAAGAATTCTGGCAGGACCTGCTGAAAGTAACCGGCGGGATTACGAATGAACACCTCGCGCGGCTCGCCATCCGCGCGTCGTCTACATGCCGCCCCTGGATGCAAAAGCACGGCGTGCGCTTTCAGCCGCCGCTTTCCGGCGCGCTGCACGTGGCGCGCACGAACGCCTTCTTCATGGGCGGCGGCAAGGCGCTCGTCAACGCGTATTACCGCAGCGCGGAAGCGCTGGGCGTAGAGATTCGCTACGACACACCCGTCGACGCTCTGGAACTGGAAGGCAGCCGTTTCGTCGCGGCGAAGAGCGGCAACCAGCGCTTTGAGGCGCGCGCCTGCGTGCTGGCGGCGGGCGGCTTCGAATCGAACCGCGAATGGCTGCGCGAGGCGTGGGGGCAGAACGACCGGGGCGAGTGGCCAGCCGACAATTTCCTGATCCGTGGCACGCGCTTCAACAGGGGCGTGCTGATCCGGCACATGATGGACGCCGGCGCAGACATGATCGGCGATCCGTCGCAATCGCACTGTGTCGCCATCGACGCCCGCGCGCCGCTCTATGACGGCGGTATATGCACACGCATCGACTGCGTCTCGCTGGGCGTTGTCGTCAATCGCGACGCCGAGCGCTTCTACGACGAAGGCGAAGACTTCTGGCCCAAGCGCTATGCCATCTGGGGCCGGCTCGTGGCGCAGCAGCCGGGGCAGATCGGCTACTCGATCATCGACGCGAAGGCCATCGGCCGCTTCATGCCGCCCGTCTTTCCGGGCGAGAAGGCCGACACGCTGCCCGAACTCGCACGCAGGCTGAATCTGCGGGAAGCCCGCTTCATGGAAACGCTCACGCAATACAACGAGGCGTGCCGCGTGGGCACGTTCGACCACACCGCGCTCGACGACTGCCATACCGAAGGCCTCGCACCCGCCAAGACGCATTGGGCGCGCCCCATCGACACGCCGCCGTTCTACGGCTACGCCTTGCGGCCGGGCATCACATTCACGTATCTCGGCCTCAAGACCAACGACCGCGCCCAGGTGCACTTTGGCGGCGAGGCGAGCGAGAACCTCTTCGTGGCGGGCGAGATGATGGCGGGCAACGTGCTCGGCAAGGGTTATACCGCGGGCGTTGGCATGTCGATCGGCACAGCGTTCGGGCGCATTGCCGGCACGCAGGCCGCACGCGCCGCACTTCAGACGACGGAGACTCACCATGCAGCGCACTGACGCTCTTGCGACCGAACACACGCGCACAGCGCCGGCCGATATAAAGAAAACGCTTCAGGGGACCCAGGGCAGCGGCTCACGCGTGATTCCCATCGTGCCGCTGACCGAAAGCGAAGGCGAAGTGGCGCGGCAGATGCAGATCTGCAACGCCTGCCGCTACTGCGAAGGCTTTTGCGCCGTATTCCCGGCGATGACGCGCCGCCTCGAGTTCGGCAAGGCCGACGTCAACTATCTCGCCAACCTCTGCCACAACTGCGGTGCGTGCTATCACGCGTGCCAGTACGCTCCGCCGCACGAGTTCGCCGTGAACGTGCCGCAGGCAATGGCGAAGGTGCGCCTCGAAACCTACACGGAATACGCGTGGCCCGTCGCGCTGGGCTCGTTGTACAAGCGCAATGGCTTGACGCTCGCCGTTGCGCTGGCGGCTGCTCTCGCGCTCTTTTTGCTGCTCGGCACGGCGATGCACGGCGGCCTTGGCAGCGACGTCGCGCCCGCGAACTTCTACGCGATCTTCCCGCACAATCTGCTCGCGGCGCTGTTCGGCGCGGTGTTTCTGTTCGCCGTCGTGGCGCTCGGCATTGGCGTGACGCGCTTCTGGCGCGACGTCTCCCCGGCCACGGCGAGCGCGAGTCCGCCTGCCATGGCGGAAGCGGCAAAGAACGCGTTGACGCTCAAATATCTGGACGGCGGCCACGGCGACGGCTGCAACGAGTCGAGCGACGCCTTCACGCTCGCGCGGCGGCGCTTTCACCACTTCACCTTTTACGGGTTTATGCTCTGCTTTTCGGCCACGGTGGTGGCGACGCTCTATCACTACCTGTTCGGCCTCGAAGCTCCGTACGCATTCCTCAGCGTGCCGGTGCTGCTGGGCACGGCGGGCGGTATCGGGCTGATCGTCGGGCCGGCGGGGCTACTGTGGCTAAACCTGAAGCGACATCCCGAACAGGGCGATGCGCGCCAGCGGCCGATGGACCGCGGCTTCATCGCGCTGCTGTTGCTTACGAGCGCCTCGGGGCTCGCGCTGCTGGCGTTTCGCGCCACGGCGTGCATGCCGTGGCTGCTGGCGGTGCACTTGGGGATCGTGATGGCGTTGTTTGCGACGCTGCCGTATGGCAAGTTCGCGCACGGCGTTTTCCGAGCGGTGGCGTTGCTGAAATCATCCGTTGAAAAGCGGCAGCCCAATGCGCTGGGCCTGGGTTCTGACTAGGCGAGTGACGCACCACAGCAACATCGCGCCGCTCGCCGGCATACCAACTAGAGGAGACACAATCATGACCCCCACAGACCTGAGCGCCGGCGCGCCAGGCGGCTCGAGCCGCTCCAAGGCCGCAACCGTCCTGCGCGTGACGAGCGGCAACTTCCTCGAACAGTTCGACTTCTTTCTGTTCGGCTTTTACGCCACGTCGATCTCGAAGATATTTTTTCCGACGTCGAGCGAGTTCGCCTCGCTCATGCTCACGTTCGCCGTGTTCGGCGCGGGCTTCCTGATGCGTCCGCTCGGCGCGATCTTTCTCGGCGCGTATATCGACAAAGTAGGGCGGCGCACCGGCCTCATCGTCACGCTGTCGATCATGGCGAGCGGCACGATCCTGATCGCCTGCGTGCCGGGTTACGCGACCATCGGTTTGCTCGCGCCCGCGCTCGTGCTGATCGGGCGGCTGCTGCAAGGCTTTTCGGCGGGCGCGGAGCTGGGCGGCGTGTCGGTCTATCTCGCGGAAATGGCCACGCCCGGCGCCAAGGGCTTCTATACGAGCTGGCAGTCGGCCAGCCAGCAGGTGGCCATCGTGATCGCGGCGGCGCTCGGCTATGCGCTCAATCACTGGATGAGCGCGCAGCAGATCGGCGCGTGGGGCTGGCGCATTCCGTTCTTCATCGGCTGCGCGATCGTGCCGTTCCTGTTCATGCTGCGCCGCTCGCTGCAGGAAACCGAAGAGTTCAAGGCGCGCCGGCATCATCCGGGCGTGGGCGAAATCTACGCGATGCTGCTCGGCAACTGGCGCATCGTGATTAGCGGCATGCTGCTCACGGCGATGACGACGACCACGTTCTATCTCATCACCGTGTACACGCCGACGTTCGGCAAGTCTGTGCTCAAGCTCTCCACGGAAGACAGCCTGATGGTGACGCTGCTCGTGGGTGTGTCGAACTTCATCTGGCTGCCCATTGGCGGCGCGTTGTCGGACCGCATTGGCCGCAAGCCGATTCTGCTCGCCATTTCGATACTCGCAATTTTCACGGCGTATCCGGCGTTGTCGTGGCTCGCCGCCGCGCCGAGTTTTGGCCGCATGCTGAGCGTGCTGCTGTGGTTCTCATTCTTCTTCGGTATGTACAACGGCGCGATGGTCGCCGCGCTCACCGAAGTTATGCCCGCGGAAGTGCGCGTGGCGGGTTTCTCGCTGGCGTTCAGTCTCGCGACCGCGCTCTTTGGGGGCTTTACGCCCGCCGTGTCGACGTTCCTCATTCAGGTCCTGCACGATAAGGCCGCGCCCGGCTACTGGCTCAGTTTCGCGGCGCTGTGCGGGCTGGGCGCGACGCTTGGGCTCTATCGGCGCAGGGCAGGGCAGAACGCTTCGGCGGCTCCTCTGGGATAAATAAGCGCGCTTCGTTCGTCCTTGCCAAGCTGGCTGGCGTGGCAAGGACGCCGCGCGTTATTCTCGATACGAAGGATCGATCCGATCCAGCTTGCGCAGCAGCGCGGGCCATTCCATCACGCCGTACGGGCGGCGCGTCTGAGGCTGATAATTCATGTAGGTTTCCTCCAGCACCTCATCTGCTCGATCCCAAAGGTGTCGCGATGCTGATCGACGAACGCCTGCAGGACTTGAAACGGCGGTATAGCTCCGCCTGGGCGAAAAACGCATCGATGAAACGGTGCTTTGTTGAGGGAGCGGTATAGAGGGGCCCGCCGCTCAAACCGGGTGTTTGAGCCAGCGCTAGCCCCTTTTTTCTTGCCAGCCGGTCACCGATGCGTAGGTGGTTCCGGAGGACTGCGCCCAAGGTGCGCCGCAGACTAGCGAGTGGCGTCGCCGGGAATAATCCGTCGTAATTTCGATAACATTGCACGCCCCGACATCTGGCTCCGGACCAGTCGTAGCGAGTGACGGTGTCCGGAAAAGGGATACTTCGTAGCTCACGAAAGGGAGCTTTTCGTCGCGCGCCGTCGCGAGCATCGACGGCGTGATCTTTCGCACTTCTAGCTTGCTTTGCGTAATCTGACCGCGCAGCAGGATGGCAGCCTCGCCAAACTTGCCACGATCGATGACTCGTGCGATGCGCCTTGAGATAATCGAGCCGCCGCACGATGCGGATGCGCTCGGTAGAATGTTCGTCATGTCGCGCTAATGATCGAAGTTTTGCTAGTTTTTGTTTGTATTCCTATATATTTTGCATCGACGCGGTGCCAGTTCTAAAGCTTCGGGCATATCAGTCCTGTAGCGCCACCGCATGGAACCCACCGTGCGGCACGACCTCATCGAACGCGCCGGTCATGAATGGCGTTTGACCTTGCCGGTCACGTCGCGCCAGACACCTGGCACCAGTTACGCGCAGCTCGTCGTGTCTGTCAAAATAGCGGTATCCGTTCGCCAGCTACTGCGCACCCCAATACGCCTTCGCGGCCGCATGTTGCCCCCAACGTCCGGTCAGTAGTGTCGAAAACGGCAACCGGAAATCAACATCCTGGCGATCGCAGGGAAAACGTTACAGCAGGCACGACATGGCACACAGGCGATGCGAACAATGCGGCAACCAGACGCCGCCCTGGGACACCATCCACTGCGGTTATGGCGATGGCCACTATGAGTTACTCTGCACTTCGTGCTTCAATGCCAGGATTGCTGCGTCCGCCGGATTCACCGATTTCGAGAACGTCCGGCTCGACCCCATCCAGCTGATTGACTGTGAGGGGGACACCCACCAGTTCCATTTCCAGCTCCGGCTCCTGGGCGCCCGGATTGCGCTGGATGGCTTCGAGCTTCGAGGGGAGCTTCCCGCCGGTTACCGGTTCCAGCTGATCGGCGAAGCTGACGACGATGTATTCGTGCTGCTCGGGCGCCTCGTCGAGAAGATTCGTCGCGCGCTGTCGGTCAGGCACGTCGATTTTCGTGAACGCCGGATCATTGACAGCACGGTGCGCGGGCGTATCGAATGGGACGAATCCCAGCCAGACCACCTGCCACTCGTGGTCGTCGACGGCAAGGAGGTCTCATGGGACGATCTTGGGCGAATGCTCATGAGCATGGAAGGATGGCAGTTCCGGCTCGAGATCGCTGATCCGAGCGATGAGCTTTGAGTCGCGGTGCCGACGCGGAAAACGGGCGGCCATCCCCGGCCCCGAGCCGGTTTGCGAACCGGCGCCTCGAACGGTTATAACCCAGGCGGAGGAGAGCCATGGTCGCAGTCAGGCACGACGATCTTTCCATGGCGTTCGACTTTGTCAGCTGCGCGGCGCCGATGGAACATAGCGCATATCTCTCGCTCGATACGGGAGAAGTCTACTGGACTTCCGATTCCAGCGAGGCGTTCGATGATGAGGAGTTACCTGACGACCTCGAAACCTCTGACCGCTACCTTGCGATACCGCACAAGAACGAGCTTGATCTCGGAAGCCGTCTCGCCTTGCGCTTTGTCGCACGGACGTTGCCTGCATGTTACGACCAGGTCGAAGGATAATCAAATGGGAGAGCCTTGATTCCCGTTTGAGATTTATCTAAAATGGGAGTCATGGAATTCCCATCTGGGAGGAGCGCAACATGTCCCTGAATCAACCGTCCGGCCGTCATTCGGCCGCGCGTCCGGGTGCCGCACATGCCGGCAAGGCCCTGGCCGGCTCTGGCAGACCCGGTGCCCACGCTGACGATATCGAAACGTTCCTCGTCAGGCTCGACCCGCTCGAGCAACGCCGGCAGATCCGGGAAGGCATGGAAGCGGCGATCATCGAGCGCGTGGCGAAGGACCTGCTGCACGTGCCGGTGCAGACGCTGCTCGCGAGTCTCAATCTGCCGAGTTCGACGATCCTGCGCAAGATGGCGCGCGCAGAGCGCCTGTCGCCAGCCGAGTCGGATCGTGTTGCGCGCGTGCTCTATGTGCGCCAACTTGCTGTCGAGGTGTTTGAGGACCCGGCGCTGGCCGCCGAGTGGATGCAGCGATCGAATGCGGAACTGGGTGGACTCAGCCCGCTCGAGGTGCTCGACTCGCAACCGGGCTACGACCGCGTGCGTGAGATCCTGCTGCGCGTCATTCACGGCGTGTCTGCATGAGGCTTTACCGCCTGGCGAAAGAGCGGCGCGGGTATTACCGTGCCGATGACCTGAGCGGCAATGGTGCGGCGATCGCCGGCGGCCGCTGGAACCCGCGTGGCATGCGGGTGCTTTACACCTGTTGCCACGCTTCGACGGCGCTGCTTGAGGCGCTGGTGCACATGGCGGGCTTGCTGCCGGCCGGTGGCTATTTCCTCGTGACGCTGGAGGTGCCGGACGCTGTCTACGATGCCGCTCTTGTCCCGGATCTCCCAGAGGGTTGGGCGGACCTGACGAGCGATCCCGCAGCCACAAGGGCGCTTGGCCGGCAATGGCTTGAAGCGGGCGAGCAACTGGCGATGCGGGTCCCGTCGGTCGTTTGTCCTACCGACTTCAATCTGCTGCTGAACCCGATGCATCCGGAAATGGCAAGCGTAAAGGTGATCAACACGGAACGCTTTATGCTGGATCCGCGGCTGTTTGGCCAGCCGACGCGATGAGGCCGATGTCGATTGCAGGCGGATGAACTATGCCCCGCGATCAAATATCAGGGTTCGCGATGTGCGTGCCGGCGGCCAAGGTGCTCTCCAGACATCATCCAACCTAAAAAGCACGATCGTTCGAAAATTCGATAATCTTAATTATGTTAAGTAATGTAGGCCGGAGTGGGCTGCGTGCGGCGTTTCGTGGCGCGACTGCCCTAGTTGTCGCTGCTGCAGCGTCTATCGCGATCGTGGCCCCGACGACCGACGTGCCGATTTTGCGTGTGACGGCACCTGATGGGCAGGAAAGCGTACTCATCGGATTGCTCCACGGGCCTGTTGACGGCCTACGCGAGCCTTCGCCGGCGTTTTGAGGGTGCCCGACATTTCGTTGTCGAGCATACTGGTGATTCGCGGTTGCCGCCGGAAGTTGGGAGCAAATGGTGGACAGAGCTCACGGAAGGCGAAGTCGCCACTTACCTTCATCGTGCGAAATGCGCGGGTTTGTCGGAGGAAGCTGCGCGCAAACGACTTGACGACGCGACACCGCACGAGGCCAACGCGCTCGCCTACACCATCTGTCCTCTGCTCAGGTTCGCGCTTTCGCGCGATACCTAGCTGCTCAACATCGCGACACGCTATGGTCTTCATCCCGAAGTCTTAGAGGGCGACAACTGGGTAGAACTGAGCGTCGAAAGATATCGCCGCAAGCAAATCTAAGCGGATTCCGGTGGGCACTCCCGCACGATCCGAAGACTGTACTGGAGCAGATCTGCGATGCATTGAACGCCGGCGACTACGAAGCTATGCGCAAGGTAACGCTTGAGTCGCTCGGTTCCGCAGGCGCGGCAGCGGAATTTGATCAGCACATGGTCGTCGAGCGCAATCGCGCGTGGCTCCAATCTCTAGAAGGCTATCTCAACGAGGGACACGCCGTGATAGACGTGGGCGCCATGCATCTTCCCGGTCCGTCCTGGCTCATCGCCCTTCTCGGGCGCAAAGGCTATGCAGTAGACATCATCGAATTTCCAAAGACGCCGGCAAACAATTTCGACTAGGATCATGCAGCCATTCAATGCGCCGGAACAAATGCAATTATGTCGATGGGCGCACATTTTGGAGCAATAGTGCAGCACAGCAGCAGTTGCCTTCAAACTCGCGCCCGAAAATGTTGAAATCGGGAAATCAGCCGGGTAGCAGATAACTCAGCAGTGTGGAACTCCATGGCGGACGGATCGGCCGGTCGTATACTGGCCTCTCAAAGATCAAAGGGCGTCGTCCGCAAATTACCGTCGCGAACAAATCACCGCAGGTTTCGCAGAAAAATCAAAGCAATCCCAATAGGAAATCAGATGGCAATTTATGTAGTTGACGTTAACGTTCTCGAAAGCGGCCTTATTGGTTCGACCATCGACACGGACCCACACGCCAAATTCGTTATAGCTGATGCAGCCATCGTAGAGATGTGCAAAAACCAGCATTGGCTGACAACGATGAAGCTAGCGCTGCGCGCATTCGACGGACATCAAAGCCGAGTACTCGCAGCACCGAGCGTAGGCGAGTTACTTTCTACCGAAGCCCGCTTAGCTTTGCCCTTGACCCCCGATCAGGTAATTTCTCAGCCCTATACTGATTTCGTGCGGAAACTAATTACCGATCTCGCCTCTTCTAGGGCTGACAACGATATCGACTTGCAAAAGCACATTGAAAACGCGCGTGCAAGGCTGAACACCGCAGATCTCGACGCCGAACTTGCCAAGAGTCGAACCTCAAGATACGTTGAAATCTTAAAAAATCGACTGCCGGAAAAGATTCTGAAAACTATTCGGAGTCGTCGAGTTGAGATGACAGATCTTCTTGCACTTGCACACATGATGACGCACTTTATCGCGCCCAAAAGTCTGCAAACTGACTATCGGCTCTCAAGCGATGACGCAACGGAGCTGTCGGATTCCGCAAGTTCGAATTTCAGATTTGATTATCTGATGGTCCGTCATGCTCTGCTCGCATTACGGGACGGAGGTGATATCTCGACGATGAAGCCGACAACTGAGTTGAACCATCAGTTCGATCAGCATTATGTTCTCATTGCGTCCCATTTTGGACGCATCCTCTCGAACGATAGACGCGTGAACGAGGCTTATGGCGACCTCCGGAGCATGCTGGCAACGGATCTGCAAGCATCAGCCGACCTCATGCAGGCGTGGTTCGTGTCAGAGGGAATTGCCCCGGAGTAAAGCTACTCTCCGGCACACAAGTTCATCGTGATATCGACGCGCCAGCCCACTGCTACAGTCGCGCGTCGATGCTCCTCGCGTTACTTCGTCGACCTGCAAACTCGCGCTCGGTACGAATTCCTGTTCACTCGCTTGCCGTGACCGACAACGCATCACCAGTTTCCAAGTTCTGATGCCCGGACTTTTTCTTCTTTTTGTCAAAATCCGGCCAAATCACATGCGTTGCATCTGCAGGCGCTGCGTGAACTAACAATTCGTTAGCACTCACCTCCTTCGGTCGCTCATCGAGACGACGCAAAAGACTCTCAAAACGATGACGCTGAAATTCCAGCGATGTATTGAGCTCCCACGATTCATTTGCCTGCAAATCGTTTAGCACGCGGCCAACGCACGTGGAAAGATAATATTGCGCGTTCTCAAGCAGTCGCAGAGCCAAGTGGTCAACCTCTCCGTAATGAACAAGGAGATTTCTTGCGCGATAGAAGCGCATCACCTGCCATTTGATTTTCTTCTGTGATTTTTGCAATGTACTCCGCAACTCGACGGGTGAGGAGCACTCATGCCAAGTACGATGGAGTCTAAAATTCAACAGCGGACTTTGTCCAAACAAATCGAACGCCGCCATAATCTCGGGGTTTTTGAATTTCCCAGTGACGCATTTCAAAATATCGAATTTATGAATGCTTCTCCCATCCGATCTAGGGAAAAGACTCAAATCATACTTGAGCCCGGCGTGCCCCCGCAGTTGATGCGCACTGAAGGCAAGGTAGGTCACAATCTTGTCGACTCTACGCCAAGCAACGATCGGCGCCACGACGTTTGCTACGCGATCGCCAATCCCCTCTGAGCCCAGACCACTGGCTAAAGTCTCCAGTGCAGTCCAGAGATGGAAAACCGCCGATCTGGCATCGTTCGCAGAAACAGCCAACGAGTGAGATTCCAACAAGTTCGCCAGACGCCCGCGGAGCCTTGTCTTTAGCATCAGGTAGCGGTCACGTGAAAGCTCTTCTGCTTTTCTTCTAGGCTCCAAGCCAAAATGCCGGCTCGGCGTAACCTCGACGACCTCATATTGACCTTCTTCTTCAACCAACACTTTCGCCGACGCGCCAACTGCGACGCTATTTGCATAGAGAGCGTGCAGTTGTATCAGCTTGGATATCTCGGAAAGCGCCTGACTCGCGGCCTTGAGACGCGATGCCGCAGACACCACCAATCGGACTGTGATTCCTTCCTTACGAATGCCGATCCATTCCTTCACGACATCGCTCAGTTCGAAAGCACTTGCGCCAACCTCCTGAAACTCCAGGCCGGCGAACAAAGAGGATGCAACCGATCGTTCGGCTGAAATAGCAATAAAACACGAGTAAGTCCGCGTTTTACTTTTTACATCGTCGCACAGTTGTTCGAAAACGTCATCTGGCGAGCGGGTGCAAAAATCATCGTTTATCTTAGCTATAGATTCTTCACCGGCTCCACTATGCTGAACGTGGGTCGCCAACCCACCCATTACCTTCGATAGATCTTCCTTTTTGTTACCGTTGAACGCTAGTGCCCGCCCAGAATTCAGCAAATTTTCTAAATATGAATTATTTAGTTGCTGGAATATCTTTACCTGCTCAATGAGCCTTGCCAATTCAGCGATATTGTTTAACCGAAACTTCGCGATATTTCCAAGAACCGCTTCCGCAACCCCTGGAATCGTTCCTATCGTCAACGGACCCGCGAGGTGACTTTCGATCTCTTCACAAATCAGGTGGACGTGGCCAATCCACTTCGGCTCCTGCTGGGCGTAGCCGCAAATCCTGACAAGTTCTTCCAGCAACATTGGAAGATCAAGTGCCCGCGCCCGGAACGTGTCTGGACTATTCGATGATAGGAGCTCATGCCAGAGCTGAGCGATGAATATTGACTGCCCTTCGTGTTGGGGCGCTTTCAGGAGATCAGGACTGGGCAACCACATTTGTCAGTGGCTTCTTTTCTGGAGCAGAAATGGGATAGGAGCCGCTCCGCTTGCGCAGATTGGCCCCTATAATAGACGGTTGCTCAAAAGAGCATGGTTCATAATCTACGTTGTTTCGATCGGACTGTCAAGCACTCTGACACTATTCAATCGAGAGGCTCGGCCTCCGCTTTCGCCACGGCGCAAGCCGCGGTACACGCAGCAGCCGATCCTGACTGCTATCTTCCGCCGGCTCAGACGGCCGCTACCCGACGCGTACATCTTCCCGCAGGTTGCCATGTCCGCACTGATCACGCCGAAGTCGAAGGCAAGGCAAGGCAAGGCAAGGCAAGCCTAGCCGATTTCCGCCTGATCTCCCAGAAGCGCGTCGATTTCGCGGTCTACACCGCCGGGCTCGAACTGCTTGCGGTCGTCGAACTCGATGACAGAACCCACAACCGCGCGGGACGCAAAGCGCGATGCATTTCTGGAAACTGCGGGTATTCGCACCGTGCGTTTCCAGTCGCGGAGCAAGCCAGACGAGCGCGCGAGATTCGCGTCGCACTATTTTCGCCAAGGTGACGCGATGCCTGCAGCCTGGTCTGTGCAGGCAGCAGGGCGGCGGCGACGGTACGCATCCGAGGTATGTACACACGCGGATTTACATTGCGCGCTGGCTGCGCTATAGTACATCCATAGTACACACATTGGGGGGCCGCAATGCACACTACCCGCGTATTCAGGAACGGCAACAGCCAGGCCGTCCGCATTCCCGCCGATCTGGCCTACGAGCGCAGTGACGTCGAACTCGAAATTGAGCGCGTCGGGGACGAAATCCGTATTCGCCCTGCGCGCCGTCCGCTCAGCGGCGTGTTGAAGAAGTTTGCGAAATTCGGGCCGGATTTCATGGCTGAAGGTCGCGGCGAGCAGGATCAGGCCGAGCGCGAGGGTCTGTGATGCCGCGCTTCATGCTCGATACCAACATGTGCATCTACCTGATGAAAAACCAGCCTGAGCAGGTCGCGCAGCGCTTCGCCCAATGCTATGTCGGGGATGTGGTCATGTCCGCTGTGACCTACGCCGAGCTCGAATACGGCGTGAGCGTGTGCGCGAACAAGGCACGCGAGCGCCGCAACCTCGCGGCCCTGATCGACGACATTCCCGTTGCGTCGTTCGACGTGGCCGCCGCGCAGGCATACGGTCCGGTGCGTGAGGCGACGCGCGAGCGCAAGAAAGACGCCCTCGACAAGCTCATCGCCGCGCATGCGATTTCCCTGGACGTCGTGCTCGTCACAAACAACGAGCGCGACTTCGCGGCGTATCCCGGCATCAAGCTCGAAAACTGGCTGAACGACTAGGACGAACGATGTCTCCTCAAGAAGCCCTCCCGATCATCCGCACCCTCGCTGACGGCATCGATCCGCTTACGGGCGAGGTCCTGTCCGGGCAGAGTCAATTCAACCAGCCGGACGTCATCCGCGCGCTGTTTTCGGCCGCGCAGGCACTCGGAGAACTGACTGGCGAGCCGGCGCCACGCGAGAAGAGGGCGGAGAAAGCAGGCACATCCTGGCCCCCAGAAGAGGATCACAGACTGCTCGAGAGTTTCGACGCCGGGGCCGACGTCAAAGAGCTGGCCGCCGCACACGGTCGCACCACCGGGGCGATCAAGTCGCGTCTGGTCAAGCATGGGCGTATTGAACGATAAAGCGAGGCCAGGCCGCGAGTGGAAGAAGAGCAGGCTCTGGTCGTCTTGCGCGTTCGTCACGTGGCAGGCTCGCATGGCGCGGAACGTAGGTAGGAACATGGCAAGTGATGGACAAAGCGCGAATACCTGATCCAATTTGTTACGGCGATTCCGACGTCGAGCCGTTCGATACGTATTTCGAACGCTGGCCTGCCGAATACAGACATGTGCCATCTAGCGTCGTTGAGACCTGGATCTACCGTCATTGGCGGGATTTTCAATGGTGGCTTCCGCTTCGGCCGCTCGAGTGGGCATACGAACTAAAGCAGATGAGCTCCAGTGAAATCCTGACGATCGGGCACGTGGGCAGCTGGCCGGAAACACTGCGATTCTGGGGCGACGAGCTGTTTGAGGGGAAAGATAGGCGCGCGACATGGCTGGGTCGTACCATGTTGGCCACCGGGACGACTCCGGCACCGATGATCGTCGCCCGCGACGCGGGGCGGTACGGCCACCCGAGGGAGGCGAATCTGCCGTTTCTAGAGCCATATCAGCTTATCGAAGGCCATATGAGACTTGCCTACTTGCAAGGCATGATCCGCCATGGAAATTCGCAACTGCGGTCGCATCATGAAGTGATTGTTGTGACGTTGCCGACAGACATATAGATCGCTGACCGATAGGGAAACAGACGTTCATGCAACCTACCCTTAAACGGATCTGGTGGTCGTTGGTCGCGTTTCGCGTGGTGGGTGGTGCGATCGTAGCCTTCATGTATCTCAAGCTGGAGCTGGTTTTTTGGAATCTGTCGCCTGGACTTCGCGCATTTTTTGGTGGTTGGTCCAGGCCCTCGATTCCGCCCACGCCCCGTGTCGGAGCGATGATCTCTTAGTCGCGGGGCGTCGCCAAACAACCGCAAACTCCGGTAGGGTCGACTCATCGTGGTACTTCGGCGGGTCATTTGATTAGGATTGCGTATAAAACTTCGCTAATTGTTTTTATGTTAAATATGCGAGCCGTTCGCAGATTGTCCCCGACCGTTCGCTTAGCCGGAACGGTTTCGTAACGAAACCGATGGCGATTCGCCAAACACCCGTTTGTACTCCATTGCGAACCGGCCCAGGTGGGCGAACCCCCATTTGAACGCGACGTCTGTAACGGACACCGGTCCAGCCGCTGCGCCACGCAGTTCATCGTGCACACGCTCAAGACGCAGCTGACGCACCCAGGCCATCGGGCTCACGCCGTGGCAATTGCGGAAGCCGGAAAACAGCGTGCTTGCACTTACGCCTGCGAATTCGGCGAGCCGCTCAATGGTCAGGGGTTCATGCAGATGTGCGCGGACATATTCCTCGACCCGCTTCACGTAGAACGGCGCAAGCGGTCCACGCGAGTGCCGCGCGCCGCTGCGCGCCGTATTGGGCTGACCATAGACGAGCGCGTTGAGCAAGGTCGACTCGAACTGCTCGTAGGCCAGTGGATGACGCAGCGGGTGCCCCGGATCGCTCAAAGCATTCCCCAGCACCGAAAGCAGTGGCAACAGGCACATGCCCGATGGTGAAGCTAGTTCGAATGCAGGCTCGAACTCCACCGCTGCGCGCTCTTCAGTGCCGAAATGGCGCGCGCAGTGGCGCTCGATCGCTTCGCGCTCGATGCGCAGCACGACCTGCGGACAATGAATCCAGCGCATCCGCAAAGGCAGCGTCGGCGACACGAGCGACGCAACGGCCGGCGACGAATCGAAACGGCGATCCCCACATTCGATTTCAGCACCGCCGCTCACGGGAATCTGCAACAGGAAGAAGCTGTCGAGACGTTCGGGATCGATCGTCACGTCGCCGTCATAGTGGAGCAGATTGAGCGACAGGCTACCGTGCCGGGCGTGGTACATGCGGCTCGGCAACTGGTGTGAAGCGCCCGGCAGCGCGAGCTTGTGAGGCTTGAACACTGAGCCGACGCACTCGCGCACCTCGTTCAGGTCGCCCGATTCGAGCAACAGGGTGTCGCTGTTGAAGCAGGCCGCGCCGACCAGCATATTCGCAGCGGGAAGATGCTCCATAGAAGCGCTCCAAGAACGTTCGCGCGCACCTGATCCGTGCGCGATTTTCCCGACTCCACGAACCGTCTGACGGAAGCGGATAGTCGCGTGGGACATCCGGATAGTTTCCTCGCTCCCGAAGCCTCAAGCAAGCCGCGCGACGCTAGAGGCGCAGGAACTGGCCCTCTGCCGGCCGCTGCGTACTGTAGGCCTGCCCTGCTGCGGCAGCCATCCTCAATTACCCTCGCACGCTTGGGCAGGGGTTTTCCCTCGTTCCGCACGTTTCTGGATTCCGCGGATACCCATCGGATGAAACGGATAGAGCCCATTGTTTTGTCGCAGAACACTGGGGGCATTCGAGACACAACCCTGATGGAGAGCCCGCAATGAAAGGAAGATACATCGATATTCCCGCACCGGAAGGCGGCGCGTTCCGGGCCTACCTGGCAACTCCTGCCAGTGGCACGGGGCCGGGAATTGTGCTGTGTCAGGAGATCTTCGGCGTCAACGCGACCATGCGCGACGTGGCCGACTACTACGCCGAGGAAGGCTACACCGTGCTGGTGCCCGACCTGTTCTGGCGCGTCGAACCGGGCATCGAACTCGGTTACACGGAGGCCGGCTTTGCGCGTGCGTTCGAACTCTATCAGCAATACGACGAAAACCAGGGTGTCGAAGATATCGGTGCGACACTCGCCGTACTCCGGACATTGCCCGAATGCCGCGGCGAGGCCGGTGTGCTCGGATTCTGCCTGGGCGGCAAACTGGCCTGGCTCGCGGCCTGCCGTCTTCCCGTGGCTTGCGCGGTCAGCTACTACGGCGTGGGTATTGAAAAGGCGCTGGACGAAGCGGCGAACATCAAGGGGCGCGTCGTCCTGAATATCGCGGCCCTCGATCGCTTCTGCCCGGCCGACGCGCAGCAGCAGATCACGGCCGCGCTGGGCCACAAAGAAAATGTCGAAGTGTATGTCTATCCGGGCGTCGACCACGCGTTCGCCCGTAAGGGGGGCGACCACTTTGACAAGCCCTCGGCCATGATGGCGCACGAGCGCGCGGTAGCCGCCTTTCGCAAGACGATCGGGCCGCAATACGATCTTTCCGCCCTGTGGGAGGCACACCTCGCCCACGAGTTCGCGACGCGCGACGTCGATGCCACCATGGCGACGATGGTGGCCGAGCCCTACGTCAACCATATTCCGACGCTCACGGGCGGCGTGGGCTACACCGAGTTGAAGCGCTTCTATCGCCACCACTTCGTGCACGCGAATCCGCCCGATACGACGATCATCCCGGTTTCGCGCACCATCGGCGCAACGCAGATCGTCGACGAAACGCTGTTCTGCTTCACGCATACCACCGAGATCGACTGGATGCTGCCCGGCATTGCGCCGACGGGCAAGCGCGTCGAGATTCCGCTGCTTGCCGTGGTGAAATTCCGCGGCGACAAGCTCTACCACGAGCACATCTACTGGGACCAGGCCAGCGTGCTGGTGCAGATCGGCTTGCTCGACCCGACGGGACTGCCCACAACAGGCGCTGATACCGCCCGCAAACTGCTCGACGAAACGCTCCCATCGAACACGCTGATGAAGCGCTGGCAGGACAGCGTCCCCGCCAACGACGCGAACTGACCGAATCATCCTCTCATGAATATGGAGCAAGCCATCATGACCTCACTCGCAGGCAAAACCGCCATCTTGACGGGTGGCGCCACGCTGATCGGCGCGGCTGTCGCCCGGGATCTCGCTGCCGCCGGCGCCAGCGTGGTCGTGCTCGATATCGACGTTCAGCACGGCAGACGCGTAGCCGAGACACTCGGCGCCAACGGTCTCTTCATCGAAACCGACATCACCAGCGATAGCGCGCTGGAGCAAGCGGTTGCGACAACCGCGCGGCAGTTCGGCGGCATCGACATCCTCGTCAATCTGGCATGCAGCTATGTGGACAACGGCATCCAGGCAGGCCGAAACGACTGGCTCGCCGCGATGAACGTAAACGTGATCTCGGCGGTCATGCTGGTCAAGGCCGTGCATCCGTATATGGTCAAGCGCGGCGGCGGATCGATCGTCAACTTCAGCTCGATCTCGGCCGAGTGCGCTCAAACGGGGCGCTGGCTCTACCCGACCTCGAAAGCCGCGCTCAAGGCACTCACGCGCAACATGGCGATGGACCTGTCCCAGGACCGGATCCGCGTGAATTCGGTTTCGCCCGGCTGGACCTGGTCGCGTGTGATGGACGAACTCACGCATGGCGATCGCGCAAAGACCGACCGCGTGGCCGCGCCCTTTCATCTGCTTGGACGCGTCGGTAACCCCGAGGAAATCGCGCATGTCGTCACCTTCCTGTGCAGCGATGCAGCCAGCTTCGTGACCGGGGCCGATTACGCCGTCGATGGCGGATATTCGGCGATGGGCCCCGAACAGGCCGTGCCGGCCATTCCGAGACTGGCTGAGTAACACCCGTCACTTCGCAAACACTCTTCTCTGTTCTATCGACTTCGAGGTATTCGTTATGAGAAAAATTGCCATCGTCGGCGCCGGCCAGTCTGGTCTGCAACTGGCGCTCGCCCTGCTCGACCGCGGCTATGAAGTCACGCTCGCGACCAATCGCGATGCACAGCAAATCCGCACCGGCAAGGTCATGTCGAGTCAGTGCATGTTCAACGCCTCTTTGCAGATCGAGCGCGATCTCGGCCTGAACTGGTGGGACGCGTCCTGCCCTCCCGTGGAGGGGATTGGCTTCGCGGTCCCGCATCCGGACCTGCCGGGCCGTAAGCTCATCGACTGGTCCGCGCGCCTGACTCAACCGGCACAATCCGTCGATCAGCGCGTCAAGATGTCGGCCTGGCTCGAAGCCGTCGTCCAACGTGGCGCCGACGTGCGAATCTGCGAGGTCGGCGTGCCCGAAATGGAAGAACTCGCAAGGAGCCATGACCTCGTGCTGCTGGCAGCCGGCAAGGGGGAGATCGTAAATCTGCTGGGCCGCAACGCCGAACGCAGCCCCTTCGACAAGCCGCAGCGCGCGCTGGCGCTGACTTACGTGAAGGGCATGATGCCGTCGACGCCCTACTCGCGCGTACGTTTCAATCTGATTCCGGGCGTGGGCGAGTACTTTGCGTTCCCCGCTCTGACCACGAATGGTCCGTGCGAAATCATGGTGTTCGAAGGCATTCCCGGCGGCCAGCTCGATTGCTGGGCAGGCGTCAAGACACCCGAGCAGCATCTCGAGACCAGTCTGGCCTTTCTCCGCCAATATCTGCCGTGGGAAGCCGAGCGCTGCGCAAACGTAGAACTGACCGACCCCAACGGCGTGTTGAGCGGGCGTTTCGCACCGACTGTGCGCAATCCCTACTTCAGGTTGCCTTCCGGCAAGACGGTGTTCGGCATGGCCGACGCGATCGTCGTGAACGATCCGATTACAGGCCAGGGTTCGAACAATGCTGCCAAGTGCACGAAGGTCTATCTCGATGCCATTCTCGAGCGCAACGGCGCTGCCTTCAGCGAGGACTGGATGCAGCAGACTTTCGACCGTTACTGGTCGTACGCGAAAGAGGTCGTCAGGTGGACGAACTCACTGCTTACGCCACCGCCGCCGCACATTCTCGAGTTGCTCGGCGCAGCCGGTCAGTTTCCAACGCTCGCCTCGACGATTGCCAACGGCTTCGACGACCCGCGCACGTTCTCGCCGTGGTGGTTTGATCCGACCGCCTGCATGGCGCTGATCGACGAACACGCTGCGCGTGCCGCGTAATGAACACGAAAAGGAGAAAGCTCATGTGCAGCACGCTCGAACCCACTGCCGCGAAACCCGATGAACAGCTCAATGCAATGCGGCAATTGCGCAACGCGTTCGGGCAGTATCCGACGGGCGTTACTGTCATCACAGCCGCCGCGCGGGATGGCCGCAAGATCGGTCTGACCGCAAACTCGTTCGCGTCACTGTCGCTCGATCCACCACTCGTGATCTGGAGTATCGGCAAGACTTCACCCAGTTGCGCGGATTTCGTCCATGCGGGCTACTTCGCGATCAACGTGCTGGCCGAAGACCAGACCGACCTGTCGCGCCGCTTTTCGAAACCGTCGCCCGACAAGTACGTCGGCGTCGCCTGCCGTGAAAGCCTTGGTGGCACCATGGTGCTCGACGGCTGCAGCGCGCACTTCGTGTGTCGCAACCTGGCGCAGCACGAAGGCGGCGATCACCTGATCTTTATCGGGCAGATCGAGCATTTCGAAGCAGAGGGCCACGCTCCGCTGGTCTTCCATTCCGGGCAGTACGGCGCGGTAACCAATAATCCGGCATTAATTTAATCATATTATTTAGTATTACATATTTATAAGGTTTACCGCCATGAAGCACTCCACGTCCCGTATGCTGCTCTGCTTCGCTCTGTCTGGAGTCCTGAGCACAGGATCGGCAATAGCGGGCGACCTGCCCAACGTCAACCTCGGCTTCACGAGCTTCCTCGATGGTGCACCGCCGGCGGGGTCCGGCTGGTATGCAACGCAGTACCTCGAGTACTACACGGCAGACCGTATCAACGACAACGCCGGAAACAAGGTCGCCTTGCCGAAGCAGAACGTCGATATCTTCGCGGGCCTGACGCAACTCGTTTATCAGTCGCCCTTCAAGATTGCCGGCGCGCATCCGGGCGTCGACGTGATCCTGCCGTGGGTGGCATCGGCCCACACCGACGACGGCATGGGCGACGTGGCGCTTAATGCACGCACGGGGTTCGGCGATCTGCTTGTTGGGCCCTTCATCCAGTTCGATCCGGTAATGGGCCCGGACGGACCGCGCTTTGCGCACCGCTTCGAACTCCAGATCATTGCGCCAACGGGTGCCTATGACCCGGGCAAAGCGATCAACCCGGGCAGCGGCTTCTGGTCAATCGACCCATACTGGGCCGCGACAGTCTGGATCAATCCGAAGTGGACGGTTTCCTGGCGGCTGCACTATCTCTGGAACGCCACGAACAATCGGCCGAATCAGGGCTTGGGGGACGGCGCGACTTCATCGCAGGCCGGACAGGCGCTGCACGCCAACATCGCCACGGAATACGAGGTGATGCCAGGCTTGCGAATCGGCCTCAACGGTTACTGGCTGCGCCAGATCACCGACATGAAGGTGAATGGCCAGAATGTGCCGGGGCAGCGTGAAGCGGTGTGGGCGATCGGCCCGGGGGCAATGTACAGCTTCTCCCAGCACGACCACCTGATGTTCAATGCCTATTTCGAGGCGGATGCGCGCAACCGGCCCGAGGGAACGCGCCTGGTGCTGCGCTACGTTCATCATTTCCAGTGACACGCTGATTGAGCGTTCGCGCCATGCACGCCGGCTCAAGTCGAGCCCGCCGTTATGGCGCACGCGAATGTGTAGAGGCATTCGTTAGTCCCCACACGGTGAATCCCTTCCCTGCTGCTCAGTGCCGTGCTGCATTGACAGTTCACAGAATCCTGCCCGCATGTCCTGAAACTGCCTGCACGCCACGGCGCAAAGCTTGCCTCGTCAAGCGGCGCACGTCGCCTTGATGCCCGAGCGCGAGCACTTCGTCCACACTGCCTTCGCCTGTCTCGAAGCCGGGCGATCTAACGTCTTGAAGCACGCTTCAGTGTCTGCGATGGCGTTTCGCCGAAGAGTTGCTTGTAGTCGTTGGAAAAACGGCCGAGATGTGAAAATCCCCAGTTCATCGCGATTGACGAAACGTTGCGCTCCGAGCAGTCCGAGAGCATCTCGCGCCGTACCGCTTCGAGCCGGTGCCTCTTCAGCCAGGCCATGGGCGCAAGCCCGAAGTGCTGCCGGAAGCCTTCGAACAACTTGTAGCGCGACACGCCCGCAGCACGCTCAATGTCTTCGAGTGCGATATTTTCGCGTGCGTTGTCGTGAATGAACTGTTTCGCTCGCAACAGGTAGTGCGGACATGAAGGCCGCATCGCCTCGGCAAGCGCATTCGAGTAGTTATGCGGCTGAGCAAGCAGCAGCCCTTTAATCAGCGCCTGCTCGAGATCCCCTGCCATTTTCTGATGATTGAGCAACGGCCCCGCCTGTCCCATCTCGGCCAGCAAGAACTTGACCATGCGCCACCAGGCCGCCTGATCGCCTTCGGCGGCATTCATCTGGGGCTCGAAGGTCAACACAGCGTCGAGCGGGCGTTGCAGAAGTCCCTCGAGCACCTGACGCAGGGCCGGAATCGGAATCGAAACGATGATCTTGCGACAGTTGCCCATGATCGCAAGGTCCTGCGTCTCATGCGGCGACAGAACGAGGCCCCTGTCCTGGTCCGACAGCCACAGGCGGCCCTGCGCCGCGAGCTCCTGGTGGCCGGTGAGAGGCAGGCTGACGCTATAGCTGTTGAGCGGCGCATCATTGTGCACCGAGACGGTGACATCGGTGCCGTACTCCACATACCCCAGCGTGCTGGCCATGGAACGCATCACCGTTCCAGAATGATGGAATTGCAGTTCCTTAGGGCTGCGTACCTGCAGCCCATGGGGTCCGCAAATCGACGCCATCCAGTCCCGCGCGCCCTGAAGATCTCGACTCAGCGCGTCAATACCTCGACTGTCGTTGAAAGCGGGGGAAGGCATGGCGTTTCACGGGAGGTTGGCGAATGCTCAATGGTAAACCACCCCGTGCCCAGACAAAATACCGAAACACCCCAAGGCGCCCCGGCATCAGCAGCGTCAGGAGGACGACTGCGCGCTGTTACTGTCCCCGAATTTTTCGTAGTAAAGACGGCCTTCCAGTCGTTCGCTTGCAAGCCACGTCTTGATTGCCTCGACCATCGGCGGCGGTCCGCAGACATACATGTCGAACGGGTTCGCTTCCAGCATCCCGCAGTCGAAATGTTCGGGAATGAGCCCCGTCTTGCCCTGCCATGCCTCAGAGGGATTCATCACAACGATATCGCACGCGAAGTTCGGGATGCGCTGCTCGTAGGACTTCAAACGATCGAGCTCGCATAGATCCCGCGCGTTCGTCACACCATAGTACAGATGGACCCTCTGGCCACAGCCGCCCTTGTGCGCGAGATCGTCGAGCATGCCCAGAAATGCGGACAGACCCGTACCGCCTGCGACCATCACCAGCGGCCGCTCCACCTCGCGTAGATAGAACGTGCCCAGCGGCGCCTCGAACTCGACCGTCTGGCCCGGCTGGCAGCGCTCGCGCATATAGTTGCTCATCGCGCCGTCGGGCAGCAGACGGATCAGGAACTGGATCTGGTTTCCGTCCTCGGGCCGGTGCGCGAACGAATAGGATCGCCAAACGTCCGCGCCCGGCACCTTCACGCGGGCGTACTGGCCCGGCAGAAAATCGAGCCGCCCGGGATGGGCACTCGCGTCCAGATGCAGGATCGCCATCGTTTCTGAAACCTGCTTCACGGCGGTGACCTTGCCAGTTAGCAAAGTAGTCCGGCTCGCGCCACAAAGGCTCGAATCGAAGTCGAAGTAGAAGGACGCATCGGATTGCACGCGCGTCTGGCAGGACAGGATCTTGCGCGCAGCGAGGTCGTCGGCAGACAGCGTCTCTTCGTCGACATAGTCCTGCGTATAGCTGCCCGATTCGCAGCGCCCCTGGCAAGTTCCACACACGCCCTCACGGCAGTCGAGCGGGATGTTGACGCCATTGCGCAGCGCGGCGTCGAGCAGGAGCTCATCCGCTCGGACATCGAAGAACGCCGTCTTGCCATCGGCGAAACTGAAGGCAACCTTGTGGCTCATCTCGTGGCACTCCCGCTTACAGATGGTAGAAGTCGAGCACTGCGTTGATCGTGTCGTTCAGCAGGAGCACGTGCTTGCGAGCGATTTTCCAGGTCTCGCCGGCTGGGCGCAGCTGGTAGGTGACGCGTCCGAAGAAATGTTCGGCAACGCCATGCCGGGCGTAGAACGTGGCCCAGTTGGCCTTGACTTCCAGCTCGCCGCGATCGCGCTCCGAAATGCGGACGTTGGTGATCTGGTGCAGCGTGCGCGGCAGCGGCGTCGACGCCGCCGACTTTCCCGTGCGCAGGCGGAACACGCGATCCTCGAGCCCCGTGCGGTTCGCATAGTAGATGAGCGACATGCCGCGCTTCGGGTCGGTCGTGTACACATGCTCGGAGTCCCACTGGGGTACGTGAAATTCGCTGTTCTCGTCGAAGAGGGCGAGGTACTCGTCCCAGCTCTGCGCGTCGCAGAGCTCGGCCTTCCGATAGAGAAACTGCTCGACCGATTGTTGCAGGGTGATGGACATGGTTCAGGCCTCCTTCGTAACGT
The DNA here is from genome assembly GCF_040965655.1 of Paraburkholderia sp. EG286B. Taxonomy (NCBI): domain Bacteria; kingdom Pseudomonadati; phylum Pseudomonadota; class Betaproteobacteria; order Burkholderiales; family Burkholderiaceae; genus Paraburkholderia; species Paraburkholderia sp. EG286B. The sequence goes on along the minus strand of NZ_JBFRCF010000028.1, from coordinate 48,930 downwards.
TCGACTTCTGTGCGAGCCCCTTCATGAGGTAGGTCTGCCACGCACCGTGCTGGTTGACGTAAAGCCCCTCGTGGGTCAGCTCCGTGCCGCACAGCACAGGTTCGATGCCGAGCAGGCGCGTATTTGCCGTCTCGCCTGCCACCCACTTGTGGTGTCCGCGAGAGATGTCGCTCCAGCGCTCGAGGCGCGCCTGGAAGCCGCGTTGTTGCTCGCGGAACTCCACGAGATCGTCCGGCGTGCCCATGCCCGAAACATTGAAGAAGTCTTCGAACTGCCGAATACGGCTCTCGCGATCCTGATCCGTTTCGCCCTTCACACCGATGCACTGGCTGATGACCTCAGTCTTGTTCCAGGCGACCGGGCGCACGATGCGAAGCTGGGAGCTGATCTGGTCCATGAAAAACAGGCTCGGATAGATGTTCAGGTTGCGCAGGCGATGCATCATCCATTCGGCCTTCTGCTGCCCCTGTGCCTCGACGAGGCGCGGCATGACGCTGCCGTAGCCCGGACGCACACTGGGGTTCGGCATGTCGCTGAACAGCACGCTATGGCCGTTCCTGAATGCGAACCAGCCGTCGTCGGTCTCGGAATCGCCCGCGCCAAGCTTGCTGTAGTCGAGCGTTCCGCTCGTCGCACCGCCCTTCTGGGCGTTCGATTCGTGGCGGTGCTGCACCGTGGCGACGTAGTTGTAGTGCACCGTGCTCACGTGGTACCCGTCGAGGCCGTTTTCGTTCTGCAGCTTCCAGTTGCCTTCGTAGGTGTACGTGGACTTGCCCGGCAGCACCTCGAGCTCGCCCGTGGGCGATTGCGCGACCATCATGTCGAAGAAGATGCGCGCATCGCCGAGGTAGTCCTCTAGCGTGTCGGTCGCATCGGCGTCAAGGCTGATGAACACGAAGCCCTTGTAGCTTGCAATGCGCGCTTTTTTCAGGCCGCGCGTGGATTTGTCGAAGTCGTCGCAGTATTCACCTGGCGCCTTGACCTTGACCAGGCGTCCGTCGCTCTTGTAGCACCACGCATGAAAGGGGCAGGTGAAGGTCGACTGATTGCCTTTGCCCATACGCGTGAGGGTCGCGCCGCGATGCTGGCATGCGTTGATCATCGCGTTGAGCTGACCGTTGCCGTCGCGCGAGATGATCATCGGTTGGCGCCCTGCGCGCATCGTCATGAAGTCGTGGGGCTTGGGGATCTCGCTCTCGTGGCACGCGTAGATCCAGGTCTTCTCGAAGATGAACTCCATCTCCAGGTTGAACAGTTGCGGCTCCGTGAACATCTCCCGCGCAATGCGATAGACGCCCTCTGCCGGACGAAAATCGAGGCATCCGCCAATGAATTCTTGCCATTGCGACGTGTTTTTCTCTGCACTCACGATGGGTTCTCCTCCTGCCGTTGAGCGGTCTTGCGACCGGGTTCTTGATGAGCTGGATTGAATACCCGATGCGGTGCGGGCGCTATCCGCCTGGTCGGCATTCGCTATCCGCTTTTTTTGCAGTTTTTTCCGCTTAGCTGGCGCCGAAAAAAACGGATAGTAAGTCTCCAATAGACGGATAGCGCTCGCGCGGGCCCGGATATCTAATGCCGTCAACGCCCCAAGATGCTCTTCGGAGCGACAGACACCGAGCTCAAGCGCCCGCAGGCTCATGTCCACCGGATTCCACGTACATCATTGAGCTTCTGCCATGACCGCACCGACGATTGAACGCATCGAGACCCGCCTCGTCGATCTGCCGACGATTCGCCCTCACAAGCTGTCCGTCGCCACGATGTACGGGCAAACCCTGATGCTGGTGAAGGTGTATTGCAGCGATGGCGTAACCGGCATCGGTGAAGGTACGACGATTGCCGGCATGGCCTACGGTCCGGAAAGCCCGGAAGCGATGAAGCTGGCGATCGACGCCTACTTCGCCCCGGCGATGATCAGCCAGGACGCCACGCGAATCCAGGCGCTCATGGCGCATCTGGGCAAGCTCGTGAAGGTCAATCACTTCGCCAAGTGCGCGCTGGAAACGGCGCTGCTCGACGCGCAGGGCAAGCGTCTCTCCGTGCCGGTGAGCGAACTGCTGGGCGGCCGCCGCCGCGAGCGCTTGCCGGTGGCATGGACGCTCGCGTCGGGCGATACCTCCAAGGACATCGCCGAAGCCGAGGCGATGCTCGAAGTGCGCCGTCACAAGATCTTCAAGCTGAAGATCGGCGCGAAGGACCTCAAGACCGACATCAAGCACGTGGCCGACATCAAGAAGGCGATGGGCGACCGTGCCGCCGTGCGCGTGGACGTCAACATGGCCTGGAGCGAGACGCAGGCGGCCTGGGCGATTCCCGCGCTGGCGGAAGCCGGCTGCGAGCTGGTCGAGCAGCCGGTCGCTTCGCCCGCGGCGCTGTCGCGCCTCATGCGCCGCTTCCCGGTGGCATTGATGGCCGACGAAATCCTGCAGGGACAGGAAAGCGCGTTCGAGATCGCGAAGAGCGAGGGCGCCGATGTGTTCGCCATCAAGATCGAACAAAGCGGCGGACTGTTCGCGGCGCAGCGCGTAGCCACGATTGCGGACGCCGCGGGTATCGAGCTGTACGGCGGCACGATGCTCGAAGGCGCGTTCAGCACGGTGGCGTCGGCGCACCTGTTCGCAAGCTTCGCCAACCTGCAGTGGGGCACCGAACTGTTCGGCCCCTTGCTGATCACCGAAGAGATTCTGACGAAGCCGCTCGACTACAGCGACTTCGAGCTGACGGTGCCGAACGGCCCGGGCCTGGGCATCGAACTGGACGAGGCGAAGGTCAAGCGCTTCACCCGCGACGGCCTGATGAAAGTCACGAAGTAATCCGGACACCGGATAAACGGAATTTGACGATGCTTTTCCACGTACGCATGGATGTGAACATCCCGGCCGACATGCCGGCCAATGTCGCCAACGAAATCAAGGCGCGCGAAAAGGAGTACTCGCAGGAGCTGCAGCGCAGCGGCAAGTGGCGTCATATCTGGCGACTGGTGGGCGAGTACGCGAACTACAGCATCTTCGACGTAGAGAGTAATGCAGAGCTGCACGACATTCTCACCGCCTTGCCGCTTTTTCCATACATGAAGATAACGGTCACGCCGTTGTGTCGCCACCCGTCCTCCGTCAGGGACAACGACGCTTGAGCTGATTCCCCCTCAATACCAGCAAGCACCAGGAGACAAAGACCATGAGCGCAAAAGTATTCGACACGAAGGAAGTGCAGGACCTGCTGAAGGCCGCTGCGAATCTCAACGGCGGTAGCGGCGACGCGCGTTTCCAGCAGATCGTCCATCGTCTGCTGGGCGACCTGTTCACGGCCATCGACGATCTCGACATCACGCCCGATGAAGTCTGGGCCGGCGTGAACTATCTGAACAAGCTCGGCCAGGACGGCGAAGCGGCGCTGCTGGCCGCCGGTCTCGGTCTCGAGAAGTATCTAGACATCCGCATGGACGCCGCAGACAAGGCAGTGGGTCTCGAAGGCGGCACGCCGCGCACGATCGAAGGGCCGCTTTACGTTGCGGGCGCGCCGGTGCGCGAGAGCGTTTCGCGCATTGACCTCAACGCCGACGCCGACGCGGGGCCGCTCGTCATTCACGGCACGGTCACCGGACTCGACGGCAAGCCGCTCGCCGGCGCCCTGGTCGAATGCTGGCACGCCAATTCGAAGGGCTTCTATTCGCACTTCGACCCGACTGGCGCGCAGGACGACTTCAACCTGCGCGGCGCGGTCAAGACCGGCGCGGACGGCAAGTACGAATTCCGCACGCTCATGCCGGTGGGCTACGGCTGCCCGCCGCAAGGCTCGACCCAGCGGTTGCTGGACGGCCTTGGCCGCCACGGCAACCGCCCGGCGCACGTGCACTTCTTCGTCTCGGCGGATAACAGCCGCAAGCTCACCACGCAATTCAATATCGAAGGCGACCCGCTGATCTGGGACGACTTCGCCTACGCAACGCGCGAAGAGCTGATTCCGCCCGTGACGGAAAAGACCGGTGGCACCGCGCTCGGCCTGAAAGCCGATACGTACAAGGACATCGAGTTCAACTTCACGCTCACGCCGCTGGTCCAGGGCAAGGATAACCATATCGTCAATCGCCTTCGCGCTTCAGCCACAGCGTAGTTGGCCGAGCCGGTGGCGGCGCCGCAACGCTGCCGCCGGTCAGTGTAGTGAACTGGCCGCTGCTACCCGCACGACGCGTGCTATATAAACCCACGTACGAAGATCGACCGTAGAAGACGTGACATCGGCTAAATGCCGAATATGTGGCTAGCTGTCCAGAAGCGCTGATATGCGCAACGTCCACGAACCAAGCGTCTAATCCAGCCGCGTCAAAAGATGAAACGGCTATTGCGCTGACTTGTCGCCCGTTTCCGCGTATAGCGGGTTTGTGCCCGTCAGGAACCAGGTGTGCAGCGTACCTATGCCTTTCGCTTCAATCTCGCCTCGCTCCTCAAACAGAAAACGATCACCAAGAAGGCCCCGCGTGGCGTCGGTAACCTGCACACGCCCCGCCACGCTGTGTGACTCCATTCGACTGGCGGTGATGACTGCAGCGCCCCACAAGTCATAGATGAACTTTCGCCTGCCGATGACACCGGCGACCACAGGCCCGCTATTGATGCCAATACGCATTTGGAGGCTGTAGCCGTGGCGCCGATTGAATCGCGCAAGCGCATCGATCATATCCAGTGACATATGAGCTGCCCTCTCTGCATGGTCAGGAGCTGGGTCTGGCAGCCCACATGCTGCCATGTACGAATCACCGATAGTCTTGATCTTTTCAAGGCCCCAGTGGTCGGCGATGTTATCGAATTCGGCGAAAATCTCGTTGAGTAAAGCGACTAGTTGCTCCGGCTCCATGAGCGCCGAAAACTGTGTAAACGCCACAATATCAGCGAATAGAACCGTGACATCCGTAAAACTATCCGCGATGATTTCAGGAATACTGTCGGCAATCAGGTCCGGGCGCGCTTTCAGCCGCTCAGCGATCGGATAGGGCAGCAGATTGAGCAGTAGCCGCTCCGACATTTTTTGCTCGACAGCGAGCTTGTCATAGAGGCATTGGAGTTCGTCGCGTTGGCGCTGGATTAGCTCCCAGCTCGCCCGCAATTCCTCGTTCTTACGCGTAATCTCGGCTTCCGCCCGTTTTTTCTCAGTGATATTGCGGCCCTCAGGAAGCAGGAATACGACGTCACCGTTTGAATCTTTGATCGGCAAAATCGAAAAATCGACGACGATCGTCCCCGCACCCGCTAAGTGACCGTAGACTTCGAAATCGCGGCGGACGAACTCGCCTTCGCCAGCGCGGTGAATCAGTTCCCGGAGCAGGGCCTGGGTCTGCCCCGAAACGACCCACCAACGCGCCTCCCAGAACGGTTTACCACGAATGTCATCCATTCGTATCCCGGCGGCTTCAAGCGCAGCATGGTTGATCTCGAGCATTGTCCCGTCCGTATCCAGTAGACCTACGAACTGATACATCGAGTCAAACATGATGCGCGCTAACTTATTCCGCTGTGTCTGGAGGTCATCGCCTGCAGAGAGCGTCACGTCGCCCACCCGAAATTCTGCGACGGTAGAGAAACACTGGAGATGGATCGCAGCCATGCTTCACCTCTTGCGCCTCCGGCATCCGGTGCGGCGCTTGCTCACCCCATTGCCTTCAGCATGCTATCGATCTGATACTCCCAGTGTACCCAGTCGCACACAGAAGATGCGAGCATTGATATTTTCATACAAATACAATGCATGCGCGGCGCGCGCTCCAAATCCAGCTCAACATTATCTTTAAGCCACCGGCACCGTACTGGGCATTGAGTTTGTTGGTGACCAGTTTGAGAGCCTCACTGATTCCGAAGCCCAGTCCACACAGTTGCTTCGGTTCAGAGCCAGGCGTGAAATGGTCTCAGACCCACGACGTCGGCGCACCTGCCATCATCTCTGCGATTAGCCGGACGGTAACCGGCCAGAGCGCCAGACCGTAGTGGGCGTGTCCGAATGCGAAACAGAGGTTGTCGTGCGTCGGCGCTGGCCCAATGACCGGCAACATGCGGGCGTGCAGGGGCGGCAACCGCACCACGGCGCGGGATCCGCCCGCGCGCTGGGCCGAAAAAGGCCGCATGAGAGCGCCTCGTCGGCTTCGAGCTGAACCGGGGTCCTGGCCGTATCGCGATAACCCAGTTCGACACCTCTCGTCAGGCGGACGCCGCGCAGCATCGGGGGAATCTGGAAGCCCGCCTCCGTGTCGAGAACGGGCTGGTTCAGTTTTGCCCCTTTTATCACGGAATAGTGCATGTAATAGCGGCGCTTTACCGCGTTCGGCAAGTCGCAGCCGATTTTCGCCGTGAGATCGCGTGACCACAGTCCCATCTCGACGACAGCCGAACTTGCCTGCAAGGGGTCGTCCTTCCTTATGACACGCCATGCCAGCCACGCTGCTTGGCGCCATCTAGAGAATGAAATGGACGTCCCCGTCTCTTTCATTCTCTAGGCATGGCTGACGGGTGAATAGAATGCCGCCATCGCGCAAAATTCCACCGCGCTTTCGTCGCGATTTCAAGATGAAAATGTACACGTTCACACGAATTCCAACGCCGCTTCACCGCGTGGCGCTCTGGAATAAAATCATTTTTTTTGGAAACTCTTCACCGAAATCAGCCATTCGGATGATTTCACAAAAATCGCAGTGAATTTTAAAATGCTCTCCCACGCGAATTTTGTGAAAATGAAAGCGGATAATATTCTTTGGAGCCAACGCGAATGTCCCTCAGTGTGCATGCCACTCATGCAGTTCAAGACATGTCAGTAGATGCCGACACCAATAGCGTCGCCACAAAAATTGCCGCGACGACTGAAAACACATCGGCAGCCACGCAGCGTGGTCGAAATACCATCGAACGAATTTTGCGCATCGCCATCGACATCATCGTCGACGAGGGCTATGGCGAACTCTCGATGCGGAAGATCGCAAGCAAAGCGGGTATCAGCCTGTCCAATCTGCAGTTTCATTTCAGGACCCGCGAAGATCTCCTCGGTGCAGTCATGACGCTGCTGGCATCAAGATACCTCGAACAGTACCGCACCCTGGCTGGCAATGCGCACTTGAGTTCAGAAGGACGCCTGGAAGCGGCGCTCCGTCATACGCTGGCTGGCAATCGGGAGCCCCGCACACAGGCGATTTTCTTCAATATGTGGGCGATCGCACAGACCCAGGAATCTGCTCGTTCGATCGTCGAGCAGATTTACGTGGCGCAGCGCGCAGAACTTTCGCGTTTTATCGGAGAGGCCAATCCGCGCCTCAGCGCGCATGATTGCTCGCTGCGCGCCGCGCTGATCTCGTGCCAGATAGAAGGCCTGATGAGCTTGATTCCCCAGCGCGAAGCCTATCCTCACGGCCTCGATGGTATCGAAGAGGAAGCCATGCGGACGATACTTGCTCTCGCTGCCGCGCCCTCCTCAGCCAACGCAATTCGCCCTCACTAAGCGTACTTGGTGAGGGCGAATATCGCAACCGCTACACGGCCTACGCTTCGTCGAGCAGCCGCCCCATACCCTTGTAGAGTTCAGGACGGGCAGCTTTCAGCCAATAGGCGAAGCCTGCGCCAAACACACCAACCGCAAGCGTTATCCACGGAAGCGCTTCCGAGAACCACGAATTCGTACCCGTGAGCAGCGACACGTTGCTGGTGATTTCATAGACGCAAAGCACGAGACCCACGCCGCTGATCGTCGGCGCGATCAGACGTTGCCAGATCGACACTCCGTGGGTATTACGCGCAAAGAACCCGATCACCGCAAGCGCAGTCAGCGCCTGCACCGCAACGATACCGACCGCCGCCGGAACGCTGGACAGCGGAACCACGACGAGCATGGCGTCGGCCTTATAGATCGCAGCCAGCACGATGACCGCGACGCCGACCAGAATCTGGAATATACCGGCAACGTGAGGCGTCTGTTGAACCGGATGCAGTTTGGCGAAGCGCGACCACAGCACACCCTCGCGTCCGAGGGCAAACAGATATCGCGCCGAGGCATTGTGGAAGCTAATCAGTGCCGCCAACAGGCTCGTGATCATCAGCATATTGGTGATATCGGCCGCAGTGGCACCCAGATACCGTTGCGTGATGATGAACCACATGTTGCCCGGGTCCTTCGAGGCCTGCGCTACCGCTTCGGGAATACCGTAGGCATTCGTCACCAGCCACACGGAAACTGCATACAGAGCCATGATCAGGATGACCGCCGCATACGTGGCGCGGGGAATCGAACGTTCCGGGTTGCGTGCTTCCTCCGCATAGATGGCCGTCGTCTCGAAACCCATGTAGCAACTGACGACGAACACGAACGAGGCGCCAAACCCGTGACCAAACACATTCGACGGCATAAACGGCGTCAAGGCAACCGCACTCGCACCACTCTTCCCGAGAATGGCTCCGTTAAGAATCAGGATGATGGAGACTTCGGCAAGCATCAGTATGAACAACACACGACCGCTAAATGCGATGTTCTTGTAGCCAAAGAAAAACACGACCACCATCGAGGCCAATGTGCACATCCACCATGGAACTGCAACACCAAAATGTGACTGGACGCCGTAACTGATGAAAAAGCCGATCATCGCATAGCAGGCGATCAGCATGGCGTTATACGCGAGGATTGCCATAAATGCTCCACCGATCCCCCACGGGCGTCCCAACCCCTGGGCGATATACGCATAGAATGCACCGGCATTCTTCACGTAGCGGCTCATCGCGCAAAAGCCAACGCTGAAGACGAGATACAGCAAGCCAACCACGACATACGTACCCGCAGCGCCGGCCCCGTTACCCATGCCGATCGCAAGTGGCGCGCCGCCAACCAAGGCCGTCAGAGGACCGTTGGTCGCAATCACCAGAAACACAATATTCAACCAACCCAGCGCGTCCTTGCGCAGCGAGGTTTGGTTACTCTCCATCGTTTTCATTGACGTCTCCAATATTTAGCTTATCAACTGTTCCGACTAATATGGATTCCTGGGCATCTCTCACAGCGGAACCGGAATACACACCGACTTGATCTCCGTGTACTGCTCGATCATCTGCCGGCCGTGCTCCCTGCCGATACCCGATTGCTTGTAGCCGCCGAACGGCAAGTTAGGATCCACCGGAATATGGCTGTTGACCCAGACAGTGCCGGCTTCCAGTGCCCGAATGCCGCGCAATGCCGAGTTGAGGTCATTGGTCCACACGCTCGCGGCCAGACCATTTCGAGAAGCGTTCGCCAGGGTCACTGCGTCATCCAGTGACTCGATCGGCGTAACGCTGATCACTGGCCCGAAGATCTCATCGCGCATTGCAGGGTTATTGGCGTCGGCATTGACGATCAATGTCGGCTCAAAATAGAAGCCTCTGGAATCCGGACGATTGCCGCCCGTGACGATGTCCGCCGTCTTGGCCGCCTGCCCGACCAGCGCGGCGACTTTTTCGACGTGCGCGCGCGACACCAGCGGTTGCAGATCCGCACTCAGGTCCATGCCCGGACCCATACGTAAGCGCTTCATGGCGTCGCTCACCCCGCTTACGACCCGGTCATAGATTGAGCGATGCACATAAAGCCGCGACGCCGCCGCGCACACCTGCCCCTGATTGAGGAGACACGCGCCCATGATGCCCGGCATGATCTGATCAACGTCGACGTCGGGCAGGACGATCAACGGATTCTTGCCGCCGAGTTCCAGAGAGAAGCGTGTCATGTTCTTCAGCGCCGACATGCCAATATGACGGCCAGTTTCGGTCGAGCCGGTAAACGTCACCTTGTTGACGCCGGCGTGCTCGACCAGCGCCGCGCCCGCATCCCGCCCGTATCCTGGGACAACATTGACCGCACCTGGCGGAATGCCAGCCTCGAGCGCCAGTTCAGCCACCCGCAATGCGGTGAGCGGTGTGTCTTCCGACGGTTTGACGACAATCGTACATCCCGCCGCCAGTGCCGGCGCGATCTTCCACAACGCGATCATCATCGGAAAATTCCAGGGCACGATGGCCCCCACCACGCCGACCGGTTCGCGCAATGTGAAACCGAGATTCCTGGTTCCCGGCGGAATCGGTATCGACAGATCGAGCGTCGAACCCTCAATCTTGGTCGCCCAGCCTGCCATGTAGCGAACATATTCGACTGATCCAGCAACGTCGACGGCGCGCGCAAGATTGATCGACTTGCCTTGATTCAGCGTTTCGATTTGCGCCAGTTCTTCGGCATGAGCCTCGATCACTTCAGAGAACCGGACCAGGCACCGCTCCCGGTCGGCGGGCCTCATGGCGCGCCAGACACCCAGGGCGCGCTGGGCGCTATCGACTGCCAGATCGACCTCATGACGCGAGCCCTCGATGGTTCTGCTGATGACAGAGCCATCCGCCGGGTTATGAACATCAATGTATCGATCCGTAGTCGACGGGACCGACTTTCCGTCGATGAAGGCACCATGCGCCCGATCGAGAAATGCCCTGACTTCGGGAAGAATCTCGACCAACCGGGATCCCAGGTTTCGCTCCACAACACCGCCTCCAATTTTAACTAGGTCTATCGACCTATTTTTAATGCAGAATCCGGTCGATTGCAAGAGCGCCTGAACCCGAATCCCGATGTCAATGCCCTGCTTCGCGACGGAAGAAGGCACGTGCAAGGCTACTGGCCCGAGTCCGGTCGCGCATCCACCGAAAGTTGGATCTTTATCCGCATCGCTGGTCGTTCAAAAATTCAGCCGTAAGCAGGATTGACCGGAAAAAATGCGCTGCTGAAAATGCGCAGAAATTGCCAGGTTCCGAGGCATCACATCATTCGACACATCTGATCATTTACAGGAGACAGGTATCGTGGACATGCATTTACGCGACCGTGTGGTTTTGATTACTGGTGGCGCCTCGGGTATCGGCCGTGCGTGTGTTCAGGCCGTACTTGCCGAGAGCGCCAGCGTCCTGATCGTCGACAGAGACCCAAGCGGGGCTGAAGTCGCCGGCAGCTTTCGACAGCAGGGATATTGCGTTGAGTTCGCGCAGGCCGACACGACCCTCGAGACGGATATCCGCAGAGCCGTAAAGCAAGCTAAGGACCGCTTCGGTCAGCTTGACGCGGTGATCGCCTGCGCTGGAATCTCCGGCCCTGTCGGATCGACCGCGCCTGACATTTCCACGGAGGACTGGGACCGCGTCATGGCTGTCAACGTCAAGGGTAACTTCCTTATCGCCAAGCACACCCTGGCACTGCTCGGCGCAAGTGAGGTCGGAACGCTGGTGTTCCTCGCTTCCGACGCAGCGCTGGTCGCATTCGAAGGTATGGCTCCTTACAGCACATCCAAAGGCGCGGTACTAATGCTCGCGAAGTCACTTTCTGTGGACCATCCCCGAATCAGGGTGAATTGTCTGTGCCCCGGCATCGTCGACACCCCGATGTCACGCGCCGACCTCGGACGACCCGAAGGCTTTGCCGGTACGGACTTGCCTATCATGTCGCCCTCGCAGATTGCACGACACGCAGTATTTCTGGCTTCCCCGGTGAGCGCGCCCATGAACGGGACCAGTCTGATTACCGATTTCGGATACGTAGCACGATCCGCCCTTCCCGCGCTCGATTTCAAGTAAGCCTATCAGCGCAGTTCCTCGATTAAGGCAATCTCCACAGGTAGTAACCGTCTCTATAGAGGATTAAAGATGAGCAATCGTTCAGTCGCCGTCATCACTGGCGGAGGCACAGGTATTGGCGCCGCAACGGCCAAAGTTCTCCGATCCAGCGGATGGGAAGTCGTTATCTGCGGTCGCCGCCCCGAGCCGCTTCAGCGCGTCGCGGAGTCCACCGGTGCCATCCCGTTTGTCGCAGACGCAGCATCGGCAGATGATCTCAAGCGTCTGGTGGGAAGCACGCTGGATAAATTTGGATCTCTCGATGGCCTCGTGTTGAATGCCGGAATCGTCCGGGCCGGACTGGTAAGCGAGCTCGCGGACGACGCCTGGGATGACATGGTTCGCACCAATCTGACCGGGCCGTTCCGATTGCTGCGGGCCGCACTACCTCATCTTGTGGCAGCAAAAGGAGCGGCCGTCGGCGTCGGTTCGGCTGCCGCGCTGAGAGCGACAGGGGGAATTCCCGGCTACAACGCGACCAAAGCCGCGCTCGCCATGCTGATGCAGTCCGTTGCGGTGGATTATGGCCCGCAAGGCGTGCGCGCTAATACCGTGTGCCCAGGCTGGATCAGAACCGAGATGGCCGATATGGAGATGCGCGAGATCGGCACAGGACTTGGGGTCGGGTATCAGGAAGCATACGACATCGCAACCTCGTTCGTCCCGGCCCGCAGAGCGGCGGATGCCATTGAAGTGGCCCATCTGATTGCCTGGCTGCTATCCGAACAGGCGTCCTATATCAACGCGGCAGTCATACCGGTCGATGGCGGGATGGTCGCTGGCGACCCGGGATCCCTTGCCCTGGATCCACGCGTCACCTTCGCCCAGCGTCATCGCGACTGACCTCAGGGCTCGTGCGGCACGCGTAAACGCTAATGCCAAAGTGCGTCCGCACCCTCGATACTATGTCACATGACCTAGTATTTAAGGAATGGTCTGATCCCCAGCATTTGTGACCAGGAGCGAACATGTTGTCAGTCGAAAGCCCCACCACCTATTACACGATGACGCGCAAGTATCACGATCGATACGAGCCGCTCGAAAAAGATATCGAGGCGGACGTCGTGGTCATCGGTGGAGGATTCTCGGGGGTGAATATTGCGCTGGAGCTTGCCGAACGAGGCATCACCAATACGGTCGTGCTCGAGGCTAACTATCTCGGGTTCGGTGGTTCGGGGCGCAACGGCGGGCACGTAATGGCCGGCATCGGTCACGATCTGGAGAAGATCCGAAAGTACGTCGGCGATGACGGTGTCAAGGCCATTTTCAATATAAGCGATCAAGGCGCCAGCACGATTCAACGGCGCATTGATCGCTATGGCATTGATGCGGATTTCCGCCGAGGGTACGGGTATCTCGCCTTCAATGGTCGCCAGGGAAAACTTCTTCAGCAATGGGAAAGGGAATTCAAGGAGTTGAATCCGGGGCAAGACATTGCTTACCTGGAAGGGGCTGAGCTGAGAAACATCCTTGGCTCAGACGCCTATAGGTCTGGGCTGATGCATATGGGCAATGGCCACATTCATTCGCTCAATCTCCTGCTTGGCGAAGCACGCGCCGTCGTCGAGCTCGGCGGGCGAATTTACGAAAGCACGCCGGTGGTGGAAGTGACGTATGGCAAGAAGATCAAGGTGCGCACCGCCAGGGGTTCAGTCACTGCAGATAAGGTCTGCTTCGCATGCGGTGCATTCATCAATCGGCTTGAACCCAAGCTTGATAAGACAATCATCAGCACCTATTCGTTTCAGCTCGTCACTGAGCCCCTTTCCGACGACCTCATTCAGAGAATCAGCCCAATCCGGGGAGCATTCACGGATGTGCGCCCGGCGATCGATTACTACCGCGTCACCAATGAGAATCGGCTGCTCTTCGGCACCGTCACGCATTTTCTGGAATATATCCCGAAGGACTTCAAGGAATACAACCGAAACGCCATGCTTCGGATCTTCCCGTATTTGAAGGACGTGAAGGTCGACCTGGGATGGGGCGGTCCGATGGAGTGCTCCGCAACGCTTTTCCCGCAGATTGGTACGCTTCCGGGTCAACCCAATGCTTTTTTCGTCCAGGGCTATTCAGGATTCGGCGTGACCCCAAGCCATGTCGTCAGCCGCGTCGTGGTGGATGGCATACTGGAGGGATCTTATGAATGGGACGTGATGAGTTCGATTCCTCGGGCCAGAGTCATTGGCAAGGAAAATTTCCGAAATGTCATTTGCACACTAGGGAAAGTGACGCATCAGCTGCACGGCTACGTCAACGGTCGGCGATAAGATATTGGCCGCTCCGGGTCGATTTCGATATTTGAGAATGACCCGGAGAGCGCAAAATGCGAGAGAATGTGTATTTCTCCCAACGCATGGAGTAGCGCATGCCCCGCAGTGCATCTACCGCCCGACTGGATAGCGAAGTATCCGATCTTGGCACCACCGAGGCAAGCCAACGACGCGCCCCGACCCAACGCGGCCGGGACGCGATTGCCCGGATTCTCTCCGTAGCAACCGACATGCTATGCGAGGAAGGCTACGGCGAACTCACCATGCGCAAAGTTGCGAACAGCGTGGGTATCAGTCTCTCCAATCTGCAGTTCCATTTCAAAACGCGTGAAGATCTGCTTGGCGAAGTCATTATTCAGCTGACGGCTCGATATCTCGAGCAATATGAAGTGTTCGCGCAGGATGCCCGTCTCAGCCCGGAGGACCGTCTGGAAGTGCTCTTGCGACACACGCTGACTGAAGACAAAAAGCCGCGCGTGCAATCAATTTTCTTCAATATCTGGGCGCTCGCCCAGACGCAGGACTTTGCGCGCGAGATTGTCGACCGGATCTATAAAGCGCAGCGAGCTATCCTTGCTCGCTTTATTGCACAGATTAATCCGGCACTCACCGAACATGAATGCGCACTTCGGGCGGCACTGATCTCGTGCCAGATGGAGGGGCTGATGATCCTGATTCCTCAACGCAAGAGCTTTCCGCGTGATTTGAAAGGACTCGAAACCGAGGTGATACGAGCCATGATGGCACTTGCCAGTGCACCTACTAGCTCGCCAACAACCGGCTGACCAGGGCCGTGCGGCTCGTGACGCCAGCCTTGTCGAAAATATGCAGCAGATGGGTTTTGACGGTTGCCACACTGACGTGGAGCGACGACGCGACATCGCCGTTGCTGAACCCACGACAAACCAGTTCTGCTACCTGTGCCTCGCGCTTCGACAAACCATATCGACCGCCCGTATTGGCCCGAGCGTCGTCCTCTGCGATCGCCGATGATGCGGCGAGGTTGAACCCAATATACGGGTGCAGCGCGCGAGCCGCCGCCAGAATCGAAGCAGCAGCCTGATCGTCGCAAGCCTCCGGCAGACATACACTCATGCCTGCCTGCGGATGCCCCTCAGACCGGAATACCAGTTCGATAATATTGCTGATCCGAAACATCGACAGAAATTGCCGGTACTCCCGGTGCGATTCGTGCATCCCGAGATGATTTGAAAGCAGCGCCACGTCGACGTCCGGGAAATCGACCATGTGCTCGTCAAACGGATCGAGACGATACATTTCGTCCACATACAAGCGATGAAACGCGTCCGGCAATCCCCTTCGTTCGAAATAGCGGATCTCCTGATGCCCACCGCAGGTATAAAACGCCAGCGCTTGCGCGCCAGTCACGCGAGTGAAGCAATTCAGCGTCTCGTCGATGAACTGCTCCATCGACGGTCGATGTTTTCCCTGCTCCATGACATCCCACCCCCAATTACGTATGCAATCGACCCGGCGCAACTAGGCCATACGACCTATTATTAGCCGGGAACGCTCGACATTGCATTAGCGCTAACCCTCATCTAGCGCTTGCTTGGGGACGAATCGATGGGGTCGGAGATAACCCCATCGGTGACCGGGATCGCGTGGGTCCCCTCTCAATCCTGGAACGATGACGGATACGTCGTTTCGTTGAGGAGCGTCGCTTTCGAACCGAACGTCAGATGCACCAGCTTGCTGGGCTTCGGATCCCAGCAGAAAAAGCGGCCCGTCGAGCGCATGCGCTGCATATCGACCACCACGATCGATTCCACCGGCATGACGGTTTCGCTCCAGAAGAGGATCGTCAAATCCGGGGCCACATCGAAATAGGCGCATTTCTCGACATCGGCCACACCTCGTTCGGCACCGTTGACGCAATGCCAGGCCATCACTTCCCGGCCAAAGTACACGTGCTCGTACCAGTCATCGGAGCTATACCGGTACAGGACACGCTTGCCGACCAGGGACGAGGACTGCCTGATGGGCTGATCGCCCGGTTTGCCTTGAACGGTAGCGTTCAGGAAATCGGTCTTGGTCCGCTTCTCGCCATCGCGGTCGTAAAAGCTCGACGCCGCCACGAAGATATTGCCGCTTTCCAGCTTCCAGACCAGCGTCACCGATTCCTCGAATTCTTCCTTGAGAAATTCGACGAAAACAATCCCCCGCCGCAGCTCCATGGCTTCATAGGTGTGCGTGCCGGTCATTCCAACGCCGTCACCCTCGATAATCTTCCAGGTCAGCGTTTTTTCGTCGATGAAGTGATGCTCGATCAGCCAGCCGTTGTCGAAACGAAAAACTTCCCGAACCCCCGCGAGCAACGACGTGTTCGGATATTTGTGCTCGGAAAAGCCATCCGCCATCTCCTCGAGCGTCACCCACTCGCTTTCGGGGACATATTTGTGGTTCTGAATCGTTTGATCGATGCTGTAGTCCATAATGTGCTCCTATCAATTGAAGATGTCTCGATGTTTCTTTGTTCAGAAACAAGCCGATCGTTCAATACTCCACCTGATTCCAGGTGGGGCATACAGAGGTTGACTCTGCGGAATATTATCTTTGCCGACGTCAACCTCATGGCTGATTTTTTGGCGGAACCCCGAACGGATCCGGGGGACTGGCGCTCCCCACGGGATGGTTACTGAGGAACTCCGTTGGCAACCCGCTCTCCTCATGATCTGCGCCTTCCGGCACATTTCGACGTCAGAAATTATGCTTGATCCCCACTGATATCTCGAGCTGGGACGAAGAATTCGAGGTACCCAGGTACGCTAGCTGGGCGTAGTTTTCGAAAGCACCTGTCACGGGGTTAATGCCGAGGCCCGCACCACTCATCTTTTCGAAATTGCCCGTTGCGTAGAGTTGGGTCCGCTTCGACAGCGAATAAATACCGCCAAGCGAAATCTTGTTGATGTTCGTATTCGAGTCGAGCACCTGAATTTTCGCGCGCGTGTAACTGTAGGCGAGCCCTACCTGAAGGGCTGGCGTGACGCTATACAATCCGCCCAGTTCCGCAGTATCGAACCGGAAATCGCTGACGGGCCCGCCCGTGGATATCAGATACCGGCTCCCCAGCAGCATCGCGCGCGTCAGCGTGCCGCTAATAGTCAGATTACCCACCGTGTAATTGCCACCCAGTCCAAACGTCCGCAGTTCGTCGGCGTCATGCAATTCACAATAGCTGGAAGGACTCTGCCCGCAGCTCAATTCGCCGATATACCCCGAACTGCCACCCAGCGCAGCTGTGAGGGGATTGCGCAATGACAGATAGCCCGCTCCCAGCGAGAGAGCGCCGTCGGTATAGCTGGCGCCCATAGCCCATGCGCGGTTGGTGGCAAAGGCTCCGGGTTGGCCCCCCAGGCTGAAGGTTCCGCTCAGGCTCAGTCCGTGAAAAGCCGGGCTCGAATATTGGATGCTGTTGTTCAGGTTGAAAGCAGCGTTCAGGTTGTCGATATCTCCGAAGTGCGCACCGAATGGCCCCGCCCAGTTGTTGCTGACTGCAAACGGTGCGAGAGCATTGGTGTATGAGTCGAACTGGCGCCCGAGCGTCAGTTGACCCCATCTGTCCGATTTCAGTCCAACCATCGCCGTAGCATCAAACAGGTTATTTGCCTGAAACATTGCACCGTTGTTCGATAGATAGTAATTCTGCAAATTGAATATCGCACTGGTGCCGCCACCCAGGTCCTCCGTACCGCGAAAGCCGAAAGACGCAGGCGCCAGGTTTCCGGTCGTCACCGACACTGAACTTTTTCCAGACACCTGGCCGCCCGACGTCGAAACCTGCTGATTGCTCACATATGTGAGGCCCGTGTCGATCGTTCCGTAAAGCGTTACGCTACCCTGCGCATGAGCTAGCGGTGAACACGCTGCGGCCATCACACCAAGAAGCCAACCCGCCCTCTTCGTCTTCTTCTGATCCATCACTTCCGACTCCTCGCAACCAGTTTTTGCAGAAAAAAATCGCTCGCACGGAGTGCCGCAGATCGCGGCACTACCGACGGGAGTGCGGATATTCTTATTGGACGATTTATTGCTGAAATCAACCGTTAGACTGATTTCATGATGGTCTGAGGGAAACTACCAACACGGAGACCGCGCCAAAGCGGGGGCTCTATCCCGTGATAGCGTGAGCATGATCGTTGACAGCGAGCGCCGGAAACCATCGCTCGAAGCATGAGCGCAACTGCTCATTCAGAACTGCTGTCCTCGCCTGCAGAAGGCCCTGCGCATGAGCCGGTCGCCACGCCATTTGCTGCCGCTTCACGAAGCGCTTGCTGACCACCTGGTTGACAGCCGACTCGACGAAGCTCGAGGTGATCGGCTCGCCATGACGGTAGCGGTCTCCGTAGTTCACTATAACGCGCTGGTTGTTCTCGAGGTAACCGACGAACTCATCCAGTTTGGCCAGCAGCCTGGCCTCCTCGGGACTGCCATCCGCAGCGAGTTCCCAGCCCAGGCTTTCAAGCCGCTGCAGCGCCGGATAAGGGCAACCGTGCCAGAGGTGCCACTTTGCGCTGCGCAGCCCATCGACCAGCGCGTCGACGGATGGCCGTTCGTCGCGGTCCGGCAACCCCTTGATCATTTGTTCGAGATTCTGCACACGCATGGCGACGTGAAACCATTCGAGTACCCTCTCGCCACAATCGCCTAAGTCCAACTGGGCGCGCCGCACGGTGTCGCCGCCGTCGGACAGGAAAGTTACCGGCTGGTCGGCGCTGACGCCTTCCTGCGCGAGAAAGGCCAGCATTCGATCGGCAGGCTAGTGCTCGAGTGTGTGAACGTAAGCGAAGCTGTGTCCGCGACCGTCGTCGCGCAGTGATTTTCCGACGGTGACTTCGAACCAGCCGTCCTGCCGGCTGCTGTGTCCGGCCAGGCGGATATACCCGCCGTCGATTCCCACGGCGCGCACTGAACTTAGCTGTGGAATAGCACACCGGCCGGCAGGCAGATCGACGTATCGCCGTTGCTCGACAGCGATCATTGCCATAGAGCTGTCAAGGCGACGGCCCAGTGCGTCGACGCGTCTGCGGATCGTGGTAGCGGCGAGCACATGCTCAAGCGGTAACACCTCTTCGAGCACCCGGACGGTGAGCCCGTAGGACATCAACGCGGCAAATTTGGTTTGCAGATACTGCAGTTCGGGACTGGTCCGCTCACGCAGGCAGCCGGCCAGCGGGCTGACGGATCGGCGCCCGCTTGCGCAGCACCTGCATTGGTACAACCGCGGGCTGTCGATCGATAGCCGACCGAAGACCGAGCGGTAGACCAGGCGATGGTGGCCCTTGACGGTCAGACGGGAGCCGCATTTCGTACACACGCTCACTCGGGCGATCGCTTCGGCGGCCTGGGCATCGATCATCGAACGCTGCAGCCGGCCCAGCAGCGCCTTTGCCTCCTCAAGATGTAAGCCGAGAGAACCAGCATCGAATCCGTCCCGTTCGAATCGGGCTATCTCCATAATGTTCGCCTGTTCGTCGACTTCGGTATGAACCACAATCTGCACGCTGATTTGCATCGCAGTCTCCCGCGGCGGCGTAGCTCGGACGATGAGCTTACCGCGCAAGGATCTGCAGCCGCTCATTCGTTGCACGCCGGTCGAAACCCCGATCCAGCCACATCAGCCATTCGTCGGCCTCAACGCGCAGATCGTTCACGTCAATCTGGCCTTCGCGCAAAGTCTCGATCCACTCGAGAAATTCGTGCTCGCCATGAACTTCCAGAGCGTTCATGTATCTCTCGGGGCCTCCGCTGTCTTCTTGCGGACAACGCCCGGAGCCCGCGATGCAGCATGGTAGCGGCCCTGACCGCTGGTTGCACGTGCGCCGCTCGACGCGCGCGTCATGTAACCACCACGAGGTGAAGTCGTACAGGTAGGCAAAACGCTCATGGTCGTGCAGGTCAAACACCGACAGCGACAGGGTGTCTGGGCCGTCAAAGAATTGGAACGCGCCGTCGCGATGTCCACCGTAACGCCATCCGCGGATGATGAACCGGTGCAGGTGTTCGTCGTTCCAGCCCATGGCGAGCTGCATCACCTGATGCAGTTGCGCAATCGTGATCTGCTCGGGAATCAACACTCGCCGCCAGACCGGCGGGCTGACGCCGCGCAGACTGATTCGCAACTGGAGGACGGAAGGCGGATCGGAAGGGCGGAGTCCATTGACCCACTATAAACCTTCCTTCGTCCAAATTCGCCGGGGCCCGGCTTCAGCCCCCGCTTTTGCGCGGTCTCCAACACACGGGTCAAACCGTCCGGTACAAGGCAGGCGACAGCTGGTTCATTGAATAAGGCACGCCGATCTCGTGGGAAGTGCATTCCGACCGCTTCGCCAAGCACTATTTCGCCGTTGTTGACTCGCCGGGAAACGGCACCCGAACCACGCGCTTCTTTTGCGTCCGGCGTTCCGAAGGTGACGGCCGGCGCAGAAGCGGCGAAGCATGAACCATCGATGATCAGGCTGGAGCGAGGTGGCTCACACCAGGCTGCGCAACCGGGCGATCCCCCGCCTCTGTCGACCGTTGCCTATCGTAAAAACGAACAAACCGCCTTGCATCGCCAACCCTCTGCCTGCGTTTCCCAGACAAAAAGCGGCCGGAAGGTGAAAGGCGGGAGATCCGGATTGTTCGGCACCACCGGGTAGGCGGCGATGTCCCAGCCCACGCTCCCGCGCACAGCCGTGTGCTCGGACGTCACGGAAACCGTCTGCGTGCCAACTACGGCGGAAAACATCGCCATAATCTGCTGATGTCCAACAGCGTCCGGAAACCCCGGACCTGTCCAGACCGCGTCCTCGGTAAAAAATCCCTTGACCAGACCGTGCGCATCCCCTCTGCGGAACGCGTCGATGTGGAAATCGTAGCGTTCCCGTATTGCCGCCTGGAACTCAACCAGTTCAGCGCGTGAATCAGTGCGATTCATCGTATCGTCTCCAAAGTTGTGGTTTCCGATACTTTCCGTCCTCGTCCGAGAAAACACCATCAGCCGAAGGTATGCTCGACATACCTTCGGCTGATGGTGCGGGTTGCCTAAGCTCCTTAAATTTCGACCTATCCAGCGAGCATTTTTGCAGAGGCTGGAACGAACAGCATGACCAACTGCAGTATCTCAGGAGACAGGTGGTGGAGACGCAAACCTACATTCACGACGCAAACGAAATCGCCTTCGTCGGCGCCAGCATCTATACAGGACGCAACGGCGCCTGGGCAGAGGCGGTTCTGGTTCGGGACGGCAAGATCGCGGCCGTCGGGACCGATCCACAGATCAGGGCACAGGCGGCCCCGCATTGCCGGTTCGAACACCTTGGCGGGCACATGGTGATGCCCGGGATTCACGATGCTCACACCCATCTGCTGCTAAGCGGGCTGAAGCACAAATTCGACCCACGACTGCCCGAGGGCGCGGACACCGCGGCGCTAACGCAGGCATTGCTCGCGTGCGGATGTTGCCAGACAGAAAATGGCTGGCTCGTTGGCGGGGAAGTCAACCTCAACAGTCTCGTTGCGACCGGCTTTGACAAGTCGGCGCTGGATGCCGCGTTTCCCGACACTCCGGTTTATCTCTATGACTACACCATTCATCATGGTGTCGCGAACTCAAAGGCGCTCGAGCTCGCGGGCGTAACGTCGGACACGATCGACCCGCCAAATGGCAAATATATTCGCCGGCACGGCTCATCGGAACCCAATGGGGTACTCGTCGAAATGGCGAATACCCGGGTTCTGCGAGCGATGCCCGCGCGCTCCCGACAAATGTACAAAAAGGCGCTTCGATGGTCCACCGAAGTTGCCAACCAGTTCGGCATCACCTCCATCCAGGAAGCCTCTGCGTCTCGCCACTTTCTGGAGGCTGCCCGAGAACTGGACCTCGATGGCGAGCTCTCGCTTCACGTCGCCGCGCATCTCGTTTGGCGAGACGAACGGTTCGGCGAGGCAAGCGCAGCTGATCTGGACGAGTTGATCCGCAACCGCCGGCAATATGCAACGCCCCACGTTCGTCCGGACTTCATCAAAATCTGGCTCGACGGCGTACCGCTTCCGCCATATATGACTCACTCAGGTCTTGGCGAGGACGGCCGCGTCGATACGGACAATCTGATCTTCTCCGAGGATGAACTGTTCGACGCGCTGCGCGAATTCGATGCCCAAGGGATGACTGTCAAGATCCACTGCGCGGCCGAGGGAGCCGCGCGGGTGACTCTGAATGCGATCGAGCGGGTGCGTGCCAGCAACGGCCCGGGCCGTTTCCACGAGATCGCCCACGCAGGCTTCGTACACCCTGATGACGTCAAGCGTCTTCCCGGGTTGGGCGTCACCGCCGAAATGTCGCCGGCAATCTGGCACCGGAAGGAGCCGGAGTTTGCTCCACTCGACGCTGGCTTCAAATTTGCCACGCTTCGCGACTGTGGAACGACGATCAGCGTCGGCTCCGACTGGGTCCTGCCACCTGACCCGAACCTGTTCCCCGCGCTCCAGGGCATGCTGGAACGCGGCAAGGAATCGGTCGACCTCGAATATGCACTCTCCTGCATGACGCTCGCGGGTAGCCGCTCCGTGGGCCTGTCGCATCTGATCGGAACGATCGAGGCAGGCAAGTCCGCGGATTTCATCGCGCTGGACCGCAACCTCTTCACCGTTCCCGTCTCCAGCATCGGCGAAACGCAAGTTCTGAAGACGATCTTCGAAGGTCGGATCGTCTTCGACCGGATAAGCGGATAAGCAACCACCATTCCCTTTCTGCCGCTGCTGCGGCAGTCATCACATTACTAAGGACTACCATGCAAAACAAAGGTAGAGAAAATCTGTTGGTGCTTCTGCTTTCCCTTATCTGGGGCTTCATATTCCTCGACAGAATGGCAATAGCGTTCCTCACGCCCGAGCTCGCCAACGTGTTCCACATGAGCAACACACAGATCGGCCAGATCATGCTGGCGACGACACTCGCCTATGCTTTATCGGCGCTTCTTTTTAGCTCCTTCATCGATCGAACACTGGGTTCCCGACGCGGCCTGGCCACGACCGTGCTATTGACCTCGGTTTTCGCCGCGGCCTCCGCGATTTCACGCGACTATCACGACCTGCTCGTGTTTCGCATTCTCACAGGCGCCTGCGAAGGCCCAATCTTCCCTCTGACGATGGCGATCCTGTCCCGCCATAGCAGTGAAGGTCGCTACGCGCTGAACGTGGGCCTCGTGCAGGCTGGGGTGACAGTAATCTGCCTCACGCTTGGTCCCACGGCCGTCACCCATCTCGAAGCGCTGTTCACTTGGAAAGTAGCATTCGCCATTAGCGCGCTCCCTTCGCTGTTGCTGGGCATCATCGCATTTCGCTTCCTGCCCGAAGATTCCCGCAGTGCTCGAGTCGGAGAGCACGATGACCCGAAGAGCTCGGCAAGTAACCGTCTAGGTCTGGTCGGGTCTGTTCTGCGCGTGCGCAATGTGTGGCTTTCGGTCGTGGTCTGCACCCTGACATTGTCCGGGATGTGGCTATCCTACACTTTCGGCCCGCTCTACTGGGTAAAGTCCGCGAGGCTCACAGCCGCCCAGATGGGTAATCTCGCCTCCATCATGGGCCTGCTCCAGATCTTTTGGGTGATTGGCATTCCCGCCATCTCCAATTACGTCGGGCGGCGCAATGCATCGACTGTATTCCTGGCAATCGCATCCGCACAGATGTTGTCGCTGTACTTCGTCGGACCGTCGTTCTGGACCGTGTCGTTTTACGTGGTTGCAGGTGGCATTGCCGGCAGTGCGACCTCGCTCTACATGTCACTTCTGGGAGTGGAAAGCGTCCCGAAAAGGCTGGCAGCGACTTCAAGCTCGCTGATCATGGGGACGGCCGAGATAGTCGGCGGAGCCGCCGCACCGATGATTGCAGGCTCGTATGCCGACGCCCTTGGGTTACCGGTCGTCCTGCTGATCGGCGGTATCTGTCTTGCCGCTGGGGCACTGCTCTCGCTCTTTTTCAAGGAAACGAAAGCAGCTCGCCAAGCGGCGGTGTCCACACGGTTGTCGACGTTCGCGGACTAACGCTGTGCTTCTCGTGGGTGCCGTCAGGCCGCCCACCTACTTTCCCGAATCCGCACATCCATAACATGCCTGCCATGAGACCACGTCATTTAATTCGTCAATCTCTATTGTCAATCACATTCATTGCCATCTCAGTTTGCGTATTTCCTCGAGAATCCTCGGCTCAAAACTCGGTCGTGCTGTATGGGGTGGTCGACTCGGGGATTCTTTGGCAAAACCGCACGACGGCGGGCGGCCAGAGCAGTCTGGAAACTCTGGACGGCGGCCTGAATCCCTCGATCTACGGATTCATGGGAAAAGAGGACCTGGGAGGCCGGACGGCCGCCACCTTCGTTCTCGAAGGAGGCTTCAGCTCGATCAACGGAAGCCTCGCGAGTTCGAACGGCGGAATTTTTGGTCGCAAGGCATATGTAGGACTCACTAATCCGGATTTCGGGTCACTGACGGCGGGTCTGCAGTATTCGCCGTTCTTTCTGGCCGTCATGGGCAGCGACGCGCGGCTGGGTGCGGATTTCGCCAGTAGCCTCGTGCCCTATCTGAACAACTTCCTGATCACCGGGATGTTCGACGAAAATTCGCTCGTGTACACGTCGCCCAACTTTCACGGCCTTGCTGCGTCCGTCGAACTGGCGCTGGGTAATCAGCCCGGCAATTTCAACGCGGGCAAGCGCACCTCTGCTTCCGTCACCTATTCGAACTCGGGCCTGTACGCCAACGCCGCATACTATGCGAGTCGCAGCGATACAACAGGGACGCTCGAGGCCGAGGGGCGCACTGCGGGCATCGGCTATACCTATCAAAGCATTACGGTCAAAGCCGCAGTCACGAATTATCGTCGTCCACAGACGACGTATTCGAATGTCTACGTGTACGGTCTCGGCTTCAATTGGACGATACAACCTGCCCTCACGTGGGACGCGGGCGTCTATGTATCACGTAACGAGAGCGACAGCGGGGGCCACTCCACAATGGCGGGCACGGGTCTTATGTACTCTCTATCGAAACGTTCGACCATTTATACGCAAGTCGGGTTTACCAGAAACTCGGGTGGCCTCGGCACCGGCCTCGCGACCAATACCAGCACCTCATTGCAGGGCTTGGACGACGGCAATACGGTCGGTATAGTAGTCGGTCTCAGACAGCAATTCTGACGCCAATTCGGCTCGAGGGAGCGGGCGCCAACGCATGGCGTCTGCCCAACAGCCCGCCGCCCATCGAGGAACGAGCACAAATGTCCGTCGCCGAGTTCACCAAAGAAAGCCTTGCTCTTGCCGTCCGGCTATTTCCGCAGTACCCCGCGGGGATGCAGATATTTGGCGATCGATTTGGCGAAAGCATATTCGAGCGTTATAAATCGCCGGACGACTTTCATCGCGCTTACGTTGGCGGGATGTGCCGTTTCAATCCGTTCCTGTGCGGCGATCGCGCCCACGATTGCCACGATGTCGAGACGCTGTCGGAGCGGCTGGATGCGTCGCCCGACAGCGGCCGGTATCGCCATTTCGTGTCTGGTCACGGCATCGCCGACATGGTGGTGATGAGCTTTCGAGGGGACGGCCAGAGCGCAGATACGCTTGGCTGGCTGGCATATCTGATTCCGAAACACTCTGAGCGCGACGCAACCGCAAGAGTTCTGGCGGCTGCACGCGCCCTCTTTCCGTACGTCGAGTTCAATCTCCGGCAGCAGCTCGCCGGCGGCGCGGCGCGGCGCGTATCGAGGAATCTGGCAACGGTGAATCTGTCGACACGGAAGATGGACATTGCGCGTCTGATCGGGCTGGGCTTATCGAACAAGGAGATCGCAATACGGCTTGATCTGGCTGTACCCACGATCAAATGCCATGTGACGCAAATTCTTGCTCGCACCGGGCTCACCAACCGGGTCGAACTGATTGGACTTGTCAATGCTAGGGTGCCGCAGTTGCACGTATGAACTGGAGATATCGGGCCTGTGGTCAGGGTCGACATCACGACCCGCTGTCAGGCACCGTTCAATGCGTCCTTGAACGCCTTGCCCGCCGTGAACTTGACCGTCTTCGCCGCCGCGATCTGGATCTCCGCGCCGGTCCCGATGTTTTCCTTCCGCCCGGACCTGGGCCACTTCCGGACGCGGAGGAAAGCGTCCGGGGTTCTACACCCCGGACTCGATCGAAGCTGCGGCGCCAGGGTCAATCGACCCGTCAACGTGCCCTGCGCTCAGGAGAGCCGCCTTGCCCTCTCGCCACAGCGCTCGTTGGCGCTGGTCGCGCAAAAGGCGGGGCCGAACTCATCGCTTGAGCGTGCAACGCGACATCCGAACTGCCGTTGAGATAAGTCTTCTTATCTGAATCACAGAAGGGGCGTAAGTTAAAAAGACTCGCTCGGTCCCACATCGCAGTTAATCTGCACTCCAACATATATTTATGACGAATTTGTAATTCTCCCCCGCTAGCCGGGAGCGACTGACGTTACTCTGGTTAGCTCACTTGTGATGGTTTGTCGACACTGGAACCAGCTCACGACATAAGCCACAGTGTTGCTCGTAGCGCGCTGTCCGTTCGGTGACGTGTCACATATCAGCCAGTCAAAGCCTGTCTCGCACGCCGGGAGCGACGCGCCGTGTAATCGACGGCTGCGCCTCCAAGGTACGCGTCGTGCAGCACATCAAGCTGGGCGAGTTCGCCCGGCGCGCCCTGGGCAACCACGCGACCGCCTTCGAGTACATAGCCATGTTGCGCATAACGCAGCGCCATGGTCGCGTTCTGCTCGGCAAGCAGGAAGCTCACACCCTCGTCGCGGTTGAGCGCCGCAACGATCTCGAAAATTTCCTCAACGACCATCGGCGCGAGCCCCATTGACGGCTCGTCGAGCAGCACCAGTGAGGGGCGCGCCATCAGCGCACGGCCGATCGCCACCATCTGCTGTTCGCCACCCGACGTCAATCCCGCCAGCGACTGGCGCTTGATCTTCAGACGCGGAAAGATCGCGTAGATCCGTTCTAGATCCGCTTCGATCTCGGCCCGCCGGGGCCGCCGGGCGAACGACCCGATCCGCAGATTCTCCTCGACCGACAGACGCGCAAAGCAGCGCCGTCCTTCGAGGACCTGGACAAGCCCGCGCTCGACCAGCGTCCACGGCTCGACGCGCGCGACATCTTCGCCGCGATAGACGACGCGTCCACCCGTCAGCTCGCCGCGCTCCGCGCGTACGAGGTTCGAAATTGCCTTGAGCGTGGTCGTCTTGCCCGCGCCGTTGCCGCCGAGCAGCGCGACGATCGCGCCCTCGGGCACCGCCAGCGACACTCCGCGCAGCGCGGGGATGATCTGGCTATAGGTCACGGCGATCTCGTCGACCTGCAGGATCGGGGTGCTCGCCATGTCAGAGGTCCTTGCTGCAATCGCGCGGCGTAATGCCCTTTTCCTTCGCGTACGACAGCGCCGACTTCTCGATGATCGGACGCAGCAGCGCGCGGTCGGCCTGCACCCAGTTGCTGATCACGTTCCACTTCTGGCCGTCCCATTGCTGGAAGCGCACGGCGCCGCCGCCTTCGTGGTCCGCGCAGGTCAATTTGAGCGGCTGCACGAGGCCGAGTGCGCCGAGTTGCTTGAGGCGCGCATCGTCCAGATCCAGATGCTCGAAGCCCCAGCGCACCTGCTCGCCCGTGAGCGGCTTGTTGCCGAACTTGCGCTGCGCAACGCGCACCGCCTCGACGTTGAGAATACCGTTCACCACGCCCAGGTTGTAGTAGACGGTGCCAAAGCGCGCCGGGTCCTTGAGGTTGCCGTTGCCGGGCTTCACCACGTACTGGTTGATCGCCTGCAGCACCGGGTAGTCCGTGCCCGAAGGGTGCGTCGTGATCGAGATGAAGCCCTTGGCCGCATCACCTGCGGGACGCACGTCTTCCTCGGAGTTGCTCCAGATGTTGCCGATGATGTGATCGACCGGATAGCCGACCTTCTGCGCGGTCTTGATCGCTACTGGATTCATCACACCCCAGCCGCGCAGGATCACCCAGTCGGGATTGATCTGGTGAATCTTCAGCCACTGCGAACCCTGTTCGTTGCCAGGATGCGGCACTTCGATCTGGGTCACGTCGAAGCCATATTTCTTCGCGAGCAGATCGACCACAGGAATCGTTTCGCGGCCGTACGGCGAACCGTGATATAGCACGACAATCTTCTTGCCCTTGAGCGCGGCGAGACCGCCCGAGCGCTGCCCGATGTAGTTGACGATCGCGGAGACCTCGCTGTACGGATTCAGCTGCAGCGGGAACACATAGGGAAACACTGCGCCGTCAGTCGAATCGGTGCGGCCGTGGTTGATCGTGATGAGCGGGATCTTGTCGGCCGTCGAACGGTCGAGTGTCGCGTAAGCGATACCGACCGACAACGGGTTCGTAGCCGCAGTCGGCGCGCCGTCGGGGCCGCCGCTCTTCAGGCGCTCATAGCATTCGACGCCCTTCTCCACCACGTACTCGGTCTCGCACTCCTTCCACACGAGCTTGACGCCGTTCACGCCGCCGTCGCGCGCGTTGATCAGCTGGAGATAGTCGATAAAGCCGCCGAAGAAGCCGCTGCCGCCAGCCGCGTACGGGCCGACCCGGTAGCTTTGCAGCGGGAAATATTCCTCTCCCGCAGCATGCACCTGAGGCAACGCGCCAATGGTGAGCGCAAGCGCGGCCACGAAAGCCGAGGACCACTTTCCCCATTTCGGGCGAACGGGACGAACCTCATTAATTCGCATAACAAAATATTCCTTGAACGATAAGAGCAACGATGAAGCAGAAAAATTGACGGCTCAGAATGCCTTCGGCCGGCGTTGACGAACGATCTGCACGAGTCTCGCAAGGCCGTCCGGTTCCTTGATCAGGAAGACGATGATCAGCGTGCCGAAGACGATCTTCTGCAGGTTCTGCACCTGGTCTGCGCCAATGCCTGCATAGGCCAGCGCGCCAGCCGCGTTGGAAAGCAGAATCGGCAGCAACACGATGAAAGCGGCGCCCAGGAAGTTGCCCGAGATGCTGCCCATGCCGCCGATGATGATGATGAACAGCACCTGGAACGAAAGATTCAGGTTGAAGCCGTCCGGCTCGATCGTGCCGAGATACGCGAAGGCCCACAGCGCGCCGGCGATGCCGAGCACGAAGGAACTCAGCGCGAAGGCCAGCAGCTTGCTGCGCCCCACCGGGATGCCGATCACACGCGCGGCGGCTTCCATGTCGCGTACAGCCATCCAGCGCCGGCCAAGTTCGCTGCGCACGAGGCTCGCGCCGAATGCGAACAGCAAGGTCGCGACGCCGAGCACGAACAGGTAGCGCGATACCGGCGTGTCGATGCGCCAGCGACCGATCGCGAGCTGCGGCGCGCTCAACACGCCGGACGTGTCGTAGTTCGAGAACCACCCCACGCGTGTGAACAGCCAGACCACGAAGAACTGGGCGGCCAGCGTCGAGACGATCAGGTAGAAGCCCTTGATACGCAGGCTCGGCAGTCCGAACAGCACGCCGGCAGCGGCGCTGACCAGGCCGCCGAGCAGCAGGGCGACCGGCAGCGGCATCGCAGGCACACGTACGAGCAGGTTGTAGGTCGCATAGGCGCCGATCGACATGAACGCGGCCGAACCGAGCGACAACTGCCCCGCATAGCCGGTCAGGAAGTTCAGTCCGAGTCCGGCCACGGACAGGATCAGAAACGGCACGAGGATCGCGTTCAGCCAGTAGTCGTTCGCCGCGAGCGGCACGCCGGCAAACGCGACGAGCGCGCCCGCAAGCGGCACCGCCAGCCGGCGCAGGTTCAGCCGGCGCGGTTCGGCGAGGGGACGGGTCAATTCCATCAAGGTTTCCTCAAATGCGCTCGACGGCCGCCTCGCCGAACAGGCCGGACGGGCGCGCGAGCAGGAACAGCATTGCAAGCAGATAGGGGAACCAGTTCTCGATGCCGTCGCCGATCACGCTCCCGACATAAACCTCGGCCAGCTTCTCCGTTGCGCCGACCAGCAGCCCGCCGACGATTGCGCCGCCGATCGACGAGAAGCCGCCGATGATCAGCACCGGCAGAGCCTTGAGCACGACGAGCGAGAGCGAGAACTGCACGCCGAGCCGCGCGCCCCAGAGCAGACCCGCAACGAGGCTGACGAAGCCAGCCAGTGCCCAGACGATGGCCCAGACGCGCGGCAGCCGCACGCCGACCGCGAAGGCGGCGAGCGGATCGTCGGCCACGGCCCGCAGCGACAGGCCAAAACGCGAGCGCCTCGCGAGCTGCGACAGCGCAAGCACCAGCACGCCCGCCGTGGCGGCCGCGAACAGGTCGAAGCGGCTCACCATTACGCCGCCCAGATGCAGCGGCCTGTCGTCGATGCCGAGATCGAGCCCGTGCACCTGCGCGCCCCAGAACAGCTGCGCCGCGCCTTCGAGAATCAGGCTCAGACCGAGGGTGGCCATGAACAGCACGATCGGCGCGCGGTTGACGAGCGGGCGCAGCACGAAGCGGCCGGTTGCGATCGCGATCAGTACGAGCGCGGCGAGCGTCGCCCCGAACGACAGCCACGGGTTCCAGCCGCGCTCAACGAGGCTCACGTAAGTCAGCGCACCGAACAGCACGAGCGAGCCCTGCGCGAAGTTGAAGATGCCCGACGCCTTGTAGATCAGCACGAAGCCGATTGCGACCAGCGAATACATCACGCCGGCCAGCAGTCCGCCCACCAGCACCTCGATAAAGAATTGCATTGCGCGCCCCTCTCAATGACGTGTGCCGAGATAGGCCGCCAGCACGTCCGGGTTCGTGCGGACTTCGTTGGGCCTGCCGTCGGCAATCTTTTTTCCGTAGTCGAGCACGACCACGTGATCGGACAAGCCCATCACCACGCCGATGTCGTGCTCGATCAGCACGACCGTGACGCCCAGATGCTCGT
This sequence comes from Paraburkholderia sp. EG286B, assembly GCF_040965655.1. NCBI lineage: Bacteria > Pseudomonadati > Pseudomonadota > Betaproteobacteria > Burkholderiales > Burkholderiaceae > Paraburkholderia > Paraburkholderia sp. EG286B. The sequence goes on along the minus strand of NZ_JBFRCF010000028.1, from coordinate 18,072 downwards.
TGGCATCGAGCACGTACCCGGCCATCGCGTGCTTCTCCTCGGTATTCATGCCGGCCATGGGCTCGTCGAGCAGCAGCAGGCGTGGTTCGGCAGCGAGCGCACGCGCCAGCTCGACCCGCTTCTGTAACCCGTAGGACAGGGTGCCCACCACGCTGTCGCGCCACGGCTGCAGATCCAGTGCTTCGATCACGCGCTCAGCGCGCTCGCGCTGCAAGGCTTCATCCCGTGCGGCACGGCCAACGTGCAGTGTCTGCTCGAGCCATGTACTACGGCGATGCAGGTTGCGCCCGGCCAGCACGTTGTCGAACACGCTCATGCGCCGGAACAGCGCGAGGTTCTGGAACGTGCGTGCGATGCCGCGATGCGCGGCGTCGTGCGCGTCCATGCGCCGGTATGCATGGCCGTCGAAGCGCAGCGTGCCATGCAGCGGACGATAGACGCCGTTGATCACGTTCAGCAGCGAACTCTTGCCCGCGCCGTTCGGGCCGATCAACGCACAGATCTCGCCTGCCGCCACTTCGAAACTGATATCGGTAATGGCCTTGACGCCCCCGAACGACACGGAAATGCCGTCGAGCGCGAGCAGGGCCGTCGAGGCTTGCGTCATGCTGATTCACCCCTTGGGGTGCCGTTTCCCAGTTGTGTTCTTCTGTTTCGTGCGGGCGGGTCTGCTCGCGCGCCCGGCCCCGCCCCGCCGCCGCTTGCGTCAGGCGGCCTGCTTTTCGCGCTGCGCCTCGAGCTCGCGCACGAGCGGCAGCACCTTCTGGCCGAAATACTCGACTTCCTCGATGAAATGCAGGAAGCCGGTCAGCACCAGGTCGACCCCGATCGACTTCAGTTCGACGATACGTTCGGCGATCTGCTGCGGCGTGCCGATCAGGTTCGTGCGGAAGCCGTCGTTGTACTGAACGAGATCCTCGAAGGTCGACTTGGCCCAGTTGCCCTCGCCTTCCGGCGACGCCTTGCCCGCCTCCTTGACCGCTTCGCCGAACGCGTGCACCGCCTCGACGTGCGCATGCCTGATGATGTCGTCGAGCACGGCCTTCGCTTCCTCTTCGGTATCGCGCGCGATCACGAAGGCATTGACGCCGATACGCACCTGGTGATTGTTCTGCGCCGCCTTCGCACGGATATCGTCGATCTGGGCCTTGAGATTCTCGGGCGTGTTGCCGTTCGTGAAATACCAGTCCGATACGCTCGCCGCGTTGTCGCGCGCCGCGCGCGAGCTGCCGCCCTGGAAAATCTCGGGATGGGGCTTCTGCACCGGCTTCGGACTCAACGTGTAGTTGTTGAACCGATAGAAGTCACCCTTGAACGTGAAGTTGTCCTCGGTCCAGATTCCCTTGAGCGCACGGATGAACTCGTTCGAGCGGCGGTAACGCTCGTCATGTTCGAGCCACGGCTCGCCGATCGCGGTGAACTCGCCCTTGAACCAGCCGCTTACGACGTTGATCGCGATGCGGCCGTTCGAGATGTGGTCGATGGTGGCGATCTGCTTGGCGACCACTGCCGGATGCCACGGCCCGGGCAGGATCGCCGCGAGCACCTTGAGCTTCGTGGTCGACTGCAGCAGCGCCTGGCTGAACGAGACCGACTCGTGCTGATACTCCGCGCCGTAGCCAGCCGTAAAGCGGATCTGGCTCAGCGCATATTCGAAGCCCGCACGCTCGGCGGTCTGCGCAAGACGCTGGTTATAGTCGAGGCTCCAGTCGGTGCGCTGCTCGATCGTGCTGACGACAAGGCCGCCGCTCACGTTGGGCACCCAGTAGGCGAACTTGACGGCGGCGGCGGTGTGGGAAGTCTGGCTCATTGAAGGTTCCTTGAATGATTTTGGATTCAGACGGCAAGCGCCGCAGTAACGTTTTCCGCACGCGCACCGACGTACGGTGCCGCACGCTCGACAGCGAGTGCGATACGAGCGCGCAACGCCTCGCTCGCAATCTCGTAGCGATCGAAGTCGCTTTCGGAGGCGTAGACGCCGATCGGCAGCGTGTGCGCCTGGAAGAAGCTGAAGAGCGGACGCAACTGGTGATCGATGACGAGCGCATGACGCTCGCTACCGCCCGTGGCGGCCAGCAGCACCGGAACATCGCTCAGCGCCTCGTGGTGCACGAGATCGAACAGATGCTTGAAGAGGCCGGTATAGGAGGCGCGATAAACCGGACTGGCCGCGACCACGAGGTCGGCTGTCTCGATCGCGCGGATGTGTTCTTCGATATCCGCGGGCACCTGCGCACGTGTGAGCGCACCGGAGAGTCGTCCGGCGATCTCGCCGAGATCGATCACGCGGATTTCGACAGGCAGCGCGGCTTCCAGCGCGGACAGCAGCGACTGCACCAGCGCCAGCGTGCGCGACGGCTGCTGCAAGCTGCCCGACACCGCCACGATCTTGTGTTTGTTGCTCATGAGGATTCCTTCGTGAATCGGGACGTGCCTGATCGGTCCCGTCATGAGCTAAAGGCAAGGACTGTGCCAAATCTTGAGAACTGGCCGCTCACGGCAGAACGGCTGACATAGCAGCAGTTTTCGTCGTCGAGCGGCGCTCCAGAAGGGGAAATGCACCTGATAAGCACATCCCGGCGGCACTCGGATCGATATGCCGGCATGTGATGACGCACCGGCAACAACGCTGCTTCTTCGCTGCTTCCCACGCAGCAGCGCCGGTTCGTCACATGAATGGAAGTACTTAAGACGCATGGCTTCGCGTCTCAATGCTGCCAGCGCAGCAGCCTGATTAGGTTATGAGAAATCCTTGCTTCTCTCGAGTGCCAAAACCTTGAACACTGTGCTGATCCTGCAGCACGCATGCGCGTGCAGTGCTGCTTCACCCGATCACACTGCAATGGCATCCACTTCCCTATCGTTGCCGCTGGCCGACGCGCCGGAGGACATCCGGCCCATCCCGCAGGTCGAATCGCCATTGAGCGTCGCCCGGCGTCTTGCTGAACGCTTTGCGCGGACCGCAGCTGAGCGCGACGCGCGCGGCGGCACACCGAAGGCGGAACGCGACGCGCTGCGTGCGAGCGGCCTGCTCGCACTGAGCATCCCTGCGGTACATGGCGGCCTCGGTGCGGACTGGCGCACGACTCTCGACGTCGTGCGCGTGCTCGCGTGCGCCGACAGTTCACTCGCGCACGTGTTCGGATTCCATCACCTGATGCTGGCCACGGCCCGCCTGTTCGGCTCGCGGGAGCAATGGCAGGCGCTGTTCGAACAGACCTCACGGCACCGGTGGTTCTGGGGCAATGCGCTCAATCCACTCGACGAACGCACGCTGGCGCATCCGCGCGGAGCGTGGCTCGAATTCAGCGGGCAGAAGAGCTTCTGCTCGGGCGCGCTCGACTCGGAAATGCTGATCGTCTCCGCGCGCCACGCCGACACGCGCGCGTTTCTCGTGGCCGCCGTGCCAACCCAGCGAAGCGGCATTGCGATCGCGGACGACTGGAACAATTTCGGCCAACGCCAGACCGACAGCGGTTCGGTGACGTTCGAACGGGTCCGTGTCGAGCATCACGAGATCCTTTCGGACCCAGGACCGCTTTCGTCGCCGTTCGCGTGCCTGAGGCCGCTCATTGCACAACTGATCCTGACGAACATCTATCTCGGCATCGGCGAGGCCGCGTTCGAAGATGCACGACACTACACGCTGAACGAGGCGCGGCCCTGGCCCGCCGCGAAGGTCGCGAGCACCGGCGAGGACCCGTACATCCTGAGCCAGTACGGCGAGTTCTGGCTAGGGCTGGAAGCCGCTCGCGCGCTCGCGGACAAGGCCGCTGCCGGACTCGACCGTGCGTGGTCGCGCGGCACCCGCCTCACGGCGGCCGAACGTGGCGAGGTAGCGCTGGCGATTGCCAGCGCGAAGGTCGCGGCCGCGCAAACCGGCCTCGACATCTGTACGCGCATGTTCGATGTCGCTGGCGCCCGCGCGACCCACGGCGAGCTTCGGCTCGACCGCCACTGGCGCAACCTGCGCACCCATACGCTGCACGATCCGCTCGCCTACAAGATCCGTGAGATCGGCGAATGGGCGCTCAAACGAACCTATCCTTCGCCGAGCTTCTACTCATGAACCAACCGCTCTCCCATGCATGGTCAGACGATGCCGAAGCCAACGGCGATGTCTCCGTCCTGACGTTGCCACACAGGCATTCGCTGACCACCTCTATCCGCGCACGCGCGCAGGTCTTCGTCGATCCCCGCTCGATCGAACTGCTCGAGCGCATCCAGCTGGTCGCGCCCAGCGACGCGAATATCCTGATCATCGGCGAGACCGGCACCGGCAAGGAGCTGATCGCGCGCCACGTCCACAGCTTGAGCGGGCGGCGCGACAAGCCGTTTGTCGCGGTCAACTGCGGCGCGTTTTCTGAAACGCTGGTCGAAAGCGAGCTGTTCGGGCACGAGAAAGGCGCCTTCACCGGCGCGTTCAACGCAAAGCCGGGCTGGTTCGAGGCGGCCAACGGCGGCACGCTCTTCCTCGACGAGATCGGCGACCTGCCGCTGTCGATGCAGGTCAAGCTGCTGCGCGTGCTGCAGGAGCGCGAGGTCGTGCGGCTTGGTTCCCGGCACGGTATTCCGATCGACGTGCGCGTGGTGGCGGCGACGAACGTCCACCTGCAGCACGCGGTGGCGGCCGGGCATTTCCGCAGCGACCTGTTCTACCGGCTCAACGTCGTGCAGCTCGCCATTCCGACGCTGCGCGAGCGCACCGGCGACATCCTTCCGCTCGCCCGCTACTTCATCGAGGATTACCGCGGCCGGCTCGGTTACGGGCCAGGTACGATCTCGCCGCGCGCCGAACAGAAGCTGCTCGCGTACAGCTGGCCGGGCAACATTCGGGAGCTGGAGAACGTGATTCATCACGCCCTGCTCGTGAGCCGCCACGACACCCTGCAGGATGGCGACCTGCACCTGTTCTCCTCCGGCATCACGGCCCCGGCCGGTGCGAGCGTGAGTGCGCCGAGCGGCCCGCACCACGCACTCGAATCGGCGCTGCTCGAACTGTTCAACGGTGAACACGAGAATCTCTTCGAACAGATCGAGGACATGGTGATGCGCACGGCGTTCGAGTACAGCCACCGCAACCAGATTCAGGCGGCGAGACTCCTCGGCATCAGCCGCAACGTGCTGCGTGCACGGCTGATCCGCACGAAGGAAATCAGGGCCCTCAAATAGCGGTGCCGTGCGCGTGGCGGCACCGCACGTTCGCACTCAGGCCGCCTTCTGCTCCGTAGCGGGACCGGCGCCGATCGCCCAGACATACGGCGGCTCGGTGCCGTTGATTTCGCGATCTCCCACGATACGCTCCTTGAAGACGATCGGGTTGTGCGAGGCCGCCGTGCGGGCGTTGCGCCAGTGGCGATCAAGTCGTTTCTGCTCGCTCGTACCCGATGCGCCGAGCGCGTTGAACAGCAGCGTGGTCGCACGCAGCACGAGATCGGCGATCGCGCTCTGGCCGCGCGCGGAATCGAGTTCGGCATCGACATTCGCCTCGTGCTCGGCCTGCGCGTCGCCGCCGAAACGCGCCTCGTACGCGCGCTGCGAAGCCTGCGCCGCGCGCACGGCTGTGGCTTCGGCCGCGAACACAAGCGACGAGACCTGGCCCACGACCTGCTGCACCTGCGGATCCTGCGCGAACGAAGGCGCATTGCCGTGACTGAAGATGCGTCGGCGCGAACGCACCTCCTGCGAGATGTCGCGCAGCGCGGCGCGGCCCGTACCCGCGAGCACAGCCAGCAGCACCAGCTGGTAGAACGCGGTCTGGTATTTGAAGCGCGTCAAAAAGTCAATGATGTCGATCTCGTCCACCTCGGCGGAGACAAACGTGGTCGTGCCGCTGCCCGTCGTGCGCTGGCCGAAACCGTCCCAGTCGTCGTGATGCGTCACGCCGGGCTGCCTTGCGCGCACGGCCGCGATCACGTCTTCGCCCGTGTCGTCGCGGCGCGCAAACACGTCAATCCAGTCGGCGAAGATGCTGCCCGTGCTGTAGTACTTCTCTCCGTTGACGACCCAACGTGCGCCATCACGCGATACGCGCGTGGTCACGTCGCCGATCGCCACGCTGCCGACTTCGGTCCAGGCGTTACCGACCAGTTCGCCGTCGACGAATCGCCTGAACCAGACGTCGCGCGCCGGGCCGGGCTCCGCGTTGAGCCGGTCCTCGACGAACGCGAAGTGGCCGCGCAGTGCCTGCGGCAGATTCGAATCCGCCTCGGCCAGTTCGATCAGCAACTGAATCAGTTGCGGCAGCGAAGCTCCCGCGCCGCCATACTCGAGAGGCACGCGAACGGCGCCGAATCCCGCGGCCTTGAGCCATTCGATCTGCTCATAGGGCAGGCTGCGATCGCGCTCACGCTCGAGCACGCCCTCTGCGATGCGGGCAAAGATGGGGCGAAACCGTGAAGCGAGACGCTCGTAATCCGTACCGGGAGAAAGAACGGGAGCAACGGCCACCGTGCTGGCGAGATTCAATGCGGTCATAGGGGCTCCGGGTATCGGCATGATGGGTGGCCCATGATCGGGCCTCGTTCTTTACCGATAAAGCAGAAGCCATGCCAATCGTAGGCCAAGGTGCAGGTGTGCGTAGGTCGGGAAAACCGCATGCACGTTGCTGGTTCAGCAACAGCACGCTGCTGATTCACTGCTGGATTTGCAGCGATGCCTGATCGATCTCGTGATGTCCGGACTGGTCACTGGGCGTCATCGCTGCCCGCCTGTTCCGCGACATGGCGGCCGGCCCAGCCATCTGTTGCGAGTCGATTTCGGCATCCTTGTCGATCCATCCGGTTTCCAGCAAATGAGCCATATACTTCCATATATCATATTGTGATACATTATTACTGAGAGCCTTCCGGTGAGCGGGACTCCGGCGGATGACAGTCTACGCAGGGTACAGACACGATTCGCGTGGGCGGCGCATGGCCTTGAGGAAACTGCACCTATCCCAGCCGGTGCAATCCGGGCATCGTGAAGGCCTTCTTGGTGGAGTCACGCGAGGGGATGGGACCGCGATCTCCGACGACAGCGCGACGCGATCACACATGACCATCGCCGAACGCATATCCGGTTTCACCAGCCAGGAGCAATACGATGTACGGCATACCAATGTTTCTCGTCGCCCTTTTCGCCTTGATTGTGGCCATGCACCGTGGCGTGACCCGCAAGGCAGACGCGAGCCTTCGCGCACAATTCGATGCGGAAGGCTCATGCAGCGCAGTGTCGCGCCAGTTGATGCGAGTTGCGGGATTTAGCGTCTGAGGACGGAAGCAGACCATCGCGTCCGGGTAGCTCACGCGAAAGGGAGAAAACGCGGGGCACCTCGGCCCCGCGGTTGCGCTACTGGCACGGCGCCAGCCATTTAGGTCCGCTCCAACATCTCTACTGCGAGCGCGGCGGTGGGGCGGCGTTCGCTACAGAGGCCACAGGATCGAACCGCCCGAATCCAGAGCCTCGGCTCGTCCTGATAACCGGAGATCTCACGGACGAGGGTCTCCCGGAAGAATACGAAATGCTGCACGAACTGCTGGCGCAGTTGACGCACCCCAATATGGTCTTACCCGGCAACCAACGATGACTGCAGATGTCTGCGCGGCGCGCCCGGCGATCAACCGGGGCTAACATGCGCGGGTGAACTCAGTTTTCGGCGTCGATGTCGGCCATGCGCGCATCCTTGCGACAGACACAAGAGTCCCAGGCTTCCGCCACGGCGAAACCGGTCCGGCGGCGCAGTTGTGGCTGGAACGCGAGCCCGTTGGATACGTGAGCCGACCGGTTGTCATCCATGCATCATCCGCCGTTTCGCACCTGTATCCCCCATCCCGAACTTTTCGGCATGCAGACGACTGACGCCTTGCGACTTCTTCTATCCGGACATCACAACGTCGAGCGCATCGTCACCGGGCACGTTCATCGCGCGTTGCACGCGCGTCCTGGCGCCGTACCCGTGTTGACCTGCCCAGGTTACTACAACGCAGTTTGCATTGCGACTCCAGCCAAATGAGAATCCTGCGTCGTTGCTCGAACCTCCGGCCTTCCAGTTGCACTGCTGGCAGGATGGCGCGAGTAGTGGCGTATCGCATTTTTGCCATTTCGGCGAATCCGGTGAACAGTTTCCCTTCGCATGACTGAAGTTGCGCTGTTCGATTCAGTGCTTTCCGTAACAGTTGCTCACTTCGCGAGCGCGATCAGTCGCTGGACCAGGCGGTGACGCGTCGCGTCAGACATCACCCGCGGCGTTTCGCGGTTTTTGATGCAGCGGGCGCACGCACAGTGGGCTTTGGGGATGCAGCCGAACGTGTCGCCTTCGAAACGCCGGGGTCGGTTTTACCCTTTGGTTTCTTCACGGCGGCAGCACTGGCTTTCACGTCTGGCGGCACGGCCTTGCCTTTCGGTGTCACTTTTGCGTTCGCAGACGCCTCCGATGCCGTCGATCCCGGCGTGCGTGCCTTTTGTGAGGCGGTTTCCTTGCGCGTGCGCTTGCTCCGGGCCGGGGGCGAATCGGCAAAGGGCTCCGTGTCGATATCGATTCCGAACACATCCCCCAGGTCCACGTTGTCGAGTACCTTGCCGGACGCCGGGCCGGCTCCTGCCCCGGAGAGGTTCGCACCGGTGCTGCTGACGAGATCGCCAGGGTCGACACCACGTAACGTAAAGAGCAATTCTGGCTGCTGGTCGAGCCGCGCGCCGACGCCATAGAGTACGGCGGCGACGTGCTTGCACATCGCCGCCCAGTCCAGGCAGTTGCAGCCGAGTTTGATCTCCTTCGGCGCGGGGAAGAGCCCGCTGCCGGGCTTGCAGATGCGGCCCATCACCGCAGCCGACAGCTTGCCCTGCAGCAGTTCGACCATGGAGTCAACCGACGATGCGCACTCGGCACTCAACGCCCGCCACTGTTTTTCCGGGCAGGCTGTAACACCGATTTCGATCTCGTACAGGCTGGAGCCCATGACCTGTGCGCGGATCCTGCCCGTCGAAATCTGCAGATCGATCACCGAACCATTGCGCACATAGGTGCGACCGCGTGGCAGGCGACTTGCGTAGTCACTGTAGTGCTCAAGGTTATCGCACCATGCCTTGCCCCAGAAGGTCTTCGCAATAGCCCCACGATAGGGCGCGATGGGCGACAGCATCTTGCCAGCCTTGAGAGCTTTCGCGACCAGTTGCTCCGCCTTTTTTCTGCGCTCGGCCACCGGGACGTAGGGTTTCCATCCACCGTAGTCAGCCATCGGAGTTCCTCTCCTTGATCAGTTTGCCTGCGCGGAATGAATATCGAGCCTGACCAGATCGAGCAGCTCGCGGTCGCTCATCTCGGTCAGCAGCAGCTCCGCCCCGCCCTCAAGCACATCCTTCGCCAGTTGCTGCTTTGTTTCGATTAACTGGTCGATCCGGTCCTCGACCGTACCCCGGCAAACGAACTTGTGTACCAGAACATTCCTGCGCTGGCCAATGCGGAATGCCCGGTCCGTCGCCTGATTCTCGACTGCCGGATTCCACCAGCGATCGAAGTGGATCACGTGGGACGCGGCTGTGAGATTCAACCCCGCGCCGCCCGCCTTGAGCGAGAGCACAAAGAACGGGACCGATTCATCTTCCTGGAATTGCCGGACGAGTTCGCGGCGTTTGGCGACGGGCGTTCCACCGTGGAGAATCAGGCCTTCCCGCCCGAAAAGCGATCCGAGGAACGCGGCAAGGGGCTCCGTGGTTTCGCGGAATTGCGTAAACACCAGAACCTTTTCCTGCTTCGCCGCGATCACGTCGATCAGTTCGCCCAGCCGCGCAAATTTCCCGCTGGCTTCGGGTCGCCACGCCGCGTCCCCCAGCCACTGGGACGGATGGTTGCAGATCTGCTTGAACCGCATCAGGTAGCTTAATACGATCCCTTTGCGTTCAATACCCTCGGTACCATCGAGCGCCGCAGCCAGGTCCTTGACCGCGCGTTCGTACAGGGCGGCCTGGATGGGGCTCAGGTGACACCACGCCTTGAGTTCGGTCTTTTCCGGGAGATCCGCGATCACGCGCCGGTCTGTTTTCAGGCGACGCAGGATGTAGGGCCGCACGAGGGTGCGAAGCGGGCCGAAATGCTCGATTTTCGCCAGACGCCGGGTCAGACCGGCAAATTCCTTCGCCGAGCCCAGCAGGCCTGGATGCGTGAAATCAAAAATGGACCACAGATCCGACAGGCGATTTTCTACCGGGGTACCCGTCAGGGCGATACGTGACTGCGCCTGCAGCTTCTTGACCTGTTTCGTCTGCCGGGCGCCGGGGTTCTTGATCGCCTGGGCCTCGTCGACAATGGCGACACGCCATTGCATTGTTTCCAGAACGGGCTGGCGCAGCAGCGAACCGAAGCTGGTAATGACAAGATCTGTCTGCATGAGCCGCGCACAGTCCAGGGCGCGCAGTTCGTCGGCAGGCGTCATGGACGGGTGCGCCACCAGCACGCGCAGGCCCGGCGCGAAACGCTCCGCTTCCGCGGCCCAGTTTGCCAGCAGGGACGCCGGGGCGACCAGCAGGCTCGGGCGCGGGTCGACCCGGTCGCGCCTGAGGATCAGTAGCAGGGAGAGGACCTGCATCGTCTTTCCGAGACCCATATCGTCGGCAAGACACGCTCCGAGCCCGAGCTGGCTGAGCAGGTAGAGCCAGCGCACACCGGCCTGCTGGTACGGTCGAAGCTGCGCTTTCAGATCGGGACCCGGATCGACGTGCGCCAGCCCTTCGGGCTGGCGCAACTGCTGCAGCATCTGTGCAAGCCAGTCGCCAGCCACGACCTGCGCCCAGTCGCGCTCGCCGAACGCGTCATCTTCGTCACCGGAGACGCCCGCCAGCAGACGCAGCGCATCGTTCAGCGGCAGTCCCGCCTGCGCGGCCTTTTCCAGACCCTCAAAGCGCTGAAGCAGGCGGCCCAGCTTCTTCGTGTCCACCTCGATCCAGCGCCCGCGAATCCACTGAAGGCCGTCGGCCCCCTTGAGCAGACCCCGGATCTCGGCCGGACTCAACGCTTCGCCATCGAGCGACACCTCCATCCTGAAGTCGAGCAGTGCTTCCCTGCCCAGGCGTGACGGAGGCCGCGTCCCGACGCTCGTCCTGACCGCGGGCCGCGCGGGGCGTCCCGCGGCCCAGCTCGCCGGTAGTCGAACCATGATGCCGGCCGATTCCAGGGCCGGCAAATCGGAGAGCAGGCGAAACGCGTCGGCCGGCATCCAGCGCAACGGGTGGTAGATTTCGCGCGATTCAACCATCGCGCGCAACCAGTCGCAGCGTTCAGCGGCACGCTGGACCGGCATCAGGAGGGAGAGAAGCTGTGCCTTGTTGCGCGCACCGGAGAACTCTTCGAGCGCACGCGAAAGGGGTTGATGCTGCGTCTTGCCATGGGCCGACAGGCGCGCAGCGTATGTAGCCAGGAACGCGAAAGGTGCTTCGGGGTCCTTGCGGTTTTCGGCAAGGTTGAAGTGAACCCGGCCCACCAGATTCCATGCAGGATGACGCGACCTGAGGAATGCCTGAAGTGACTCTCCCGATTCAGCGAGCTCGTCGCGCAGGGCGCCATCGATTTCGCTCCACAGTGCCGCCAGAACATCCGGCGTGAGATATTCAGTGCCCGTCATGGGTGGCGCGTCGTCGATCAGTGTGCCGAGCTCCGTTGGGTCTGGCTCTGCGACCGCGATTTCCCCACCTTCCGTCGTAGTGCACAGGGCCGTGACATAGCGAGCCCCTAGTTCTCGCCACCACGCCCAGGCGGGCGGCAATGCCCGCCCGATAGTTGCGCTTCCCAGATAGAGCAGCCCGTGACCGGCGCCGCGCGTGAAGGCCGCGCCCAGCGCTACGTCATCGGGCAGGGCAGGCGCCTCGACGTCGGGTGCGGCAAGCAGATGGCCAGCCGGTGTGATTCTTGGCGAGAGGCGATCGGTATCGGTCAAGGACATGACAGTTGATGGGGAAGAGTCCCGGTTTCAAATGCAGACGGAAACGATCACGTTTCGGCTGCGCCGTGGGAAAAAGGACCGGACCTGGTCGTGGGACGGATTGTTTCGCAGCACGTCACATGACATCGCCGGGCAACGTATCCGTTCACGGCGCGCAACGCCAGGCCCTTCCGGGTGCGGGCACGCTCAGCGTTACGACGCGGGCACGGCCCGTCACCGGTTACCGGGGGCGATGTCGTGCATGTTCATCGTGCTCAATGCTTCGGCCAGCGCGGCCCCATCGGTCGGGAACGGCTCGTCCCAGACGGTGGACGTCCCGGACGCATCGATGATTTCCAGTATCCAGCCGTCGCGACCCTCATCGCCGGCGCGATAGATGTGCGCATTGACAGACGTGCCGCCACGCGTGATGCGCGTAGCCAGCGGGGACAATGCCAGCGGGTGAAACGCGTCGTCCGTCAGCCGACCGAGCGAATCCACGAGGAACACATCTTTGGACACGCTCCCGTCCCGCGCGGCCCGATTCCTCGCGGTGATCTGCATCGCCGGCTTGGCTTTCGACCACGAACCCGCCGGAATCGCGCCTGGCTGCTCGCCCTGCTCCAGCGATCTCCGACGTTCCTCACACCCGTGGCGATGGATATTGAGTGCCGAGGCCACAAGCTGGAGTACGAACGACCGGCGTTGCTCAACCGTGTAGTCCCGTCGCGCAAGTTCCTGGTATCCGGACGCTGTGCCGAACAGCAGGATGATATTGAACCACCAGGGGTACCGTTCCATCAGCGGCTCCCAGGCCTCCCGGTCGATGTCGATGCCCTTGCAATAACCCTCGCACCATTCGTCTAAAACAGGAACCTCTTCGCCCTCGTATACGCTCGTGTGCAGCGGGAGTTCGAACAGGTCGGGGCATTGATTCAGGGTATCGTTGATGTCGTTCCAGTACTGAAAGATCAGTCCTGTGACCTTGCGAGCCCGGCCTGCCGACAGGAATCTGGGTTGACGGGTTGCATGCCTGGCATCCCAGATCCAGGGAAGGATCGCGTCCGGCATGATCGCGTTCGGTCCGGAGATGACGGCAGTCAGAAATCCATGCAACATGACCGCGCCCATCGCATCGTCGCAGACGGCATTGCCCGAAAGAAAGCGTTCGAGGAATTCCAGTTCTTCGTCAGTCAACGGATTGTTGAGTTCGGGATCGGGATGATCGAATTTCATGGTATGTCCGTGCGGTATGCAGCAACCGCGATGCAGTTCACCCGCTTCGCAATTGCCGCCGACGTTCAGCGCTACGCCGCGCTCGTGAGGCATTTCCGGCCAGTGTGACAGTCCCGGCATTTTATCCGAGGCGCGATGCACAGACCGGACGCCGGGCGACACGCGATGAACTTTTTGGCTGCCCTGTCGGCAGGTTTTTTGCCAGGGGCCTGGGACCTGTCACGATGGCAGGCGCGCGTGGCTCAGTCCGAACCGCACGTGCTGGCTGGAACGCATCCACGCCGGCCAGGCATCTCGGATGCCCCGCGGTGCGGCGGCGCTTTGTCATCACGCCACCGGTCAGCCAATCTGGGCTGTTGGGCAACGTCGTCGCAGCAGTGCCGGCCCGCCCCGGTTAGCAGCGGCCGCGTGGTAGCACCATTGCTTACCGACAGTCGTACGGCGAACTGCTGGTCTCGGCCAATACCAGCCGTCCTCGATCGTCGTCGCATGGTCATTCGAGTGACCGCTTCGCAACCCGAAAGAGTCTTGACGGTCGGGCAGTATCCGGTGGGTTGTCCAGCGCTTGAATTTTGTTGATATCCTGTGAGCTTCGAATTTCGTCACCGCACTCGCGCGAACAAGTCGGAGCATGCACATGACGCCTGAAATGGGCGAGTTCTATCGGTCCGGTGGTATAGAGCTTGCGCGAATTTGCGCCAGCTCCGATGCGTCTTTCCCCCCTCATACCCACGCCGAATACGTCGTCAGCGCCAATCTTTCCGGCTGTGAAGACATTTACGTCGACGGAAAGAAGCTGCGCGCGACCGAAGGTATGGTCACGATCTACAACCCCGAAGCCGTGCAGTCTTCTGCCTTCGACTCCAGCGGGGTTGACGCTGAATTCATCTCGCTTTACATCGAATCAGATGAGTTGGTCGGCATGGGACAAGCCAACGGATGGTTGTCCCACTCGACAGCCCCCGAGTTGCGTCAAGGCGCATTTACCAATCCCGCCCTGTATCAGCTGATACTGGCCGCGTATCAAGCAAAAAGGGACAACTGCGAGGCAGACTTCGAAACCGCCATGATTGAAATCACGGCGGCGCTGTTGACCCATCGCGATCACGCCATCGACAAGCCAGGCCGCCGCGAACTCGCGCCGGTAATCGAGTATATGAGGACGCAACTTTGCGCCCCTGTCACGCTGGATGTCCTGTCAGCCGTGGGAAACGTAAACAAGTATCACCTGATCCGCAGTTTCAAATCGTTAGTTGGGGTGACGCCAGCCAGGTACCACATGCAACTTCGATTGATCGAAGCGCGAAGCCAATTGCGTCGCGGCGTCGAAGTACAGGATGTAGCATTTGAACTCGGCTTTTACGACCAGAGCCACTTCATCAACGCGTTCAGGAAGGTACTCGGAGTGAGCCCGTTGCGGTTTGCCAAGCCGCAGCGCCTCGTCAGACCGGGAGCCCGAGAATAAGACTCCGATAGCCAGACCATACCACTTGCCAGGCAAAGAAAGCGAAAAGTGCCGCCGACGCGAAATAGCAGAACGACAATACTCTGGCGCCGAACGCTTTTCCACCAAGCCTGGCGACAGAGCATGCCGCGCATGTCCAAACGACCCCCGCGACCAGGAAGCCGGCCAGGAAACGAGCCATTGCCTCCCAACCCTTCGCGCCCGCCTGTGCAATCAACGCGCCACCAACTGCGGCGAACCAGACGATGGCCGATGGCGACGACAGCGCAAGCAAGATGCCTTTGAGCAACTGCTGCAGATGTGTCCCGCTGACCTCGTAGTGCCTGCGCGATTGAGTGGAGACCGGCTGGAATGCGCCAAGCGCCATTTTCGCCGCAAGCACCGCAAGGACGACCGTCCCCCCGAGCCACATCCCCCACCTGACGGCGGCAAATTGCAACACGGCTGTCATCCCTGCCAACGCAAGGATGGCATAGAGCAAATCTCCAACACACGAACCTATTCCGAGCCAGAAGCCGCTCCAGTAGCCTCTTTGCATGGTTACGGTCATCATCGCGATGTTGACGATGCCGATGTCCAGACAAAGAGAGAGGGAAAGGAGGAAGCCATTGGTTTGCGGACTCATGATACGAGGGATTTCTGCGTTGACCGGTAGATGCACCTGGCAATGGCTTCAGCTGCGTAGCTAGAAGGCACGGTCAGGCGCGCGAATTGGGAGCCTGGATAGTCGCGCGGATGGAAGGAGAATGATTGGAAGAAATTGACAAGCACGGGAATGACGTCCCATACGGAAACGAATGGCCGTCGGACTTTGCACCCCACACAGTGAACACTGCGGTTGTACAATCCTTGGGTCGCGAATAATCTCCGCTGCCATGCTGAAAATCAGTCCCCCGACGTTGAGCGATGCCGACGCGTTACTGGCATTCGAGGTCGAAAACCGTGCTTACTTCGAGCAATGGATTAA
Organism: Paraburkholderia sp. EG286B; assembly: GCF_040965655.1. Classification (NCBI taxonomy): domain Bacteria; kingdom Pseudomonadati; phylum Pseudomonadota; class Betaproteobacteria; order Burkholderiales; family Burkholderiaceae; genus Paraburkholderia; species Paraburkholderia sp. EG286B. The sequence goes on along the minus strand of NZ_JBFRCF010000028.1, from coordinate 2,507 downwards.
CGCTCGCCCTGGCGACTACTACAGCGCTTCCGCGGTTCGCGAAGCGATAGGAGCAGCAACGAGCGATAGAGACGACGATCGAGCCTATCAGTACCTCGTTCGGCTCGACGATACGATCGTCGGCAGAGTGAATCTTGTCAGCGTTACTCGCCCATACTTCAACAGGGCGACGCTTGGATATCGGATAGGAAGACGCTTTGCAGGACGTGGCTATGCATCTCAAGCCGTTAAGCGTGCGATGGATATTGCCGCAAGCGAATTGAATTTGTCGCGAGTGGAAGCAATTGTACGGCCTCAGAACATCGGATCGATGCGAGTTCTGGAGCGGAACAGCTTCGTGGCGTTTGGGCGAGCCGGCAGGGCCATGCATTTTCACGGCGAGTGGCATGACCTCGTCTATTTCGAATGCCATCTCGACGAGCCGGGAGCGCCGCCAGCAACAGGTCCAGCGATCGCTGCATTGACTCCCAAATCGAATTAGTCGTCTTGGGACGGATGATAAGCAAAAGCACCCATTTGGCCGCAGCCGAATGGCCGCTCTCGCTCGAGGACGCGACAATCCCCTCTACGCTTTTGTAGGACCGCTTTTTGTAGGACCGCTATATCGGGTCGGCTACTGCCGAACGTCTGGACTTCGTCAAACGCTGAACTCCTGTACCTTTTCCCAAATTCGGCGTAAGCCGCCGACGAACGACCCTGGCGAAGTGTGCCCACACGTCGTCAACGCTTACGTCGGGGGAAACAGATCAGAAAACCGCATCCGTTGTCATTGCTCGCCAGACCGCCAGGCGGCGACGTGACCTGCCCGAGGAAAAGCCCCATGTCGGGCGTGCCGTCGCCGAAGTCCGGCGCCGGCGATTGAGCGCCCGTTGGCAGCGATCCACCGCAAGGTGACGAACCCGGCCAAGTGTCGATATCTCCCCCTGTCTAACAGCCCACCTGCAGTCGGTGTATGAGCCAGGAGGCGGCTCCAGAAGAACCCGGCTAAGGATCTGCTAAGTCTGAGCGATCAGACTGCAGGTCCGTCACCCGATTTCCGAGGAGTCGCCGTATGACCTTCACCTCCGATCGACCGGCTACACGCTGGCTCAACAAGGTTCCCGCGATCACTCTCGCGTTCTGGATCATCAAGATCATGTCGACCACGGTCGGCGAGACGGGCGCCGACTTTCTCGCGGTCAACGCGGGATGGGGACAAGGCGCAACGCGCGCGCTGATGACGTCGCTGCTTGCGATCGCGCTCTTCCTGCAGATGCGCACGCGCAGGTACACACCATGGATCTACTGGCTTACGGTCGTGCTCGTGAGCGTCGTCGGCACGCAGATCACCGATCTGCTGACCGACGGCCTCGGTGTCAGCCTCTACATCAGCACGGGCGTATTCGCCATTGTGCTCGCGGCATTCTTCGCGATCTGGTATCGCGTCGAGGGCACCCTGGCGATCGACGCGATCGACACACCGCGTCGCGAACTGTTCTACTGGACCGCGATCCTCTGCACGTTCGCGCTCGGCACGGCCGCCGGCGATCTCGCGACCGAAGCGCTGGGTCTCGGCTTCTCGCTCGGCGCGGTGTCGTTCGGCCTCCTGCTGGCTGCGGCCTACGCAGCATGGCGAATCGGTGCGAACGCGGTTCTCACGTTCTGGATCGCGTACATCCTGACGCGACCGTTCGGTGCCTCGCTCGGCGACCTGCTCACGCAGTCGCGCAACTACGGCGGGTTCGGCATGGGCGCCGCTTCGACGAGCCTGCTGTTCCTCACCGTGATCGTCGTGCTCGTCGCCGTCGCGCAGATCGGCGCCGGTAGCCGCGCGCGCGTCGAGAACGCCGAGTGACCGTCACGTTTCTTTCACCATCGAATCGAGGTTTCTTCATGTGTTATCCAACCACGCTTTTGCGTCTGCTCGTTGCCGGTTCCATGTGCGCCGCGCTCGGCCTCGCGGCCGGCTGCTCCAGACAGACCGGCAGCGCCGTCGCATCGACCAAGGCGTCCGCCTCCGCCGCCGCACAGGGCGGTTCGCCCGCAAGCGCGTCGAAGCTCGGCGACCTCTCCCAGTTCCGCAGGATCGCGGCCGACGTGTCCGATCTCGTTGCCAGGGGCGACCTGCCTGGCGGCAAGACACGCATCAAGGATCTCGAGGTCGCGTGGGACGAGGCCGAAGCTGGCCTGAAGCCACGCGCGGCCGACGACTGGCACGTGCTCGACAAGGCGATCGACCGCGCGCTCGAAGCGCTGCGCACCGACCATCCGAAGCAGAGCGACTGCACTGCCGCGATGGACGACCTCCTGCACACGTTCGACAGGCTCGCCGGCAAGACCTCGTGACGCGCATGCGAAAATCACAGACGCTGATTCCGGCTATCACTCGTGGGGTGGAGGCATGCGGATACTGCTTGTCGAAGACGACCCGATGATTGGCGAAGCTGTCCAGGCTGCGCTGAAGGACGCCTCGTACGCGGCAGATCGCGTCACGGACGGCGCGCTCGCGCTGACCGCGTTCGCCGCGC
>NZ_JBFRCF010000027.1:0-79976 GCF_040965655.1 Paraburkholderia sp. EG286B | reverse complement strand
GCGCGACGTCATTGCGCGTGGCGTATTCACCAGCACCAGGGATCTCGACAAAAAGCTCATGCGGTACATACGTCAATACAATAAGCAGGCACTCCCATTGAAATGGAAGTACTCCGATCCATCGCGGCGAATCCGGTGCAATTCATCTGGTTCAACGGACTAGTTCGCTATGAGCGCGAAAGTAGTTGGAAAATGGTCCACTGCCATGATGAGTGTGCTCCTGCTCACCATCCTTTTTGCAGTGCTAATCAGCTTTCACAACGCAATCGCACGCTACTTGTTTTCCATGGACCGGGAGGATATCCTTCCGCGCTCTCTGGCGACGATCCATCCGACGCAGCAGACGCCCCATCGAGCGAGCATCGTGCAAACAGTTTATGGCGGAGCGACGTTGCTTGTCTGTGGATACTTCCAACTCAATGCAGTGAATGTCGTTGTTCCGTTGACCGCGGCGCCCTCGGCTATCGGCATCATTGCGGTCCAGTGTCTCACTTGCTTTGCAGTAGTCGGATTCTTGTCGTCGAACCCACGACGTACCAACCGCTGGCAACGTGCGATCGCGCCAATATTGAGCTTTTTGGCCTTGATGGCGGTTCTGTACCTAGTCGTCGCCAACATGGCACTTTTGACAGGAGGTGTCTCCATTGCAAACCAAATCATCCCCGGCGGGATGTTGGCGACGGCGCTTATCGGTTTCAGCGTCGCAATCTGGCTGCGCCATCGCCGACCGTCCCTCTATCCGAATCTCGCCCGCGTGCTCACCGAGGTTTACGCCAGCCACATGAGCTGTTCCCGCCCCGCACCCATCAGGGTATCGCGTCACGAACCTGAGAATATCCCGATTCGATATCCGCGCCAGCTCAATGTCCTTGCGACCAAAAGTAGTGGCCCAGGAAATTGCGAATGATGCGACCGCGCTGATATCGCGTGCACTCAGCAAGACCACAGACTTCCTCCAGGTATTCGGTGAAGCGGCACACCTCATGCCGTACAGTGCCTGGCTCTGACCATAAAAACCGAGGAACGGTGCTCGCGTTGAGCACATCCAGAAGATGTCGAAGTGCTGCACTGACATCTGCCCGACTTCTCGGAATGGGATCGGGGCACGAGCATCGCGGCAGATGGTCGTTAACGAACGTGCAGACAAGTCGATCGTCAATCCGGGCTGCGGCTATCCGATGCACATTGAGCCAATGCGCGAAGTGCGCGACGCACCTGACATAGTGATTGACGGTACTGACTGCGTAGCCGGTATCAACGAGGTATTTGCAGTAGTCCTCTGCGAAGTCAGCAAGGACGCTGTGCCACAACCATGCCTGTGGTTGCGGTCGTAGTGGAACCAGGGCGATCATGATACTCTCCTGAAACGGATTACTACCCGATCAGGAAAGCACGCTTTTTTATGCGTAGTTTGTTCCGATACGCGGCGCTCCGCATGGCGAGTCGCACCAATGCTCGTGGCTCTCTGAAGAATGCAAACTCCGCGTAATTTGCCGCTATGCATTATTGCGGCTGTACTAAACCGCTGACGCGGTAGTGGGAGGTTGGCACAGGTCCGTGGCTGACGTTTCATGAAGAGGGTTGTCTGGCGCGGAACCCCGGCAAGGTGGTGGGCGGTATCGCTAGGAGCAGTATGTGAACGCCCGGTTGGGCATTCCACCCACTGCTTCCAGGAGGCTCGCCATGACGCCACTGCGCCAACGCATACTACATGACATGCAGATCCGCAACCTTGCGGAGAATACCCAGAAGTCCTATCTGATTCAGGTATCCAGTTTCGCCCGCCACTTTCGCCGTTCGCCCGAACTGCTGGGTCCCGAGGAGATCCGGGCCTGGCTCGTCTACCTCCGCGAAGAGCGCAAGCTGGCCCCCGCCAGTCTCTGCGCAACGATCGGCGCACTGCGTTTTCTCTACCGCGTGACGCTAAAACGATGAACTGCGCAGGCGCGATGCCGCGCTGGTCGATCAGATCGAGCACGACGTTGATATTGAGGGGAATCTGGACGCTTTCTGGTCGGCCCGACTCGACTAGCTTTACGAACTGGGAGTGGCATGAAGAACTCGTTGATCGCACCGCTCGCTGGGCGCCGCGACTGGTACCGGATCGAGGACGATATGGTGGTCACCCACGACAAAGCCGGAAACGCTGCTTCGCTGTTTGGTGACGACGCCTGGGACATCCGTGCGTATACGATTGGGCAGCGCACCTATATCTACTTCAGGGGCCATCTGCCTGAGGGCGCAAGTTGCGCCCTGTCAGAAGCAACTACGCGACAGTGGAAGCAGGCGATGTACTTTCTGATGCACGAAGCGACCGACACGGTACCGTCGTCCAGTACGCTAATAGCTGGGGCAGCCTGCCTGAAGGGATTCACGTTCTTTGCCGCTGCCCGTCAGCTTACGCTCTACGAGGGCCTGTCTAGCGTCGCCGTTGTTCTGGACTATGCGGCGCATTCTGGGAGGGAGAGAAAGGCCCAGATCCTTCATTCGATTCTGGTAAAGCTTCACCGTCTGGGCGTCGGGACCACAGGGTTGCGCGTACCGCTGGCCCAACTACACAAGCCTCTGCTCGAGCGCTTTGCGCAACGTGCTGGAAGCTCACAATATCCTGTTATCCCGACGCGGATCTACCAGCACTTCCTGTCGACCTGTGAGCATGACCTCGGCGTCGCTGAGGGCGTCGCTGGCATCCTGTCGGACTACCTCGCACGAGTCTATGGCGGTGAGAGTCCGGCCACCCCTGCGGAACTGGCAAGAGCTGCTGCACACTTCGGACGCAATGAATCCCCTTACGTCGTGTCGTCGCTTGTGGCATCGATCAGGGCGCTATGCCAGCTTGTCATCCTGTCATTCACCGGCATGCGTGCGATGGAAGCGGAGAGCCTGCCGTACGACTGCCTGCGCGAAACCCGTCTGGATGGCGTGACCCATTACACCATCGAGGGCATCACGACCAAGTTGTCGGGCGGTCGTCCCACGCGCGCTTGCTGGGTGACCAGTCCGCTCGCTGGCCGCGCCATCAGGCTCGCGCAACGGTTGTCGGGCCAGGCGCACCGTGCGCACAGCGCGCAAGGCTACGCCGAATCAACGGACGGTTCGCACTTGTTGTTCTGTCGTATGGGTCTGCGTAGTGAGGGGTATGTGGCAGGCCGGGTGGCGAGTACCGTACGTAACGCTATCGAAGCCTTTATTAAGCGCGTCTTCCCAACGATCACGGTTGAGGACATCGCTGAATTGAAGCGTGTCGACTTGCACCGCGCGTGGGAAGACGAGCCGAAGTACGCGGTCGGGCAGCAGTGGCCGTTCACCCGGCACCAGCTTCGGAGGACGCTCGCGTTATACGCACACCGCAGCGGCCTCGTGACGCTGCCGACGCTCAAGCGTCAACTGCAGCACATCACTCAAGAAATGTCGATGTATTACGCGCGCGGTTCGGCGTTCGCGAAGGGCTTCATCGACACCGACAGGACCCACTTCGCGAAAGAATGGGCCGAGACGCAGGGCCTGTCCGAGTACCTTGCGTACGCCGAGCAGGTGCTGTTCTCTGACGAGAGGCTGTTCGGCGGGCACGCAGGTTGGGTGCAGAGCCGTGCCGTGCAGGCTTCGCCCGTGTCGGTTTATTCGCGCGAGCATACGGTGAGGATGTTCGGGAAGGGCGAACTGGCGTATCGCGAGACGGTGCTGGGCGGCTGCGTCAGCGTCGAGCCGTGCAAGTCGATGCCGCTCGACTGGATGCGTCTGGATTGCCTTGAATCGAACTGCCGTAACCTCGTGGTCGTGCCGTCGAAGCTTCAGCGCGTGATCAAGGCGCAGCAGGTTACGGTCGCGAGGTTGCGCGCGGTCGATGAGGCGAGTGTCGAATACCGTATCGAGGCCCAAACGCTGCAACGACTGCTTGACGCGCAGAAGAAAATGATCAAACCGGAGGCAGCATGAGCAACGCCATGACCGACTACTACGCCGCGCTAGAGCGACTGAAGAAACGCAAGGGTGCGCGCATCAACAACGACACCGTGGCGATCGAGGCGGGCCGCAAGAAGGGCAGCATCAAGAAGTCGCGCCCACAGTTCACCGAACTGATCGAAGCGATCGACGCGGCCAACGCTGTAGCTGAGCGCCCGCAGCTCGAACTTGTCGAACGTTTGAACCGCGCGAAGGGTGACGTGAAGGATCTGCAGACACAGCTCGACGAGTCGCTGGCTCGTGAACTCGCACTGCTGCGGCACGTGTTCAGCCTGCGCAAGGAACTGACCGCGCTGCGTGGCGGTAGCATCCTGCCCTTGCACTCGCGCTAGATCGGGCGGGCGCCCCCGCTCGAAACGGGTGCCTGGGCTGCTTTGCATGCGTTGACCCGGTGCTCGCGAAGGTTCCCGCTACGGGTCACCCGGCATAGTGACGTATCAAATCCGGTTGTGGTTCTGCGACACCGCTGAACGGGTCAAGGGCAGGCGCAGCCCGGATGCTCATAGGAGCTTGACGCGCGATGGGTTGCACGCGCCAGCGTGGTTGGAAGCCCGACTTTCTCGGGTTTCCAACCATGCGAAACCTGCCGCGAAAGACGGACATTCCGACGGTCGTACTGTCCACTTTTTCGACCAACCAAATGGACATCCTGCTGACTGCAGATCCCAGTATTTTCAAGGCTCCGACTGATGTCCATTGTCTTTCTCTTGCGCGTAATCGTGTTCCACAGCACGATCGCGGCCGTGACCAGATTGAGGCCGCTGGCGCGATAAGGCTGCGCCTCAAAGCTTTGGACCGCAGGTGAGAATGCGAACACAACCTAGCAGGTTGGTCGTCCGGATTATGTGAAGCATGATGACCTTCGTTCGCCGAGACTCAGGGCCTGATACGCCGGTCGTTTCACGCTTTGCTTAAAGCCTTGCGCGCCATCCAGAGTTTGCCCAGCGCAAACAGCCTTCGCCGCCGCATAGCTGCGCAGCTGGTCGGTCAAGAACAGAGCCTCGGGCGGCCTTTGCGCACGCTTACGATCGTTGGCGACTACACGCGCGAGTGTCTGGTCATCGATGTCGGGGCGTCACTCAGAGGGGAAGACGTGGTTTCCGCGCTGGAGAGCATCACATCAGATCGACCACTAACGCGATTTATGAAGGCAGACAAGGGGCCGAATTCATCCCGAAGGCCCTGGACCGATGGGCATACGAGAACGGAGAACAAATTGACTGCTCACGTCACGGCAAGCCAACTGAGTCCGAACCTCGGTCGAGCGCTGACGTTACTGGCGGGCTGCTCTCGCGATAGCCTGGAAAGAGCTTTGAAAAGCCGGCAGCACCGCCCAAACGAGGATTTATGTCGTTTTCAACATATTTGATGCCATTCTTCTGGAGGTTGTTTAGTCAATCTCGCAAAATGACCGCTTATTGTCGGTGGTGGGGAGTCTCTAAGCGCGGTAAGATCAAGGCTGTCTGAGGGCGCGCTGAAAGATCTGGTGATCGCGCTTAACCGGCTGTGGCTATGTCGCGGGAACAGTCCGTCTGTACGTGAAAGAAGCAGGAAGTCGGTCGTGCTTGCCAGTATAAAAATCGCGAGCGTATACGCGAAACTAACGGCGAACCGCTTTGGTCAGCGTTTCTCTCGGAGCGGATTGCCATCCCGAAACGTCCAGTTCGACGCCAAGGCCCATTGAGGGCGCGCAGAGTTGTGTCGGCTTTTCGCGGTGATGGACTGTTTATTCACGACTTTTTTGTTAACTATTCGGAATTATAGATAAAGTGCAAATCAAAAACCTTCTCGATTGCGCCCATGAACAAGCGCGGACGTTTGTTGATGAGAATCCTAGAATCAATTTCAGAGAGGTCGAAGAATTGTTTGATGGAGCATTTTTCTACTATCTTTCCCGTCATATCGGCGAGGTTACGATAGCGGAGATGTCAACTGTTATCAACGGGGCCCGTGACCTGCCTGATTTCTTCGGGTCAATCTTGGAGAGCGGCCCCTCGGTTGCTTCAGTTGAATAATACCGCTGCTTGAACCCGTCCGGCGTCAGGTGGGCCAGACTCGAATGCGGTCGGATGGCATTGTGGTGACGCCGCCACTGCTCGATCACAACCTTCGCTTCCGTGCGCGTTCGAAACCATTCAAGGCTCAAGCATTCATCTCGGAACTTGCCGTTGGAAGCTTTTGCCCGCGCCGTTCTGCCAAGGCTTTCCGGGATCGCTAAGCGCCGTGTCCATGCCGTTCTGTGCAGCCCACTTTAGGATGGCCCGCGATACGAATTCTGGGCCGTTCTCCGAACGCAAGTAACGAGGCGCATCATGAAGGCTGACCAGTTGGAGCAGGACTTCGATGTCGCGCTCGGAGCGAATCGATCCCGCCACGTCGATTGCCAGGCATTCACGCATGTACTCATCGATCACCGTCAGACACTTCAACTGCTGGCCGTTGGCGCACGCGTCAAATACGAAGTCGTGCGCCCAGATGCGTCGTACCGCCGGCCGAGGGCGATGGACCGACACGCGTCGACGGGGGCGCTTGCGCGGCACCGGTGCGTCCCGCACGGCCAATGTCGATTCGTAATGTAGCGCCGATCGGGAGACCGTGCACGCCGTTCGGACAGGCCTCGTGCTTTCGCGTAGGTGACCTGCTTGCGTCGAGCGGGCGCGCTCACCACTTTTTTGCGTTGATCTCTTTCATCACGTCCACCTCGAGATAGCATCTTCTTCAGCCGCGCATTCTCTTGCTCGAGTTGCTTGAGCCGCTTCACGTCGGCAGCCTCCAGCCCGCCGAAATGTTGTCGCCAGTTGTAAATGGTTTGCTCGGTGACCCCGTGCTTCTTCGCCACCTCCGCGACCGGCGCCTTGTCCGCCTCGCGCAGGGTAGTGACCTTCTGTTCTTCGGTAAACCGGCTCTTCTTCATGACTTTCTTTTCTCCGTTGGAGGCCATTCACTCAAGTTTCAACTGGTCTGAAAATTCAAGGGCAGGTCACCGGTTAGAATGCCTGTGCATGACTTCGATGCCACCCGGGAGAATGCGGGCGCAACGAAATTTCTTGAACCGGAGCATCGAGCGAGTCCGGCGCTTGATCGCGCGGTGGTCCTGCTCGACGATGTTATTCAGATACTTCGTGCCTCGGCCCGGATTTTTCTGGACACAGATTTGCTGTAAAGCAGCTGTCTAGAAAAAGAGCTTTTTATGCTGAAGAAGGTGCCCACACAGCCGGTTGCGCCGCCGATGAAGTCAAGCGCTTGTCTACCGGGAGAAAGCGCAGCGTGGTACTCCGCCTGCTGCGCGGCGAGCCTGTCGACGTCGTTTCCCGTGAAGTCGGCGTGCCGATCGCGTGGCGTCAATCGTGGCGTGAGATGGCTTTGGCGGGGATGGACGCGGGCTTGAAGGAGCGGCACAGCGATCCTCTCGAAGCCTCGGCTCAATGAGGCCATGCGCCGCGTTGGCGAGTTGACCATGGAGAACGAGATCCCGCACAAGGACCGCGAGCGGCAGGCACGCACCCCTTTAGCCGCACGGAAGTCGTCGAAATGAGCAACGAGCAAGCCCGCGCACCTCGCATCATCCCCATGCCCTGCGATCAAATCGGCAGCATGAACGCCCGGCCATTCCACTTAAAAATCTCGTCACCCTGTCCGAACAAGCGGCGCCACATCTATGCATCATCCGCTCGTTGCTCACACAACCACTCAATCATCTTCGAAAACCCGCAATCAGTTGTATGCAATTCGCGAATGGGCCTCGCGAACGACCACTTTCCCCCATTCCGACATCCCTGAGAAGACTCGATCCCTGATGAAAATCCTACCACTGCAAAAGCGCGTGGCATCCCACGCTATGGCCATCGCCACCACCCTCGCAACCTCGGTCGCCACGGCGCAAACCCCGGGCGTCGTGCAGCCTCGCAATCCCGACCGCGCCGTCCTGCCGGTCATCTCTGGCTCGAAGGTCAGCCTTCCCGATCGATCATGCACCGTAGGGGCGGTGTTGGTACCCAAGAGCATCCTCCACAGACTGACGCCTTACCAACGTGCCACACGATGGCTCGTGCTTGCCAAGCACTGCGCGCCGATGTACACGACCGTCCAGGTGGGTACCATTGCCATCGGCACCGTCGTGTGGCAGTCGGCTACCTCTGACATCGAGCTTGTGCGGGTATCGCCCAAGCCGAATCCGATGTCCTTGCAATGCGCCTCCTCTCACCACAGCGCAGCCTTCTGCAGTCCGATCCAGACTTATACGCCCCTTGCGAACAACCAGGTCTTCATGTCGCTCGCCGGGCAGGAAGCGCGCCTTGCTGTTACCGGGTGGTCGGACGCGCCGTATGAACAGTTCTGCACAAGCGGTTGGCGCACCGGCGTCCGCTGCGTGTGGCAAGGCATGTCTGTCGAGGCGGGAGTTTATAAACCGACTTATGAGCACATCAATGCCGCGCACTCGTCCGAGCTCGAGAGCATTGCAAACGGCGACTCCGGCGGACCGGTCGTCACGTACGAACGGCAACTTATCGGGATCATCTCCTCCGGCGAGCCTGTCGGCCGCTCCATCGTCTACTACACGCCAATGCAACAGGTGCTGTACGAGCTTTACAGCTACAGCCTCGCCCCGGCCGACCTACCCACCGATGTCGGCGAGGACAATCCGCTATCGCGCAACGGTGAATACGCCGGTTGGGAACTGGCGCCGACCGACGACGAGTGAGATGCCCGGTCGCGATCCACTGGCGGATGAAGGCGAGCGGGTCGGCGTTCATGACGTCGGCCTGTGTCGTCAGCATTCTGCGTGTGGGTAGTGGGAGTAGCTTTGCTCTGGAGGGCCGCCTCGGAAAACGGAAAACAATGCATGCTAAGCGGGAACCGCCGAAAATTCCGCTTGCGATGCTGGGCACTTCATGCATCATCCGCGCGTTGCCCACACAACCACCCAATCCCCTTCGAAAACCCCGCAATCAGTTGTGACTTACTCCTGTAACCAATTCTCTGAAGACATCGTGCGCTGCCTCATCGATGCCGAAGTGGTTGACGCCGTCGCCTTGTCGGACCACCACATGGGTAGGCAGGCCGACGTTGCGATCACCTGTATCGTCGCTGCCGGGCAGGTAACGCGTGCTGCGCCCTTCATTTCGCTCGTTCTCGCGAGCGACGAATCGCGGGCTGCGCTCGCCGCCACCGGCAATGGCGCCTTCATCGTCGCTCTTAGCCTGGCGGACGCTATCGCGTCCCAGCGCGTGCTTGAGCTTCCGCCGGCGCGCGCAAACTTTGTTGCGTTCATTGCAGCGGTGCCTCACGGCCACGAGTGCGCGAAGCAGATTCGCCTGCGTTCAGTGTAGGATGCGCGCCGCCATGTTTTCGCCAAGCAACTCTTACCCCGGCGCGGCCACGCCGCCAGCGGCCCATGGGCGCGATCAACTGAAATGGCGACCGGACTTTGCGCGGATTCAGGGAAAGATCTACCTCCCCGTCGCAGACCAGATTGAGCACGCCATCCGGTCCGGCTTGTTCCGGCCGGGTGACGCGCTGCCTACGCAGCGGAGCATTGCTGACGATCTGGGCTTTCACCTGAACACCATCAACCGCGCGTTTCGGGAAGTCGCGCGCCGAGGCCTTATCGACAGTCGCACTCGTCGCGGCTCGATCGTTGCCTCTAGGTCCGCTGCGGTCTGAGCATCGTCGCCGCGCTCACCGTTGTCGCCGCACCGATCGCACTTTTTTCTCGCGGCCTGATCCGCGCATTTTTCCCTCATGGTGCGACGCCCCGCGAGGGAGTTGCCCTATCGTTTCCAAGAGCAACTCTCATGAGCAACAAACAGATTGATGGCCTCGCCCGTAAGCGTCAATCCGAGGCCGTCTTGACGATCAGAACTTGACTTCCGAGAGCTGCTGATTCGCGAGCACGAGATCGAAGGCGGCGGGCTGGAATGCCGCCGCCGCACCACTCAAGGAAGTGGTCGTGCTCTTCGTGCCTCGGATTGCCGATCACTTCGAGGGGTGAGTAGACCCGGGGAGTTGCACCCCGAGTCTCTCGCAGGTAGGGTCGAGAACTGGCGCGCGCACGGTAGGCTCCGGTGATCTCTCCACCGCTTTCGCGGTTGACCTCAGTCCGGCTGCCATAGTCACGTTTCCAGCTCCCGCCACGTCGAACGTAGCTTGCGGTTTTCCCGCACTACGCTCTCCTGTCTGCTTCACGTCAAGGTTTATGGGACCTATCATGCCGGGCGCGCTTTCGGTGCGACGGTACGGCGGACCCCGGTAGCCATTGAACAGCCCCAGTTCCTCATACAGCCAACACGCCCGTGTCCTGAAACTGCGGAGTTGACGGAAGCCAAACCCCAGAAAGCCGAAGCTCTCCTTGCATCTCAGATCCACGGTGCGGCTCTTCTCCTCGTTCACCTCGACCTGTAGCCTGGCAAACTCCTCCCGTAGTCGCCTGCTTACCGCCCCCAGCAGCGAGTCATGGCGCGGGTGTGCATCGATCAGCACGAAGAGATCATCAGCGAAGCGGGCATACTCGACGTAGGTATACTTCCCGTTGCGCGTGGCTTCTTTCGCCCGCTCCAGCATCCGGTCCACCTCAGTGAGGTAGACGTTACTGAGCAGTGGCGAAATAGCCCCGGCGAAATGACGGGCGAACGCACTGACGTAGGACACGTAAAGGCGCTGGGTATTGGCTGCGAGGTTGCGCACGCGCATATCATCGATCATGCGTTGGCGTAGGGGTGTCATGGTGGACTCCGCTCTGAGTGGTCACGGCAGCAAACTGCACTGCCATCGTCGCACTCGAACGGATGCGTCCCGCGGATGATCCCGGAGCCGATGTCGCTGGCCAACCACCTCCTCCTCCGTCAGCGGGTTAGTTCAATGACGGATATCGCAACTGACTGGACTGAGTGTCTGGCTATGCCGCTTCGCAGCGGGTCATTCATCCTGGAGAACATTAAGTGCGTCATCCCTGCGTTGCCATTTCCGCTACGCGGCGTCGATTGCGACAACCATTCTGTCTCCGGGGGCGATACCTGAGGCAACGAACGTCGAATGCGCGAGGCGCAACAGCACGTCGCCGAATGTAGCGCTTCCGGTCAAGTACCGACGGAGATTAGGAGAGCCGAGGTCTGCCCGACGCATCGCCGAGAAGCGCATGTTCCGCATGACTGGTTCACTCGCGATGATTCGCTCGAGCATACCTAGGGCGTGTTCACACTAACTTAGTTTGATCGTATACTTTGGTGATGGAAATCACCGAAGCGCAATATCAACGGATCGAGCATTGTCTGCCGCGACAACGCGGCAACGTCAGCCTGACGAACCTGCAAGTGCTCAATGCGATTCTTTATGTCGCCGAGCACGGCTGCAAATGGCGCGGACTGCCGAAGCGTTTCGGTCGATGGCATACGATCTACACGCGGATGAACCGCTGGTCCAGAAGTGGCCTGCTGGATCGCGTGTTCACGGAATTGCAGCGTGCACAGCTCGTTCGCATCAGGATCGAGGCTGTCTCGCTGGATAGCACGATGATAAAGGTTCATCCTGACGGCACCGGTGCGTTAAAAAAACGGACCTCAGGCAATCGGAAAGTCCCGAGGCGGATGGACGACCAAGATTCATATGGTTGCCGCGGATGCTCGAACAGCCATAACGTTCGCGCTTTCTGCCGGCCAAGCGGGTGACGCGCCGCAGGGACGCGAATTGCTCAGGAGGCTCGGGCCGGCCAATCGGCCGCTGCACCTGTTGATGGACAAAGCGTACGAAGGCGACGAAACCAGGCAACTGGCACTCGATCTCGGCTTCATCCCGATTGTTCCGCCAAAAAGCAACCGCCTTGAGCCGTGGGAATACGATCGCGAAATGTACAAGCGCCGCAACGAGGTCGAGCGGCTGTTCCGGCGCCTCAAAGGCTTTCGCCGGATCTTCTCCCGATTCGACAAATTGGACGTCATGTTCGTCGCCTTCATCAACTTCGCACTTATTGTCGACGGCCTTAGATAGTGTGAACACGCCCTAGTCGAAGATACAGCAATGGCTCGAAATCGAGCCCGGCACCACGGCAAAGGAGCTGCATGAGTGTATCATCGCCATGGCTCCCACCATGTAATCCAACGCCCAGTTGCGCACACCCTGCGGCGCCGTGTCAAGGCGTGGCAAACGAATCGAGCGGAATCTGGTGACCAGGACACTCGGCACCGCAAGACCATTCAACCGTAACAATCACCCGGGCGTAACATCATCCCGTGCGGCAACACGCAGATCGACCGAATTCGCGGTCACGTTTTGGAACGCAGAATGCCTGCCATCGGCGCTCCACAGCGGCTATCCCGCGCAAGCGTTTTCGGGAGCGCCACGGGGCGACGTTGCACCGCTGGGCACCTGCGCGAGAGCAAAGCTTGTCCCCAGCCCCGGGATGCCGTGGCCGCCGCCTGAATCACGACGGCCGTGGTGTCGCCAGGCCCAGTGAGGCGCAGCGCACGGGCCAGCTACCTGTGCTCAATCTCGATACGATCGCCGCACGTTCCTGCCTATCTGGATCCGGTGAACATCGAACTGCTGGGTCTGTATCGCAAGCTCGCCTTCGCATCGCCCCCCAGCCAATACCTACTTCTTCCTTTAACCGCTGACGAGTGCGTAAGCTATTTTTGTCATCGCGCTGGTTTTCCGCCAGCATTCGTAAATGCTCAATAATCAGTCGATCCCCTCGGCTACGTGACCTCCTGGCCCCTGCCGGGCCACCAATAGAGGGACAAACTCTCTAAAGAACTCTCTAAAGTGTTCTTCGAGTCCTGCCACGTACATGCCTTTTCCGAGGCAGCAGCAGCCAGCGCCGCCGCCCCTACCAGCGCAGCGGCCCTCAGCGCACCACAGAGCACCATCTCTAACTTCTTCATAACTGTTTCCCCGTTCGGCTAACGTTAATATTACAAACCAATGTCGATTAAAATCACTTGCCGATATTGCCCACCACAATCACATACATCGCGCGATCCTTCCTGCAACCGACAGAGGAAGGCATCAAATATATCTAAGTTAATCCGAGTCGCCACTGATCCGTACATTCATTCCGGACCAAAGCAACTGGAATATTCCGCACACTCCCCGCAGCTTGATGTCCGGCAGACGTTCAACGCCTCGCTCTCGCAAAGTTCCTTGTAGAGAAATTTCTTCCATTTCATGCCGTGAACGTTCTTTTTAGCAAGCGTCGGGAACCAGTACGCCAGCAGCGCCGATAATTCTCCGCGCGAAGGAAAGCGTAATTCCTGCCATAAATGTCTGTTTCCTGCGCAGGCGCAGGCCAGCGCGTGCGAGATGCAATGGATCTCTGTCGTTGTGCCCACCCCCGGATTGGCGTGTGCCTTTAACAACATTACAAGATCGATATCGTCATAACGCGGCCCGCGTTGTGACTCCGCGGCTGGCGCGCCAAAGTAAAGGCCCAGTGAACTCTCGGCTTGGGGGAACCAGCGAGCAAGCAGCCAGTGTGTTTCTTCGGCGTTCAGTCCGGGGATAGGCAATCTTCCCGTACCGCCTTCGTGAACCGCCGCGGCGAGCACACCGGCGACCGCAAGCACCGTCAAGTCTTCCGGGTTTATTGCATGGCGCATCAGCGCCGCGTAGTAATCCATAGGGCTCCTCTCTGCTCATACTTGAGCCGCAGCATGTGTGTAGCACGCTTTCGGGCATATCTTCGCACATGCCGTGCAGCCAACGCAGAGACCCCGATGCGCAATCGTCATGACCTTCTTTTCATGCTCGTCCTCGTCTTCATCCAACGGAACATGATCGCCCTCTCCGTCGACGCCTAACAGTTGAAGTACGCCGCGCGAACACACCCGGAAGCATCGTCCGCATCCAATGCATTTTTCTTCATCGAGTAAATCTACAAAGTGCGGTATCCAGACCTCTCCGCTCGGGAGTATCACACTAAAAAGATGGCTCATTTCGAGGTCCGGAAGTTCAATCGGAAGCCGGGACCGCCGCCCGACGTGCCTGCATCAGCGCGGCATGCGCGTCGTGACAGCGTTGCGCGACTGTCATTATCTGCTCCCAACTCGTTGGCAGATCTTCCGACAGATCATGTAGATCCATCTTGGCCTGCGTGGCCAACGCGTTGAGTTTTTTCAGGCGCGTCTTAAGGTCCTGTGAATCGTTATTCATGATGCCCTCCTTATCGTACGACGCGCTACAGGCGTCACTGGCAACAAGATCCGCCATATACCGAGATCGGTTTCAACTAAGGGGCGCCTCATCGTCCCCTGCAAAATCGTACGATCGGCCACGTTCCCTAGTTAGCTTCTTGCGCAACCATGGAGGCGGCGTTCCTTTCAGAACCTCGCTCAGCTTGATTAAAATCTCCTGGATCGGCGTAGGCTGCGCCACTTTCACTGGATGGACCTTAAGCGCTACCACGCGCGCAGCCGCGGTACCGCCTATGGCCGCGACATACAAGATTACGCAGTCGCGGACCACTTCGAGCCTCGGCGCAAGTTTCTCATCATCGGCGTCTTGCACCAGCTTGTCTCCGAAATCAAAAATCTGTAAAAGTGTAAACCCTTCCGTAGTCACGTCGTAGACCGCAATGCTTTTCGCCCAGCCAAAATGAGCGTCGACGTGCACTTTGTCCTGTGTCGCAAATGCGATCTTCATGCGCTGCTCTCCTCATCAAGTTCAATTTACGGCATGTAACACCCTTCTCCTAAATCTAATCCTAGACCGAAACATCAGGACCGACCGATGATTGCGGCAGTTTCCAGTCGCCGGGATGAGGTTGCGAGATCCTCTCGACCATGAGATTGGCAATCTCGAAGACAAGATTCATTGTGCCGCGATAGCCTATCTGGCAACGATGGGCGTTGCCGACGCGGTCAAATACCGGAAAGCCCGCGCGCATGAGCGGCTTTCCGAGGCGACCGGCCATCTGCCTGCCGTGCGAATGCGTGATCAGCAGGTCGCAATTACTCGCGCCTCGTTCCATGTCCTCCAAGTCCCCCAATATGACCTCATTTGCCGGCAACAGCGCATGTGATGCCGAAGCAGTGGTACTAATGCAAACAGATAGTTCCGCGCCCATTTCACGGAGCAGCGAACCGATCGAAAGCAGTAGGTCCGGCTCCGCACCGATCGCCACCTTGAGACCACCGGTATAAAAATGGCTGTCGAGCATCGCATCCAGTAGTTGGCTGCGCTGCCGGCGATACCGGGCCGGGACTGCACGCCCCGAAAGTTGTGCAAGGAGATGCAAGAACCGGTCGTTCGGCTCCAACCCCGTTAGGCGCTCGATGATTTCGAACGGCACGCCGGCAATTGCTTCGACTGCCTTGGCGGCGTCGCGCGTTTGCTCACCCACGCCAATTGTGAATGAGGACGCCCCCGCGGCACGGATCTGATCAACCGTCGTTCCGCCCAGCGTCGTGCCACGCCACACTGAATCAAGGTGGCCGTCGAGGGACCCAGAAACATCTGGAAGTACAATCGGCTCCAGCCCGAATGCGCAAATAATCTCGCGAAGCTCGTCGATGTCGCCGGGCGATAGATGACTGCCCGGCACCAGATTGATCTGCTGACGTACCGTCGGCAACGGCTTCACCAGCGTCTCGACGATCGCGGTCACAGCGTGCCTGTAGCCGTCCTCAAAGGCGCCCACATAGTCCGGTGTCGAAACGACGACAAGTTCAGTATCGTCGAGTTCGCGCTTGCGTCTTCGCACCATCGCGAGATGCCCCTCCATATCTTCACCGTTCGTTTCAGTCAGGCCCGTCGTGCAGAGCACAACGATCTTAGGCGACGCGCGCTTGTGAATGTTCAGTAGTGCGGTCTCTACGTTCTCGTATCCGCCGAGAATTGTGGTGACCTCGCTCATCGCCGTTGTTTGCAGCGGTATGGCTTCTTTGAAATGGCGCACCAGTAGCACGAGCGCGAACGATGTACAGCCCTGCGAGCCGTGCATCACCGGCATGCATGCGTCAAGTCCCATGGCTGCGTAGGTCGCGCCGAGCGGTTGACTCATTTTTAGCGGATTAACGGTACAGGCCTTTTCTGACTCGACTACTATCGCCATAATATGTGCCCCTCTGTGAAACTCAACTCGATACCGAAGCGCGTAAGTTCAAATCGTAATCCTCATCGTCTGCGCCCTTCGGAATCGAATTGATGTGCCCGGAAAAACTAAGAATCCCCTCGCGATGCTCTGCTCCCTCGTCCCACGGTGCAGGAATACGCACCTGCTGCCAGACCGGGTTATGGATCGCACGGTCGATCTCCTGCATCAATTTGACAATGCCCTCGTACCCAGCGTATGGGTGGTGTCGTTCCTGATTCACATCGAGCCACGGCATGCGCGCTTTCAGCGCGACAAACTGCGAGCGCCCGCCGGACAGCATGATGTCGGCCTTCGCATCCCGGAGCATGTTGTACATCTCGCGTGCCGTCAAATTGTCGACCATGCGCGTGTCATCGCCCATGATGTCCTGGATTCTTTCCTTGTCCGCCTCCGTGCTCTTCTTCACACTAGTGCCGACGATCTTGAGCCCTGCCTCTTGCAACGCCGCGACCACTGACCACGACTTCACGCCGCCCGTGATTAGCAGCACACGTTTACCGTCGAGCCGCTGCCTGTACGGAGCAACACGCTCCCATACGCGCGCCTCTTCTGCGGTGACAAGGTGCTCGGTGCGCACGATAAGATCCTCGGGTGCACCCTGCTCCACCAGTAGTCTCGCAACCCGGCGCAACGCGTCGCTCATGTCGCCAATTCCATAGAATGAACCCTCGATGTATGGAATACCGTAGCGCTTCTCCATTTTTGTCGCGACGTTGAGCATGGACCTGGAGCACACCACCATGTTGACCTTCGCGCAGTGTGCGCTCGCGATCTCGCTATAGCGGCCGTCTCCCGAGATGCAGGACAGGATCCGGATGCCGAGCGCCTCGAACAACGGCCTTATCTGCCACAACTCGCCCGAGAGGTTATATTCACCGATAAGATTGATATCGAATGGTGTCTTGTACGCCGGCTCGCGCGTACCGATCACGTGATCGAGAATCGCCTCCCCCGCGAGCTTGTTGCCGAAGTTTTTAGATCCTGCGAAGCCGGGCGCATTCACCGGTATGATGGGCTTACCGAACTTTTCCGACGCGTGCTTGCATACGGCATCTATGTCGTCGCCGATCAATGCAGTCACGCACGTCTGATAGACGAAGACGGCGGGGGGATCATACTTTTCCAGAATTTCGCGCAGACTCGCGAAAAGCCGCCTCTCGCTGCCGTAAATTACATCGAGTTCATTGATATCGGTAGTGAACGCAGTGCGGTAGAGAGTCGGCCCAGACGAAGCCGAATGGCGGTTGTCCCAAGAGTTGCCCTCACATGCAATAGGCCCGTGCACCAGGTGTGCAACGTCGACCACGGGCTGCAATGCGATCCGCGCGCCGTCGAATGCGCATCCGCCAGCAGCCGCCCCCGGCGAAACCTGCTTCGAACAGCCTTGCTTTCGCTCCTTTTCGTTCTTCGCGAGGTTTTTTGCGCAACCCGGTTCGTTGAAGATCTCGACAGCCCTCGTCTTTAGCCACATCGTGGAGTCCCGACAATAGAAGTCCACGACTACAGGCAAATTGCGTGCCACCATCGCAGGCCCGTGTCAGCGGTCATAGCGGCGCTATGCCGAAGCCGGATTTGTCGTCCTTGCTACCTGTGTTGAAGAAGTTGAACCAATCACTACAGTGATGCGACAGGCAAGAGCCTGCCGGTAGCCTTCTCGCCCAGTTTCTCCAAATGCACGCGCGCAACCGTCTCGGCCGTCAGAAGCGGCGCAGCTTGATCCCATATTTACGCAGTGCGTAGCCGATCTGCCTCGGCGTGATATGCAGGAGTCGTGCGGCCTTCGCTTGTACCCATCCACAGCGCTCCATTGCCCACACAAGCTGCTCCCGCTCGCCCCCCGGTCTGTCGCTACCGCTTGGCGTCGCGAAGCTACCCCCATTCCAATCACCGGCACTTACGTTCGCCAGGGCATTCGGCACTTCACTGTTTGGAGCGTCCAACGTTCGGGCAGGACGCACAGCATCTTCTCGTTCGATGTAATGCAATTCCTTTGTAAGGCACCGGCCTCTCCCACACAGAAAGGAAAAACAATCTATTGTGTCGTGATCCGCCATTGTCGCGGTACGCTCAACGCAATTTTCCAGTTCGCGCACATTGCCAGGCCAGTAGCAGCTGGACAGAACCCGAAACGCTTGCTCATTGAAATGCAGAGACCGACGATTGTCGCGGTTAAATCGATCTAGAAAGTACTGCGCCATTGCCGGAATGTCCTCACGGCGTTCACGCAAAGGCGGCAAAAGGATACTCACGACGTTGACGCGGTAGTAGAGATCCGCACGAAATTCCCCCGCCTTCACCATTTGTTCGAGGTTGCGGTTCGTGGCAACGATCAGCCGAACGTCTACTTTTACCGGGGTGGTGCCACCCACCCGCTCGAACTCGCGTTCCTGCAAAACCCGCAACAATTTGGCTTGGAACGACGGCGAGATGTCGCCGATCTCGTCGAGGAAAAGTGTCCCGCCGTGCGCCAGTTCGAATCGCCCTTTGCGCTGGAATTGCGCACCGGTAAACGCTCCCTTCTCATGACCGAACAATTCGCTTTCTAGCAGTGTCTCTGTTAGCGCCGCACAGTTCAGTGAGATGAACGGCTGGTCCTTGCGGGGGGATAACCGGTAAATCGCGCGCGCGATCAACTCCTTCCCAGTTCCGCTCTCGCCGCGCAAAAGCACCGTCGTCCGCGTAGGTGCTACTTGATGAACTTGCGAAAAGACGCGCTGCATGGATGCAGATTCTCCGAGCACATTGTCGATATGATACAAATTCCGGTCTGCGTTGACCTCTCGTCTCATCTCCTGTCGCGCGGTTTGGCGCATCTGGCCCGACGCACGATCGAGCAGAAGTGCCTGGCCCATCGGCGCCGCGACGACCTTCATGAGTTGGAGGTCGCTAGCGAAGGCGCGCTGTCCGTCAGTATTCTCACAAAACGCGACCAGTACGCCGAGTGGCCGCCCTTCATACGGGATCTGCGCCCCGAGCAGTGCCACATGCTCACCTTCCAATTCGTCGAACATTTCGATGCTGTCCACGAAGAGCGGTTCGTCACGCAATTTCGCCACCACCACCGCCGAATCGTTCGTGTGTATTCGCCCCAATACCCCGTCATGGGGCAGGAAACGCAGACGTTCGCGCCAGTCCGCTGACAACCCCGTGCCACACACGCCCCCCAAATGGCCGTCTGGTTCAGCAACCGCAATAAACGCAGAGCGCCATCCACACGCATGCGACAGGTAACGCAGAGATCTCTCCAACGTCCTTTCGGTATCTCGGGACGAGGTCAACGTCTTCACTACTTCGTAGACCACATCAAAGTTGAGATGACTCTCATTGACATCGAAATGCGACATAGATCTGAACTCCGGAAATTGCACGTCAGCGCCGCGGGACCCGAGTCCCAACACAATGAATTGCCGCGCTACATTTGCGCAAGCCACGGTGAATTCCTGCCGAAACGGGCACGAAAGCCGACAAAACAGACAAAGACGACACAATCGCAGTCGTGGTGTCGGAGATGCGACAAAAGACACGAGGTATCTTTGTACGCAGATTGGATACTATCGAAGAAAGACGTAGGTTTTGCGACAAATTTTGGTCCGCACGGCAGTCTATGTTTAAAAATGTACGAGCCGAACTTGATTTGTGAGGAAGTAGCATGGCTGCGCGTGAATTAGAGAATACGCGCCACGTAGCGTTAGTGCTCGATTCAAGTGACAGGACGTTTTATCGCCTGCACCTCTATTTGGCGCGCCGAGTTTCGGCCTTTCGACGCGTTTTGCCTCAGATGCCCATCAGTTTGAAGCACGTAGCGGCAAGCCTGCTGACTCTCCGTCTTGTGCACCGTCTCCGAGAGTACTCAGTTGCAGCGAACGGAAGAGAAAACGCTGAAGTGCGTTGGCGGCAGCCGAGCGGTCCTCTAAGCGCCCAGGACTAAAGAGACCGAATTCCGCCACCGGCGGCAGCGGCAACCCTACTGCGCGGGCATCGATCGCACGCATCGTATCGCGGCGCACCTGCCAATCCAGAAGTAGCGCAACGCCGAGCCCAGCCTCAACGGCTGACTGAACCGCCGAGAGGCTCGTGCTTTTGCAGGCCACGCGCCAAGCGATACCTGCTTCAAGCAACGTGGCAAAATAACTCTCCTGCCATCGGCATGCACCGCCGAATGCAACAATCGGCAGCGGACCGTCTCCGAGATCAGCATTGCGTGTGCGCGCGGCCGCCCAGTGAAGGGGATGTTGCCAGGTGACGAGAGGTTCCGCGGGGATCAGCGCGGGATCACCAATCGCGAAATCGAGTGTATTGCTCATGAGCCGCTGCGATAAGGCCGGACTCGCATCAACGACGATCTCCAGGGCAACATCAGGAAACAATGTCGAAAATTGCCGCAGTGCATGGCGGAGGTGACTCATGGCGATGTGCTCGGGAATTCCGATCTTCACGGTACCCGCAACTTCACCCGAATTAAGGGCGGAACGGGCCGCAAGGCCGACTTCGAGCAACTTGTGTGCATACGGCAACAGAACGCTCCCCGCAGAGGTCGGCTTCACGCCGCGCGGTGAGCGTTCAAGGAGGCGCTGCCCGACTTCGTCTTCGAGCCGCCGAAGCGCCATGCTGACGGCAGCCTGTGTACGATGGAGCTCCATGGCAGCATTGCTCACACTGCCGGCTTCCACTACCGTCACGAACGTACGCAGTAGCGTGCTGTCGAGATCGCGGATCATCAATTTCCCTCATTCAAACATAAAGATTATCAGCTTATACCACGCATACAGCTGCGGTTAATATCCTTCCGTCGCCCACGTAGACAGCATGGGCGCGCCAAAAACGAATGAGAATGAAGCCTAGATAGGGGGTTGCCAAAAGCATTCGCTGTGTTTAAGGAAGCGAAGGGGTCAGTTGTCGGTTGACAGAAATCATTTAGATGCGATGGCGTTTTTCAAAGCGGACTGCTCTGCGCTCTCGGGCGACCCGGTTTCGGGCCACTCGAGAGCGGTGGGCCCCTTCAACGCCGTTTCGTCGCACGCCGACCGGTGCGCAGTTTCGAGGTCAATCGTAGAGACTTTCGCAATCCGAGCGAGCCATCATCGCCTCGAAAGACGAGCGGATCGTGTCTCCGGTTCATTCGCCGCCGACCCGCAACCCAGCGCGCCGCGTTCGCTCCTTCTCATCTTATCTGGAGATCACATGAATACACCCAACGATCGGGTTCGCTTCGAGGAGCTTGCCCAGCACGCCATGGACCAGATACTCGCGATTTCGCCGGAAACCGCTGCGTTCCACCGAGGCGACTGGATCGATAGTGAGTACTATCGCCGCCATCTCATCGAAACCGTGTTACGCATGCGTCTCAACAACGAGGTAGGCGCATTCGCGCTTTACAAAATCAGCGGCCAGGATAACTCGCTCGCGCAGATGCTCGCGCAGCACCTCGCGCAAGAATATGGGCAAGAATGCCATCTTCTGCATGACATCGAGAGGTTCGGGCTTACCGCAGCAAGCGTGGAAAGCATTAGACCATTCAATAGCACAGACAAGCTAATCGGATATCTCTACCTAAGCATCGTCCGCGATGGCCCGCTCCCTACGATGCTCTGGAACTGGTTTCAGGGATGGTATTCGGGCCGCTATAACAAGGTCATCGCGCACTCAGCCGCGCGCGCATTCGGACACGATCAAGTAAAAGGTACGCTCAGCCACATTGAGTACGCCGAATCGCGGAGTCTCGAAGATTCCACATGGATCGCTCTGAGGCTCGCGATCGGCGGCTGGGGCGGAACGGGGAAAGCAGAAATCTATTTGAACAACTTTGTCGGAATGATTCACGAGTATTTCGAAGAGTTGCGTGTGGCGACCCTACCCCGGCCGGAAACGGGCACTGAACAGGCGGCACTCAAATGACCGCCATCATCGTTATTGAGCCGCGCTCGTCCGGGACCGCACTTGTCGCCTCAGCTGTACGGCTTGGCATGGCCACCCACGCGTATTCAGCCAACCGCGATGAGCCCCCCCTGTCACGCGAACTGCTCGCCGCTTCGGTGCCGTACGCCGTGGTAGATACTGACTCGCCGAACGCCGTGGCGGCCGCTGCAAGCGCCATCGGCGTCGATGCGATCGTACCCGGTGTACCCGGTTGCGAATACGCAACCGGCGTAGCAGCTGAGTCAGCGGCGCTCCTCGGTCTTCCACATTTGCAGCCGGAAGCGGCAGCACCCACGCACGACAAATACCGCAGCCCCATGCATCTCGCCGCCGCCGGACTGGCGGTTCCTTTGTTCGCCCTCGTTGTACATCGTCGCGACGCCATGACAGCCGCTTTACGTGTAGGTTTTTTAGCTGCCCGCAAGCCTGTCCGAGGAGGCATGCATGGGACGTACGTCAACTCTCTTTCCCAGTTGCAACTTGCGGTCGAGTGCGCCATGCATCACGGCGTTGTCGATGTCGGCCACAAGACCGGCAACGTGTTGCTCCTTGAACAGTATCCGGAGGGCCCAGAGTGCTGCATCGAAGGCTACGTCAGCAGCAAGCACGGACCCCGCGTCGTCGCCGTAACCGAAAATCTCTTGAGCGCAGAGCAGCATCTCGCGAAAATGGGCCAATTTGCCGAAGCCTCTTTGACCCCGGACCAAAGAGCCGCGCTCGTCACTTACGTCGAGCACGCCGCGGTGCAGATTGGACTGACCCTCGCTGTTTTCCACGCCAAAGTGCGCATAACACGCGACGGTCCGGTGCTGATCAAGATCGCGGCCTGCCTCGGAGGTGATCGCACCTGCCGGCTGATCGAACTCAGCAGGTCAATCTCTCTGCCAGAAATAACGATACGTAGCCACCTCGGCGATCCTGAGCCAGCCCACGATGCCGATGCAAAAGCTGCCGTGTGTGTCAGCGGCGTACGGTCCTTCGCACCGGTAGTGCGACACCGCCGCCGTCGAACGCGTTCGCGCCAGACCAGGTCTCCAGGAAGTGGAGGTCCATTCTCATATCGGCCGCACAGTGCCACAACGAGCGGCGACGAGCGACCGTGTCGCCATGTGTTGTGCATCGCGCCTGTTCGCCCGACCCGCGATTCGCGCCTTGCCGAAGCGCTGAGAACACCCGGATCCCGTCGCGCCTGTAACCGTATTTGAACGGTTTGCACTCCATGACAACCAACTACCCCGCCCCTCGTAGCCGCATAGTCGTGCTTAACCGTTGGTCCGACGGCTTCGCAGCCTACCATCGCTACATCGATCATGCTGCGAATAAGGTCGCTTACATCTGCACGCCGAACGGCGCCGCTGCGCTCGACGCTTCTCAAACCGCGCACGTTGAAGAGCTATCCGACATCCTTGATGAAGATGCGTTGCATAAGGCCATGAACTCCTGTCACGCGGCGCTCGGCGGCATCGACAGGCTGATCGCATTGTCCGAATTCGACCTTCTGAAGGCCGCGCGACTGCGCAATTCGTTCAATATTCCTGGCGATCTTCCCGATACCGTCGTGCGCTTTCGCGACAATGGCGCTATGAAGCATACCGTTGCTGCCGCGGGCCTGCGTGTGCCGCGCGTTGCAGCGTTGGAAGATGTGGCCTTTGCAAAAGTAAATTCGCCCCCTGTGATGCGCTTTCCGATCATTGTAAAGCCACGTACCGCCGCAGCAAGCCTAGACGTACGGCGCATAGACACCCGTGCCCGGTTGGATATGTTGTGGCCGACACTACCGCTGGTTGAGTACGAGTGCGAGGAGTACGTCGAAGGGCCCGTCTATCACGTTGACGGTTTCGTGCGCGACGGCACATGGGTAATCGCGCGCGTGTCCCGCTACATCAACACCCGTCTTCAGTTTGCACAAGGAAAACCCCTGGGCTCGGTGATGCTCGACCCGGGACCGCTGAATGATGCGGCTCTTGAATTCGCGGCCGCATGCCTGCGAGCGCTCGCCCTGAGTAATGGGCCGTTTCATCTCGAGATAATCGGAGCTTGCGACGGATTCTATTTTCTGGAAGTCGGTGCCCGTGTCGGCAGTGGGGAAATTCCCTTTCTTTTCCACGAATTGTACGGCGTCGACCTCTTTGACCTCTGGGTCACCCACCAATCAGGTGACGAGGCGCGGTTCGCCGCACGGGCGCAGGCGGCGTTAATCGCGTCAACCTCGTCCACACGCGGGGGATTCCTGATGCTGCCAGAGCCAGTCGGCAAAGTATTCGTCGGCGCACAATTGCCGAACGCTATCCCGGGGCTTTACGAAGCTGTCTTCCCAGCGAGACGTCACTTATTCAACGGTTCCAGCCGCACTGGCAACATCCTCGCACGCTTCCGCTATCGCGGCGCATCGGAGGAAGAAATCGACAAGGCAATTCGTGCAACGCTGCGCGATTTCCGCTACACGCTGGCGGAGAACGTGGCGCTCACCGAATAGCCGTACACATGACGCGTCACGCTATGCAAGACTTTGCGCCTCCTCCAACAATAGCTCGCGCATCCAGATACTTGCCGGATCACCACTATGCAGCGCAGGCCATTGAACAGCCTCAGTGAAAGTGGATAGCGGAAGCGGTACTTCGGCGATCCGCAGAGCAGAGGCCTCCCCGAGATGCCTGGCCAGCCTCAAAGGGATCGTCGCAATGCGACGCGTACCTGATAGCACCGCCGGAACAAGGTGAAATGTCGGGACGACGATCTCTTCACGCCTTCTGAGACCGAGGTCCAGCAGGAAAAACTCTTCGATTGAAGGCCTGCGTGCCCGCCCGAACCTCACTGTAACGTGTCCCATTGACATATACCGGTCGAGCGAAATCTGCTCCGACAACTGCTTGTTTGCAGGACAGCCGACACACACGAGCTTCTCGTCGAAGAGTGGCGCTTTCGGGTTAATATCCGGCAGCAATAGATCGGGCAGAATCAAAAAATCGGCGTCGCCACGCCGCAGTAGATCTCCAGGCTCGTCGTCTGGGAAAATCAATTCGAAACTTACTGCGGGAGCCTCGCGCGCAACGCGTTTAATGACCTTCTGGAAGTAGACGAGAGTCATGAAATCAGAGAGGCAGACCCTGAACCGGCGATCCGACTTTGCCGGCTGGAAGACGTCGCGCGAGATGATGGAAAGCTGGATATGCGATAGAGCCTCCCGCACCGGTCCGGCAAGCTCTATCGCCCGTGATGTGGGCACGAATTCTCGGCCTCTCATCACAAAGAGGTCGTCGCGAAAATAGTCTCGTAACCGCGACACCGCTGCACTCATGGCAGGTTGGCTCAAATTGATGTCGCGTGCCGCAAGCGTGACGTTACGCTTCGCCATCAATGCGTCCAACGCGACGAGAAGATTCAGATCGAGGCCTTTGAAGCGCATCTTTAATTATCCGCTTTGTGGATGATACATATCGAAACAATCGATTGTACAAATTTATTGAGGTCCCGCAAAGTTACGGCAATCCAGCTTGATATGCAAGTCACTAATATGAGTATTCCCGTCGTTCTACTGAACGACACTCAACATCAAGTCCCAGATATTGATCCGCAACGTGGCATTTCGCGGTTGCGACTTGGGCTGGTTCCCGGGTAAACGGTGACTCATCCAAAGATGAGTGAAAGACCATGAGAAGACTCAGCGATTGTGAAATGCCGCAATTTATTTCTGAAGTGCTAAACATGCGTGAACGTAACGGAGAGCGTCGTAAGGTTTACCTTACCTTTGACGACGGACCACACCCGATATGGACACCAAAAGTACTAGATCTGCTGGCGCGGCAACAGGTACCGGCAACCTTCTGTGTACTCGGCACCTACGCGGCTGAGTATCCGGAACTGATCCGGCGCATGGTTTCGGAAGGCCACCATGTCGCGAATCACAGTCTCTCCCATCGGGACTTGTCGAAATGTGAGCCGGATCAGATAAGGCACGAGATAGCGGAAGCGAACTCGCTTATCCAGCGTGCTTGCCCAGCGGCAACGGTGCGATATATGCGTGCGCCGTATGGAAAATGGACGAACGAAGTTATAGCCGAATCCATGAAAGCGGGACTAACGTCCCTCCACTGGTCCGTAGATCCACGAGATTGGTCCCGTCCGGGTGCAGACGCGATTGTCGATTCCGTACTGACGTCGGTGCTGCCCGGCTCGATCGTACTGCTGCACGACGGGTCTCCTCCGGAAGAGTGCGACTTGCATGATCGCGATGCTTCGCGTGAGCAGACTGTCATTGCACTATCACGCCTGATTCCACGATTGAAGGAAAGGGGCTTCGTCATCAGTTCGCTTCCGTAAGTTCAACCGAAAATCTCGCTTAATGAGTATCTCTGGCCCAGAGCTGCTCGACAGGTGGACGATATACTCCATTAGAAACGTTTCAGCAATAGATCCAGGTGTGCGCGCTGACCTACGGCTAGCACTAAGGAAATACTGACCCCGGATGCAGGCATTGGATGATCTGATTTTCAGTCGACGCCGATGGAAGCCTCCTGGACGACATCGGTACCATGAGGTGCGTTACTGGACATTTTTCTCGTACGCAAAACCGTGTCTTTCCTGCCCTATGAAGAAACGCCAAACCTACAGGCACGAGAATAATTGCCCCTCGAATCGAGCGTGAACCTTAGATGATATTTCCACGCCTGACTCCCGCGCCATCGCTCACGGCAGGCCTGTACTGAGAATCCCAACGTCTCCTAGCACACTGACCTGATGAACATTTCTGCCGCAATCAACACTACATCTGTCCTACTATATGCGTCACTTTCGGCCATCTATAAAAGCGCGCAGGTACTTCATACTCTACCGACTAGCGGCCGACCTGCATACGTCAACGTATCCAAGACCGAGTATTTGCCGGACATCGACGTCATCGTCCCGTGCTTTAACGAAAACCCAGAAACGCTGCGGGCGTGTCTCGACTCGATTGGCGCCCAGGACTACGCGGGCGGCATCAGGGTCCACGTGGTCGATGATGGATCCGCCAACCGCGATGCGTTGAAGGTGGTGTATCGGGAGCACGAACATGATCCGCGATTCAACTTCCTGCTTCTTCCAAAGAATGCGGGAAAGCGTAAAGCGCAAATCGCCGCAATACGTTCTTCGACCTCGGAACTCATACTTAACGTAGACTCGGACACCACTCTGGCTCCGGATGCAGTAAACAAACTCGTGCTGACAATGAGTGACCCATCGGTCGGTGCAGCCATGGGGCAATTGATAGCCAGTAATCGCAGCGACACGTGGCTGACCCGCCTGATCGATATGGAATACTGGCTTGCGTGCAACGAGGAGCGCGCGGCTCAAGCGCGATTTGGCGCTGTGATGTGCTGCTGCGGACCGTGTGCGATATATCGGCGCACAGCGCTTCTTCTGCTTCTGGACCAGTACGAAACGCAAATGTTCCGGGGCAAGCGCAGCGATTTTGGCGAAGACCGCCATCTGACAATTCTCATGCTCGCGGCGGGCTATCGAACGGAGTACGTTCGAGATGCAGTCGCCGCGACCGTCGTTCCAGACAAGCTGCGGCCGTACCTGCGCCAGCAATTGCGCTGGGCGCGAAGCACCTATCGCGACACGCTGCTCTCCCTCCGCCTTTTGCCTCGTCTTGACCGCTACCTAACTCTTGACGTGATCGCGCAAAATATTGGCTCTCTGCTGCTCGCCATTTCAATGATCTCCGGCTTTTTGCAGATATTGCTCACAGCCACGGCTCCTTGGCAGGCATGCTTCGTCATTGCTTCAATGACTGGGGTCCGCTGCTCCGTTGCTGCCATTCGCGCTCGCGAGCTTCGATTTCTTGGATTTTCAGTGCACACACTTATAAACCTATTGCTCCTGCTTCCGCTAAAAGCATACGCTCTATGTACCCTGGACAACAGTGACTGGCTTTCTCGCAGTTCTGCCGTCGAAGACGGCGGCGAGCACCGTGCTCCCAAGAGTGAGTAATGCGTAGCCTCGCGCGCTCACCAGGGAATCTTCCTTAAACAGTGGTCTGTATACATTTCTGGCTCCATGTCTAATGCGACGATCACGTTCTCGAGTGTAAAGAAATCCTACGGCGGTAAGCTTGCCGTTGACGGATTGTCCTTCCGTGTAGGGCCCGGCGAGTGCTTCGGTCTGCTCGGGCCTAATGGTGCAGGCAAAAGCACTACCACTCGAATGGTGCTAGGTATGGCGCTGCCTGACGCAGGCGTGATTACCGTCCTCGGGGAACCGGTGCCAGCGCGGGCACGCCTAGCGCGCAGGCGCATTGGCGTCGTTCCGCAATTCGACAACTTGGAGCCAGGTTTTAGTGTGAGCGAGAACCTGCAGCTCTTCGGGCGCTACTTTGGGATGAGCACAGGCGAAATCGAGGCGGTGGTCCCGTCCTTGCTGCAGTTCGCACATCTCGAGGACAGGGCTCACGCACGCGTCACCGAGTTGTCGGGCGGAATGAAGCGCCGTCTAACCATTGCACGCGCGCTTATCAACGATCCGCAACTTATTGTCATGGACGAACCGGCGACAGGGCTAGATCCGCATGCGCGCCACCTCATCTGGGATCGTTTGCGCTGCTTACTCGCACGCGGCAAAACGATTCTTCTCACTACTCATTTCATGGAAGAGGCAGAGCGATTGTGCGATCGACTATGTGTAATCGACAGAGGACGCAGCATTGCGGAGGGTGCACCTGATGCGTTAATCCAGGAGCAGATTGGAAGTCACGTTCTCGAGATATACGGCGGCAACCCTCATGAACTCAAAGCGCTGCTGATGTCGTTTGCACAGCGTACAGAGGTAAGCGGTGATGCACTGTTCTGCTACACGGCCGATCCACAACAGGTATGCACGCGACTGAGCGAGCGTACAGGTCTGCGTATTGTGCAACGTCCCGCGAACCTGGAAGACGTTTTTCTTCGGCTGACCGGGCGAGAAATGAAGGATTGAATAATGCGCGAAGTGTTTATGATTGCCCTACCCGGCAACGCCTGGAATTGGCGCACAGTATGGCGGCGCAATTATCTAGCGTGGAGAAAAGCGGCACTGATCTCCGTTCTCGGCAACCTGGCGGACCCGATGATGTACCTTTTCGGTCTCGGCTTCGGTGTCGGAATAATGATAGGCCACATCGACGGCGCTCCTTACATTGCGTTCCTGGCGGCTGGAATGGTTGCGACAAGCGCCATGACCTCAGCGACTTTTGAAACGATTTACGCTGCCTTCGCTCGCATGCAAGTTCAGCGCATGTGGGAAGCCGTGCTCTGCACCCAACTGACCATTGGCGATGTCATTATTGGCGAATTGGCATGGGCCGCTACAAAAGCCCTTCTCGCAGGCTCCGCCGTTATGGTGGTTGCGGCGATGCTCGGTTACGCGGCGTTTTCGAGCATCGTATTTGTTATGCCTGTCGTTCTTCTAACTGGCCTCGCTTTCGCGAGCGTGGCAATGGTACTCGTCGCGATCGCGCCGAGTTATGACTATTTCGTTTTCTACCAGACGCTTGTGCTTACGCCCATGTTGTTCCTGAGTGGTGTCGTCTTCCCTGTGCACCAACTGCCCGGGGCGCTTCAATACCTTGCACAGTTCCTGCCGCTTTCCCACTCCGTTGAATTGATCCGTCCGGCGATGCTTGCACGTCCGGTCGGCGGCATGGGGCTGCATCTGGGCGTGCTTTGTGTCTACACAATACTTCCATTCTTCTTGTCTGCGACACTGGTCCGCCGCCGCCTGATGTCTTGACGCTGACGGTGTTGCGACTCAGCAGCAGCCTTGTGATAAGCGCCGGACTGGGGCTACCTCCAAACCACCGCTTTCAACCTACTGAAATGCACGCCATGACCAACTTCATGCCGAAAACGCAGCCATTCGTGATTCTCGGGATGCCCAGAAGCGGCACTCACTATCTGGAAGAGCTGCTGAATGCTCATCCGAACGTCTTGAGCAATGGCGAGTTACTCAACATCCACGACGCCAATTGGCCTGACACCAACCGGCTCAAGTGCAGCAATCGGGAACTTCTCGAACTCGCTTATCTTCGCTATCCGGTCCAAAATGGCAAGGCGTACGCTACGCATATCGGTTGCAAGATCAATGAGCCGCAATTTATGGAACGCCCCGGATTCTTTGAGGAATTAGCACGGTGGCCATGCCTGAAGGCGATTTTTTTAGTCCGCAGGAATACGCTGGAATCGCTGCGATCCCTGGTGCAAGCGAGAGAAAGTGGTGAATGGCTGAAGTACGGTTCGGATAATTGGTCAGCTCCGCCTCCTCAGGTCGCATTGACTATTGAACTATGCGAAGCCTACTTCAAAGCCGCAGACGATTTTCATCGTCAAGTCGTCGACTCTTTCGCGCCAGAGAATCTGCTTACAATGGGCTATGAAAACCTCCTCAATGACCCCGCCGCATGCATGGAGGCGGTGCAGACGTTCCTTGGAACTTCCTTTCATCCTTGCTCCCACGGGACGACTCTTCAACGGCAGGAAGTACGGCCTCTGGAGCAAACCGTACTCAACTTCGACGAGTTGAAAAGTCACTTCAGTGGCGGGCAGTATGAGAGATTTTTTTGAAACAGCAACAGCAAGAGATGGACTTTCTCGTGATCGCATGGTTCATGTTCGCCCACGTTCATTTCCCTAGAAGTAGCACCAAATCGATCCTTCAAACCATTCTTCTATCTAAAGATTCATTTTACGATCTTTGCGTTTCCTACTGGCGCCGAATGCGATGCTTCCGCCTTCTGGGCAATCGCACGCCACGGGTTGCGCGTAATCGCAACTGAACAAGGTAACTTTCCATGTCCTCAAAGGTGCAGTGGAAACTGTGCTGGGAGAATGAGCTCCAGCTTTCCGATCATCTCGAATTGGCCCAGTTTTTCCGGACAACTTATGGTCCAACCGGACCGTTCAACGCAAAGCCGTTCGACGGCGGTCGAAGTTGGGCCGGGGCGAGGCCCGAACTCCGCGCCATTGCCTACGATTCGCAAGGTGTGGCGGCGCACATGGGTTCGTTACGCCGCTTCATCAAGATTGGCGCAACCGACGTGCTAGTGGCGGAACTGGGTCTGTATGGAGTGCGGCCAGACCTAGAGGGGCTCGGAATCAGCCAATCTATTCGTGCGATGTACCCTGTATTGCACGAGCTTCGTGTGCCATTCGCATTCGGCACCGTCCGCCATGCTTTGAAGACCCACTTCACCAGGTTATGTCGACATGGAATGGGAACAGTCATCTCGGGGGTTCGCGTCCGCTCAACGCTTCCCAACGTTCACCTCGATTTGCCGGCAACACGTGTTGAAGAAGTACTGGCGGTGATTTTGCCGATTGATAGGGCGATGAGTGAGTGGCCGCACGGGACTGAAATCGAACGCAATGGCCCTGAGCTGTGACTCGCCTGCATCTGAACCGGACATGCGGTCAGCGGCTCGATCTGTCCTGCAACGAGATTTGAACGCACACGCTCAGGTAAACTAAATTGAAAAACGTAACGCATTTTGACTTGTTGCGTAGGGAGTTGGACGCGGACGATCCGTGGCGACTGGACAGTAATCCGTTCGAGCGTGAGCGTCATATGCACATGCTTCGGTTAGCGCTCTCTAAAGGCCCCGTTGCCCATGCTCTCGAGGTCGGATGTGCGGGGGGCGCATTCACAGAAAAATTGGCACCTTACTGTGAGCGGCTCACCGTGATGGATGTGATGCCGCAAGCGCTTGCGAGGACACGCAAGCGGCTAAATTACCCGCCAAACGTGAACTGGATCGTTGCAGACGTCCAGCACTTTTCCTGCGCAGAGCGGTTCGAACTGATCGTAGTCGCGGAGGTTTTCTACTATCTCGCCGACATCGCTGAAGTGCGGGATGCTATCCACAAACTGGCATGCGTACTCGCGCCTGACGGCCAGTTGATATTCGGTTCAGCACGTGACGCCAATTGTCAACGCTGGGGACATATTGCTGGTGCTGAAACGGTGCTGAAGATGCTAAGCGAACGGTTCACCGAGATTGAGCGAGTCGAGTGCGTCGGCCAGTCGTCCAATGAGGATTGCCTGCTCGCATGCTTCCAGAACGCGGTGCATTTTTCCCATCAATCAGATTTCCCTTGCTAGGGTGAAAAATACCATGCGCATCTGTGGCCTCAAGCTGACACACGACGGAGCAATCGCCGTTGTCGAAGATGGAAAGCTCCTTTTTTGCATCGAACAGGAGAAGCGGGACAACAATCCGAGATATCACGATATACGGAACCTCGATGCAATTGAAACTGCACTAGCCGAGCACGGTCTACGGACTGACGACATCGACGAATTTGTGATCGACGGCTGGGACGGCGAAGTGACGTCGCAGTTTCAGATGCTGAGCGGCCCCAGCCCAATCGTCCTCGAGGGTGCCCTCTATACGGAAAGAGAAAACGGCGAACTTCTGGCTTCGGTCGACGGCACTGGGCTGCTGATCGGTGGCAAGTCATATCGGTACAGGAGCTACCCTCACGTGTCCGGCCATGTCGCCGCCGCATATTGCACGAGTCCGTTCGCACAACTTGGGCAACCTGCGTTATGCCTAGTGTGGGATGGCGGCATGGTGCCACGGTTGTACCATGTAGGACGCGACGACGTGCGGCTCATTGGCCAGTTATTCCCCATCATCGGTCAAATGTATGCGGCGGCCGGACATCATTTCGGGCCGTATGCAAAGGGGGCGGGTGCGGAGTGGGACCTGGGAGTGGCCGGAAAGCTAATGGCATACATCGCCCTTGGGTCAGTCGACGAAGAAATCGTTGATATATTTCACCATCTTTACCTGGAACGCTTTGCAGGCGACACAGAACTTGCGCGAAACTATCGCCAGAATCTCCATCTTCCGAGTACATCGCTCGCAGCGATACGCGATTTCTTCCACGCATGCGCGCCGGAGCTGCAGGCTAAACCTGCCGAAGACGTACTCGCCTCTTTCCATACTTTCCTCGAGCGCCTACTCGTCCGCGAAATGGAAAAGGCTCTGCGGCGCCATTGTATTCCTGGGCCGCGCAACCTATGCATATCCGGCGGATGTGGACTCAATATCAAATGGAACAGTGCATTACGCGCAAGTGGCTTGTTCGACGCTACCTGGATTCCGCCCTTTCCGAACGACAGCGGTTCGGCGATCGGCACCGCATGCTGCGCAATAGCCGCGAACGAGGGCTTCATGCCGTTAGAGTGGTCGGTATATAGCGGCCCCGCAATGAAAACGGGCACCCGAGTGCCCGGCTGGTCTGCGTCGCCTTGTTCCCTAGCTGAACTTGCACATATTCTCGCCAAAAATAGACCCGTCGTTTTTCTTGCCGGACGCGCCGAGCTGGGCCCACGAGCACTTGGGGCGAGAAGTATTCTCGCCGCTGCGACTTCGCCGAGCATGAAGGCTCTTCTCAACGATGTCAAGCATCGGGAATATTTCCGTCCTGTGGCACCCATATGTCTTGAAGACCGGGCGCCTGCTGTATTTCTCCCCGGCACTCCAGACCCCTACATGCTGTTCGATCATCAAACACGCGACGAATGGCGGGACAGGATACCTGCCGTCGTGCATCTCGACGGTTCTGCGCGATTGCAGACCATTGCAAGGTCATCCGAACACCCTGTTGCGCAACTGCTAATCGAATACGAGAAGCTCACAGGCCTTCCCTTGCTGTGCAACACCAGCGCCAACCACCTGGGACGAGGCTTTTTTCCCGATGTTGCGTCGGCGTGTGAATGGGGACGTGTCGAACACGTTTGGTGCAATGGTCTTCTATTTACCAAGACATGCCGAAACGAGATTTCGGCGTCAGTCGATGAGCCGGTATCGTTTGGGCTCGCATGAATTTGAGCTTCACCGTAATGCCGCAACAAGTGAGCGCTAGCTCATACCCCGACCGGACCGATCTAAGTAGGCAAGTATGGCGAATGAGCCTTCCACTTTAGAGTTGTATGCGCACGGCTTCCGGGTTCCCCCGGAAGCAAGAGCACGCTTGCTTCGGCAAACGCCGGCCATTCTCTGGTTTACCGGCCTATCAGCTGCGGGAAAGTCGGCTATCGCTGACACCGTGGAGGCGCGTCTCCATACAGCTGGCCGACTCACCTACATTCTTGACGGCGACTCCGTCAGGCTCGGTCTATGCAAAGACCTTGGCTTTACCGATGCAGACCGTCACGAGAACGTACGGCGCGTCGCGGAGGTCGCAAAATTAATGGCCGACGCCGGCATCGTTGTTTTGGTGTGCCTCATCTCGCCGTTCCGCCGCGATAGGGAACTCGCCCGCTCTACGGCGGGCCGCCGTAATTTCGCCGAAATCCATGTCCACGCGAGTTTAGCCGCGGCGGAGGCCCGTGACCCTAAAGGGTTGTATCGGCTGGCAAGGCGCGGCGCAATCCAGCGCTTCACCGGCATCGACTCCCCGTATGAGGAGCCGACGGATCCGGACGTCTTCATTGACACATGTTGCAAGTCCATCGACGAAGGTGCCGATATGGTCCTGAATTGGCTCCACAGTTCTGACCGTTGCCATCATTCGTGATTGCATACACGCTTCGCGGCAACACCGTTGAAACTGGGGGAGTTCTGCATCCGACAATTGAGAACACTCATCGCTCGCAAGCCAGGTAGATAGATAGATGAATGACGAGGTCCATTGCAGCTCCGGTCGTGCACGTTTGCATCCGCAATCGTGCGCGGTGGCTTTTCACTGCACAACAGGCCGGGTTGTCACGCGTGCCGCAGTAGTCGCTGCAGTGTTTCCACTGCTCGGCTCGCTGGCCGACTGCACGGTCGGCCCAGAATACCACACGCCAGCGCCACCCGCGATTCAGCATTACACAGCAACGCCTCTACCTGATCGCACGGCTTCGTCGCAGGGCGAAGCGGGTCTCGAGCAGCGGTTTGCGGCCGGCGGCGACCTGCCCGCTCAGTGGTGGACGCTTTATCGCTGCGAGCCGCTCAACACGCTGATAAGCGAAGCACTTAAAAATAGCCCAACGATCGCAGCAGCCAGTGCCGCGCTACGCCAGGCCGCCGAGAATCTGAGCGCACAAGCAGGCAGCGCACTCTACCCCTCTGTCGATATCAAGCTCAACGCGATACGTGAGAAGCTGAACGGCGCGACGTTGGGGCAGCCCAACGTCAACAAAATACTGACTCTATACAACACATCAGTAAGTGTTTCATATGATCTGGATCTGTTTGGTGGAGTTCGGCGCGAGCTCGAATCGCTGGGCGCGCAGGTCGATTTTGAGCGCTTTCAGCTGCAAGGCGCCTACCTAGCACTGTCGGCAAACATCGTCACGACTGCCGTCAAGGAAGCGTCGCTGCGTGAGCAGATCAGCGCGACCGAGAACATCGTAGCCGACGAGGAGACGCAGCTTGGCGTTTTGCGCAAGCAATTCGAGTTCGGCGGCGTGGACCGGATTGCCGTGCTCTCGGAAGAGACGTTAGTCGCGCAAACACGGGCGACGCTACCGCTGCTGCGGCAGTCGCTCGATCGGACTCGGCACCAGCTTGCCGTGCTTTCGGGCAGATTACCGAGCGAGACAGGTGTGTCCGAATTCACGATGTCGATGTTCACGCTACCGCAAACCTTGCCGGTCAGTCTGCCTTCCTCGCTGGTCAGGCAGCGGCCGGATATTTTGGCCGCTGATGCCGTGCTGCACCAGGCGAGCGCCGAGGTCGGTGTCGCCACGGCAAACCTCTATCCACAACTTATGCTCTCCGCGAATTACGGCCCGCAGTCTTTAACGCCCGCTGGCATGCTGAAGTATGCCGACATGATCTGGAACATCGGCGCGGGACTCACCCAACCAATATTCCATGGTGGGCAGTTGACCGCAAAAAAAAGGGCGGCGCAAGCCGCCTTTGACGAGGCCAACGCGCGATATCGGGAAGTCGTGCTGCTCGCGTTCGAAGATGTGGCGGACACGTTGCGCGCACTCGATCACGACGCGGCTGCTCTTGCCGCCCAAACCGACGCCTGGCGCTCGGCTAGCAGTTCACTGGATGTGGCGCGCGGACAGTTTCGAGTCGGCGGAGTCAGCTATCTGTCGCTGCTCGACGCACAGCGCCAATATCAGCAGGCCGTCGTGAATCTCGCGCAGGCGCAAGCAGCTCGCTATGCAGATACAGCTGCTTTATTCCAGGCACTGGGTGGCGGTTGGTGGAATGACACGGCGTATGACGAGAAGGGGCATGCCAACGCCGGCCCCCGCTCCCAGTGATTGCTCATGACGATTGCTACGCGCCGCATACGTTTCACGGGTAACGCGCCAAAGACGCTTGTGCGTCGTGAGTTTGCCGTGCAAGGACACTACGATGACGATGAAAAGACCAACAGGAAAACGGATGACCATCATGCTGATCTGCGTGGGCAGTCTGCTCGGCACGCTCATCGGCTTCAATCTTTACAAAGCGCATATGATTAAAAAGTTCATGATGCGCGATGGCATGGCCGCCGCCACGGTCACGTCAGCTGTGGTCAGCTATCAGACTTGGCAGCCACAGCTTTCCGCCACGGGCAGCCTGCGCGCGGTGCACGGCGTCGACGTGACGACAGAAGTCTCAGGCCTCGTGCGCGAGCTCAAATTCAGTTCCGGTGAGGAGGTGAAAGCCGGACAGGTTCTCCTGCGCCTCAACGACGACTCTGATCGCGCACAGCTCGCATCGCTACAAGCTGCCGCGGACCTTTCGCAAACGGTTTACACGCGCGACAAGGCACAGTATGACATTCAGGCCATCTCAAAAGCCCAGTTGGATGCCGACACAGCCGAACTGAAGAGCAAACGGGCGCAAGTCGAACAGCAAGCTGCCCTCGTCGCCAAGAAAACCATTCGCGCACCTTTCGCAGGACGCGTGGGGATCACCACCGTTAATCCCGGCCAGTACATCAACCCGGGGGACGCAATTGTTACCCTGCAAGTCGTCGATCCCATTTACGTCGACTTTCACCTACCCCAGGAGCAACTGGGACAACTCGAGGCCGGACAGCACGTCGCCGTAAATACAAGCACATTTGCGAACCTTAGCTTCAGTGGCCAAGTCCGCGCGATAAATCCGCGCGTGGACAACGCGACCCGCAACGTTCAGATCGAAGCGGTGCTGGACAACCACGAGCGCAAGCTGTTGCCCGGCATGTACGCGAACGTGAAGATCGATGTGAGTAGCGAGCAGCGCTATCTGACCTTGCCTCAAACCGCGATCGCGCACAATGCGTACGGTGCAACGGTATTCGTCATTAGACCGAGCGAGCACAAAAACGCGCACGGTAAAACGATGCCGGTGGCGCAACAGGTATTCGTGACGCCGGGACCCACGCGCGGCGATCAGGTGGCGATCCTGAGGGGTCTCGACGAAGGCGCGCAGGTCGTCACGAGCGGTCAGCTCAAGCTACAGAACGGCACACCGCTCATCATCAATAATCGTGTGCTGCCTGCGGACAATCCTGCTCCGACGCCTCAGGAGCAGTGAAAGGCCTCCCGATGAAATTCACCGACATTTTTCTCAACCGACCGGTCCTCGCGTCAGTACTGAGCGTGCTGATCCTCGTACTGGGCTTGCGTTCGCTCTCCACGCTGAAGGTCAGTGAATATCCTCAGACCCAGACGGGCGTAGTCACGCTTACCACTTCCTACTACGGTGCGAGCGCCGACACAATGGCTGGGTTTATCACGCAGCCGCTGGAAGCCGCCATCGCCCAGGTGCAGGGCATTGACTACATGTCGTCGAAAAGCAGCACGGGCGTGTCGACGATCAACGCGACACTACGCATGAATTATGATCCGAACCGCGCACTCACCGAGATCAATACACAGATAGCGTCAGTGCGTAACCAGTTGCCGCGCGAGGCCCAGCAGCCGGTGCTGACGATGCAGGTGGGTCAGACCACTGACGCGATGTATATGGGCTTCTACAGCGACGTGCTGCCGCCCAACAGTGTCACCGACTATCTGCTGCGCGTCGTGAAGCCGAAGCTCGACTCCATTCAGGGCGTGCAGACCGCGGAAGTACTGGGCGGTCGCCAGTTCGCATTGCGCGCATGGCTCGATTCAACCAAGCTCGCAGCGCATAATGTCACTGCTTCCGATGTCTACACAGCACTCGGCAACAATAACTACCTCGCGACACTCGGCACAACAAAAGGTCAGATGACCAGCGTCAGTCTAAACGCGCGTACCGACGTCCATTCGGTGGAGGACTTTCAGAAACTGGCTGTCAAACAAAAGAACGGAGTGATAGTGCGTCTCGAGGACGTTGCCAATGTCGTGCTAGGCGCGGACAATTACGATTCCAGCGTGGCATTTGGCGGCAAGCGTTCTGTGTTTATCGGAATTAAGGTAGCGCCTGACGCAAACGTGCTCGATGTGGCCAGACGCGTTAAAGCCGTGTTTCCCGATCTGCAGAAGCAGTTCCCGACGGGGATGGCTGGTGACATCGTCTACGACGCGACAGACTTCATCAACAGCGCGATTGATGAAGTAGTGAAGACGCTCGTCGAGGCGTTGCTGATTGTCACGGCCGTTATCTTCCTCTTCTTCGGTCGCTTGCGCGCCGTCATCGTACCCGTGATCGCGATGCCGCTTTCGCTGATTGGTACGTTCTTCATGATGCAGTTGCTCGGTTACTCGATCAATCTGTTGACGTTACTCGCGATGGTGCTCGCGATTGGGCTGGTGGTCGACGATGCGATCATCGTCGTCGAGAACGTCGACCGCCACATGAATGAAGGCAAGTCTCCCATGGAAGCCGCGCTAACCGCCGCGCGCGAGCTTGGCGGCCCGATTCTGGCCATGACCGCCGTGCTGATCGCCGCATATCTGCCTATCGGCTTTCAGGGCGGCCTGACAGGCACCCTTTTCACTGAATTTGCGTTCACCCTTGCGAGCGCCGTCGCGGTGTCAGGCGTGATTGCGCTAACCCTGTCGCCGATGATGTGCTCGCGCATTTTCCAGAACGTGCACGAGTCCGGGCGTTTCGCCGTTTTCGTCAATCGACAGCTGGATCGTGTGCATACCGGCTATGCGCGGCTCTTGCACGCGGCCCTCGACACATCTTCCGTGTTCGTCGTCATGGGAGTTATGCTGCTTTGCGGAACCGTGTATCTCTTTTCAACATCTCAGGCAGAGCTTGCGCCGCAGGAGGACCAAGGCATCGTCCTATCGCTGATCCAGGGCCCGCCGAATGCCACAGTCCAGCAAATGCAGACATACGCCGATCAGATATTAGAAATGTCGAAGCGCTTGCCCGAGTATGCCCAGATGTTTCAGCTAACTGGCCTGCCAACGTTGAATCAGGGCTTCGGCGGCGTGCTCTTCAAGACTTGGGACAAGCGGAAAAGAGGCGCAACCGATCTACAACAGGAGCTCCAGCAGAGGTGGAATGGCATTGCTGGTGCTCGTGTCGCCGCGTTCCAGTTCCCGCCTTTGCCGGGCGCACAGGGTTTCCCCGTGCAATTCGTGATCAGCACGACAGAGCCCTTCGAGAATCTCGACGAGGTGGCGAAAGACGTACTCCAGAAAGCGCGTGCAAGTGGCATGTTTCTCTTTGTCGATAGCGATCTAAGGATCGACAAGCCAGAAACGGTCGTCATAGTTGACCGCGACAAGATCGCGTCACTCGGCCTCACGCAAAGCGATGTAGGACAGGCGCTAGGCGCTGCACTCGGCGGTAACTACGCAAACTACTTCTCGATCGCTGGCCGCTCATACAAGGTGATTCCGCAAGTCCAGCAAATAGATCGACTGAATCCGTCACAGGTACTCGACTATTACTTGCGCACGCCGGACGGCAGCATGATTCCGGCGTCGACGGTTGCGCACCTGAAGCAAGCGGTCGTCCCCGAATCGATCAATCGGTTCCAGCAACTCAATGCGGCAACGATCTCCGCTGTGATCTCACCTAGCGTCTCCCAGGGCGAAGTTCTCGACTTCCTTCGTAAGTCCACGACCGACGCAGCTCCGGCAGGTTACAACACCGACTACGCAGGGCTATCGCGCCAGTTCATGCAAGAGTCCGGTAACTTCCTGGTCACGCTCATGTTCGCGACGATTATCGTGTTCCTTGCGCTTTCAGCGCAATTCGAAAGCTTCCGCGATGCCCTGGTCATTTTGGTGTCCGTCCCGATGGCGCTCTTCGGTGCTCTCGTCTTCATCAATGCCGGCTTTTCGACGCTCAACATCTATACGCAGGTTGGACTTGTCACGCTCATGGGGCTCGTCAGCAAACATGCGATTCTTGTCGTGCAGTTCGCAAACCAGCTTCAGCGCGTGGGCCGCGGCAAGCGAGAAGCCTTGGAGGAAGCGGCAGGTGCACGCTTACGCCCGATCCTCATGACGACGGTCGCCATGGTGCTCGGCGTACTGCCCTTAGTCGTCGCCTCGGGCGCGGGCGCAGCAGGCCGCAACGCAATGGGCCTGGTGATCTTCACCGGACTATCGATCGGCACTGCGTTCACACTGTTCGTCGTACCGGCAATGTATATGTTGCTGGGTGCAAATCATCAAGGGACGCCAAAAGACCAGTCATGACCTGGTTGTCCATCTGTGCAGTAGCGATGTCTTCGTCTATTCAAAATACGCACTCCCCGGCACCCGTGCGTCAGCATGATTGCCGCGTGAGGACAAGCGATGCGCTGCTTGGCTTTGGATTTCGTCGAGCACGCCTAACCCACCCTTCTGCGGTTACGGAAGCCAACGCTGGAAGGCCCACCGGTCGTGCTCGTCGAGCGCTATTGAGCTCACAGGCAATGAGATGGACAAGAGAACAATGAAGCGTCACACGCTTGCAATGGCACATGGATCAAGGTGCTGGGGTCGTGACCCGACGCAAACGCACGAGCGCGACGAGGTTTCTGACCCGATGCAAAGTCCATCGTTGTCAGCGCGCCTAAGGTTGACCCAGAGCACATTGTCGGATCTCAGGTATAGCATCTCCATTTTCACACTATCGACACAACGATCCATAGCACGCGTCAGATTGCTATAGACATCAATTTTACTTGTTTGATTTCGCCACGGCGGATTGCTATCGTCGATTGCATAGATATCCCAGTGCGTCATTTTTCTACTGATGTAGCAAAACGTTATCAGCATCGATATATGGATCTCGACCTGTTCTATCGAGATTCGTGCGTCACTTCCCCGCCATCATCGACTTTCGCCTCGATGCA
This sequence comes from Paraburkholderia sp. EG286B, assembly GCF_040965655.1. Lineage (NCBI taxonomy): Bacteria > Pseudomonadati > Pseudomonadota > Betaproteobacteria > Burkholderiales > Burkholderiaceae > Paraburkholderia > Paraburkholderia sp. EG286B. The sequence goes on along the minus strand of NZ_JBFRCF010000027.1, from coordinate 38,843 downwards.
TTGCCATTACAGGAGAGAATCCATGAAAAACTGCGTTTTGCCTTCTAAAGGCCTATCGCCGACCGTCGATTTGCTGTATGACTATGCTCCGTTTTTGGAGCGGGGCGCATCTGCAGGGGCAATCGGGACGCTTTCCTCGAATATCGAAAGTCCACGCGTTGCTATCGTGGGGGCAGGCATCAGCGGCCTTCTTGCTGCTAGCGAACTAATGCGAGCAGGTATAGGCGACGTCACTGTGTTTGAAGCTCGCGATCGGATTGGCGGCAGGTTGTGGTCACAGGCGTTTGACTCGGAGCACCCACATCTCATCGCCGAAATGGGCGCAATGCGGTTTCCTCCAAGTGCGACCGGTCTTTTTCATTACCTTGACCGGTACGATATTCCCACCACAGCATCGTTCCCCGACCCTGGAGTCGTTAATACGGAGCTGCATTATCGGGGCGTTCGCCATATTTGGCCGGCCGGAGATCCGCCGCCGCCTCTATTCAGGCGTGTACACGAAGGCTGGAGAGCCCTTCTGCGGGATGGATGCGTGATCAACGGCATATCTCTCGTCGCGCCGGCCGAAATTACGGCGATGTTGAAAGCACAGCGTTTTAGAGAGGCACGCGCCGCGTGGCAAAGATGGCTGGATTTATTTCGCGACAGTTCGTTCTATGCCGCCATGATCACCATTTTCACGGGTCCTTGCCCACCTGGAGGTACTGCGTGGGAAAGACCATACGACTTCGAATTGTTTGGATCTCTTGGGATTGGCTCGGGTGGTTTTCTTCCTGTCTTTCAGGCCGGATTCACCGAGATTCTGCGTCTCGTCATTAACGGTTACATGGACGATCAACGCCTCGTCTCGTGTGGAATTTCAACGTTGTCTGAACGCATTGCAGGCGAGAATATTTGTGGAAGCACGGTCGCCGAACGGGTTCGCTTTAGCGGCGTCGGTCGCATCTACAAGGAAGGTGCAGAGATCAAGCTCATGACCGACGAAGAAGAAATTGCGACGTTTGACCGGTTGATCGTCACCAGCAACAACAGGGCGATGCAGATGGTTCATGGCTTGACAGATGACGAAACCTTTCTCAGCCGCGACGTATCAAGAGCGGTCAGAGAAACCCATCTGACCGGATCGTCAAAGCTCTTCATGCTCACCCGAGACAAGTTCTGGATAAACAAGAAACTTCCCGTCACCATCCAGTCTGACAGCTTCGCACGAGGCGTATACTGCCTTGACTACGAACCTCACAACCCAGATGGCCGGGGTGTGGTTTTGCTCAGCTATACTTGGGAGGACGACGCTCATAAGTTGTTGAGTGTTTCAGACAAAAGAGAGCGGTGCGAGTGCTTAGTCGACGACCTGTCTACCTTCCATCCAGAACTTGCGCGTCACCTAATCCCTGCAGATGAGGACTATGAACACTGCGTCCTCCACCATGACTGGCTAACCGATCCTCATTCGTGCGGCGCCTTCAAGCTCAACTACCCAGGTGAGGATGTCTATTCGCAGCGTCTGTTTTTTCAATTCCAGACGGCAAACGATCCAGCAAGCGATACAGGGCTCTACCTGGCAGGATGCGGCTGTTCTTTCACCGGTGGGTGGATTGAGGGAGCCGTGCAGACAGCGATCAACAGCGCATGCGCCGTTATACGTAGCGTCGGCGGAGATCTTTTACCTGGCAACCCTCTTGACGAAATACGCAGTGCCTACTGCTACTAAAATCGCGCGCTCAGACCTCCCACCTGCAAAAATTTATGTATTTTCAAAACACTCTTGAATCGCTTTGCGACCTCGTAAGGTCGGGAGCAGTTATAGCGGAAGAAATCCGGGACCACGCACTGAACGCTGACGCTCGCCAGACGCATCTAAACTGTTTCATACGTGCTCGCAGCCCGGAGGCGCACTTTGCGAGAGCGAATGACACTCTGAGAGGTGCGCCACTCTACGGCATTCCTTTTTCTACAAAAGACAATATCTGCGTCAAGGGACTCCCTGTAACCGCCGGGACACCGGGCATGGAAGATTGTATAGCCACTCGCGACGCACTTTTGGTCAGAAAACTCAAATCTCTCGGCGCCGTCGTCGCCGGCAAGAACAACATGCATGAACTGAGCTTTGGAATCACGTCCGTCAATCCTCATTGGGGAACCGTGGGTAATCCGGTGGCTCCGGGCCATTTGTCCGGCGGAAGCAGCGGTGGCTGCGCCGCAGCTGTGGCAGCCGGTATTGTCCCGATGGCGATCGGAACCGACACTGGTGGCTCGGTGAGGATACCCGCGGCCTTTTGCGGCATAGCGGGTTTCAGACCAACAAGTGGCCGGTGGTCTTCAACCGGAATCATTCCGGTTTCACGCACGAAGGACTCACCGGGCCTCCTGACGCGGACAGCGAAAGACGCTTTGTTTCTGTATGACTTGCTGAGTTCCGATAGACAAATCCCGTCAAAACAAACAGATACTCGCTGCCGAATCGGTCTTCCAAACTCCATGTGGAACGACGTGGATGATGACGTTCTGGATCACTGCTGGCGGGCGATCAGGCGTCTCACTCGCGCAGGATTTCAGTGCGTCGACCTCGATGACGCAGTTGTTTCCGAATTAAGTAAGTTCGGCACTTTTACCATTCCGGTTTACGAATTTTTTACGGACTTTCCACGCGCACTGCTCTCGCTTGGATGGGGAAGCAGGGTTAATGCTGTGTTCGAGAACATCCATGACAAGCGCGTAAGGAGCATCATTCATCAACAACTTGACGGAAATCTGATCTCCGCAAAAGACTATTCCGCCGCAGTGCAGAACGTTAGCGCCTTGCGGCTGCAAATGAATGCGCTGCTCAACGCTCGAGGGATCGATTTTCTCGCTTATCCCACTGTCCCGCTCACCATTCCTCACGTTAGCGATGCGGAGCGTCCAGGACTGTTCGCCGACGTGATTCGGAACACCGACCTCGCCAGCAATGTCGCAATGCCCTCCATTACCTTGCCTGTAGCGCCGAACGATGCATTACCCGTGGGATTGAGCCTTGATGCCGCACGCGGCCAAGACCGCCGGCTCCTCCTGATGGCAGCCGCTGCGGAAGAGATTCTTGCTTCGTAGCGTACGCGACTTTCCGCCGCGCTGGCGCTGGACTTCCAAACGATCACACACCGCTCCGAGGTAAACACTTCATGCAGATTTCGTTGCAAAGAATAAGCATGCTTTTTGACGCGGGTAGCTTTGTGGACCATGATCCAAAAGCGGAATCCCACTTCCTCTGCGGCGAGGGACTGATCAATTCGGTCAAGTCGTTTCTGGTCATGAATCGTGGTCAAGACTGTATGTTCAAGGCAACCGGACAATGGCGCACCGCCGAGCAAATCATAAGCACAGTGACTCAGGCCCGGGACCAGCGGGCTCCGTTGATCTACATACAGGATCATCCGGGAGAGGTGGGCAGTTTCGATACAACGAAGGTAATTTCATCGGATATGTCGAGATTGCTTTTGTCTCCAATAGGTATGGGCAGGGTCAGCGCGTCGCTCGCAGAGTTAGCAGAGACCAATCTGCTGATCTCAGCAATACTTGGACCGACGTCAGGCCCATTGGCTCTTCCGATCATGCTCGCCGATCTGGTGTTGATGACTAGCAAAGGGGCCCTATGTATGGGCCGTCCGGATATGGTGAAGGCGATGCTGGCTGAGCAGTCGGATCTGTATTCGCTTGGCGGAACAGACGTTCACTGCAGGGGCTCAGGGTCAGTTCATCTCGCGTTCGAAGATGAACGCCGTCTATTCGAATGCGTAAGAGATTTTCTGCGCTGCCTCGTCAAAGACAAGGCGCCGGCCATGCTCGAATATCAGGAACCCGATGCAGTCGATTTTGAAAATCTGATTCCACCCGATCACCGCACACCCTACGACATGCATCATTTGCTGCTCTCTTTTGTCGACAAAGGCAGCTTCACTGAGACAAACGCCGAATACGCACAAGAAGCATTGACAGGCTATGCGCGCGTCAAGGGACATTTCGCGGCGATCGTGGCAAACAACCCGCGATTCAGTAGCGGCGCCATCCACCGAAAATCCGCGGCCAAGATGGCAAAAATGATAAACATTGCTGCAAAAACCAGCATGCCAATCATCTTCCTTGCCGACATTCCCGGGTTCATGATAGGCAGGGAAGCTGAAAATAGCGGCATATTTTTGGCAGCGGCGGAGTTGTTCAGAGCACATGTCAGATGCCACGTGCCTAAGCTACTGCTCGTCGTCCGAAAAGCCTACACCGGCGGTGTGTATGCGATGAGCGGTCCCGGATTCGATCCAATAGCCGTGCTGGCGTATCCGCAGGCACACATCGGCGTTTTTAGTCCAGAGACAATGAGCAAAGTGATATCTGGCGCTGACGGCGCTACTAGAGACACGATGCGGAAGCTATCGGACGAGATCCAGAATCCCAATCTGTTGAAGGCTAATGGCCTGATTACAGACGTAATAGAGATTGAAGAAACTAGACAACAGGTTGTCAGATATCTGTTCCCGACGTGACGCAGTCTCTTCCTCACGGAAGATTTTAGCGTACGACCGCGCGCAATGGCGCCTCGAAGAGGACCGTTTTGCACCATCAAAAGCCCTCAGCCTTCTGAAGGTTTCAGCAAAATCGAGGCTCTGTCGATGCGCAATCAGCGATACGTGATCGTTTACCCGTGCAGAGAACTAGACTGCGGCCGCAGAATTTGGAAGATGGTCTCAGAAACTCAGGTGCCCACGTCAAGTTTCGCGCCTGCGCCTTACTGCCCTCGCGACGTTCCACGTACGTTGCCATGTTCAAGTTCGTGCATCATATCGGTAATTTGCGTATGCCCCTGTTTCACCCGATCGCCTGTCGGGGACAACGTTGCGAAGACCGTCGCGCGTGCCAGCGAATTTGCTATCAGCCGCTGATCGTCGGCGTTATCGGTGCAGCACCGGGACTTCGGCCATTACCGCCCCGAGTACACCACTTTGCTGGACCATACAGGACGCCTTCAACAAGCGACCGTCGGTTATTCCGCACTTGGCCATCCGCTCAATTATGATGTGGGGCGGGAAAATCAAATCGTTGAATGCTAGCTGTCATTTCTCGCGTCTCCTAGTCCGTTGAACCAGATGAATTGCACCGGATTCTCCGCGATGGATCGGAGTACTTCCATTTCAATGGGAGTGCCTGCTTATTGTATTGACGTATGTACCGCATGAGCTTTTTGTCGAGATCCCTGGTGCTGGTGAATACGCCACGCGCAATGACGTCGCGCTGGATGCGGGCAAACCAGTTCTCGACCTGATTCAGCCATGACGAATACGTGGGCGTGTAATGTATCGAGACCTTCGGATGGTCGGCCAGAAATATTTGAACAGCGGCGGTTTTATGGCTGCTCACGTTGTCACATATCACGTGAATCTCCTTTCCGCGTGGCTGCGCCGATACTACCTCGGTGAGGAACGCAACAAGCTGGGCGCTGGTATGGCGCGGCGCGGTTTTGCCCAGCACTTCGCCGGTGGCGACATTCAATGCCGCGAACAGGCTCACGGTGCCGTTGCGTTTGTATTCAAAGCCATGACTCTCGGCACGCCCGGGCGAGAGCGGCAACATCCGGTCCTTGCGATCCAGCGCCTGGATGGCTGTCTTCTCGTCCACGCAGAACACCGCCGCATGCAACGGCGGATTAAGGTACAGCCCGATCACATCGGCGGCCTTGGTCTCAAAGTCAGGATCGTTGGACACCATGTGCGTATCGAGACGACGTGGCCGAATGTCGTGCTTGCGCCAGATACGTTGCACGGTCATGAAGGCCATGCCCAGCTGTGCCGCCAGTTTGCGGCTGCTCCAGTGCGTCGAGCCGTCGGCCGGCTTGCGTCGCAGCGTGTAGTCGAGCACTCTCGCTTCAAGGCCCGCGAGGTCAGGTCGCGGCGCACGGCCTGGATGTCTGCCGTACACGTTCACTGGCGAAACGCGATTGCCACGTTGTGATGAAACGCGAATCGCATCGCAATTCGGCCATGATCGCCGCACGCGAGGCTCCTTCGTCGAGCAGCAGGATCAACCGCGCACGCCTCACCTCGCCAACGGCCATTGTGCGGCTGCGCTGCATCGACATCAGGTCTTCGCGCTCGGTTTCACTCAGATTCATTTTGCCCATGCACTATTAGATCAGTGCAATTTCATTGGTTCACTGGACAGTGTTGTGTCCCAGAAATAACTTTACGTAAATTCAGATTGTTCTATGATCGAATCACGATGAGTTGGAGGCGATCATGGGACGCAAAGGAATCGAGGTTGTCGTGTCGGAACTGGAGCGAGAACAATTGCTGTCAATGAGCCGCTCGCGTTCGCTGCCGCACTCTCTGGTGCGCAGGGCAAAGATTGTCTTGATGGCCGCTGACGGCCATACGAGTCAAGAAATTGCAACGCAGTGCGAAGTAACACCGCCGGCAATTACGCACTGGAAGAAGCGGTTTGTTGCCCATGGACTTGCCGGTCTGCATGATGAAGCCCGTCCAGGCCGGCCTCGCACGCATGACGATGAAGCAGTTGCGGAATTGCTGGCGAGGATACTGCATGAGAAGCCGGACGGGGCAACGCACTGGAGCGTGCGCTCCGCTGCTGCGCAGACAGGGATTTTGAAGAGTTCGGTGGCCCGATATCTGTCGTTGTTCGGCGTACAGCCTCATCGGTCAAAAAGCTTCAAGCTGTCTAATGATCCCTAATTCGTGGAGAAGGTGCGCAATATCGTCGGGCCGTACCTGAGCCCCCCGACCAATGCCCTGGTGCTGTGCGTCGACGAGAAGAGCCAGTGCCAGGCGCTGGAGCGTACGCAGCCGATGTTGCCAATGGGGTTGGGCTGTCTCGAGGGAGTGACGCATGATTACGTCCGGCACGGCACTACCACTCTGTTCGCCGCGCTCAATACGGCAACGGGTGAAGTTATTGCGCAATGTAAGCCGCGCCACCGACATCAGGAATTCCTGGCGTTTCTCAGGCATGTGGATCAGGCGGTGCCTGCCGATCTCGATGTGCATCTGATCGTCGACAACTATGCGACACACAAGCATCCCAAGGTCAGGGCGTGGCTGGCCAGGCATACGCGCTACCACATGCACTTCACGCCGACCTACTCAAGCTGGCTGAATCAGGTTGAACGCTGGTTTGGCCTGATTACGCAGCAGGCGATCCGTCGAGGGTCGTTCAGGAACGTGCGTCAACTCATCACCAGCATCGAGCGATATATCGAGCAGTACAACCAACACGGCCGGCCGTTCGTATGGACCGCGACCGCCGATTCAATTCTCCAGAAAGTGGCTCGGCTATGCAAAGTTATTTCTGGGACGGAACACTAGTGCCCAGATGTCCCAGAGAGACGAACTCCCCGCTGTGGATTTCGTTCCACGCCGATCCCACTGCGACGGCATAGCAAGGACTGTCGACCGCGATCAGATTGGCGTCATGTCCGTAGAAGAGTTGGGTCGGTGAATGTGGCAATCAACTCCTGAGACAAATCAGTTGTGATGCCGGCAGTACTTACTTACGACTGAAGCGCAAACGGCATTTAGAATGCGGATGCTTCCCATCCAAACAATCTATTTTCGCAATGGCGCGGAGCGACGCATACTAGATCCTGCTGTGTAGTCGTCACCGTTATAGTTGAAGTAACTACGGTACTGATGTTGCTTGATCAGCTAGGTGCATCCCGTGCACCACCGCGCGCACTTCGAATGGCATGCCGAGCCGGCATTTATCGGACGCGCCGGACCAAATACTCTCGGACGTGTGAACCGACAGTTGACAGCTATCAGGCAACCGGCTGATGAGTACTGCTTTAACCTAGGCTCGCGCATAAAACGCCGATTCGCCGGAGCAAATGAATGCACGTTGTCGATATTGATCAGATGGCCTTGTTCTTCGTGAACTCATTTGAGCTCGTGATGGTCTTCGCTAACGTCTGCGTCGTACTCGAGCTGATCTTCCCGGCCTACCGTTACAGTTTTTCGTCATACATTCGGGGCGCGCGGAACTGGATAATCCGCATTGGTTGTGGTGCATTAATCTGGCACCTTTACGCTATGGGGCTGCAATGGTTAGGTGTGAAACCACTCCTGACTGTCGATTTTGAGGCGTTGCTCCATTCCGGAAACACGATTGTAGGGGTGTTTATGGCAGTTCTTTCTAGCGTTCTGGTTGCAATTGCCGGCGACTTCTTTTACTACTGGATGCACCGCGCACAGCACGCAATTCCGTTCCTGTGGCGCTTGCATGCGACTCATCACTCGATCCGCGAGTTGACCGCATGGAACTGTAATCATCACATTTCCGAACCGATTGTTTACGCGATGTTTGTAGCACTGCCACTCGCGCTAATCCACTTCAAGTCCGGTGTCGCGCCCGCGGTTGCCATGACGCTAATTAGTTTTCAGGCGCATCTTTCTCACTCGAGCACCCGTGTGAATCTCGGGCCGCTCCGATACATCATCGGCGATAACCAGTTTCACCGCATTCACCACTCAATGGAGTCGCATCACCGGCACCAAAACTACGGGTTCTTCACCACCATCTGGGACACGGTTTTTCGCACGGCATACTGGCCGGTAAAAGAGGAATGGCCGGAAGTTGGTCTTCGCAACCAACCGGAACCGCATACGGTTCGCGACTACGTTCTGTTCCCGTTTGACCAACGCCGCTGGCTTCGGCCGTCAGTCAAAAGTGGCAATAGGATGGGTGACTGACAGTTCGGCAATTTTACCGCTCATATCGCTGCTAAAAGCCAAGGGAGACCAATCTCGACTGACATCACCCACCCTATAGGAGACAGCAAGCTTATGCAGCGAATGCCATTCCTCGCCGGCTGTGCCGCCACAGCTTTGATGGTTTGCAGTGCAGAAGCACAGGCCGAGACTTGGTCTGCAACTTCGCCCGAAACCTCGTCCTGCTATCCGTCCAATCTCCTTTTTGCCTCTAGCTCCTACGGTAGCTACACGTTCAACAATGACGTCTGGGCGCCCTGCCAAGGCGTCGCCGCAGGCGAGCAGACAATCTGGGCCAACAGCAACCTTGACTGGGGCGTCTATTCAAATCAACCCGACACCGGCCACATCAAGGCCTATCCGCACATCGGATACGCCGTCAACAAGTCCCTCAGTTCGCTTAAGTCGCTGACTGCTGTCGTCTCAGCGATCACTCCTTCTAGCGGCGCTTGGGAATCGACTTTCGATATCTGGGCCGGAAACAAGGCGCACGAAATCATGGTCTGGCTCAACTATACCGGATCCCCTGATGGCTGCGGCAACGTCAAACCGATTTCTGCGAACTGGACGTTTTCCGGCTGCGCGATCCCAATGCAGAAAGATGTCCAGTTGTCGGGCGGTTACTGGAATGTATACGTGGGCAGCAACGGCAGTAACACGGTCTATTCGTTTCTTCGCACAGAAAAGACCGACCATGCCAAGCTCGACGTGCTGGCGTTCATGAATTACCTCAAGTCGCGGAATTATTTCGATGACGTCGTGCTTGGCGATGTTCAGTATGGCTTCGAGATAACATCGTCGCCTGGCGGTCTGCCCTTCGCGTCCAAAAACTTCTCCGTCACCACCGAATGATATCGGCGCCTCCCGTCCTCGCGTGGATATATGTGTATCCGCCGGTAATGCAGACTTCCCGGAACAGGCCAGCCGGAATGACCGTTGTTCTGCCCAACGGCGAAAGTTTCATTGACGTCAAGCGATCCGTGCGGGGATGCAGGAGCAGGAGCATCCCTTCTGCGGGTAGGCATCTGAAACACTGTCCCGGCATCGTCGTCGGTTGCGTAGGAGCGGTTGCGTTTTCTGCCAGACGACCGGTGACACCTCAATCGATCTCAGATAGCGGTTCAACGGTAGGTCACCGACCTCTTAAGATGCACGAGTGTCTCAAGGCATTGTCCGCGCCGACTGAATTTTGAGCCACCGAGGGTGCGGACGAAATTTTCGATCCGTAAACGCCGACGCGCCACGAAGGATTGTCACCGATCAGTTGTGCAGCTATCCGGCCGCGAGGGGCGAAATTCCAGAACTGGCAAACATCAAACACGTCGTCGTCAAAGCCAGTGCCCGGGTGAAAAACCGCGCCGAAAACAGCCATCAACCTACGCGTGAGCGCGAACGCCGGATGCGTGGCTTCCGCGATCCTGATCGCGCACAAGCGTTCTTATCGAGCTTCGGTCCGCTTCGCCAGCACTTCGCGCTTGAGCGACATTTGCTGCGTGCATCACTCTATCGCAAACAGCTCGCCGCACGCTTTGCCGGATGGCATCGATTCACTGGGCTCGCCCAAGATCCGTCCAATTTCTGAACAAATGTACGTCCTGTGCGCTCTTGCGTCTCGAATACCTTAACGTGACAACGCCTTGTAATAGAGTCTGAATGTAGCGTAGCGTCGACGACGGGCGCGGTCGACGGCTGCTGCAGCGAGGGCGGGACTGGGAGACCTGACTATCCGAAAGCACTCTCAGTCTCCCGATCACTATCGCCACGAACGGATCAGCAGATCCGCGGCAGTTGCTCGCCTGTAAGCCAGTCGACGATGCGCCGTCCGCCGAATTTCGTCTCGATCTGCACGAAGCCGTGGGCGTCCGCGACCACCTCACCGATGCAAACCGCCGCCGCGCCCAACGGATGTGCGCGCATCGCGGCGAGCAGTTGCGGCGCGTCGACGCTTGCGCAGATTGCAACTAGCTTGCCTTCGTTGGCGACATAAAGCGGATCGAGGCCGAGCAGTTCACACGCCGCATCGACTTGCGGCAGCACGGGAATTGCGCGCTCCTGAATGCGCATCCCGACGCCCGACTGGCTGGCGATCTCGTTGAGGGTGGTGGCCAGTCCGCCGCGAGTCGGGTCGCGCAGAACGCGCACACCGGGCGCGACGGCAACCATGTCCGCCACGAGCGTGTGCAGCGCGGCGCTGTCCGAACGGATCTCCGTGTCGAAGCTTAGGCCCTCGCGTTGCGACATGATCGCCACGCCGTGCTCGCCGAGAGTGCCCGAGAGCAGCACAACGTCGCCGGGCCGCGCCTGCGCGCCATCAACGTGAATGCCCGAGGGCACGACGCCGATCCCGGTCGTGGTGATGAACACGGCATCGCCCTTGCCGCGCTCGACGACCTTGGTGTCGCCCGTCACGATTGGAGCGCCGCAAGCGCGCGACGCAGCAGCCATTGACTCGACGATGCGGAGCAGATCCGCCAGCGGGAGGCCCTCCTCCAGGATAAAGCTCGCGCTGAGATACGAAGGCCGTGCGCCCGCCATCGCGATGTCGTTGACGGTGCCGTGCACGGCGAGGCTGCCGATGTCGCCGCCGGGAAAGAAAAGCGGCGAGACGACGTGCGCGTCGGTGGTCATCACCATGCGCTCGCCGGGCCCGGGTGCGAGATGCGCGAAGGTGGCCTGGTCGTTGCCTTGGCGCAGCCATTCGTTATCGAAGGTTGCGACGAACAGCTCGCGGGTCAATTGCGCCGATGCGCGGCCACCCGCGCCGTGGCCCATGTCGATGCGGCCGTCGCGAAAGTTTAGGGGTCGCACGTAGGCGGACTTCACCGGGGATGTGTGGACTGGGCGCATGCTTCGACGACTCGAATGTCCTTAAAGCGACCATAAGAATAATGCGCGGCGCATGAGCCCTCGCTGGACACCATGCACGAGCCCATGGGATTCTCGGGCGTGCAGACCGTGCCGAACATTGTGCAGTCGCGCGGATGTATTAGCCCCCGCAGGATCGCCCCGCACTCGCATTTGCGGTGATCGGCGACGGGCCGGTAGACGAGCTCATAGCGGACTTCGGCGTCGTAGCGCGCGTACTTCGGGCGAATGCGCAGCCCGCTCAATGGGACCTCGCCCAGGCCGCGCCACTCGAACGACTCCCGCGTTTCGAACACCTCCTGCATGAGCGCCTGCGCGGCAGCGTTGCCCGCGCGCGTGACGGCGCGCGCGAACTCGTTCTCGACCTCCGCGCGGCCATCGTTGACCTGACGCACCAGCATGAGGATCGCCTGCAGCACGTCGAGCGGCTCGAACCCGGCAATCACGACCGGCTTGCGATACCTCTGCGCGAAGGCCTCGTAAGACGCGGAGCCGATCACAACACTCACGTGCGCGGGACCGACGAAGCCGTCGAGCAGCACCGCGTTCGCGTCGACAGACGGCTCGGCGAGCAGATGTGTCATCGCCGCGGGCGTGAGTACATGGCAGCACAGCACGCTAAAGTTCTCCGCGCCGCAGTCCGCCGCTTCGCTAACGACGAGCGCGGTAGGCGGCGTAGTGGTCTCAAAGCCGATTGCGAAAAAGACGACCTCGCGTTCCGGATGCTCGCGCGCGATGCGCAGCGCGTCGTGCGGCGAATACACAAGGCGGATGTCCGCCCCGCGCGCCTTGGCCCGCTGGAGCGATAGACCGCACGAGGCAGGCACGCGTATCGTGTCGCCATACGTGCAGAGGATCACGTCGTGTTCGAGCGCGAGGCGAATCGCGAGATCGATGCGCCCAAGCGGCAACACGCAAACAGGGCAGCCGGGACCGTGGATCATCAACACGTTACCGGGTAGAAGATCAGCGATGCCGAACCGGGAAATGGCGTGCGTGTGACCGCCGCAGAACTCCATGAAGTGATAACGGCGTTCGGTCAGCGTCTCCGCCTGAATGCGCCCAGCAATACGCGCGGCGAGTTCGTCGTCGCGGAATTCGTCGACGTACTTCATTGCGCCGTTCCGGACTGGACGATGGGCGCGTCGCCAAGCGACCGAGCGACCTCGCTGAACAGCGCGAGCGTGCGCTCGGCCTCTTCGGGGTCGATCACGCCAAGCGCGAAGCCGACATGCACGATCACGAAGTCCCCTGGGCGCACGTCGGGCACGAGCGCGAGTGAGACCGTCTTTCGAACGCCCCCGAAATCGACGACGCCTGTTTCGGCGTCGGACCGGTCGATGAGCTGTGCCGGCATGGCTAGACACATGGACTGACTCCTCGTGCCGTCGTAGGCATGGACAACATCTGCGGACCATATGTGGCAACCCAAGCCTGGCCAAGCGCTAGCCCGGCGTCGCCGCAGGGCACCGTGTCGGGCATGAGGGTGTGCACGCCGTGCGCCGCGAGCGACTCTCGTAGATGCGCGGTGAGCAGCCGATTAGCAAAGCAGCCGCCGCCAAACAGAACGGCGCGCCCCTGCGCGGCAAGCGCGGCCCATTGGGCGAGCGCCTCGGCCAGCGCAACATGAAAGACGGCCGCACCGCACGCGGCTTCGCCGGCGTCCGCGAGCATGAGCAACTTGACGAGGAGCGGACGAAGGTCGAGCTCGCCGTTGTCCGCGATTCGCCACAGGCCCGCCACATCGGGGGCCTCGTGCGCGACGAGGTAGCCGCTCGCGAGCCTTTCGAGCGCGATGGCCGCCTCGGATTCGGCGCGCTGGCGCAGGCACACGCCGAGCAGTCCCGCCGCCGCATCGAACCAGCGACCCGCACCGGTGCTAGGCGGGCAATTGAGGCCGTGCGCGAGCATGGCGCCGACCGTGCGCGCCGCGGTCGCGCCCACGACGGCCGAGAGCCGCGGCCCGATTTCGCCGCTGCGCCCGAGCGCGTGCAGGGCGGCGGCGGCCATTCGCCAAGGCTCGCGCGCCGCGACGTCGCCGCCGGGCAGCGCGAGCGGCGTGAGACTGCCGAGGCGCTGCCAGCAGGCGGGCGCCACCTCCAGCAGCTCACCGCCCCATGCGGCGCCGTCCGTGCCGAAGCCTACGCCGTCGAGCGCGAGGCCGATCACGGGCTCGCGCAGCCCTTGCTCGGCCGCAACCGCGCCAATATGCGCGTGATGATGCTGGACGCCGACGGTCGGCACGCCGAGCCGCTCACCCCATTCGAGCGCGACGCGCGTGCTGTAGAAGTCGGGATGCAGATCGTGCGCGATCGTGCGCACGGGCTGCCCCGCGCGCTCGGCGGTCTCAACAAGCGCCGCCACCGATGCGTCGAGTGCCACACAGTGCTCCAGATCGTCGAGATCACCGTGCAGCATCGACCAGTGAACGTCGCCGCCGATGCACAGGCACGCAGCGTTCTTCAGCCATGCGCCGGTGGCGAGCACCGTCCGCTCGCCGAGGGTATGCGGCAGGTTCTGCACACGCGCCGTCATGCCTCGCCTCCGGCGCGATGCTTTTGCGCGCGCTGCGCCGCAAGCTTGTTCTCCAGCACGCTAATGCGCTCGGCAATCGAGTCGCGTGCACTCGTGATCCAGTCGAGCCACGCATCGAGGCCTTCGCCGGTTGTGGCCGAAAGCCAGATCACTTCGAGGGACGGATTCACGCGGCGCGCATACGCGATGCACTGCTCGACGTCGAACTGTACATAGGGCAGCAAGTCGACCTTGTTGACTATCATGAGGCGCGCGGCGGCGAACATGTCGGGATACTTGAGCGGCTTATCTTCGCCCTCCGTTACCGAGATGATCGCGACCTTCGCCTCCTCGCCGAGGTCCCACAGCGCGGGGCAGACGAGGTTGCCTACGTTCTCGATGAAGAGCACGCTGCACGGGGTGTCGGGCGTTAGCGGCACGTGTTCACGCTCGTCCTTGTGCTCATGGTAAAGGCGATGATCGTGCAACGGCAGCCGTCCGAAGGCCGCGGCGACCATCGCGGCGTCGAGATGGCAGCCCTTTCCCGTGTTCACCTGGATCGCGGGCGCACCGGCCGCGCGGATACGCTCTGCGTCGTTTGCCGTCTGCTGGTCGCCCTCGATCACGCCGATGGGCAAGCTCGGCATACGCTCGCGCAGCGCGGCGATCGACGCACACAGCAGGGTCGTTTTCCCCGAGCCCGGGCTCGACACGAGATTGAGCGCACGCACGCCATGCTGCGCGAAGTGCCGCCGGTTGACGGCGGCATGGCGATTGTTCTCGCCCAGCACGTCGTGCTCGAGCTTGATGGTGCGGCCCTGGTCTAGGCCGGGCACCGTGAAGCCCGCGGGCCCGAGCCCGTAGTGCAGGTCTTTGCCCGATGGCGTCCGGTAGGAGCGGGAATGAGTGTCGGACTGGCCCTGCGCATGCGCGCACTCGTGTCCCTGAGCGGTGTTTTGCCGATCGCCGGTGGTGATGCACCCGCATACTATGCACATGTTGCTTCTCCTTGCGCTAATCCGATGATTGTCAGGCATCGTCGACGACCAGATCGACGATGCGCAACTCTGTGCCGCCGTTCGGCTGGAGCCAGTAGCCGCCGCAGTGCGCGCAGGGGGCGCCCCGCGTGGCCAGCGCCACGGTCGCGTTGCAGTTCATGCACCACGCGCTTCCCGAGGGTTCGTCGATCTCGACCCGTGCGCTGCAAAGGCAGGTGCCGGGCGCGATCGCTTTGAGGGCAAAGCGCAGCGTCTCGACATCGACGCCAGCGAGGCGCCCGACTTCAAGCCTCAGCACCTTCACGCGGACAAAGCTCTCACGCTCCGCGGCCGCTTCGACCAACGCAAGCACGCCGCCGGCCAGACTTACTTCATGCATACCTTGGCTTCCATTCAGCTCAGTATTCGGGGCCTTGTCTCGATCCTGGTGCTCACGCGCCGTCCGTGTCGACCACATAGGCGGCACACGGATCGAACGCGCCCATCCACGCGCCTACTCGCGCGGCGAACGTTCCATCGCCGCACGCCGGGTCCAGCCGCGACAAGGCTTGCGCGAGCGTGCCTTGGCCGTGGAAGTTCCACTCAGTCGGCGCGACCACGCGATAATCCTCGATGCGCGCCGCATCGTCTGGCGCGAGGCGCACCCAATGGAGCAGCACGCCGCGCGACATCTCGCACCAACTGAGCGCCTCGCCGGGCGCGCACGTCAGCGCGCCAAAGCGAAGCGCACTTGGCCCGCCATCGCCCGCTGCCAGCCGCGCCACCTCCGCGACGCGCGCGCCAATCCGCAGCCAAGGCGTGTCGTATTCCAGCGCACGCGGATCGTCGCTACGTGTCCACACGCCGGTCTCCGCAGGCAGGCCGCGTTGTACGGGCGCGTGCGCGAAGACCGGACTCTCGGCAATCGCCACGGCCAGTTCGCTTAACCGCGTTTCGTCGATGATGAGCGGCCGCGGCGTAGCGCGCATCGTATCGGCGTGTGCGCGGCAGGCTGCCAGCAACCGGGCCGGGAACGTCGCGGCTCGCGCGCTCCAGGCCGCTAAGTAGCCACGCGGATCGTCCGTCCAGTGCGCTAGCCACTTTTGCGCAGGCATGCCCAGAACGTGCCGCTCCAGCCAGTCGGAGGAATCAACCGAGTCGAAGTCGGGCAGCGTATGCGGCGCGGCGGCGGCGAGCCGTACCGGCCAGTCGGTCCACATGCAGCGAAGATGCACGGCGAGCGTCTCACGCATGAGCATTGCGGCGTGAGCGGTGTCGGTCACACCGTCGCTTTTGTGCTCCACTGAAGCGCCCGCTGCGTCGACGGCAAGTTCTGCGCAGAGCCTATGCGCGAGTCCGCACAACGAGAAGAGCGCCGACAGCCGCGCCGCAGCGGTTGCTACCGGTTGCCCGCGCAGCAGCGCGGCGGCGAGTGGTGGGCGCCCGCCCGCGATGCAGTCGTGCCGGCCGGGGCGCACCCGGTACTGTGCGGCCAAGGTCGCCAGCATCGCCGCGTTCATGGAGCGCTCCCTAACGCGCCCGGCCGCAGCAGGAGCGAATGACGCGACACGCGCGGGACACCGCCCGATGTGGCGCTCTTCTGTCCGGCGAATTCGAGCATCGGCAAAAAAAGCGAGCAGCACGCATAGGCTCCGACGTCTTGCGCGTGCGCGCCGAGCCATTTGAAATCGACGTCGCCTAGACGCACGCGCGCTTTGCCGGCCTGCCGCGGACATTGCACCGAGTCCTGCATCGCGCCGGGTAACGATAGGGGCCTCATGGACAACGGCGTGATCGGCATCCCGAACCGACCGCATCGGGCCCCGGTCTCGCCGGGCATCGGCCCGAAGCCGGTCCCCTCGATGCGCAAGGCGAGTTTCACGACCGGCATGTCAGGCATCGCACTGGTTGCGGCCGTCTCGAAGTGCGCGACCAGCGTAGCCACCCTTGGATCGCCGTGTATGACCTCCCGCTGGATTGCACGCACGGTCAATCCGCGTCCCACAAGAACCATGAACTGATCCGGCGCGCGGCCGTAAACGCGGCAGCGCCAGTGCGCCTGAAGCGCCACGAACGTCGCGTGCGGCGGAATCTGCAAGACCGGGTCGCCTTGTTCGGGATGGTGGATCCACCAGCAGATCTTGCATTCGAGGCACGTGTGCGCCTCGATTCGGCTGCTGGCGCCGAGATGGCAGTCTTCGAATTGCTTCGTTCGCTGGTCCATCGTCACGCCTCACCCACCCACTCGATCAACTGGGTCAAGCGCTCGCGCGAATCCGCGAGGTCTTCTGGCGCGGCGCGCACGACCTCTGGCAGATCGGTGATCTCGATCGTGTTCAGAATCAGCATGTCCTGCGAGTTGAAATATGCAACACGCCAGCAGTTCGCGATCGCCGTGCTGCACACTCGGCATTTTCCGTAGCCGCGCGACAATATCTGTACCGCGCCTTCGCCCAGCACGGCGTCGATCAGTCGCTGATCCCCCGGCGACAACGGCAGGAGCGTTAGGTTGACGATGTGGGGCGCATCCCCGGCGCGCCAGCGCGCGACGGAATCGCGTACCTCGCTCAGGATCGACGGCGCGTTCATCACGTCGAGCGGGAGCATGTCCGGCAATGGCATCATCGGCTGCGCCGGGTGTTCGGGCCGGGCAAGCATCGCGGGGGCCGCGCCGATTTCGAGGCGGTCGATCGGGCCCGCGCCATTCTGCTCGACTACGCACCACAGGCCGGCAAACACGGTCTCCTGGATCAGCCCGCCGCTCCGCTGCGCGTCGTCGACGCGCGCGCTGACCTCGCCCTCGCCCAGCACGTCGTTGAGAATGCGCAACGTTACCGGATCGTACGGCGTCAGATCGATGGTTTCGGGCGGCGTGCCAGGTTCGTATGCCGCCAGTACGCCCAATACGTCGCGAAGCACGCCGCGCGCGGCGTCGAGTGCCCACGCATCACAGCGCTCAGGCAGCGTCGGCGCCACATAGATGCGCATGCCTTGCGGCATCGGCAGATAGTCGAGCACCGCGTCGCTCTCGGCCTGGTTGCCCGGGCCGAAAGGCGCGACGGGAATGGGAAATGGACTCATGGACACGATCAACGACCCCAAGAATTGGTTGACAATTCGTGACAGCCGGGCGAAGCGCCGACGGCGTGACCGGGAATGCCGACCCATGGCATCCGCGTAGTCGGTTGCCCGAGCGCATGTGCGACGTTTGCCACGTAGTCATCCCAGTCCGTCATACTGGAGAGCCTCGTGACATAAGCGCCGTCGCGCAGACACAGCAACGTGGATCACCGCCACACGCGGCGCGCGAGTTCGGGCAGCATCATGGCCACGTCGAGGAATTCGGGAAAGTGCACCGCGTCGGCCCCGAGCAGCGCTACGCATTCGCCGCCGTACGCAATCCAGTCGTCTACCTTTCGTTCGTCCACGGACACGGCGTGTCTGCCATCGGTTAGCCGCTGCCACGGGCGTCGCGTCAAGCGCGATACCGTTCGTATTTGTCATGTCGATTGCTCGGAAGACCCGTGACGGCCATGCGTCGGTTGCGCGCTGGAGGTCAACCGGGCTAGATCGTCCACGCCGAGGTCGGACGGCATTTCAAAATGCGAGCTCGCTCGGGCCATGGCGGCGTCTCCCTCCAGCGCCAGTTCCACGAGCGAGAGCGTCGCGTCGATTTCTGCCGCGCGTGTCCCGTCGAGCTTCTCGCGCGCCGTGTCGAGAAAGACCAGCAGCCATTCGCCGGCGCTGCATGGACCAACCAGCGAAGTGTCGATCCGGCGGTGCCCGTCGCGTCCGTGGCACAGCGCCTGCAAGCCCTGCACCTCGATCACCCGCATCGGCACGCCTATACACACGACGGCGTCTCCTCGCGGCGCATGCGCTGCAGCACGCGCTCGTCGCCGGTGCGGCACGCATCGGCCTCGCTGGGCCGCTCGCCTTCGTAGCGCGAAAGCGCGAGATGTGGCAGCGTGACCGCATCGTCGGCATGTAACGGGGTGTGGCGCGGCGTGGGCTTTCCGCCCCATGCGGCAAGGCGCTCGAGGCCAAGTTCGAGCGCGCGCTCGAGCGACGCTTTAACGGCGGGTCGCAGGCTGCCGCCGAAATCGGCCACTTCGTCCGGCTGGCAGCCGATCAGCAGCACGCGGCGTGGATACCGGCCTGTCAGGCGCGCGAGCATCAGCACCTCCTGGAAGCCGGTCTGGTGCAGGCTTATCTTGCGCACGCCGAGGAACGCCGGTACATCGTCATTCTCAACGATCTTCAGCGTGCCCGGCGCGAGACCGTAATCGACCGCGTCGAAAATGAGCAGACTGTCGGTGGCCTGGACGTACTGGACCAGACACAGCCCTTGCGTGCCGCCGTCTATGAGGCTCACGTGCGGGGCGAACTCAAAGTGCTGCTCAAGCGCCTCAATGCAGCGCACGCCAAAACCCTCGTCGGCCCACAGCAAGTTGCCGATGCCGAGTACGACGATGGCAGGCGCGGCGGTTTGTGCACAAATCAGCATTGCAACCTCACTTCCTGAAGGTACGGTAGCCCGATATCATCGTGCCGACCATGTTCTGGCGCCCCATGACGTCTTCGCGGATCGCCATATAGACATGCACGATCACGAACATCAGGATCGCCCACATGCCGAGGCGATGCCACGTGTGCACGCTCTGCGACTGGCCGATCAGCGTGGATACCTGGCCAAACGCAATCTGTTGCCAAGAGTCGGCCTGCGCGCCTTCGCCATACAGTGCGAAACCGGTCACGATCATGAAGAGTGAGATCAGCAGGAACACGAAGAACATCGCGAATCGCGATAACGGATTGTGCCCGCTGAGCTGGCGCGGCGTGGGTCCGAGGAACAAGTAGTAACGCAGCATGGTGAGCATGTCCAGCCAGTACTCGCGCGAGAATACCGGCACCCAGAACATTTCGCGCGCATGGCGATTGCCGACAATCGCCCAATACGCGCGGCCCACAAGTCCGATTGCGAACAGGTAGCCCGCGGTGAAATGCGCAAACCGGATATAGCCCATCAGAAAATTCGCGCTCGCCTCGCCGGGCTGTGTGGGAAGGGGGGAGCCGATAAAATCGCCGGTCAACGCCAGCACCACGATCGACACTGCGTTGATCCAGTGCCAGACGCGTACCGGCGCTTCGTACACGTAAATCGCCTCGGTGGGCGAAACAAAGTCGGCCGCCTTTTCGCGTCGAGAATACGATTGCATCGTCATCATCCTTGCGTGCCGCGCGGCGTCGGTGAGCGCAGGCGCTGTGGCGGCCTAGTGGGGTTAGCGCACAGTCACGGCGGTCATTTCCGCACCGTCCGCGTTCATCACGTGCGTCGAGCACGCCATGCAAGGGTCGAACGAATGCAGCGAGCGCAGGATCTCGACGGGCTGCTCGACATTCGCCACGGGCATGTCCATGAGGCTCGCTTCGAACGCGCCAATCTGCCCTTTCGCGTCGCGCGGGCCGCCGTTCCAAGTGCTCGGAACGACGCACTGGTAATTCTCAATGCGACCGTTCTTGATCCGGATCCAGTGGCCGAGCGCGCCGCGCGGCGCGGCGACCGCGCCCACGCCCTTCGCCTCGGCTGGCCACGTCGAAGGATCCCACTTGTCAAGGTTCGCTGTCGAGGTGTCGCCGTTGCGGATGTTTTTCAAGAGGCTTTGCCAGTCGTCCGCCATCATCTCGGAGCAATACTCCGCTTCAAGCGCGCGGGCGAGCGTGCGGCCGATGGTGGTCGGCAGCAGTTGCTTCACGCCAAGCGAGCTTTCCGGCAAGCCGAGCAGCTTTGGCATGCCCTGGTTCACTGCAAGGAGGGAGGCCTCGATCTGTTCCTTCATACGGCCGCAATGCGGATTGCTCTGCTCCGCGTGTGCGTAGCCGAGGATGTAGCGCGCGAGCGGTCCGACTTCCATCGCGTGCCCGCGCCAGCGCGGCGACTTGATCCACGAGTACTTCGCGCTCTCGTCGATCGACTCGATTGCGGTGCGCGTGCCCTTCGTGTTGGGTCCGAGCTCGTAGTGCGGTTCGGTAATGCCGTCCCAGGGATGCAGCCCGCGGTAGTTGTCAGGGTATTGATACCAGGAGTGGGCGACGAACTCCTGCACTTGCTCGGGGTCGCGCGGATCAACTGGCAGGAGCGTGTTCCAGTCGCCGTTGATGATGGCTCCGCCTGGCATCTGGTTGGTCGATGGGTTGTAGTTGACGAGCGGATACGCGCCGTAGTCCATCACGTTGGTCGCGGCCAGGCCGCCGCCATGCAGCCAGCCGCGTGCCTTGTAGATCGTGCCGATCGCAAGCAGATCGGGCACATATACGTTGCGGCAGAAAGTGATCGCTTCGTCGATGAGCGACTTGACGAAATTCAGGCGCTCCATGTTGATGGGGGCGCCGGCCGCTAGGTCGTTGCCGATATTGATCGCGCAAGGCACGCCCCCCCACGAGGTAGTTCGGGTGCGGATTCTTGCCGCCGAAGATCGCGTGGATCTTGACCCACTCCTTTTGCATGTCGAGCGCTTCGAGGTAGTGCGTCACGGCCATCAGATTCGCTTCCGGCGGCAGCACGTACGCGGGGTTGCCCCAGTAGCCGTTCATGAACGGACCGAGCTGGCCGCTTTCGATGAACTTGCGCAGACGCGTCTGCACATTGCGGAAATAGCCCGGTGACGACATCGGATGCGCGGGCGAGATGCGCTGTTGCAACTCGGACGTGAGCTTGGGGTCGGCCTTGAGCGCCGACAACACGTCGACCCAGTCGAGCGCGTGCAGGTGATAGAAGTGCACCACGTGGTCCTGCACTTGCAATGTCTTCGACATGATCTCGCGGATCAGGTACGCGTTGGGCGGAATGCGGATGTCGAGCGCGTCCTCGACGGCGCGCACCGAGGCGAGCGCGTGACATCCCGTGCATACGCCGCAGATGCGCTCGACGAACGCCCATGCGTCGCGCGGGTCGCGCCCCTTGAGAATTACTTCAAGCCCGCGCCACATGGTGCCGCTGGAAACGGCGTTGCGGATCACGTTGTTCGAATCAACATTGACCTCGACTCGCATATGGCCTTCTATGCGTGTGACCGGATCGACGACGATGCGGCGTCCGTTCTTACCGAGCTGAAACCCTGGGTTCGAAATGGCGGTCATGGTTGCTTTCCTTTGCGGCTTCGGCTGCACCCCGACGCGGGGTATAGCTGTTCTCCGTCGCGGTCGTCCATTGAGCCCTGCTTCGACCTGGCGTGCTGAATTGCCGAAGCGGCTGCATGCGCAGCAGTGGCGGCGCCCACCACGACGGCCGCGGTCGCGCCGATCTTGTCGGCGTTCGCTTCGACTCCGAACTGATCGATCCGCGTGAGCCGATCGTAGAAGGAGCCCTTATCCCAGAATCCTTCCTCAGAGCAACCGAAGCAGCCGTGGCCCGCCTGAATGGGGAAGCTCGTGCCGCCGTTCCAACGCACGGTCGAGCAGGCGTTGTATGTCGTCGGGCCCTTGCAGCCGACCTTGTAGAGGCAGTAGCCGCGCCGTGCCGCTTCGTCGTCCCACGACTCGACGAACTGGCCCGCGTCGAAATGCGGACGGCGGTAGCACTTGTCGTGAACACGCTGGCTGTAAAACATTTTCGGACGGCCTTGGCGATCCAATTCCGGTATCCGGTCGAACGTGAGCATGTAGGTAACGACGCCCGTCATCACCTCGGCGATCGGCGGGCAGCCTGGAACCTTGATGATCGCCTTGTCGGTGATCACCTTGTGGATTGGCACCGCCTGCGTCGGGTTCGGCTTTGCCGCCTGCACGCAGCCCCACGACGCGCACGACCCCCACGAGATCACAGCCCTCGCGTCCTTCGACACACGGCGCAACTGATCGACGAATGGCTTTCCGCCAATAATGCAGCTCATGCCGTCTTGATTCAGCGGCGGATTGCCTTCGACGGCAAGGATGTAGTTGCCACGGTACTTCGTCATCACGTCTTCAAGGACCGCCTCGGCCTGGTGTCCCGCGGCAGCCATCAACAGGTCGTCGTAGTCGAGCGAGATCATTGAAAGCACGACGTCCTTCGCAAGCGGGTGCGCCGAGCGGATGAACGACTCTGAGCAGCAGGTGCATTCGAGTCCGTGTAGCCAGAGCACCGGCGTGCGAAGCTTGGTCTCCATTGCGTGGACAATCTTCGGCATGAACGCAGGTCCGAGGCCGAGCAACGTCGTCGTCAGCGAGCAGAATTTGAGGAAGCTACGGCGCGAGATCCCTTGGCGTCGCATGACTTCATAAAACGTTTCGATCACTATGTGGTCCCTTGATCGCGTTCGGCCCTGCGACGCTGGCATATACGACCGCGACTTCGGGTCGTCTCACTGTCGGTGATGCGTTCTGAAAATAACAAGATTCGTGCCGGCTTCGTGTCGCGGGTCCCTAAAGAAAAAAATATTCCGCGGCGCTTGCCGTGATTGAGGTGGAGGCGGGAGGGACTACGGTGCTGCGCCGACAAAACCTTCTCGTAGTGGCGACGGGCCGTTCGGCTAACAGAGGTCAGCCAGTACAGGATTTTCACAGAACGAAGCAAAATATCTGGAGGTTCAGGAATCAACCTATGCGCCACCTTTTCGCACGGCGTGAAACTAGAAAAATTGCCGAGAAAGCTCGATAAATTCTTGGGGTGCCTGTCTTGTTTGTCCAATTCTCGACGACATATGTCGGCGTTGTCACGTTGAGGCTAGGCTGAAAAAGTCGCCGAATTTGCGACGTGTTGGCATTGTGGAAC
The DNA here is from genome assembly GCF_040965655.1 of Paraburkholderia sp. EG286B. NCBI lineage: Bacteria > Pseudomonadati > Pseudomonadota > Betaproteobacteria > Burkholderiales > Burkholderiaceae > Paraburkholderia > Paraburkholderia sp. EG286B. The sequence goes on along the minus strand of NZ_JBFRCF010000027.1, from coordinate 14,991 downwards.
CGTATGGACTTCACACGCGCGGTGGGTGCGCTGCTTCGTGAAGCCGTGCGCCTGCGGTGCTTTGCTGTGGATTAGCCTTCTGGCTGGCGTAAGGGCTGTCAGCGTAGACCTTCCGCTCCTGGCCGTGTAGCAATTGCGGCAGCGGATGCACGTTGGCCGGCGCGAGCACTACGCTGTGCACCGGGCCACGCTGGCTGTCCTCGTCGATGTATAGCTTCGCGCCGAAGTACCATTGCTTGTCTTTGCGCATCTGATGCATTTGGGGGGGCGCACGAGTTCTGCTCATGCTACCTCGAATATTGGCGCACCGATGATGGTGGCATCCACGACCGTGACGCTCCTGAGTTTCATGCGGTTCGTCACCCGGCCGACTTCGGCAATCAATTTCTCACCTCAGCTTGAGGGTTTCAAGAAGACGGCGAAATTTCAGCAGTGTGGTGACGTCCGGTACTGCCTCCCAGTCCAGATTCTCGCAAAGCGACGCAACCTGGCACTAACGTAAAGAGCGTCTTCACAAGCGAAATCGGCCAGGTTCAAGCAGTGCTGGATAAAATGAAGGCGCAGCATGCGCTCCCGGTCAATCGGCGGGCGGCCATTGCCGCACCTCGGATAATACGGCTCGACCAGTGCGCAAAGCTCAGCCGACACGGCGAAACTGCGAAACTGCGTTCATCGCGAGAAACTCATCACGTCGCGTCCGTTTGTGATGCGTCTCGAAAGCCGCACCTTCATCGGCGGCCATCGACAGCGTCGGCGGCTTCACCCTGTTCTGTCCTCCGGGTCCACCCCGATCTATAACGCTCGCAGTAGCTCTGCGGTCGACTTGATCAGCGTTGCGTGAAGTACGCATTCGTGCGCTGGGAGATGTTGCATATCCGACAACGTCGAATATGCAACACTGCGGTTGCCGCGACAACGGAGAATTAAGGCGGCGGTTATGTCGCAACGACCACTTAACTTCGCCGGACGCTTATCAACTCGATGCTCATTGTCCGCTTGTGTGCATAGTGTGGGCCGTGCTGGACAAAACCATCAATGGGCCTTTACGGCCGAAGTCACTCATCGTCGTGGAACCTCGACAGCTGCGGGCTTACCATCTCAATGCAGTGTCGCGATAGGGCGCTGCGTTGCGGTAAGATTCGCCCCCCGCATCTTGATGACCACATAAACGGCGATACCGAAGAAGATGCCGTTTCCGAGCGCCGCCACGGTGCTCAAACGCTGTCGTCACCCAGTGGATGCGGCCATGCTGTGCGCGCGGTGGTACAAGTCCTACTCGTTAAACTTGCGCAATTTTGGTTCCCCTTTCGCTCCGCCGCGACTCTCAGTTTTTCGCCGCGGCCGCCAAGAAAGAAACGCCGCGGATTGGGCATTGATCTTGCGTTCTCAAGGGGCGCCCGGTGGAGTGTGCACCATGCCGGGAAGACGCATCGCCCATTCCAAAAGGAGGCGTCACGATGGCGTTACTGGAACGAGCCGCATGGTATGACATTGCACGTGCCACCAACTGGACCTCAAGATATGTGACGGAGTCAGAGCTCTTTCCCGATCTCATGTCTGGGGCGCAAGGCATTCCCATGGCGAGTTGGGAAACCTACGACGAGCCCTACAAGACGTCGTATCCCGAGTATGTGCGCATCCAGCGTGAGAAGGATGCTGGCGCATATTCAGTCAAGGAGGCACTTGAGCGTAGCCGCATGTTCGAGGACGTCGATCCGGGGTGGCTCTCCATTCTGAAGGCGCACTACGGTGCAATTGCGCTCGGCGAATATGCGGCGATGAGCGCCGAGGCCCGAATGGTACGTTTCGGCCGTGCGCCCGGCATGCGCAATATGGCCACCTTCGGCATGCTCGACGAGAATCGTCATGGTCAGTTGCAGCTCTACTTCCCTCACGACTACTGTCCCAAGGATCGCCAGTTCGATTGGGCCCACAAGGCGTATCACACCAACGCGTGGGGTGCGATTGCCGCGCGCAGCGCGTTCGATGACCTGTTCATGTCGCGCAGTGCGATCGAAATCGCGGTCATGCTAACCTTCGCGTTCGAAACGGGTTTTACCAACATGCAGTTTCTCGGCCTCGCGGCCAATGCCGCCGAAGCGGGCGACTACACTTTTGCAAGCCTGATTTCCAGCATTCAGACAGATGAGTCGCGCCATGCGCAAATCGGGGGTCCCGCCTTGCAGATCCTGATTGCCAACGGCCGTAAAGAGCAAGCTCAAAAGCTCGTTGATGTCGCGATCGCGCGCGCGTGGCGTCTGTTCTGCCTGCTCACGGGCTCCTCGATGGATTACGCCACGCCACTCGTGCATCGCAAGCAGTCGTTCAAGGAATTCATGCGGGAATGGATCGTAGGTCAGTTCGAACGCACTCTGATCGACCTCGGACTCGACCTGCCATGGTACTGGGAACAGATCATTCGCGAGTTCGACTACCAGCACCATGCGTATCAATTGGCTATCTGGTTCTGGCGGCCTACCGTGTGGTGGAATCCTGCTGCCGGCATAACACCTGAGTGCCGCGACTGGCTCGAAGAAAAATATCCCGGCTGGAACGACACGTTCGGCAAAGTGTGGGATGTCATAGTCGATAACCTGCTTACCGGCAAGCCTGAGCTCACCGTTTCCGAGACGCTGCCGATCATCTGCAACATGAGCCAGTTGCCTATCTGCGCGATCCCTGGCAATGGCTGGAATGTAAAGGACCATCCGCTCGACTACAACGGCCGCACGTATCACTTCAACTCGGAAATTGATCGCTGGGTGTTCCAGCAGGACCCCGCTCGCTACCGCAATCACCTCTCGCTCGTTGATCGCCTACTGGCTGGGAAGATCCAGCCACCCGACCTGACGGGTGCGCTGAAGTACATGGAACTCGCCCCGGGCGAAAGTGGCGATGACGCGCACCATTACGCGTGGGTCAAGGCGTACTGCAACAAGCTTTACGAAGAAAAGTCTGCATGAAGCCGCGATTCAATGGAGGGCGATATGGCTCTTGTCCCTGTGATTTCTAATTTTCAGTACGACTTTGTATTGCAGCTCGTAACCGTGGATACCGACAATTCCATGGACGAGATCGCCGCCGCAGCATCTCATCATTCGGTGGGCCGGCGAGTAGCGCCTCAACCCGACAAGGTGATCCGCGTGCGCCGCCAAGGTAGCAAGCAGTTCTATCCGCGCAACGCGAAACTCGGCGAGACCGACATCAAGCCGATGGAAACGCTGGAATTCATCTTTTGCGATGATTGAGGGCGACATGAAGTTTCGGAAAGTTTGCACTCTCGATGACCTGTGGGAGGCGGAGATGACCGAGGTGGAAGTGGATGGCCACGTGATCGTGTTGGTACGTCCCGAAGGCGGCGAGCCGCGCGGCTTTCAGGGCATTTGTCCGCACCACGACATTCAGCTCGTTGAAGGAAAATTCGATGGCCGCGTGCTGACGTGCCGGGCTCATCAGTGGACCTTCGACGCAAATACGGGCAAAGGAATCAATCCGGGTGACTGCCGTCTCGCCGAATATGCCGTGAAGCTCCAAGGCGACGATGTTCTGATTGCCGTAGAAGGCGTTCATGCGCTCTTTGCCCATTCCTGAGTCCGCAGGGGAACACAACATGAACATTGACAAGACCGCCGAAGCTTACCGTAACAACCGCGTGGGTCCGGTGCTTCGCGCGAGCAGAATCACGGCCGGCGTCATCGAAGCCGCGCACGAGGACAACCCCGGCAAGGCGATCCGCGTGGACGACAAGCTCGCATATGTGCGCATCGACGCGGACGGCGAACTGATCCTATGCCGCTCGACGTTGGAGGGAGCGCTGGGTCGGCCGTTCAGGATGTCCGAACTCGAAGTCAATCTCAGCTCGTTCGCGGGCCGCATCGAGACGACCGACGAGTATGTGCGTTTTTACTACGAAAAGACGCTTTAAGGAAGGTCAGCTGGAGTCCTGGCATTGACGCCCGTTCAGCTCTCTTGGAAGCATCGCGAATTAGTTGGGTAGAAGTGTAATGTCGCAGTTCCCTGGATCTTTCAACCAAGCCTCCGAATCTCTCGACACGATGCGGCGTGGTACCTTGGTCGGAGCCGATTTGCGCTGATCGAGCCGCGTCTATGCGCCAGGCAAAAACGGACGACCGCTTTTCCCGATCGCGACGATGCCGCAAATTCGGTTTATGGAGCAAAGGTTCGCTCTGTCGGACCCTGCAATGGAAGAGGCGCAGTATCGCGAGTTGCTGGGTCTCGAGGGCGGCATGGTGCACTGAACCAGAGCGATTGTCTGGACGCTATACACCATAAGATCGACCGCCTCAAGGCAAAGATCCCTGCCAAGATTGAACATCCCTTTCCCATCATCAAGCGACAGTTCGGCTATGCGAGGGCCCGCTATATGGGGTTGGTGAAAATGCCGTCCAGACCACGACGCGGTCTGCTCTTAGCGATTTATGGATGATGCGCAGAGCTTTGCGAAACACTGAAGATCTGCCCGTGCAGTTATATGTTTCACCGGCACGGCAACTGACGGGTGACTCTGCCGGGAAATCTCCACACAAGAATGTCGTCGCCGTTCAGACTGCGATGAGCGTGGAGGATCACCGCTCCGAAAGCGACCTCTGCAACCCTTCCTTAACTGGAGACAATCATGACGCAACCCGAAGTCCTCAAGCCACTGAAAACATGGAGCCATCTGGCGGCCCGGCGGCGCAAGCCAAGCGAGTACGAGATCGTCACGACCAATTTGCACTACACGACCGACAATCCCGATGCGCCGTTCGAGCTCGATCCGAACTTCGAAATGGCGCAATGGTTCAAGCGAAACCGCAATGCTTCCCCGCTTACTCGGCCCGACTGGAATGCGTTCCGCGATCCTGACGAGCTCGTCTACCGCACCTACAACATGCTCCAGGACGGGCAGGAAACGTATGCCTTCGGGCTGCTAGACCAGTTCTCCGCACGCGGTCACGACACCATGCTCGCACGCACCTGGGCGGGCACGCTCGCGCGCCACTACACGCCCTCCCGCTTCCTGTTCCATGCACTGCAAATGGGCTCGGCATATCTGACCCAGATGGCGCCCGCTTCCACGATCTCAAACTGCGCTGCTTACCAGACAGCGGACACTCTGCGCTGGCTCACTCACACGGCGTATCGCACCAAAGAGCTGTCGCAGACGTTCGGCGACCTCGGCTTCGGCACTGACGAGCGGTACTACTGGGAGGACGATCCAGCATGGCAGGGCTGGCGCAAGCTCGTCGAGCACGCACTCACAGCATGGGACTGGGCGGAGAGCTTCGCCGCGCTGAACCTCGTCGCGCGCCCGGCGGTGGAAGAAACAGTCTTGCGAAGCCTCGGAGTGGCTGCGCGGCACAACGGCGATACGCTGCTCGGCCTCATCACCGATGCGCAGTTGATCGATGCACAGCGCCATCGGCGATGGGCCGCCGAACTCGTTCGCATGGCGCTTGAGGAGCAAAACAACCGCGCGGTGCTGACGGCTTGGGTGAGCAAGTGGGAATCGCTCGCCGACAAAGCTATCGCGGCGTGGTGCGTTGCGCTCCCCGACTCACCGGACGCCAGTGCGCACGCGAAAGCGGCCACGCGCGAGTTCAGGGGCTCCGTCGGTATATGAGTGTCGGCACGAGCCGGCCCATGCATGCCCGCACGATGTCCTCGAAACGTTCGGCCATTTCGTCGATTTCACACGCCGACGAGATGAAAGGCGGCGCGAACAGCACATGGTTGCCCTCCACGCCGTCAGCGGTACCCGAGCCCGGATAGATCAACAGGCCGTGCTGGAGCGCTTCCCGCTTGAGCCGCGCAGCGAACGTCGCGCCGCCAGTATACGGTGCCTTTGAATCGCGGTCCTCGACGAACTCCACGCCGACAAACAGCCCCCGGCCCCGCACGTCCCCGACGATTTCGACATTTGCGAATCGCTCCTTCAGCCGTGCGCGCAACTGATGCCCGCGCACGACGACTGCGTCGAGCAGATGATCGTCTTCTATTGTGCGCTGCACTTCGAGCGCGACGGCGCACGCGAACGGGTGATTTACGTGCGTTTGCCCATTGCCGAGCACGCCCGTGCCCTGTGCCATCGCATCGTGCACGGCGGCCGACATCAGTACCGCGGCGATCGGCTGATAGCCGGCCGCGAGACCCTTGCCAATTGCCACGAGATCAGGAACGACGCCATCCTCGAGATAGGCGTACACTAAACCGGTCCGCCCCATGCCGGCCATCACCTCGTCGAGCAGCAGAAGCACGTCATGACGTTCGCAGACTTCACGGATCTTCTTCAGGTAGCCCGGCACAGGAGGCACCGCGCCGTTGGTTGACCCGACTACCGTCTCGGCGACGAACGCCGCGACGTTCTCCGCGCCAAGCGTGCGAATCTTGTCGTCGAGCTCCTGTGCGAGGCGGCCCGCGTACTGCTCATCACTCTCACCCGCGCGCCGGTGCCGGTAGGCATAGCACGGCGACACAAACTCGGCGCGCGGCAGCAGCGGCTCGAACACCGAGCGGCGCTGTGGATTGCCGGAGATCGCGAGCGTCCCCAACGTGCTGCCATGATAGCCTTGTCGGCGCGCGATGAAGATCGATTTCGACGGCTTGCCGCGCTCGCACTGATACTGATAGGCGATCTTCATCGCGAGTTCCATCACCTCTGAGCCACCTGACAGGAACTGCGCCTTCGCGAGCCCATTCGACGCCGCGACCAGCCGCTCGGCCAACTCCTCCGCCGCGGGCGTAGTGAAGCTGCCCGCATGCGTCCACGCAATCTTGCGCGCCTCGCGCTCCATCGCCGCGACGATGCGCGGATGCGCATGGCCGAGGCTCGAGACGGCAACGCCTCCGCACGTATCCAGATAGCGCCTGCCCGAAGCATCCTCGATCCAGACACCCGAGCCCCTCACTGCGACGATCGGGGATGAGTTCAGATTTTTGTATACGAGCGCCGACATGGCATTTTTTCCCAGTTTTCATTGGGTGGGTCAAGACGGTAGCAGCGATCCCATGATGTGGGCGCGCGATGAAAGCTCGGGCTGAAACGCGAAGAATTGCCGATCCGACGCAACCAGCCTACAGGTACGAGCACCAGCATGTGCAGCGAATAGAACAGCACTCTGAGCAGCATCGCCTTCTCCTTTCGAGTTTCGACACTGGCTCAGTCGAGCGGAATCTCGACGCGCCAGTCGGTCGCTTCCTGAAACGCTGGCTGCTCGGTTCGCACGAGTACATGCGAACCGAGCACGAGCACGTCCATCTCCGTGCGCATGAAGCACGCGTATGCTTCTTCTGGCTTGCAGACTATCGGCTCGCCGCGTACGTTGAACGACGTGTTAACGAGCACCGAGCAGCCCGTTCTGCGCTTGAATGCGAGCAACAGCTTCGTGAACGGGGCGTTGTTTTGCGTGCTCACGGTCTGGATGCGCGCGGACAGATCGACGTGCGTGATCGCGGGCAATGTCGACCGCACGTCGTTGATGCTGCCGAGGCCGCGGCGATAATCGCCGGGGCCGCGTGTGACATCGGTCTTGATCGCATCGGCGATCTGAGACACGATCAGCATATAGGGGCTCTCTTCGCGCGAGTCGAAGTAGCGTGTCACATCCTCGAGAAGTACGGCGGGCGCGAAGGGCCGGAACGACTCGCGGTATTTGATCTTAAGGTTCATTTTGCGTTGCATTTCGGGATCGCGCGGATCGCCGAGGATCGAACGCGCACCAAGTGCCCGCGGACCGAATTCCATTCGACCCTGAAACCAGCCAACCACGGTCCCGTTGGCGATATGCGTCGCCACCTCGTCATAGAGGGCATCGCCCTCAAACGACTTGTAGCAGTACCGGTTTGCGTCCAGGAACGCAGCGATCTCATCATCGCTGAAGCTTGGTCCAAGCAGCGCGCCGCGCATCGCGTCTGAACCGCTCGCGGCGAGATGCGGGCGACCGTCGAGTCCGACCGCGAGGTCCATCGCAGCGCCCAGCGCGCAGCCCGCGTCGCCGGCTGCTGGCTGGACCCAGATCGAATCGAATTCGCCGGAACGGCTCAACACACCATTTACGACGCAGTTGAGCGCGACACCGCCCGCGAGGCACAGATTCCGCTCGCCGGTCTGCTCGACGGCAGATCTGGCGAGACCGAGCACGAGCTCCTCGGTCACCTTTTGTACCGACGCGGCCAGATCACATTCGCGCTGCGAGATCGGACTTTCCGGCTTGCGGGATGGGCCGCCGAAAAGCCGCTCGAATCGCTCGCCGATCATCCGGTCGCCCTTCAGGTACTCGAAATAACGCATATTTAGCGTAAACGAGCCGTCCGGCCGGATGTGAATCAGCTCGTCGCGAATCTTCTGGGCGTAGACCGGCTTGCCGTACGGCGCGAGCCCCATCAGCTTGTACTCACCCGAATCGACCTTGAACCCGCAGTAATACGTGAATGCCGAATAGAATAATCCGACGGAGTGCGGATACGAGATTGAGTTGCAGAGCTCAAGCGACGTGCCCGACCCGCGCCACACGGTCGTCGAATGCCATTCGCCGATTCCGTCGATACAGAGCACGGCGCTCCGCTCATACGGCGAGGGAAAGAACGCCGCCGCCGCGTGCGAACGATGGTGCCGACAAGCGACGACCTTCGGCGCGCAACCGCAGCCGAGCTGGGCGATTTCCTTGTCGACGTGTTCGAGCACGCGGCGCTTCCAGCGCAACCATTCCGGCATGGTGCGTGAAAACGCGGCTGCGCCGCCGATGCCGGCGCTCGCAAACGACGACATGACGCGTGAGAATTTTTCCTTCGGGTCTTCGTAGTAGACGATCGCGGCGAGATCGTCTAGCTGGATGCCCGCTTCGCCAAGGCAATAGCGAATGCCGTTCGCCGGAAATCCGCTATCGTGGCGAATCCTTGTGAAACGTTCTTCCTGCACCGCCGCGATAGGTACGCCATCACTGATTAGAGCGGCCGCGCTGTCGTGATAAAACGCCGAGATGCCCAGAATATGGTTGGCCATGCGAGAAGGACCGTCCGTAGATCGATTTCAAAAAACGAGGGGTGCGCGTCAGTACGACGGCCTTGTGAGCTGCGCTCGCGGTGTCTCGGCGCGCCCGTCAGCAGGCTGCTGCGACAGATGTGCGAACGCGTCGCTTCGCCCTTTCTTGACGAGTCCGGCGAGAGCCGGTACAAGCGACGCAACAAGCACCACGCTCATCGCAATGTTGAATGCGCGCAAGGCATGCGGTTTCGTCAAGAAGCGACGTAGGAACGTCCCGAAGAGCACCCATACCATCGAGCACGGCGAGCCGAATGCAAAAAACAGTAGCGCGATCGCGAGTACGTCCAACCTGTACGAGTCCGATGTCGACGCATAAGTGAGCACCGCGCCGACCGCCATTACCCACGCTTTTGGATTGATCCACTGGAACAATGCTGCCGACAGAAAGCCTAGAGGCGATGCCGCCTTCGCATCGAAGTTCACCGTCGGCGACGTCGCAATCCGGTATGCGAGGTACAGCATGTAGACGGCGCCGGCGAACTGCAATACGTCGTGCAGCGCCGGGAAGCGGCGGAAGACGGCCCCCGCCCCGAGCCCGACCGCAGTCAGCATAAGCGGAAAGCCGACATTGATCCCCGCGACGTGGCGCATTGTGCGCGCCGCGCCGAAGTTGACACCGGATGACATCAGCATCACATTGTTTGGCCCCGGCGTCACACAGGTCGAAATTACGAATAGGATGATCGACAGATAGTCCATTGCCGCTCCTCGTGGGCGCTCAGCGATAGTCTTCGAGTTGGCCGCGGCGGCGGACGTCGACCGACACGCAATGGAACCCACCGCTCAAGCTGCGCGCATGCCGCATTGGCAGCGGCGCAACGTCGATGCGGTGCTTTTCCAACGCACGGATCAGCTCGATCTGCCGGTCATTGACCACGGCAAGCGACGGGTTGACCATGATGAAGTTCATTCCCTGCCAGATCGATGCGCGTGGATACGACCAGCAGTAGCCGGTATCAACCATCCCCGGGCACCAGACTACTTCCCAGTTGCGGAAAATCGCTGGCACCTGCGCGCGCGAAATCCGCTCGGGACTTAGGACAACGAGTCCCGGGCGCACGAGCGTAATCGTAGTGTCGATGTGCGTGCCGTCGTAGACTCCCTCGATCGGATGCACGCGATAACCCTCCCCGAGCGTACGTTGCAGCCATTCGTACCCGAGCCGGTTGCCGCTGCGCGAGACAAGGTAGAGAATGTCGCGCCCCATCCGGATCACGTTTGCCGCATCGAAGATCGGTTCGTCATTGGCAAGGATCTCGCCGTCGGTGGGCTTGACGCGATACGCGCTGTCGGGCAAGCGAGGCTTAGGCGCCGAGATCCATTTGGCGCCGCTGGCGAAGTAGTCGAGCAGGTGCGAGTGATAGGCATGCGATTCGAAGTAGCGACTTCGCAGCGTCATCGGCGCTTCGATGATCAGGTCGCCTATAGGTAGCAGCACATCGCGCGGGCAATAGTTGTATTCGCCGTCAGTCTGCCAGCCCGGTGCGCCGAACGCCGCCGTATGATCGACCGGCTCGGGACGCCTGACCGTCACGCCTTGGCTGCGCAGGAACAGCGCGAACCTGTCGAGGTCTTCGTTCGCCTCGGCGATCACATGCGCCGGATACGGTCCGGACGGAATCTGGTCAGCGCGCTCATGATGGTCGGCGTAATCGAGTGCGAAGAGTCCCGGATCGGCGCGCGGCACTTGCGCGCCGTCCGCGATCCCGACAATCATCTCTTCGAGCGGATCCCATTCGTTATGTACGTTGACGAGCGACATCGTTTCTCCATGCTTGGTTGAATTGAAATCGAAATCCCGTGCGGCGCTCAGGCGGACGCCGCGACCGGAGTGTGCTGATTGAGCAAGAGTGGCGCGCTGTCGGCTTCGGTCGCGATACGCATCCAAGGCCGCAGCCCCAACGCACCGAGCAGCCGTTCGCCGCGGCTCGGCAACGGCGCAAGCGATTCGTAGCCGACGCGGATCCTTTCCCAGCTCGCACGCGCCGCGCCCGTCTCAATCGAAGCGGCCTGTCGCATGTACACGTCGATGGCGTCGACAGCCCACGCCGAATGACCAGCCGACACGTTGTCGATCGAGTTGTGAATGTCGACGAAGTCAGTGCTGAAGCCGTAGTGTCGGAGAAAGCGCCGTGCGGAGCGATAGCTGCCGCCGACGCCGGAAAGTTCCATCGCGAGGTTCATTCCGAGGATTTCCGGCATAAATCTGCGCGGCAGCTTGCCGAGACAGAGCCAGTAAACTGGCAACCGGAACGACTCGTCCCGCAAGCGAGGATCGTATGCGAACGCACGCGTGCCCGTCGGCGGTAGCTCAATACCCATTTCGCGCAGGCCGTCGCGGAAGATCCTCGGATGGTTCAGTTGATAGCAGCCGTTGCCGAGTTCGTCCCAGTACGTTTGAAACAACGCGAAGCCGACCTGCGACGCGGCGAGGCGCCAGTCGCTGAAGCCCTGTAGCCACGAGCCGTCGATCAGCGTAAGTGGCGCAAGCTGCAATGTGGAGTCGACCACCGCTTCGCGCGACGGCATGTCCTCAGGGTCGCTCCGCACGAACTCGAGTCCTTGCAGGTCGTGCTGATCGAGCAGCCATTCGCGCAGCGCGCCGACGCGCCAAGCGCGCGGCAAGCCGCGTTGCGAACGATTCAGGGAGCGCCTCGCGCGGGCGATCCAGCGGTTGGCATAGTCGATCGCAAGCCGCTGCATGCGAGGCGCCATCGCGCGGCCCTGCAGTGCGAAGTAGAGGTCGCGCAAATTCGAGGGCGCGAGGCTGCGCGCGATGTCGTCGACGCAGGGAGCGATAGCCGGGGTACAGGGGCCGGCGCCTGCGAGGGCCGGCTGTGCGTCGCGCACGGCTTCAGGCGACCCAAGCCGCGACTCGGGCAAACAGTTGATCCAGCGCCTGATGATCGCGAGGTCGTCGTCGCTGAACACACGAAACATTCGGCCGCTCGGACCAATCAGTGTTGTGACGAGAAGGCTGCGGTCGGCAAACCCTGGCACGACAAGTCGGCTTCTCGCGAGCGCATCAACGAGCGGTAGCGGATTATGCATCGCTTCCTCGAACCACTCGGCCAAGGCGCGGCCCTCGAGCCGGTACTCGTGATGATAGACGGCGCCTTCGCGCGCCCTCGCCCGCATTAGCTGGGCCATCGCCGCGCGCGGCGACACTGCACGTCCCGCGGCCTCGATCACGACGTCGTCCCACTCGCGCAGTGCAACGCCCGCCCATGCGATCGCGCGCTCAATGCGCTGGCGCCACTTCTCGCTTCGCGCGACGAACCGTTCGACGACCCATTGCGAGATCGGCTGCGCCGCTGTCTCGTCCGTGAGACCGACGAACGTGCGCAGATCTAGCCCATGTGAATCGAATAGGACCCCCGGCGCATCGCGCAGCGCAGTCCAGCAAGGCGCCAGCCCCATCGCGCGAAATGCGAGATCGATGCCGGCGAGCTCTGGCCCGAACGCGTCGCTTCGACGGCTCATCGCAAGCAGGAGAGCTGGCAATCGAAACGCCTCGTCGCGAATCGCCGGCAGTGTCGACAACTCGAAGGGCTCAAGCGCGAAGCGCGAGTGGCCGGCTTGCCGCAGCAACGCCTTAAAGTGGTCGTAGCGCGACGCCTCCGGTAGGCCGACACCGACGTCGCCTGCAAAGAGCGCCATCATGCGTAGATGCACTTCGTCCTCAAACACGCCGGGCGCGCTCATTCCCTGGAGCCAGCAGCCGAGCGACGAGGCGAGCGGCGTCGACTGAACGAGCAGCGTGCCGACGAACACTCCGATACCGGCCGTGCGCCGAGCCTCGTCGTAAATCCGCAGATAGTCGGCGTGCCGCGTAGTGCTCCATGCGCCAATATTCCCGGCGAGAGAACGCCAATCCGCCCCGCTCGGCGCATCGGACAATCCGTCAAACTTCGTTAGCGCAACGATGCCGTCGCTATCCAGAAACGACTCTGGATCCATCGCCTGTCGATAAATCTCTCGCCACATATTTGTCCCTTGAGGGTGTAACGATCCGGACGGCAACCCGAGAGCCGCCTTTCTTTCCGCGGGGACCGCTCAAGCGGTTAAAACATCGGATAGATCGACGAATCGGCCTTCTTCTTTTTCTTGTAGAACCAATGAGCCAACAAACGTTTGATGAGACGCATGACTCCTCCTTTCAAATGGCATCAAGAATGAGCTTCGAAACGAACTCATGCCCCCGATCCGTAAAGTGGATACGATCGACAAAGAGCCATTGATCGGGCTGAAGCGTTTCCGAAATGATTGGCGTGATGTTGACGAATTTTACGTCGAGCTTTTTCGCACCTTCTTCGAGCTTCGCCGCGTAGGCGGCGCAGACATCGCGATGCAGGATATCGCCGTAGGCGTCGCTAAAGCGGCCAACACGATCAAGCTCCGCGAAGAGAGCCTCCTCCTGTGGGCAACCCTTCGCACGCACCCAGCCCGCCAGCGGCTGAAGGATGAAGGTGAGCTTCGCGCCGAGATCTGCCGCGATCGCGCGCCACACGTCGAGGTGGCGCAGCGTCAGGTCCGCCGCGAAATCGATCTGGTCGACCATCGGAGGCGGCGGCTCGGCATCGCGGGCGCGGTCGAAGAGCGGCCACCCCTTGCGCTTGCCAGCCACAGGCTCGGAACTGAACGCGTCGAAGAACTGACCGCAGTTGAAAAACGCTCCGTGCTCGAGACGGTTGCGGGCGGGCTGCCGTGCGAGCCCGAGGTTATTGAACCCAGAGAACAGCACGATCTCCTCGATTTTCGGCAACAAGTGCCGATAGAGCGTGAGGAGGATCACCTCCTGCGCTGAGTTGAAGCTGCGCCCGCCAAAGTTGAGCCACGGCGCGGCGCGCTGATCGTTCTCAGAGAGCCGCGACGACAACGTCCAACGATCGGCGCTCGCGCCGATGCCGAACACCGTCGAGCTGCCGGCAAGCAGGCGGGCCGAGTGCATGCCCGCGTGATCGGAAACCGAAGAGCGGATGCCGCCGCGATCGGAGTAACGAAATCCGCTACAGTCCGTATTGACCACTGAGGAACGGTAATTGACCGGATGGAAGTACATCATGTACGGCAACCACCGCACCTCGCCTGCGTCGGTGAATTTCCTCTCGTAGCCCGCCATTTGCGGCGTCAGTTCCAATCTTGCACTCATTAACGCTCCCTCAGGTTATACACAGGCAGGCGATCAATGGACTATCAATAAAATTGCAACCCGCACAAAAAACTCTTTATGGATAACGTAATACATCGATATTAAATACTACGGATTCTGAATGGCGCAAATGTCACTCGCGGCACCAGCGTGCACTACCCCTCAGCATAGCGGCCAACAGCCCGCCGCAAAACACTCTCTTTTTTCTGCTCATAGATAATTCTTACCGCAAAAAGGTTACTAGGCCTCCACCTTCACTGGCTCCAATACTGCCTGCGTTTTCCGCAAATCACTGGCACGGGCAACACTGACTGAGTCTGAATGATGCCATGCGGGCGGGTGGAACGACCAGAATAACGACATCAAATGTATTGATGTTAATGGCCCGCTAGGTTGATGGAGAGCGCGGTAGAATATTCGCAATGAAAAAGACAGTATTGCTTCTTCAAGGTGATTGGTTGCCTGCCATCTTCATCAACTGATCGATTCGCTGGTCCGACGAAAAAATGCGATAAATAATAACTATGTCTAGTCTAGACATCATGTATGGACCTGCCGCACCTCAAGGTACGCGGATTAAGCTTGAGGTCGGTTACTCCGCGGCTCAGAGCCGCATTGAGGGGGCAGGTCATGAACAAGTTTAGCAAGTACGTGGGCCTGGATGTACATGTGCGACCTGAAAGTCGCTTGAGTTTCTGTTTCACTGGAGAAGGTATGACCTGATGAAACCGGTTGTTCCATCAACCGTTCCCTACCCGGACATGCCGAGCCGGTAACAGCTCGGTGTGAAGCTCTG
>NZ_JBFRCF010000026.1:0-80426 GCF_040965655.1 Paraburkholderia sp. EG286B | reverse complement strand
TTGGGTGGCGTGTGCCCGCGCCCGCTTCGTTCCGGCTGTCTCCGAACGCCCGCTTTTCCCACCCGCCACACTCCATGATTGAACGCCTCACGAGCCTGATCTGCGGGACCGAACCGATGAACGCGGTCTGGTCTCCCAATGCCACGCTGCAACGCATGCTAGACGTCGAAGCGGCGCTCGCGCGCGCCTCGGCGGCGCATGGCGTGATTCCGCAGTCGGCCGTGGCCGCGATCGTCGAAGCCTGTGCGGCGGATCAGCTCGACGCACCGGCGCTCGCACGCGACGCCGCGCTGGGCGGCAACCTGGCGATCCCGCTCGTCAAGCAGATCACCGCGCGCGTGAAGTCCGCCGACCCCGAAGCCGCCAAATACGTCCACTGGGGCGCCACGAGCCAGGACATCATCGACACGGCCACCGTGCTGCAGTTGCGCGACGCGCTCGCGCTGATCGAGCGCGGCATCGACGCGCTCTGCGCAACGCTGGCGGACCTCGCGCGCACGCATCGCGCGACGCCGGCGGTCGGGCGCACGTGGCTGCAGCAGGCGCTGCCCATCACGCTCGGATTGAAGTTCGCGCAATGGCTCGACGCGGTACTGCGCCATCGCGAACGCCTCATCGTGCTGCGCGAGCGCGCGCTCGTGCTGCAGTTCGGCGGCGCGGCGGGCACGCTCGCGAGCCTGCGCGACGCCGCCCCGGCGGTGAGCGCCGCGCTCGCGCAGGAACTCGGTCTCGCGTTGCCCGCCTTGCCCTGGCACACGCAGCGCGACCGCATTGCCGAAGCCGCGTCGTTCTTCGGCATGCTCATCGGCACGCTCGGCAAGATCGCGCGCGACATCTCCCTGCAGATGCAGACCGAAATCGGCGAGCTGGGCGAGCCGGCGGCCGCAGGCAAGGGCGGTTCCTCGACCATGCCGCACAAGCGCAATCCGGTGGGTTGCGCAGCCGTCCTGACGGCTGCCGCGCGCGCGCCGGGCCTCGTCGCGACGGTGTTCGCGGGCATGGTCCAGGAACACGAGCGCGCGCTCGGCGGCTGGCAAGCCGAGTGGGATGCGCTGCCCGATCTCGCGCGCCTCGCCGGCGGCGCGCTCGCGCAGATCGAACAGATCACGGCCGGACTCGAAGTGCGGCCCGAACGGCTCGCGGCGAATCTCGACATCACGCACGGCCTCATTCTCGGCGAAGCCGTGATGCTCGCGCTCGGCGACCGGATCGGGCGTCTGGACGCGCATCATCTCGTTGAGCGCGCATCGAAATCCGCGGTGCAAAGCGGCCGCACGCTGTACGAAGTCCTCGCGGCGGATCCCGCCGTGACGAGGCACCTGGACGAAGCGCGCCTCGAGGCGCTGCTCGATCCGGCCAATTACGTGGGGCAGGCGCACGCGTTCGTCGACGCGGTGCTCGCGTCGTATGAAGCGAAAGCCAAGCAGCGCACGTCCCATTGATCACAGAAGACACACGAGGAGTAACACGCATGCCTTACGCAGCCGTCAACGACACGCATTTGTTCTACCGCATCGACGGTGCGGAGAACCATTCGGCGCCATGGGTGGTTCTGTCGAATTCGCTCGGTAGCGACGTGTCGATGTGGACGCCGCAGATCGTCGAGTTCACGAAGCATTTCCGCGTGCTGCGCTACGACACGCGCGGCCACGGCCACTCGGCGGCGCCGCTGGGCCCGTACACCATCGAGCAGCTGACCGGCGACGTGATCGGCCTGATGGACCAGCTCGGCATCGAACGCGCGCATTTCGTCGGGGTTTCGATGGGCGGCCTGACCGGCGTCGGCCTCGGCGCGCGTTACGCCAACCGCATCGATCGTCTCGTGCTGTGCAATACGGCCGCGAAGATCGGCTCGCCGGAAGTGTGGGTGCCGCGTGCCGCGAAGGCTCGCAGCGAAGGCATGCTCGCGCTCGCCGAAGCGGTGCTGCCGCGCTGGTACACGCCGGAATTCATCGCGAACAATGCGCTGGTGATGTCGCAAGTGCGTGACGTGTTCGTGCATACCGACAAGGACGGTTACGCTTCGAACTGCGAAGCGATCAACGCCGCCGACCTGCGCGGCGAGGCGCCGTCGATCAAGGCGCGCACGCTCGTGATTTCGGGTACGCACGATCTGGCCGCGACGCCCGCACAAGGGCGCGAACTGGCCGAATCGGTGCCGGGCGCACGCTACGTCGAGCTGAACGCCGCGCACATCTCGAACGTCGAGTTGGCGGACGAGTACAACAAGATCGTGATCGATTTCCTGCTGGGGGCGTGATGAACGACGAAGACCGCTACGAAGCCGGCATGAGAGTGCGCCGCGCAGTGCTGGGCGACGCGCACGTCGATCGCTCGCTCGCCAACCGCACCGAAGTGACCGAGGAATTCCAGAACTTCATTTCGCGCTATGCATGGGGCGAGATCTGGACGCGTGATGGCTTGCCGCGCCACACGCGCAGCCTGCTGACGATCGCGATGATGGTCGCGCTCAACCGCAGCGAAGAACTTGCGCTGCATCTGCGCGCCGCGCGCAACAACGGCGTCACGCGCGACGAGATCAAGGAAGTGCTGCTGCAAACGGCGATTTACTGCGGCGTGCCGGCGGCGAACTCGGCGTTCCATCTCGCCGACCGCATCTTCCGCGAGCAGGACGCCGAGCAGGCCTGATCGCGCGGTGACAAAGCGCGGGGCGCTCGCCCCGCGTTCAGTCGAACACCGGCGACTCCACGCCGAGCACCTTGTGCAGGCGCGTGCTGGTCGTCGTGTACTGCAGATGGATTTTCTTCTCGGGAAACACATGATGCGCCGCGCCGAACGCAGCGAGCGCGGCTTCGTGAAAGCCGGAGAGAATCAGCTTCTTCTTGCCCGGATAAGTATTGATATCGCCGACGGCAAAGATGCGCGGCACGCTCGTTTCGAAGCGTGCCGTATCCACGGGCAACTGCTTGCGTTCTATTTCGAGGCCCCATTGCGCGATCGGCCCGAGTTGCGGCGACAAGCCGTAGAACACGAGCAGGTAGTCGAGATCCAGCGAGCGCGTGACGCCGTCGCCGCCCGTCACCTTGATGCGCTTGAGCTTGCCGCCTTCGTCGTCGAAGCCGGTCAGCTGGCCGACGATGGACTGCATGCGCCATTCCTCGCATAGCGCGTGCATCTTCGCGACCGTTGCCGGCGCGGCGCGATAGCCCTCGCGCCGGTGCAGCAGAATCACGCTCTGCGCGACGTCCACGAGCTGCAGCGCCCAGTCGAGCGCCGAATCCCCGCCGCCGCACACCACGACGTCCTTGTCGCGAAAGCGCTCGAGATCGCGCACGCGATAGAACAGTTGCGTGTCGCGGTAGCGCTCGATGCCGCTCAGCTTGAGCGTGCGCGGCTGAAACGAGCCCACGCCGGCCGCGATGAACACCGTCTTGGCGAGGAACTGCGTGCCCTTGCTCGTCTGCACGAAAAAGCGGCCGTCGGCGCGCGGCTCGACGATTTGCACTTCCTGGCCGAGATGGAACGTCGCGCCAAACGGCTCGATCTGCTGCATCAGCGCATCGACGAGCTGTTGCCCGGTGCACATCAGCACGGCCGGAATGTCGTAGATCGGCTTGTCAGGGTAAAGTTCGGCGCACTGGCCGCCCACCGCCGGCAGCGAATCGACCACGTGCGCGTGGATTTCCATCAGGCCCAGTTCGAACACCTGGAAAAGGCCCACCGGCCCGGCACCGATGATGAGCGCATCGGTTTCGATGAGCTGCGGCGGGAAGTGATCGTTGCGCTCGTTCATCGGCGAGCTCTCCTTGCAAGAGGCAGGGACAATGATCAAGACTACTATTCTTCTGGCTGCACGTCGGCTACGTAACGACGCAGGCAGGCGAGCAGCGCGGCTTCCTCGGCGCGGCTCGCTGCGTCGCTGGCCGAACCCGCGTCGCGCTCTTCGCCGAACATGGCCGCGGGCGCGGGGATCGTGTCGACCACTCGGCCGTCACGGAACATGCGGATTTGATGGGTCGCTTCCACATACTCGGCGATCCAGTGGACGCCCTCGATATGCGTGCCGATGCGGACTGGCATCTTCATGAGATTCCCTCCTGGCCAGCGCACGTCGGTCGATGCGCGCTCGCCGCAATCGCGTTTCTTATGGCGGATAGGGCAACGATACGCCGATGGCGCGCGCTGTGCTTGAACCCGGTCCTCGCGCGCCCACGGCCGAAAAAAGAAAAGGCGGCCCGAGCCCGGGCCGCCCTTGCGGCGGATTACCAAATGAAAGCAGGCGCGCGTAGACGTTAGCTCGCGCCTCGCAGTGTTACTGCACCGTGGCGAGCACGTCGCGCACCGTGCCGAACAGGCGTGCGATTTCCTCTTCGGTCACGATGAGCGGCGGCGAGAACGCGAGAATGTCGCCCGTGAAGCGGATCAGCACGCCCGCCTCGAAGCACTTCACGAACACCTCGTAAGCGCGCGCACCCGGCGCGCCGTCGCGCGAGTCGAGTTCGATGCCCGCGACGAGGCCGAGATTACGCACGTCCTTCACGTGCTTCTCGCCGCGCAGCGCATGCGCGGCGGCCTCGAACTTCGGCGCGAGCGCGCCGGCGCGCTCGAACAGGCCCTCGCGGCGATACAGGTCCTGCGTCGCGATCGCGGCGGCGGCCGCGAGCGGGTGCGCCGAATAGGTATAGCCGTGGAACAGCTCGATTGCGCCCTGCGCGCCGCTGTTCACGATCGTGTCGTGGACCGTGCGGCTCGCGGCCACGCCGCCCATCGGCACGGCGGCATTGTTGATCGCCTTGGCCATCGTGATGATGTCGGGCGTCACGCCGAAATACTCGCTGGCCGTGGCCTTGCCGAGGCGCCCGAAGCCCGTGATGACCTCGTCGAAAATCAGCAGGATGCCGTGCTTCGCGCAGATCTCGCGCAGACGCTGCAGATAGCCTTGCGGCGGAATCAGCACGCCGGTCGAGCCTGCCACGGGCTCGACGATCACGGCGGCGATGGTCGAGGCGTCGTGCAGCGCGACGATGCGCTCGAGGTCTTCAGCGAGATGGGCGCCCCAGGCCGGCTGGCCCTTCGAGAACGCGTTGTGCTCGAGATCATGCGTATGCGGCAGATGATCGACGGCCGGCAGCAGCTGGCCCGAAAACGCCTTGCGATTCGGCGCGATGCCGCCCACCGAGATGCCGCCGAAGCCCACGCCGTGATAACCGCGCTCGCGGCCGATCAGCTTGGTGCGCTGGCCTTCGCCGCGTGCGCGATGGTAGGCGAGCGCGATCTTCAGTGCGGTGTCGACCGACTCCGAGCCGGAATTGGTGAAGAACACCCGGTCGAGCCCGGCCGGCATGATTTCGGCGATCTTCTGGGCCGCTTCGAACGCGAGCGGGTGGCCCATCTGGAACGTGGGGGCGAAGTCGAGCGTACCGGCCTGCTGGGCGATGGCCGCGACGATTTCCTCGCGCGCATGGCCCGCGTTCACACACCAGAGGCCCGCGCTGCCGTCCAGCACTTCGCGGCCATCGGTCGTGCGGTAGTACATGCCTTTGGCCGATTCGAGCAGGCGCGGCGCGGCCTTGAACTGGCGATTGGCGGTGAAGGGCATCCAGAACGACGAGAGATCGTCGATGACGGGGCGCGAAGTCATGCGTGCTTCTCCTCAGGTGGGTTTGGCTCAACTGTAGCGCCGAGGCTTGAACGACGGCATAGACAGTCTCTATACTGATCTGCAAACCGTGCTGGACAATTCTCGCCAACTGTATTGGTCGGCGCGCAGAATCGTACGGGTTTTCCCTCGCACTATACGCTTGCTTTCCCCGATGATCGAACTCGAACTGGAGCGCGGCCGCGGCGTCACGACGACGCTTGTCGAGCAGCTCGTGCAAGGCTTCACGCGCGCGATTGAAGCGCAAACGCTGCGCGCCGGGGCGCTTTTGCCCTCGGTGCGCCAGCTCGCGCAATCGCACGAACTGTCGACCTATACAGTGACCGAGGCGTACAACCGTCTCGTGTCGATGGGCTTCGTCGTCGCGCGGCGCGGCTCGGGCTACCGCGTGGCGCCCCGCAACGGGTCGGCGCCGGCGAGCGCGGCGGGCTGGCAGCCGCCCACGCTGACGGCGACCTGGCTGCTCTCCGACGTGTTCGCCGATCATTCGGTGCCGATCAAGGCGGGCTGCGGCTGGGTGCCGGGCGAGTGGATCAACGAAAGCGGCCTGCAGCACGCCTTGCGCGCCATGAGCCGGGTGCCGGCCGTGCGGCTTGGCGACTACGGGCACCCGTACGGTTACGCGCCGCTGCGCGAGCGCATCGCGGCGCAACTGGACCGGCAGGGGCTGCCTGTCGAGGTGTCGAACGTCCTGCTCACGCAGGGCGCGACGCAGGGGCTCGATCTCATCGTGCGTACGCTGCTGCGGCCCGGCGACACGGTGCTCGTTGAAGACCCCGGCTACTGCAATCTGCTGCAGATTCTCAAGCTCGCGGGGCTCACGGTGCAGGGTGTGCCGCGCACGCCCGCCGGGCTCGACATCGAGGCGCTCGAGCGCCAGGTGGCGGCGCACCAGCCGAAGGCGATCTTCGTGAACACGACGCTGCAGAATCCCACCGGCGCGACGTATGCGATGTCCAATGCCTTCCGCTTGCTGCAGATCGCCGAGCGCCAGCGCATGTGGGTCGTCGAGGACGATGTGAGCCGCGAGCTTGCGCCGCCAGGCGCGCCGCTGCTCGCGGCGATGGAAGGCTTGCAGCGCGTGCTGTACGTCAGCGGTTTTTCGAAGACGGTCACGCCCTCGCTGCGTTGCGGCTATGTGGTCGCCGAGCGCGACGTGCTGCGCGAGCTGGCGCGCGCGAAGATGGCGGTGGGGCTCACCTCGTCGGCGACCATCGAGCGCATGGTCGACAAGGTCCTGCTCGAAGGGCGCCACGCGCGCCATGTCGAACTCGTGAACGAACGGCTGAAGGCCGCGCATGCCTGCGTGGAGGAGCGGCTCGACGCGCTGGGTCTCGAGATCTTCCACCGGCCGCGCGCGGGGCTGTTCGTCTGGGCGCGCCTTGCCGTCGAACCCGAACGGGCCGGCGCGATCGCCACGGCGGCGCTGCGCGACGGCATCTGGCTCGCGCCGGGCTCCTATTTCAGGCCCGACGACGAACCGAGCGCGTGGTTTCGCTTCAACGCGCCGTATTCGACGGACGATGCGCTGTGGCGGTTCATCGAGCGCGCACGCTAAGTGTGAGATGCCGCATGCCTAAAACAGACTCTGCTGCCCCGACATCAACGTATCGAAATCCTCGCGCAGGAAAGGCAGGATCGCGTCCGCAACCGGCTGTAGCTGGCGGCTCACATAGAACGCGTAATCGAGCGGCGAACTGAGCGTTTCGAGCGGCTCGGGCCCGGCCGTCGTCATCACGTAGCTGATCCAGCCGCCGTTCTGATACTGGAGCGGACGGCCTTTCGCGCGATTGAACTCGTCCGCGACGCGCGCCGCCCGCACGTGCGGCGGCACGTTGCGCTGGTACTCGACGAGCGGCCGCCGCAGGCGCTTGCGGTAGACGAGCTGGTCGTCCAGTTCGCCGTTGAGCGTGCGCCGCACATAGTCGCGGATGTAATCCACATAAGGCTCGCGCTGGAAAATGCGCCGGTACAGTTCGCGCTGGAATTCCTGCGCGAGCGGTGTCCAGTCGGTGCGCACGGTTTCGAGGCCCTTGAACACGACTTCTTCGCCGCCGTTCTTCGCGAGCGTGAGGCCGGCGTAGCGCTTTTTGCTGCCTTCTTCCGCGCCGCGCACCGTGGGCATGAGAAAGCGCGAGTAGTGGCGTTCGAACTGCAGCTCCAGAGCGCTTTGGAGACCGAAGCGTTCCTGCAGTTCGGTCTTCCACCAGGCATTGACGTGCTCGACCAGTTGCTTGCCGGTTCGCGTGGCGTCGGCTTCGCTGTGTGCGTGCTTGAGCCAGACGAAGGTCGAGTCGGTGTCGCCGTAGATCACGTCGTAGCCTTGCGCCTCGATGAGCTGACGGGTTCTGCGCATGATCTCGTGCCCGCGCATCGTGATCGAAGAGGCGAGGCGCGGGTCGAAGAAGCGGCAGCCGGTCGATCCGAGCACGCCGTAGAATGCGTTCATGATGATCTTGAGCGCCTGCGAAAGCGGGGCGTTGTGCTGCCGCTTCGCATGTTCGCGGCCCTCCCACACCTGGCGCACGATTTCCGGCAGACAGTGCTTCTCGCGGGAAAAGCGCGCGCCGAGAAAGCCGGGCACGGACGCTTCGTCGCTCGGGTCGCCCAGCCCCTCGATGAGCCCGACCGGATCGATCAGGAAGGTGCGGATGATCGAGGGGTAGAGGCTCTTGTAATCGAGCACGAGCACCGAATCGTAGATGCCGGGGCGCGAGTCCATGACGAAGCCGCCGGGGCTGTTTTCGCCCACCACGTCGCCGAGATTGGGCGCGACGTAGCCGAGCCGATGCATTTTCGGCAGATACAGATGCGTGAACGCGGCCACCGAGCCGCCGCTGCGATCCACGGGAAGCCCCGTGACCGATGCGCGTTCGAGCAGAAAGGCTATCAGTTCGGTTTTCTCGAAGACGCGCGTAACGAGCTCGCAGTCCTTGAGGTTGTAAATGGCCAGCGCGGGTTTGTCTTCGTCGAAGCGGCGCTGGATCTCGTCCATGCGCTGATACGGATTGTCGATCGACTTGCCCTCGCCGAGCAGCGCCTGGGCGACGTATTCGAGGCTGAACGACGGGAAGCTCCAGGTGGCCGAGCGCAGCGCCTCGATGCCGTCGATGATGAGGCGGCCCGCGGCGCCCGCGAAGAAATGATTCTCCCGCATGCCGTGCTCGCGCCACTCCATCACCTCGCCGCCGCGCCCAAGACGCAGGGGTACGCCGGTTTGCTGGGCGTGCGCGTGCAACACGCGCAGATCGAACTGCACGAGATTCCAGCCGATGATCGCGTCGGGATCGTGCTTCGCCATCCATGCGTTGAGGCGTTCGAGCATCTGCGCGCGGCTTGCGCAGTATTCGAAGTCGAAGTCGATCTGGCTCGCGTCGCCGTTTGCGGGACCGAGCATATAGACCTGGCGTTGTCCGCAGCCTTCGAGCGCAATGGAATAAAGCTCGCCCTGGGCGCTCGTTTCGATGTCGAGCGACACCAGTTTCAGCTGCGGGCGATAGCCGTTGGCGGGCTTCATCTCGCTGTCGAGCAGCACGCCGCTGTTATCCGGGCTACCCGCATCGCCGCGAAACAGCACGGGCGCCGTGATGAAGCGCTCCATCATGTAGCGCTCCGGCGGCTGGATATCGGCTTCGTAGACGTCGACGCCCGCTTTGGCGAGGCGCTTTGCGTGCCCGGCCAGGGCGCGATATTGCGGCGAGTAGAGCCCCAGCGCCGGGCGGCGCTGGAAGTCGCACAGATTGAGCGGGCGTAGCTCGGCGCGTGCGTCGCCCTTCAGCGCGGCGCGGGCCGCGGCTTCCTGGGCGGCCGGCACGAATGCGACAGAGGGCTGGGGGCGCAGGCGCAGCTGGCGCGGCCCCGCGTCGGTCGCGAGCCAGAAGTCGACCTCGGTGTGTTCGCCCGTATCGCGCCAATGGCGGGTGAGAATAAAACCCGCTTCAAACTCAGACAAAGTGTGACTCCGCCGCCCATGTTTCCCGCTTGCGATTGTAGCGTTTGAACGTGGGAAGGGCGGCGGGTCGTCTTAATGATGAAGCAAATGCGCGAACATCGGATACAGCGAAACGAGCAGCGATAGCGCCATGAAGACGTTGAAGGCACGCAGCCGGCGCGGATTCGACAGAAAGCGCCGCATGCTGGTGCCGAACGCGGCCCAGATACAGATGCAGGGCAGGCCGATCACATAGAACAGGAAGGCCATCGCCATCGTGTTGGTGCCGAAGTTCGTGGAAAGGCGGATCGTGGTGGCGGCCGTGAGCACCATCATCCACGCCTTGGGGTTGACCCACTGGAACGCGATGGCTTCGTGAAAGCGCATGGGCCGGTGCTCGCCGCTCTTCACCTTGATGTCGCCCGAGGTGCCGATTTTCCACGCGAGATACAGCAGGTACGCAATGCTCGCGACCTCCAGCACGGTATAGAGCGACGGGACGTGCCTGAACACCTGGCCAAGCCCGAAGCCCACCGAGAGCATGAGCACGACCACGCCCGCGCTGATGCCCAGAATGTGCGGCACCGTGCGACGAAAACCGAAGTTGACGCCGGACGCGAGCAACATCGTGTTATTGGGGCCGGGCGTGATGGTCGTGACCACGACGAAGAGCATGCCGGCGGGCAGCGCGCTGAGCATTTCGGGCAGCATGATGCGAGGAGCTCCGGAAAGAGAAAACAAAATCGACGGAACCAGTTTATCGACAGTGCTCGGTACAGTACCGGTACAGTTGTGCAGACGCTGAACGGTACGGATTGGGGGCGTGAAGGGGCTGAGTGGCATCGACGGAAGCGGCGCGCAGGCCGGAGCGGCGCGTCCCAACGTGCCGGACTGAACAGCGCCCGGACCCTATTGACGAATGACCTGAATGCGTCCCGCCTTGACTGCCGCTTTCAATACCGCCCAGTCTCTCTCGTTCTGTTCTGCGTAGGCGAGCGAGAATCGCACGATGGCTTCGTCGAACACCTCCGACTTGCCCGCATAGCCGCTGAGCAGCGCGGGATCGCCTGCCTTCGCCATCGAATGGGCCAACGCGTGGGCGCAGGAGACCGCATACTCGCCGAGATCTTCGACGTCGAAGGTCGTGAAGTCGAAGGCGCCCTTCATGTCGCGCAATTGCCTCACGTAGAAGTCGTTGCCGGTGTGGCGCATCTTCGACCACCCGAGGAAGATGTCACTGGCAGACTGCAGCAGACGCTGCCCGTTGACCACCCGTTGACCATGATTGGGATAGCGGCTCGGCGGCAGGTAGCCCTCCAGCACGGAAGCGCGCGCCTCCTTGAGCTGAAGGAAAAGCGGGCAATCGCCGTCGGCCATGAAAAGCGCCTCATAGCAACGCGTTCCGACCGAGCCGATGCCCACCACACGAATGGCGACATCCACCAGTTCATATCGGTCGAACAGGGCGCGCCTGTCGTCGGGAAGCGTCAGCCGGTAGTCGGCGAAGAAGCGCCGTACCATCGTGTTGTACTGCTTGCTGTCACTCGCGCTCTCCAGCGGTACGTGATACACGAGCGGCGGGACATCCTTGATCCGCAGCTTGCCGTTGATGACCTCGGTTGCATGAGTCAGCACGGTACGCGACGACTGTTGTCTTGCCTTTTCGATGACGGCCAGTTCCTTGTTCCTTTCTTCGACGGAATCGGCAATGGCCAGCATGCTCGCCGCCTTGAACTGGCAGTACCAGACGTCGAGCGTGTCCATGCGGCTGAAGTCGGCGAGCCGTTGGCGGAAGGTTGCGCACAACCGGCGCACGATGCGTTGCTGGTCACGCAAGGCAAAGCCGCGCTCGCGCGCAGCGATCACGAACGATGTCGCCAGTCTGCGTACGTCCCAGTCGAATGGTCCAGGCAGCGTCTCGTCGAAGTCGTTGGGGCCGAACAGAACGCGCCGCTCGGGGCTCGCGAACAGACCGAAGTTAGCCAGGTGTGCATCGCCACCCAGTTGCACGATCACGTTGGAATGCGGCAGCTTCGACAGATCGTGCGCCATGAGCGGCGCCGCACCGCGATAGAACGCGAACGGACTCGCGACCATGCGTCCATAACGGATGGGTATCAGTTCGACTACCCGCCCCACATTGGAAGCGTCGAGGAGTGCGATGGGATCGCGATCTGCAATCCGGCATTCGGCGAGCTTCTCGCGCGGCACTTCCTTGCGAGCCGTCTTGCCCCGTCTGACGCGATCGGCCAGCGATCCACGCCCCGCAAAGAGTGTGGATGGGTCTTCCTGCAGCGCCGGCGTACCCGGGTCAGCGAGATCTGCGCCGGGGGCGGCGCGCTTTGTTTTAGCGGAATCAGGCACGAGCACTCCTTTTGTCGATTCAAGACCGGATCGGACCTGTGTCATATCAGTCGCTTCATTGCGGCCTGGCGTCTTGAGAAGTCGAGGACGTAGACGGCGAAATGTCACGCAGTGCCTCGATTGCGGCGTCGACGGTTGCAAAGACCTCGCGATGCACGCCGCTCACACGCAATGCCTTGTACCGCTCGATTTCGTGTCGGACGCCCGAGGGGAGGGCGACCGCGGCTATGCCCACACCGTGCTTGTCGAGTTCGCCGCCTAGCTGGATCAAGGTCTTGCCTGCCGTGTAGTCGATGTTGCTGATCTCCGATGCGTCGATCACCACCCAGCGCAGCCCCGGACTCGCTTCGTTGACGAGCTTGAGCACCTCTTCCGTGAAGCGGCCGGTGTTCGCATAGAACAGGTCGGCTTCGAAACGGTAGACGACGATCCCAGGTGCGGCGAGCAGATCGGGCTCGACGTGTCGCGCGATCCAGCTGTCGCCGGGGCCTCGCGTCAGCACCCGGGTCCGCAGGCGGTAGCTGTGGCGTGCATGCGCGATCAGGGAAAGCACGACGGCAGCAAGAATGCCGTGCATCACGTCGACGAATACGACGACGCCCGTAGTCAGCAACGCCACGACGAGCTCGTCCTTCTGCATGCGATACAGTTCGATCATGCCTTTCACGTCGATCAGCTTTACGCCGATCATGAAGACGATGGCCGACAACACGGCAGCAGGGAGCAGACTCAGCGGTTTCGTGAGAAATAGCAGCACCAGCAGCACGATGGCGGCGGTCGTGAGGTGGGCGACCTGGGTGCGGCCGCCCGCGTCGTCGAGCATCTCGGTCTTGGTCGGGCTGCCGTTCACGACGAAGGTTCCCGTGAAAGCCGCTGCCGCGTTGGCGGCCGCGAGCCCGATGATATCGGCGTTGTCGTCGCCCCTTTCGTTATAGCGATTGGCGTACGCGCGTGCCGTTGCTGCGCTCTGGGCAATGATGACGATGAAGCACGAGGCGGCCGTGACCAGTACCTGATTGATCGCGCCCATATGCAACGGTGGAAGGAACAATGACGGGAGTCCACCCGGCACTTCGCCCGTGACCGCGATGCCATGTCCGGCGAAATTGAACACGCCGCTTGCCACGATGGAGCCGATCACGGCGATCAGCGCACCCGGTGCGCGCGGCACGAAGCGCTTGCAGCCGATGATCACCACGAGCACGGCGATCGAGAGCATCGTGGTCGGATAGTTGGCCTGGGCCACGCGTTGCAACGCGGACGCGATCTGCATCAACGGCCCATGCCCTTGCTTGGCGAGTCCGATCAGGCCGGCAAGCTCGCCTGCCGCGACCTGGATGCCGACGCCGGTCAGGAAGCCGATCAACGCGCTGCGGGAAAGAAAGTCGGCCAGAAAACCCAGACGAAAAACACGCGCGATCACCAGCATCACCGAGACCGTCAAGGCGACGGTGCTCGTGAGGCCGACATAGTCCTTGCTGCCGAGCGCGGCGACGGCCGTCAAGGTACCCGCGAGAATGGCGGCCGTGGCCGAGTCGGCGGCGACGACCAGTTGTCGCGACGCACCAAAGAGCGCGAATGCCACGAGCGGCAGCAGGATCGTATAGAGGCCCGTCACGGTGGGCGTGCCGGCAATTTTCGTGTATCCCATCACTTCGGGAATGCCGAGTGCGGCCAGCGTGATCCCGGCGATGATGTCGTGCGGCAGTTGCGCGGGATTGAAGGGCAGCAGTCCCTGCAGGAAAGGCAGGTGAGGCAGGCGGTGCGGTGTAGGAGCGGCGGGCTTCATCGTGCGGCCTCCGCTGCAGTCGTAATCCTGGCGACCAGTGCTTTGGCGATGATGTCGTCGGCAATGACGACGTTGGTCGCGCCAGCGTTCTCCAGCAGCCCTTTTCGCAGGGGGTTTTCGCCAGGTACGGCAATGGGGAGCGACGGGTTGAGCGTATGGGCCAGCAGGGTGATCGCCAGATTGTTATTGCTGTCGGGTGTCGTGACGAACATGGCTTTCGCGCTATCGAGTCGCGCACGCTTGAGCACGTCGTCGAAGGCGTCCGGCGAGCCGAGTACGACGAGATGCCCGCAATCCGTTGCCCGGTTGGCCTGATCCTGATCGCCCACGAGTACGAGCACGGTGTTGCCCGCTTCATGCAGGTAGTTTGCAACCCGTTCTCCGAGAGAATGGAATCCCACGACCACGACGTGATTGGCGAGTTGCTCGAACTTGCGTTCCATGATTCTGTTCTCCCGATAAGCCATCACGTCATCGCCCGATAGCATGCCTGTGAGTCGCGAAACGGCGAACCCGCCGATCAGCAGTGTCGCGACCATGGCCAGAAGCATGAAGGCCTTTTGAGGCGGACTGAATTCGCTGAAGGCGCCGAGTGTCGTAATGAGATTGACTCCGTTCCAAAGAGCCGTAAACAGTTTGTCGGAGAAAGAGTGGCTGGTCTGATCGAGGGCGATCAGGCCGATGGTGGCACCGCCCAGCAGCATGACCAGAAGGCCGATTGTGTGATGTGCGCGACGGCGCCATTCTCGAATACGGATGACCCCAAGACGAGGTTCATCGACACGGAAGATCCACATGGTTACCTCGGATTGTTGGTCTGATCGAGACAACAGCGAACCTGATGCCAAGGGGATACGCTCTCCCTTTTTGCGCCTGTAGTCAATAGTAAATAATCAGGAGCCCAATGTATTAACCGGGTGAGCGACGACGCAATGCGGCAACTTGTTTCAGACGATAAAACAGATCGGAAGGAAAAAGAAAACCTTATAGCCGCTGACGCATGTCGTAGTAGTTAGCCGATTAAGAACCAGGAAGGCCTGCGACTGCAGACAAACTCGCCTTGACAAATTCGTTGCTGCTCGACCGCGAGCTTTCCAGGTGACGCATCGTGCCGGACATAGCCCGATCAATATGGGGCGCAATCTGGACGCGTTCGAAATTCGTCGCGAGAGATAAGAGACGTTGCCGAAGCAGATGGATAAAAAATGCGCGCCACATTGAATCGCTGAACCATTTTCGAAACGAATGCCACGTTGAAAACGTCATGTGCGAATCGTATTCCATAATGTTCGCCAGGTATTCGGAGGGTGGATGGCAAAAGACAATTCTCCGCGTACGTATTGGCTGAATGTTCGCTAATGATTATGCGTGGAATCGTTAGCAAACAGGCCGAATGAATTAGCGAATCCGCAATGCGCCGCATTAGGGGGAATGTCATGCGATATCTCGCTGCAACACTTCTTGGCTCCGTGGCTGTCTCGGTTGCGCTTACCGGTTGCGAGGCGCCGACTTCCGGCTCGGTCTTCACGCCGGCGCAGGCTCAGCAGGTGTTCGTGATCGAACTGGGTACCGTCGAAACCGTGCGGCCCGTCACGATTCAGCCGGGCCCAACGGGCATCGGCGCGATCACCGGCGGCGCGCTTGGCGGCATCGCGGCTGGCAGCAACATTGGGCGCGGCACGGGTGCCGTAGCGGCGGGCATCGGCGGCGCCGTGCTGGGCGGCGCGGCAGGCAATGCCGTGGAGCAGCGCGTCACGCAGCGGCAAGGCCTTGAAATCGTCGTGCGTCTGGATTCGGGGCAACTGATGTCGGTGGTGCAGGACGCGGATCAGCAGTTCGTCCCCGGTGATCGTGTGCGTGTGCTGATGGGCAACAACTCGGTACGCGTGACCCGATGAAGTGAGCGCAGGTGTCGTTGATCTCTCGAGGATGGATACCCCGGCACGCCCGGCGGGGCTGCTACAGGGCGCGAAGCCATTTCACGGTGGACACGGGCAACCTGTCCAAGGATCCAGAGGAATACGCCAGTGTTTGCGAATCATGCTGCAGGTCGAATGGTTTCCCTGCATTTGGCCGTGACGCTGTGTGCGCTGTGTGTAACGGCGGCGGGCGGACTGTTGGCGGGCTGCCGTAAGGGCGTAGAGGCGCAGGTGACGGAAGTGCGCCCGGTACGCGTCGTCAGGATAGAAAAGCAGGAGGCCGGAGCGACCATCGCCTTGACCGGAAGATTGCAGGCGCAGGCCGAGATCAATCAATCGTTCCGTATCGACGGAAGAATGACGTCCCGCAACGTCGATGTCGGGGACCGTGTCAGGGCGGGCCAGGTGCTGGCGCGGCTTGACCGGATGAACGAGGAAAGCAGCCTGCAGTCCGCTCGGGCCCAGTTGGCCGCCGCGCAGGCACAAGCCCTGGAAGCGCGCACCATGTTCACCCGCATGCGCGATCTGCTTGCGGAGCATGCCGTGTCGCGTGCTTCGTTCGAACAGTCGGAAGCGATGGCAAAGATCACCCAGTCGCAAGTCGATTCGGCGCAGTCGCTGGTCAACATCGCGCAGAACCGGCTGAGCTATACCGACCTCGTTTCCGACGTAGCCGGCGTGGTGACGGCGCGTGGAGCGGAGCCGGGCGAGGTGGTTCCGGCTGGCCGCATGATTGTGCAGATCGCTCGCGAGGGCGCGGTGGATGCCGTATTCGATGTGCCCGCCGCGATCAAGGACGTCGCGCCGGCCAGTCCCGACATCGTCATCGCGCTTGCCAGCAACCCCGATGTCACCGCCGTTGGTAAGGTGCGCGAAGTATCGCCCCGCGCCGATCCGGTGACCGGAACCTTTGCGGTCCGGGTTCAAGTTCTCGATCCGCCGGCAGCCATGCGCCTTGGCAGTACGGTCATTGGCCACATGAAGCTCCCGCGCGCGGCGGCCATCGAAATTCCTTCGAGCGCCCTGATCCAGCCAGGAGGAAAGCCGGCGGTCTGGGTGGTCGATACGAAGACAGGGACGGTTTCGGTGCGTGAGGTCGAGCTTCAGGCGTATGGCGAGGACCGCGTTGAGGTGTCGCAAGGTCTCAACACAGGCGACGTGGTCGTGACTGCCGGCGTGCAGGCATTGCGGCCGGGACAGAAAATTAACTGGACCGAGGCAGTCAGGTGATTGGCCCGAATCTATCCGAGTGGGCGCTTTCGAAGCGCCCCCTGGTGGTGTTCCTGATGATCGCCGCACTCGTTGCGGGAACCCTGTCATTCTTGCGGTTGGGGCGCGCCGAAGATCCGGCCTTTACATTCCGCACCATGGTAGTGGCCGCCGCGTGGCCGGGGGCCACCGTCGACGACACGCTCTCGCAGGTGACCGAGCGGCTCGAACGCACGTTGCAGGAGACCCGTCACCTGGATCGCATACGCAGCTATACCACAGCGGGTCAGACGACAATCTTCGTCGATCTTCTGCAGTCCACGCCACCCTCCGAAGTCCAGGACGTCTGGTATCAGGTTCGCAAAAACGTGGACGATATGCGACAGACGCTCCCGGCGGGAACGCTCGGGCCGTTCTTCAACGATGACTTCGGCGACACCTACGGCATCATCTACGGCTTCACCGCCGACGGCTACAACATGCGCGAGTTGCGCGATCGCGTTGAGGCGATTCGCTCGCGCCTGCTGCTGGTGCCGGACGTCTCGAAGATCGAGGTCCTGGGCGCTCAGGACGAACAGATCTACATCGAATTCTCGACCACCCGTCTAGCGGGCTTGCGTCTGGACTACCCGACCATCGTCGCCGCATTGAGAGCGCAAAATCTCATCAGGCCGACCGGCGTCCTGCAAACCGGGCAGGAGCGGGTGTTCTTCAGGGTGACGGGCGCCTTCGATTCCGAACGCGACATCGAGAGTGTCAACCTCGTGCTGGGAGGGCGCATCGTACGCCTCGGCGACATCGCCACCGTGAGACGCGGCTTCGCCGACCCTCCGCAGCCAATGTTCCGCGTCAACGGCAAGCCCGCCATCGGCCTCGCGATCGCCATGCGCGATTCGGGCGACATACTGGCGCTCGGTCGCAACCTGAAGGCCGAGATGGCCGACGCCACCGCGAACCTGCCTGCTGGCATCGAGCCGTTCCTGGTCGCCAATCAGTCAGATACCGTCGACGTGGCGATCAACGACTTCATGGCGTCGCTCTGGCAGGCGATCATCATCATCCTGGTGTGCAGCTTCGTGAGTCTGGGCATACGGCCGGGGACGGTAGTGGCATTGTCTATCCCGCTGACGCTGGCGATTGTCTTCGGGATCATGGACGTCGTGCACATCGACCTGCACCGGGTCTCGCTGGGCGCGCTGATCATCGCGCTTACCTTGCTGGTCGACGACGCCATGACCACCGTCGACGCCATGATCAACCGCCTCGCCGCCGGTGACAGCAAGGATCAGGCGGCGACGTTCGCGTACCGTACGCTGGCCGCGCCAATGCTGATCGGCACGCTCGTGTCGATTTCCAGTTTCGTGCCGATTGGCTTCGCAAAAAGTTCGGCCGGCGAATATACGTTTTCTATTTTTGCGGTAGTCGCCATCGCACTGCTCGCGTCGTGGTTCGGTGCGGTGATTTTCTCGCCGCTAGTCGGTGTGGCAATCCTGAAAACGCCCAAGGCCGAAAAGGAGCCGCGCAAGCCCGGCAAGATGCTGATGGCCTATGACCGCTTCCTGCGCGGCGCGCTGCGGCTCAGGTGGTTGACGATTGCCGTCACGCTCGCGGCGTTCGTGGTGTCGATCTTCCTCGTCCGGTTCGTGCCGCGGCAGTTCTTTCCCGCCTCGGACCGGCCGGAGCTGACGGTGGATCTGACCTTGCGCCAGAACGCGTCCATCCACGCGACCGCGGACCAGGTCGCGCGACTCGAAGCCATTCTGAAAAGCGATCCCGATGTCGAACACTTCAGCAGCTATGTGGGCCGCGGCGCAGTGCGCTTCATTCTTACCCTCAATGTTCAGCTGCCTAATCCGTTTTTCGCACAGGTCATCGTGGTCGCGAAAAGTCTCGAGGCGCGGGACCGGCTGCAATTGAAACTGGAGAAGACGCTGAGTGAACAGTTCCCCGGTATCGTCGCCCGCGTGTCGCCGCTGGAACTGGGACCGCCGGTGGGGTGGCCGCTGCAGTATCGCGTCTCGGGCCCCGACCCGGCGCAGGTGCGCAGGGCCGCACTCGATCTGGCCGGTATCGTGGGTTCCGACGAGCGAACGCGCCACATCAATTTCGACTGGATGGAGCCGGCCCGGCAGATCCGCATCCACATCAACCAGGATGAAGCGCGTCAGCTCGGCGTGAGTTCCGCCGCGCTGGCCGCCATCATGAACACCGTCATTACCGGAACGCCACTCACGCAGATACGCGACGACATCTATCTGGTCAACGTCGTGGCGCGCGCGCAGGAAGAGCAGCCGCTGACGGTGCAGTCACTGAGTACGCTGCAGGTGCCCACGCCGAGCGGGCGCATGGTTCCACTCAGTCAGTTCGCGACGTTCACGGAGGAACAGGAGTCGCCGCTGATATGGCGGCGAAACCGCGTACCGACGCTCACGGTGCGCGCCGACGTGATGCATGGCGAGCTGCCCGACGAAGTCGTTGCAACGCTCGCGCCGAAGATCGATGCGTTCAACGCGAAGCTGCCCAAGGGTTACCACGTCGCGACTGGCGGCATCTTCGAGGAAAGCGCGACTTCGCAAGCCTCGGTATTTGTCGTGGTCCCGGTGATGATCGTGCTGATGCTGACGAGCATGATGCTGCTGCTGGTGAGCTTCAGGCGCCTGGCCATGGTGGTCTCGGTGATGCCATTGGGCCTGATCGGCGTGGTGCTCGCGCTGCTGGTTTTCAACCGGCCGCTTGGTTTCGTCGCCATTCTGGGCATTCTCGCGTTGATCGGCATGATCGCCAAGAACGGCCTGATCCTGATCGTGCAGATCGAGACTTTTCGACACGAGGGCATGGGCGTGCTGGAGGCCGTTGTCGCTTCGGGCACTTCGCGCATACGGCCAATGATGTTGACCTCGATCTCGACCGTGCTTGGCCTGATCCCGATCGCGCCTACGGTGTTCTGGGGCGCCATGGCCTTTGCGATCATGGGCGGCTTGCTGGTGGCGACGCTGCTGACCCTGGTGTTCCTGCCGGCCCTGTACATGGTGGTGTTTGGCAAAAAAGACCGGCCGCCGCCGCAGTCTTCGGGGATGGCGAACGGGGCGACGTGAGCCGCCGGGGCCTGACTCCATCCGGCAGACGCCCGCTGTTTTCGCGCTCGCTGATTTTTTTCGATAGGGGAGGCGCATCTTCCATGAGCTCACCAACACTTCGTGCTTTCCTGCTCGACTGGCGTTCGCACTGGCGCGTCGCGCTGACACGCGCGGTTTGCTTTCTCGCGCTATGGATCATCCTGATGCCGAGCGTGAAGCCGGCCGATCTCGTCTGCGGCCTGATCGCGACGCTCGTCGCAACGCAGATGAGCCTGCGTCTCCTGCCTCCCGCCGCGGGAAGGGTACGGCTCGGCGCCTTACTCGTATTCGTTCCGCATTTCCTCTTGCAGTCCCTGCTCGCGGGCATCGACGTGGCGCGCCGCGCGTTGGACCCGCGCCTGCCTTTGCGGCCCGGTATCGTGGTCTATCGTGTCGGTTTTCCGCCGGGAACGGCGCGCAATGGTTTCGCCATCATCACGAGCCTCTTGCCGGGGTCGCTGCCGGTAGATGAGACCGCGGACGGGCTCGTCTACCACTGCCTCGACACCTCGCAGCGGGTTGACGAACAACTGGCGGACGAAGAACGGCGCCTCGCGGGCGCGCTGGTCAGCGGTGAACGTCATGGCTGACGTGCTCATCGCCGTTTGCGCGCTGGTGCTGCTGATGGTGGCCGTGGGCCTGCTGTCGGTGCTGCGCGGGCCCACGCGCGCCGACCGCATGATGGCCGCGCAACTGTTCGGCACGGGAGGGATCGCGGCGTTGCTGCTGGTCGGCACGGCAAGCGGCGTCGAGGCTGTCGTGGATGTGGCGTTGACGCTCGCCGTGCTGGCGGCGTTCGCGTCGCTCGCCTTCGTCAAGGCCGATCGTCAGGCAGAGGGCGATATCGCGAAAGAGGACCGGAAATGAAAGCCGTAGCCGATATTTTCACGATCATTGCCATGCTGGCCGGCGTTGTCTTCTTCGTGGCCGGTACAGTCGGGCTGTTGCGGTTCCCGGACACGTACACGCGGCTGCACGCGTTGACCAAGGCCGACAACCTGGGCTTGGGCATGGTGGTGCTGGGGCTGTTGCCACAGACCGGTCATATCGTGATCGCCCTCAAGCTGATCGTGGTCTGGCTGCTGGTGATGCTGACGTCATCCGATGTGTCGCAGCTCATCGCGCGCGCCGCGCGCCGGCAGGAGGAGCGTGCATGATCGCCGCCATCTCCGTCGGTATCGGCATCCTGTTGCTGGGGCTTGCGCTCTGGACGGTCGTCGTGCGCGATACGTTCGCCGCGGTCGCCGGATTCATTCCTTACGGCCTGCTGCTTACGCTGGCCTGGCTAGTGCTTCGTGCTGTCGACGTCGCGTTGACCGAAGCGGCGATCGGCGCGGGCCTGACCGGCGCGCTGCTGATCCGCGCGGCGTCGCGGCTCGAGGCAACTGAAGCGGCGGCCCGGGCCGAAACGCCGGGCCTCGCGATGCGTGTCGCGGCAGGCGTGGCCGCCACGGCGGTCGCCGTCGTGATTGCCGTTAGCCTGTTGAGCTTGCCGGACCCCGCGCCGACCCTGGCGCCCGAGGTGGCGCGGCACATTCAGGCGACTGGCGTCGGCAACCCGATCACGGCAGTCCTGCTGTCATTTCGCGCGATCGACACGCTGCTGGAAGCCATCGTGTTGCTGTTCGGCGTGGTCGGCGTCTGGTCGCTGGCGCCGGACCGCTGCTGGGGCGGCAGGCCGGGACTGGCGCAGGTGGTGAGTCCCAACGACATTCTGGTGTATCTCGCGCGTGTATTGCCGCCGATAGGCGTCGTGATCGGCATCTACATTTTCTGGGTCGGCGCCGATCATCCGGGCGGCAAATTCCAGGGCGCCACGGTGATTGCCGCCATGTGGCTGCTCGTCATGATGTCCGGTTTGCGCGATGCGCCGCCGGTCAGCCGGCGCTGGCTGCGCGCCGTGCTGATCCTCGGGCCGGCGGTGTTCATCGCGCTTGGCCTGCTCGGCGCCGTCGTGGCGGGAGCGTTTCTCGCGTACCCCGATGGCTGGGCGAAGCTGTGGATCATCATCATCGAAGCCGCGCTGCTGCCTTCGCTTGCCGTGACCCTGGTCCTCCTGCTGGTCGGGCCACCGCAGCGGCCGGAGGTGAGCCCATGAACGTCTCGCAGTTGTTCGGCTTGACCGCTGCTGCCCTCGTGGGTCTCGGCCTCTATGGCCTGATCGTCAACCCGCAGCCCTTGCGCAAGGTGCTGGCCTTCAACCTGACGGGCAATGGCGTCTTTCTGGCTTGTGCCGTGATCGCGCATCGAGGCGCTGGCGCCGGCATGTCCGGCGACCCGGTGCCGCAGGCGCTATTGATCACGGCGATTGTCGTGTCGTTCGCCGCTTCCGCGCTCGCAGTCGGACTCATGCTGCGCAGGTTCGCGGAAACGGGCTCGAATTCTCTGTCGGCGGACGGTGATGCGGCGTCGGGCGGGGCGCGCGCCGATACGGAGGCGAGGTGACGACGCTGGCGCTCACGGGGCAATCGACGCCGGGCGGCCTGCTGCTGACGCTCGCCGTGTTGTTGCCTTTTGCCGGGATGCTGGCGGGGTTGGCGCTCGGCGGACGCCACGCGCAACGCGTGGCCTGGGTGACGATCGCCTTCGGTTTCGGCATCGTGCTGGAGATTGCGGCGAGGCTGCTGGTTTCGGGCGACGCATTGCGCTACCTGCTGGGCGGCTGGGCGCCGCCGCTCGGCGTCATGCTCCGCGCCGACGGCCTCTCGGTGTGCATGATGCTGGTGGTTGCCGTGGTCGTGGGGGCGGTGGCGATTTACGCCAATGGCGACTTCGGCACGCCGTCCGGCACGAACGAGGCTCGCGCGCCGCTGGCGTTCTGGCTGCTGCTGCTGGCGGTATGGGGAGCGCTCAATCTGGTGTTTGTGAGCGGAGACATTTTCACGCTCTACGTCGCGCTCGAACTGCTGACTTTTGCGGGCGTTCCTCTCGTGTCCCTCGAAGGCCGCGCCGAAACATTGCAGGCTGCGTTGCGTTATCTGTTGTACGCGCTGATCGGCTCGATGCTTTATTTGCTGGGGGTTTTTCTGCTCTATGGCGCCTATGGCACGCTGGACATTGCGCTGCTTGCCGCGAGGATCGGGGCGCAGCCGCTAGCCTGGGCCGCGTTGGCGTTGATGACGGCCGGCATGCTCGCCAAAACCGCGCTGTTTCCGCTGCATCTGTGGTTGCCGCCTGCGCACGCGGGCGCACCGGCCGCCGCGAGCGCGCTGCTGTCGGCATTGGTCATCAAGGGATCGTGGTTCGTGGTGGTGCGGTTGTGGGTCGATGTCTTCGCCGGCATCGCAAGCGGATCCTGCTCGCAACTGCTTGCAGGCCTGGGGGCGCTCGCGATCCTCTTCGGTAATGTGGTGGCGCTGCGCCAGGTGCGGCTGAAGCTCTTGATCGCCTACTCGACGGTCGCCCAGATCGGCTATCTATTCCTGCTGTTCCCGCTTGCCGTGCAGCACGAAAGTGCTCGAGCCGTCACGGGTGGCCTGTTGCAGGCCGTATCGCACGCGAGCGCAAAAGCGGCCATGTTCCTCGCGGCCGGTCTGATCTATAGCACGCTGGGGCATGACCGTCTGGCCGACCTGCGCGGCGCAGGGCGCGCCTTGCCCATGACGCTGACGGCTTTCGCGCTGGCCGGCGCCACGTTGATCGGCTTGCCGCCTTCCGGGGGCTTTCTGGCCAAGTGGCTGCTGATGTCGGTGGCACTCGCGACGGGGCAATGGTGGTGGGCGGTCGTGATGCTGGTCGGCGGCCTGCTCACGAGCGTCTACGTTTTCATGGTGGTGGTGCGCGCGATGGAGCCCGCTGCGCCCGGCTGGTCGCCGCAAAAGCAGGTGCCTCGTTTCCAGCAGTTCGCCGTGCTTGGCCTCGCAACGTGTTCTTTCCTGCTTGGCCTCGCCGTGCTGCTGCCGGTCGACGTGGCCCAGATTGGCCGCACAGTGATGCCGCCAGCGGGGCTGCCATGAACGTCTCCCAAGCTCTGCTCGTCGCAGCCGTCGGGTTGCCATTGCTGATGCTGCTGCTCTGTGCGTCGGCGCCTGTTCGCAGGCGCCTGCCGTCATGGTTCGCCGTCGCTGCGCTGCCCGCGCTGGCCGCGGCCGTCGGCGCCAGCCAGAGCGAAACCCTGATGCTTGGCCACAGCCGGTTCGCCCTCAGTTTCGCGCTCGATACGCCAGGCGCGGTGTTGCTCGGCACGGCGGCGCTGTTGTGGCTCTTCGCCGGAATCTATGCCGCACGATATGTACGCGGTCGCGAAGATATCGATGGGTTCGTCGTCTGCTGGCTCATGGCCTTGACCGGCAGCGTGGGCGTGTTTCTGACGGCCGATCTGATTGGCTTCTATCTGATGCTGGCGGTGTTGAGTGTCGGCGCCAGCGGGCTGGTGCTCCAGGGCGACGGGCCCGAAGCCCGATACGCGGGCGCGCTTTATCTTGGTGTTGCTTTACTGGCCGAGGCTTTCGTGCTGGGAGGATTGGTCCTGCTCGCACAGGCCACGCCTGGCGGCAGCCTGCTGATTCACGATGCGGCTGCTGCCTTGCCGCGCTCGCCCTGGCGCAACGCCACGCTGCTATTGCTCCTGGTTGGCCTCGGCATGAAGGCCGGGATGGTGCCGCTGCATTTCTGGATGCCGCACGCCTATCGCGCGGCGCCTGTTCCGGCGGCGGCGGTGCTCAGCGGCGCGGTGGTCAAGGCGAGCGTGATCGCATTGGTTCGTTTTCTGCCATTTACTTTCAACGACGCATGGCCGCACTTTGGCATTCCTTTCGCGGCGCTGGGCATGTTCGGCGCGTTCTACGGCGTAGCGATCGGTATCACCCAGTCCC
This sequence comes from Paraburkholderia sp. EG286B, assembly GCF_040965655.1. Classification (NCBI taxonomy): domain Bacteria; kingdom Pseudomonadati; phylum Pseudomonadota; class Betaproteobacteria; order Burkholderiales; family Burkholderiaceae; genus Paraburkholderia; species Paraburkholderia sp. EG286B. The sequence goes on along the minus strand of NZ_JBFRCF010000026.1, from coordinate 55,664 downwards.
AGCCGAAAGTCGTGCTTGCGTACTCGAGCGTCAGCCAGATGGGCTTCCTGATGGCCGTGATCGGCATGGGGCTAGCCGCAGGCGACCCCGCTACCGTCGTGGCAGCCGCCTACTATGCCGCGCACCATCTGCTCGTCAAAGGCACTTTGTTTCTGGCCGTGGGCGTGGTCGCGTTGACGGGTGCCGGATCGTTGCGATGGGTGCTGCTGCCCACGGCGGTCATCGCGCTTGGACTGGGCGGATTGCCGTTGACGGGCGGCGCACTGGCCAAGTACGCGGCCAAGGACCTGCTGGGCGGCGATCTCGCCGCGTCGTTGGCTGCGGCGTCTTCAGCCGCGACCACGTTGCTGATGCTTCATTTCGTGCGGCGTCTGGGTGCAGTGGCCACGACCGATTCCAACGCGCGCGCTCCGGGGCCGTTCAGGGGAGCATGGCTGGCAATGGTAGTGGTCTCGCTCGCCGTTCCGTGGGTGTTGTATCTGCGTATCCCGGCAGGCTCGCTACCCGAGGCCCTGGCTCCCGCGGCGTTGTGGTCGGCACTCTGGCCGGTACTCGTTGGCGCGGCGCTCGCGATTGGCTGGAACCGATGGGGCAAGACGGTGCGGTCCGTGCCTGTGGGAGATGTAGGTGGCCTCCTGCGCGGACTGCAACGAGGCAGCACGGGGGCTGCACGAATTGCCGTGTGTACGGATGCGTTCGTGCGCGGATGGGCCGTGTCCTGTCTGACGCTGTTGCTCGCGGCGCTGCTGTTCGGCGGCCTGCTCGCGGTGGCGGCATGATGTGTGTGGCGCAACCGACCGCACCGCCTGCGCATACGGGACGCGGTCGCAGCAGAACCTGGAGTACGTCATGAGAACGCTGACGCGTGCTGCGATATTTGCCGCCGCTACCAGTTGCCTGGCCGGCTGCATTAGCGTGGGGCCCGATTACAGTCGCCCCGAGGTGGCGGTGCCCGCAACGTGGCGGGTCGATTTGCCCGCGGCTGAAGAAGTCGTGGACACGGCGTGGTGGGAGCAATTCGACGATCCGGTGTTGAACGACCTGATTCAAACCGCACTGCAGGGCAATCTGGACGTGCGTATCGCAGCGGCGCGTATCGACCAGTTTATCGGCTTGTTGCGCGCTGCGCGCTCGCAGGGTCTCCCGCAGATCGGCTATGGCGCCAACGTGAGCCGCAACCGGACCAGCGAGGTCGGGATGCCGCCGCTTTCCCCCTTGCTCGATCCCGTCTTCAATCTCTATCAGGGCATGCTGTCCGCTTCCTGGCAAATCGACCTGTTCGGCCGGGTAAGACGCCTGACCGAAGCCGCGCAGGCGCAGGTCTATGCCAGCGAACAGGCCCAGCGGGGCGTCGTGCTTTCGCTGGTGACAGGCGTGGCGACCAGCTACATCACGCTGCGCGGGCTCGACCGGCAACTCGAAGTCGCACGGGCCACGGCGAGTAACTTCGGCGAAACATTACGCATATTCGAGTTGCGCTATCGCGACGGCCTGGTTTCCCAGACGGAGCTTTCCCAGGTGCGCTCGCAGTACAAGCTGGCTCAATCCGCGATACCGGCCATCAAACAGCAGATCGCCATCGTGGAAAACGGCATCTCCATTCTGCTGGGACGTAATCCCGGGCCCATTGCGCGAGGCAAGTCGGTGAGCGAGCTGGTGCTTCCTGTCATTCCGGCGGATCTGCCTTCGACATTGCTCGAGCGGCGGCCCGATATTTTGCAGGCCGAACAGAATCTGGTCGCGGCCAATGCGAATGTCGGCGCCACGCGTGCGCTTTACTATCCCACCCTCTCGCTGACGGGGGCGCTGGGTTCGGTCAGTACTGCGTTCGGCGACTTCCTTTCCGGGCCCGCCTCGCTCTGGTCGGTCGCAGCAGGACTGACCGGGCCGATCTTCACGTCGGGTGCGATTGGTGGCCAGGTGCAGTCAGCCGAGGCACAAAAGCGCCAGGCCGAACTGGTCTACAGGCAGACGGTGCTGGGCGCGTTCAACGACACCAATAATGCGCTCGTCAGCTCACAAATGACCATCGAGCAGACCGCGCTTCAGCAGCAGCGCGTCGATGCGTTGCGCGAATATGCGAGGTTCTCGCGGCTCAAGTTCGAAGACGGGTTGATCGGCTATCTCGAAGTGCTGATATCCGAAAACGACCTGTTCTCCGCCGAGCTTGCCCTCGCCAGCTTGCAGGCCTCGCGCTATAACCAGGTGATCAGCGTGTATCAGGCCATGGGCGGTGGCTGGGTCGATATCGCCGATTCGCATACGCTCGTGTCCCTGAGCGCCGACCGAAAGGGCAATGCCTCGCAGGGCAGGTGACACAGCCTTTAAAGACATAGGACCCGGCGACGCATCACGCAGCATCCGGTCGAATGGATACGCAGCAGAAGAAGTTCAAGGTCACTCTGTATTTTGAAGTTGCTTCCAAGAGAAAAGCCATGCTACGCACGTCGCTGAAGGTAATAAAAATATGCGTGTCGATCCTGGTCGTGCTCGCGTTACTCGCACTGGGTGTGCGGGCATGGTCTTCGCTGCGCGGCCCGGAACTATCCGCCTGGCACACCTACGTGCCGCGGGAGATGACCGTCGAAGAAATAGACGCCGGCGACTGGCGTGCGTACATGCGGGAGGAGTCGCGGCTTTTCGAGGATGTGCGCGTCAACGTCGTCGAAAAGATCAACGCATCCGAGCGTGTCCCGTCGAACCGATACTACGAAGGTTCACCGATCTATCCGGAGCACTTCGCTCAGGACTGGAACCGCTCGTACATACTGGAACCTCCCGGACCGCCGGTTGGAGCGGTGGTGCTGCTGCATGGCATGACGGACTCGCCCTACAGTTTGCGGCACATCGCGCGCAACTACCGTGACCGGGGCTTTGTCGCGATCGCCATCCGTTTGCCTGGACACGGTACCGTGCCAGCGGGACTGACCCATGTCACATGGCAAGAATGGGCCGCAGCAACGCGACTCGCGGTTCGCGAAGCGCGCCGGCGCGTGGGCCCGGACAAACCGCTCGAACTGATAGGCTTCTCGAACGGCGGCGCGCTTGCCCTGCAATATGCGATGGACGCCATCGAGAACCCCGCGCTCACGCGTCCCACCCGGCTCGTGCTCATTTCGCCGATGATCGGAGTCACTCGTTACGCGCGGTTTGCGGGCCTCGTGGGACTACCCGCGATGTTGCCCGCGTTCGCGCGGGCCGCCTGGCTCGGCATCGTGCCGGAATTCAACCCCTTCAAATACAACTCGTTCCCGGTAAACGCAGCGCGTCAGTCCTGGCTGCTTACCAGCGCCATCCAGGAGCAGATGACGAGGCTCGAGCGTGAGAATCGGTTGAATTCGCTCCCTCCCGTGCTGACGTTCCAGTCGGTTACCGATTTCACGGTCAGCACCCCTGCTGTCATGTCGTCGCTGTATGACAAGCTTCCCGCAAACGGCAGTGAAATCGTGTTGTTCGATGTGAACCGCAGCGTGAGTTTCAGAACCTTCCTGCGCGTCGCGTCCTACTCGGCGCTCACACGGCTGCTGCGCATCGGGCCGCAGAACTATCGCACCACGGTCGTTGCCAATGCCTCACAGGATTCGGCTCATACGGTCGAACGCCGTGTCGATGCCGGCAGTGTGGCAACTCACGTTCGTCCTTTGGAGATTGACTATCCTCCGGACATTTTTTCGTTATCGCATGTTGCGATTCCATTTCCCGTGACGGACGCACTCTACGGCATCGAGCCGGGCGACGACGAGAACTTCAATGTCAACCTTGGTACGCTCGCGCCGCGCGGAGAACGCGGCACGTTGATTCTGACGCTCGACTCGATGTTCCGGATTGCATCGAATCCGTTCTTCCCGTATCTCCTGCAACGCATCGACGAGGGCATCGGCAAGATGCCTCCTCCCGTTGTCGATTCACCGAGGCGTACTCATGAGACCGCTGCCGGGAAGCCGGAGGATCCCGCAGAAGCGTTGAGGGAACTGGAGCAGACCGGCGATGATTACGACGAGCCGTAAGCCGACGGCTGCAACAGCAACTCGACTGGAAGACTCGACAGCATCCGGACACCGAGCCAACCTTGTTACCGAGCCTGGTTTGTCCGATGATACGGGCAGGGTGCGCAAGCTCGCATGGGGCCGCCGCGGCCACCTGCCGGCCAGATGTACCTGTGCAGCACCAGCGCCTGTTGAGTGTTGCGTCATACCCGGAGACGAGCACCGTGAACATGACCCGATTGCTGCTTGGCAGCATCATGCTCTTCGTGGTGGGCACGGTGTTGCAGCTGTTATGGCCGCTGGCGCAGCCGGCGTCGTATCACCACTTCGCGGACCAACGCGCGCTGGGCTTGATACCGCATGCCGCGGACGTGCTGTCGAATCTCGTCATTCTGGCGGCAGGGATCGCCTGCCTCGGTTGGGCGAAACGAAATGCGTCGCGGCAGCCGCCAAAATTCCCCGGCATGGTAGTCGCCGGATTCGGGCTCGTGCTAACCGCAATCGGGTCGGCCTACTATCACTGGGCACCTTCCGACGCGACGCTCGTCTGGGACCGCCTGCCGATGACGATCGTCTTCGCCGGCATACTGGCGATGCTCTGGACGTCGCACACCGGGCAGCGCGTGGGCTGGGTACCGTTGCTAATCCTGGTTGCCGTATCGCTAGGCACGATCGAGTACTGGCTCGCCCTCAACAGCCTATGGCCGTACGCGATCCTGCAGTTCGGCGGGCTCATGTTCATCGTCGGCTTGACGCTCACACGCAAGGTGGACAGCGTATTCGGCTGGACGATGGTGATCGTTTTCTACGGGGTGGCCAAGCTCTTCGAGAGCCTTGACTGGCAGGTGTGGGAACTCACTCGCCACGTGATCGCGGGGCATGCGCTGAAGCACGTATCGAGCGGCCTGGCCGGTGCCGCCCTGATTCTGGTGGCGAACGCGGCACCGCGCTTTGCTGTCGGCACGGTTCCAACGCAGCCGGGAGCGATCGACCATTCCCGGTCGCCGCGCTGACGTGTTCGGATGACAAAGTCTCCGGTGGCCGCCAGGATGGAGCCGGACACGCCACGGAATACTCGCCTTCTTCGAGCGCGCTCTGGCGAGGCGCGCGTTATCCAGGCTGGCGTCCGTCTTCCCAGCGCGGGTCCGCGGTAATCTGCACAACGAGCCGGTTTTCCAGCGGATTCGCGCTGAGCGTTTCCCAGATGCGTTCGCGCAATTCGTCCTGCGAGGCGAGATCGCTTAGCGTGGACGTAGCGCCGACGAGCACGCTGACTTCGACAAAATTGCGCCGGCCCGCCTGGATGACGTGTGTGTGATGGCGCAGGATGCCAAGTTCGCGTTCGAGCTTCGAAAGCGCCATCTGGATCTCCGAACGCGGATTGTTCTCGGCGGGGCTCATGTGCAGCAATTCAGCAAAGCTCGTGCTCACGATCTTCACTGGCGCGGAGAGAAATATCAGTGAGAGCCCCGCGGTCATTGCACTGTCGACATAGCGCGCCCATAGATAGTGAAGGCTTTCGGGCAATATCGAATACACGAAAAAGCCGAGTAGTGTGGCTGCGCTGAACGAGAATTTCATGATCCATTTCCAGCCGTCGGTTTTGAGCAGCTTGGAATTGATCTGCGCGGCCGCGCGCTTTTTATAGACCACCATGGCAAAGCTGATCACGCAACTCGCGGCGCTGATCAGCATGACGCCTTGCGCATTCACCACGTGGCCGCCCGAACGAATCCCCTCAATCCCGTTCACGAAGCCATAAACGCAAACGAGCAGCATCATGAGCCCGTTTATGCCGTTCACGAGCGGCTCGAGGAACCAATACCCATATTCGAAGCGAGTCGTCGCGGGCCGGCTCACCACGGTGGCCACGAGCAATCCAAGCGCGGAACTCACGAGATTGAGCAGATAGAAAATGGCGGTGAGCAGCAGCGTATCGGATTGCACTAAGAAGCCATAGCCGACGTTGGCCGCGAAACCGAGGCACACGACGTAAATGGAAACCTTCATCGTGCGTTGCTCGACCGCTTCGAGCCGCGCCTTGCGGAGCGCGTAGCTGATAGGCATGGTTCCTCACTGTCGAACTTTGGAACGTTTGGATGGCGGCGAGCGCAGTCACGAGGCCGATGGATGCGGGCAGGCGCAGTGGCGCGCGGCTAACGCCACGCCGAGGTGCTCAGCCCGACGATCGCGACGAGTCCGCCGCTCATCACCACGAGAAACGCGCACCACTCGGGCCGGGAAAAAAACGCCTCGCCACGCTCGCGGCGCGCCCACAAGTACAGCAGGCTGCCGGGTCCATAGAGCAGCGCGGACATGACCAGCAGTTCCAGTCCGCAAGCGTAAAGCAGGAACAGTGTATAAATCGTGGCGATGCCCGCCGTGGCATAGCGCAGCGTGCGCGTTCGCGCGCTCATGGCCGATTGCGGCAGGGCGCGGATGGCCTTGAGCCCGAAGGTCGCCACGAAAAAGTAGGGGATGAGCGCCATGGCGCTCGTGAGGCGCAGCATGAGCGAGAAGGCGTCGGTGGACCAGTAGGTGCTGATGACGAAGGCCTGTACCACGCCGCTCGTGAGCCAGATCGCGGCGGTGGGAAGCTGCCGCGCATTGCGGCGCGCGAAAATGGCTGGCATGGCGTCCGCCTTCGCGCTGGCATACAGCACTTCCGCGCAGATCAGCGACCATGCGAGGTAGGCGCCGAGCACGGAGACGATGAGCGCACCGCCGATGAACACGACGCCAGGCGAGCCGATCACGGCGCCAAGCACCGACGCCATTGAGGGTTGCCGCATGACGGCGATATCCACGCGCGAGAGATGCGCGTAGGGCAGCAGCGTCACGAGCACGAGCAGCAACAGCACGAAGGCGAAGCCGAGTATCGTGGCGGCGCCCACGTCCGAGCGCTTTTTCGCGTAGCGCGAATAGACGCTTGCGCCTTCAATGCCGAGAAACACGAATACCGTCACGAGCATGGTCCCTTTGACCTGCGGGGCAAGCCCTCGAGCGCTTTCCGCGAGATTGTCCGTGAATGGCTCCGCGCTCGCATAGACGCTCAAAATGCCGATAAAAACGAAAATGGGCAGAATCTTGACGACAGTAAGAATCGCATTGATGAGCGTGGCCTGCTGAATGCCGCGCAGCAGCATCCAGTGAAATGCCCATATGCCGACCGACGAAACTGCAATGGCAATCGGCGTATTGCCGTTTCCAAATGCCGGCACGAATGCGCCGAGCGTGGATTTGATCAGCACCCAATAAGAGACATTGCCGAAGCAACCGGCCATCCAGTAGCCGAACGCGGAGAGAAAGCCGGCGTAGCCGCCGAAGCCGTCACGTGCATAGGCAAAGATGCCGGAGTCGAGGTCGGGCCGGATTTCGGCGAGCAGTTGGAAGACGCGGGCCAGCATATACATGCCGCCTCCCGCAATGCACCATGAGATGATGGCGGCCGCGGGGCCTGCTTCGAGCGCGAAGTTGCGCGGCAGCGAATAGATGCCGGCGCCGACCATGGAGCCCACGACCATGGCCGTCAGGACCGGCAGCGACAATTTCTGGTCATCCGTCGATTTCATGTTCGAGCCTTTTTCTGATCTTTGTCCGGTCGTAATGCGAGCGCGGGAAATCGCGGATAAAAAATGCGCGCCACATTGAATTGCTGAACGATTCTCGAACGAATGCCACGTTGAATACATCATGTGCGAATCGTATTCCATAATGTTCGTCAGGTGTCCGGAGGATGGATGGCAAAAGGCAATTCACCGGGTACATTTTGGCTAAATGTTCGCTAATGACTTTACGTGGAATCGTTAGCAAACAGGCCGAATGAATTGGCGAATCCGCAATGCGCCGCATTAAGGGGGGAATGTCATGCGATATCTCGCTGCAACACTTCTTGGCTCCGTGGCTGTCTCGGTTGCGCTTAGCGGTTGCGAGGCGCCGACTTCCGGCTCGGTCTTCACGCCGGCGCAGGCTCAGCAGGTGTTCGTGATCGAACTGGGTACCGTCGAAACCGTGCGGGCCGTCACGATTCAGCCGGGCCCAACGGGCATCGGCGCGATCACCGGTGGCGCGCTTGGCGGCATCGCGGCAGGCAGCAATATCGGGCGCGGCACGGGCGCCGTTGCAGCGGGCATCGGCGGCGCCGTGCTGGGCGGCGCGGCAGGCAATGCCGTGGAGCAGCGCGTCACGCAGCGGCAAGGCCTTGAAATCGTCGTGCGTCTGGATTCGGGACAACTGATGTCGGTGGTGCAGGACGCGGATCAGCAGTTCGTCCCCGGTGACCGTGTGCGTGTGCTGATGGGCAACAACTCGGTACGCGTGACCCGATGAAGTGAACGCAGGTGTGGCTGATCTGTCGATAAAGCGAAGTCCCGAACAAAAAGCGAGGAAACCGATGGCCGATACCGAGCAGAAGATGAGTCGCGTGCAGTTGACCGCGATGGTAGTCGGGGGCATGGTGGGCGCCGGGATCTTTTCTCTGCCGCGGACCTTCGCCAATGCAACGGGGCCGGTCGGTGCGGCGATTGCGTGGCTCGTGGCGGGCGTAGGCATGTACACGCTCGCGCGCGTGTTTCAGGCGCTCGCGGAGCGCAAGCCGAAACTCGACGCCGGTGTGTTCGTCTATGCCAAAGAGGGCTTTGGCGACTACCCCGGCTTCCTCTCGGCGTTCGGTTACTGGATCGGCAGTTGCATCGGCAACGTTTCGTACTGGGTGCTGATCAAGTCCACACTGGGCGCATTTTTCCCGATTTTCGGCGACGGCAATACGGTCACGGCCATCGTCGTCGCGTCGATCGGCATCTGGCTGTTTCATTTTCTCATTCTGCGCGGCGTGAAGCAGGCCGCGTTCATCAACACCATCGTGACCTTCGCCAAGGTCATACCGATCGTGGTGTTCATCGTCATCCTCCTTTTCGTCTTCAAATACGGGACCTTCCACCTGAACATCCAGTCCGCGGCGCAGGAGGGCGGCCTCATCCAGCAGATTCGCGCGACGATGTTCGTCACCGTGTTCGTGTTCATCGGCATCGAAGGGGCGAGCGTGTATTCGCGCTACGCGAAGGAGCGCACGGACGTGGGGCGTGCAACGATCTTCGGCTTCGCCGGCGTGACCACGCTCATGGTGCTCGTTTCCATGCTGCCTTTCGCCGTACTGCCGCGCGGGGACGTGGCGGGCATGCGCCAGCCCTCCATGGCGGCCGTGCTCGAAAGCGTGGTCGGTCCGTGGGGAGGGATCTTCGTGAGCATCGGCCTGATCGTTTCCGTGCTGGGCGCGTATCTGGCGTGGTCGCTGATCTGCGCCGAGGTGATGTTCGCGGCGGCACGCAATCAGGACATGCCGGCCATTTTCGCGCGCGAGAACGCCAACAACGTGCCGGCCAACGCGCTCTGGATCACCAACATCGTCGTGCAGTTGCTGGTCGCGAGCACGTATTTTTCGCGCGATGCGTTCTCGCTGATGCTCAACCTCACGAGTTCGATGTCGCTGATTCCGTACCTGTTCGTCGCCGCCTACGGGTTCATGGTCTCGAACCGCGGCGAGAGCTACGAGGTAAGGCCAGAAGAGCGCAAGCGCGATCTCGTGCTGGCCTCGGTCGCCGTGATCTACACGTTGTTCATGATCGTTGCCGGCGGTCTCAAGTTCATCCTGCTGTCGGCGATTCTTTACGCACCGGGCACGGTGCTGTATTTCCTCGCGCGGCGCGAGCGCAAGCTGAAGGTTTTCCAGCGTACGAGCGACTGGGTCATTTTCATCGTGGCGGCCGTCGCGGCCATCGTAGGCGTCGTTGCGCTGGCCACGGGCACCATGGCGGTCTAACGAGAACGAGCGGAGATCGATATGTCCAAGGCGAAGGGCGGTGGCAAGAGTGACAAGGGCGCAAAGGCAGAGAAGGTAGAGAAGGCAGAAAAGGCAGAAAAGGCGGAGAAAGCCGCGAAGGGCGGCAAGACAAAGGCGAAGGACGAGCGCCCGCTCGGCGTGTACTCGGAGGTCGGGCAACTGCGCAAGGTGATGGTGTGCGCGCCCGGCATGGCGCACTCGCGTCTCACGCCGAGCAATTGCGACGAGCTGCTGTTCGACGACGTGCTGTGGGTCGACAACGCGAAGCGTGACCATTTCGACTTCGTCACGAAGATGCGCGACCGCGGCGTCGAGGTCGTGGAAATGCACAACCTGCTCGCCGAAACCGTTGCCGTGCCAGAAGGCAAGAAGTGGATTCTCGACAACCAGATCGTGCCGAACCAGGTCGGGCTGGGGTTCATCGACGAACTGCGCAGCTATCTGGAAGGGCTCGACGATCGCAAGCTGGCCGAGACCTTGCTCGGCGGCCTCTCGATCCACGATTTCCCCGAATCGCATGGCGGCGCGGCGCTCAAGGTCGTGCGCGAAGCGGCCGGGTCCACCGAATATCTGCTGCCGCCGCTGCCGAACACGATCTACACGCGCGACACCACCTGCTGGATTTACGGCGGCGTGACGCTCAATCCGCTGTACTGGCCCGCGCGGCACGAGGAAACGATTCTAGCCGCGGCGATTTACCAGTTTCATCCGGATTTCGCGGGCAAGGTCAACGTGTGGTGGGGCGACCCCACACAGGACCACGGCATGGCGACGCTCGAAGGCGGCGATGTCATGCCCATCGGCAACAAGACCGTGCTGATCGGCATGAGCGAGCGCACCTCGCGCCAGGCGATCAGCCAGCTCGCCGCCACGCTCTTCAAGAAGGGCGCCGCCGAGCAGGTGATCGTGGCGGCGATGCCGAAAATTCGCGCGGCCATGCACCTCGATACGGTCTTCACCTTTGCCGATCGCGAATGCGTGCTGATCGCGCCGGATTTCCTCGCACGCACGCGCACCTTCACGTACCGGCCCAGCGATCAACCGGCGGGCGTGGAACTGCGTCAGGAGAAAAAGTCCTTTGTCGAGGTGGTGAGCGCGGCGCTCGGCATCAAGAAAATGCGTGTGGTGGAAGCGGGCGGCAACGACTACCAGCGTGAACGCACACAATGGGACAGCGGCGCGAACCTCGTTTGCACCTCGCCCGGCGTGGTCTTCGCTTACGACCGCAACACCTATACGAACACGCTGCTGCGCAAGGCCGGCATCGAGGTCGTGACGATTGTGGGCGCGGAACTGGGGCGCGGGCGCGGCGGCGGCCATTGCATGACGTGCCCGATCATTCGCGATGCGGTGGACTTCTAGCGTCGCAGGGCGAGGAGATCGTTGCGGGCGCAAGCAATGGCGGCCTGGTCGCGCCGCAATGGTGCCGGATCGATAAGGGTTGCGAAGCCGAGGCTTTCAAAGCTTACGGGCATGCAGACTGCTGCCGGGTCCTATGGGGTGCGCCATGCGCGCACCTCGCCCCCATCGCAACCATCTGATCCCCGATCATGGACGATTTCCTCAACCGCCTTTTCCATCTGCAGCCCTCGCTGCTCGCCACGATGACGCACGACGTCATGAATGTGATCGTCGCCGTGCTGATACTGGTGGTCGGCTGGTGGGTTTCCAATCGCGTGGCGCACGTGTTCGCGAGCATGCTGGCGCACTCGCACGCCGATCCCACGCTCGCGCCGATGCTCGCGGGCATGGCGGCGTGGACCGTGCGCGTGATTGCGCTCGTCGCCGCGCTCAGCGAGGTGGGCATCGCCACGGCTAGCGTCCTCGCCGCGCTGGGCGCCGCCGGTCTCGCCATCGGCCTGGCACTGCAAGGCACGCTGCAAAACATCGCCGCCGGCATCATGCTGCTGATGCTGCGCCCGTTTCGCGCGGGCGACGTGATCGAAGGCAGCGGCGCGGCGGCGGGCATCGTGTGCGAGGTGGGGCTGTTCACCACGCGCATCGAGCGCGGCGACGGCAATGTCGTCTTCGTGCCGAACAGCCAGATCTGGAGCAATCCCGTCATCAACTACAGCAGCGGCGGCACGCAGCGTATCGACGTCACGGTCGATCTCGCGCGGCGCGACCAGGTGGACGCGGCGATCGGCAAGCTCAAGGAGATGGTGAGCGCCGAACCGCGCGTGCAGAACGGCGCGACGCTCGCGCCGACGGTCGCCGTGGACTGCTACCCGTCCGGCGGCGGCGCGCGCCTGCTGGTGCGCGCATGGGTGCGCAACGCCGATGCGCAATATGCCGTCGACGATATACGCGGGCATGCGCGCGAAACGCTCGCCACAGCGGGACTCGCCGTGGCGGGCAGCGCGCGCATGACGGGCGATCATGCGGCGCTCACGCGCTCGTGAGCCGTGGTTTGAACACCGCGTTAAAGCACGTTGAGCATGGCGAGCGCGCTTTCCTGCAGATGCGGCAGGACGCGCTGGAGAGCGGCCTCGGGGCTTTCTTCGCCCATCGGCATGTTGGTGCTGAGTGCGGCGACCACCTCGCCGTTGCGATTCCTGAGCGGCACGGCAATGCCGCGCACGCCCACCTGCAACTGCTGCTCGATGAGCGCATAGCGGTCCACACGGGCGCGCCCGATTTTCTCGCGCAGGCGCGCGCCGCTCGTGATGGTATGCGGCGTGAAGGGCGACAGCTCGACCGTATCGAGCCACGCTGACACCGCGTCCTGATCGGCCTCGTGCGCGAGCAGCACCACGCCCGGCGAGATGAGCGGCGCGGGCACGCGCGCGCCGAGCACGAAACCCGTCGTCATCACGCGCGACACGCCATTGCGCGCGATCACGACGAGGTCCCAGCCGTCCAGCACGCTCACATAAGCCGATTCGTTGAGCGTCGCGCTCAGCTGCTGCAGATAAGGCTGTACGGTGCGCGGCAGGCGCGCCGAATCGAAGTAGGACCAGCCGACGCGCAGCACACGCGGCGTGAGGCCGTACAGGCGGCCGTCCGTGTACACATAGCCCAGCGATTCGAGCGTGAGCAGATAACGGCGCGCGGCGGTGCGCGAGAGGCCCGTGCGCTCGGCCGCCTGGGTGGGCGTCATGCGCGCGTGCTCGCTGTCGAAGGCTTCGAGAATCGCGAGGCCTTTTTCGAGCCCGGCGATCCAGTCGCGCCGGTCCAGTGGCGGTTTCTTCATCGGCGTGCAAGACCCTGTGCTGCACGGTGGCCAAAACAATGGAAAAAGCCGCAGGCACCAAACGCCTGCGGCTTGCGAGCGAGCGATCGGCTCCTGCTCACTCCGGTTTCATGCGCGCCGCCACGATCAGCGAGATCAGGCAGCCAATCGCGAGGTACGCGGCGACGAGGTGCCACGAACCGCCGCCGACGCCCACCAGCGCCACGGCGATGAACGGTGTGAAGCCGCCGCCCACCACGCTCGCGAACTGGTAGCCCACGCCCGCGCCGCTGTAGCGGTACTCGGCGCCGAACAGCTCGGTGAAGAGCGGCTGCTGCACGCTCACGACCATGTCGTGGGCGATGTTCGCGAGCATCACGGAGAAGATCACGATCCAGACCGTGGCCCGCGCTTCGAGCGCGAGGAAGAACGGCACGGCGCTCACGAGACCGATGCACGCGCCGATCAGATAGATGCGGCGCAGGCCGAGGCGATCGGCGAGCCACGCGAAGCAGGGGATCGTCACGCAGGACAGCGCGCCCACGAACAGGCCGATGCCGAGAAACAGATCGCGCGACATGCCGAGATTGCTGGTCGAATAGCTCAGCGCGAAGGCGGTCACGATATACATCGTGAAGAGTTCGGCCAGGCGCAGCGCGATGATATACAGGAAGGCCTTAGGGTGACGCGTGAGCGCTTCGAGTACCGGCATCTTGAGCTTGCGATGGCCGTGCTCGACCGTCTCGACGAACTCGCGCGACTCGTCCATGCTCGAGCGTACCCACAGGCCCACGAGCACGAGCACGACGCTGAAGAGGAACGGCAGACGCCAGCCCCACGAGCGGAACGCCGCGTCGCCGAGCAGGTGGCTCAGGAGCGCCACGAGGCCGGTGGCGAGCACGAGGCCCACGCCGTAGCCCACTTGCACGCCGCTGCTATAGAACGCCTTCTTGCCGCGCGGCGCGCTTTCCACGGCCATCAGCGCGGCGCCGCCCCATTCGCCGCCCACGGCGAAGCCTTGCAGCGCGCGCATCGTGACGAGCAGCACGGGCGCCCACCAGCCGATGGTCGCAAAGGTCGGCAAGAGTCCGATGGCCACGGTGGACAGGCCCATCATCATGACGGTCAGCACGAGCATGCGCTTGCGGCCGAGCCGGTCGCCGAAGTGGCCGAACACGACGCCGCCGAGCGGCCGAAACAGGAAGCCCACGCCGAAGGTCGCGAACGCGGCGAGCGTGCCCATGGTCCTGCCGACCTGAGGAAAGAACGCCACGTTGAACACCAGCGCGGCGACGATGCCATAGAGCAGGAAGTCGTACCAGTCGACGACCGCGCCGACGAAGCTGCCGAGCGCCGCCTTGCGGGCCTGGCTGCGCGACGGCGCGAGAGGGGCGGCGTCGGGCGAGCCGGTGGTGTCGAGGCTTGGGGTCATCAGTTGTCTCCAGACTGTTGCGCATGTGCCATGCTGCGATATTCACGATATGCGCTAAACGTGAGACGCAGCATAGGGCGGCGCGCGCGGACCGCCCGCGCACGGCGGTCTTCGTCTAAATGAACGAACTGGTTAAAATCGGCCTGCCTCATTTGCCAGATTCGCGTCGGCGCAGTCTGCAACGGGGGCAGCGAAGTATCCGTTTCAGCGCTTGCGTCAGGAGCCCATTGCATGTCCAGCCCCGCTAATCCTCCGCCGCAGGCGGACAACCCGCTCGGCATGGCCGGCCTCGAGTTCGTCGAGTTCGCCGCGCCCGAGCCCGCCGACCTCGGCCGCCGTTTCGAGCAGTTCGGCTTCAAGGCGATCGCGCGCCATGTGAGCAAGGCGGTCACCCTCTACCGCCAGGGCGAGATGAATTTCCTGCTGAACGCGGAGCCCGACTCGTTCGCCGCGCGCTACGCGCAGGAGTACGGCATGGGCATCTGCGCGATCGGTGTGCGCGTCGACAATGCGAGGCGCGCCTTCGAGCATGCCATCTCGCTCGGCGCATGGGCGTTCGAAGGCGAGCGCCTCGGGCCTGCGGAGCTGCACATTCCGGCGATCCAGGGCATCGGCGATTCGCACCTCTATTTCATCGACCGCTGGCGCGGCCGTGGCGGCCAGCGCGGCGGCGTGGGCGACATCTCGATCTTCGACATCGACTTCCGGCCCATCGACGTCGCCACGGCGCATACCGATCTCGATCACGGCGGCACCGGTCTCACGCGCGTCGACCACCTCACGCAGACGGTGGGAGCGGGGCGCATTGCGGAATGGCTCGACTTCTATCGCGACCTGCTGCATTTCCGCGAGATCCACGAGATCAACGCGAACTGGCATGTATCCGAGGAGTCCCGCGTGTTGGTGTCGCCCGATGGCGAACTGCGCATTCCTGTTTATGAGGAAGGCACGCGGCGCACGCAGCTATTGCACGACTATCTGCCCGAGCATCCCGGCGAAGGCGTGCAGCACATCGCGCTTGCGAGCAACGACATCCTCGCGAGCGTCGATGCGCTCAAGGCCAATGGCGTGGAGTTCGTCGAACCGCCGCCCGCCTACTACGAGACCGTGGATGCGCGTTTGCCCGGCCACGGCGTGGACCTCGAAGCGCTGCGCAAGCGCCATGTGCTGATCGATGGCGAGATTGGCGACGACGGCGTGCCGCGGCTCTTTTTCCAGACCTTCGTCAAACGCCATCCCGGCGAGATCTTTTTCGAAGTCGTGCAGCGCAGCGGCCACCACGGTTTCGGCGAGGGCAATCTCGACGTGCTCGCGCGGGCGCGCGAGGCGGGCGCGAAGCCGGGCAAAGCGTAGAGCAACGCGAAGGCTAAATCCCGCAGTCCGCGACGTCAGCGTTCCACACGCGACTTCGCGGCTGCGCCCGTTGTTTTGCGTAACGCGGCGAGGAAAGGAGCGCGGTACCCCCGGGGTTAGGTCGAGACTTTGCCGACCAGATGAAAACGTGATGAGGGATGCCAGAGCTCCACGGCGGTCGCCACGGCGCTGCCGACCCACGTACGCCGCCACATCAGCAGGCAGGGCTCGCCAATATTCATCGAAAGATGGCGTCGTATGTCCGCATCCGGTTTTTGCGCGTAGATGCGGAACTCCGCCCGTTGAACCGGCGCGAGCCGCATCATGTAGTGATTCGGTGTTTCCCGTGTGAAGTCCTGCTCGAGATAACCCGGAAACACATGGGGGTTCACGTAGCGGTCCTCGTACAGAATCGCTTCGTCTTCCTCGTAGTGGACGATACGCGAATGGAACACGGAACCGCAGCCGAGCTCGAGTGCGGCCATCGCCTGATCGTTCGAGCTGGTGCCCAGCGTCAGCACCCGCGCGCTGTGCCGGTGACCCCGCGCGGCGATTTCGTCGGCAATGTTGCGAACCTCGAGGACGGTCGATTCGACGTCGCGCGAGGCGACGAACGTTCCCGCGCCCTGAACGCGTCTGAGCACATGCTCGGCCGACAGTTCGCGCAGCGCGCGCGACACGGTCATGCGCGCGACGCCGAATTCCTTGACGAGCTCCGTCTCCGACGGAATGGCCTCACCCGGTTTCCAGGTCCCGTCCGTGATTCGATCGAGCACGTAGCGCTTGATCTGCTCATACGCTGGAGCGACCTTGTGCGCTGTCGCGGATTGCGTCGAGTTGTCGATCAGCGAAGATGGCGCGTTCATCCCTGACCTCGCTTCAGACGCCGACAGTGCCGGGAACCGCGCTGCTCGCCGGGGCCGCCATATTGCGCGCGATTGGCGGCATGTCTGGCTCCGTTTCCCGCGAGACGGTCCCGGCGCCGTCACATGCCGGGCCGGGAAGCGGCGGCGGGGCGGCGTCGGCAACGAGGCGAAACGCGAAAGTCATGTCGTCGGAGAGCGGGCGGTCGTCGCGATAGGTCGGCAGCGTGGCGCGCACGCTGGCGTAGAGCGCGTCCGTATAGGGCGCGCGCGCCGCGTCGAGCGGCTGCAGATCGTAGGCTTGTGCCGCAGCGAGCAGTTCGATGCCGAGAATGCGGTTGCTGTTCTCGATGACCGCGAGCGCCTTCAGCGCGGCCGGCGTCGCATGGCACAAATGGTCTTCCTGCAGCCCCGATGTCACGCCGCCGTCGAGACTCGCGGGAGCGGCTTCACGGCGGTTCTGCGCGACCAGCGACGCGGCCGTGTACTGCGCAATCATGAAGCCCGAACGCGTGCCGCATGCGTGCGCGAGGAAGGCGGGCAGGCCGCTCACGAGCGGGTTGACCAGACGGTCGAGGCGGCGTTCGGCCATCGCCGCGACCTGGGCAATCGCGGTGGCGAGACTGTCCATGGCGAGCGCGATCGAGGCGCCGACCGCATGCGCCTGCGAGTACACACGCGGCGACTCCGGCGTGCCGGCCACGATCGGATTGTCGGTCACCGAGGCCAGCTCGCGGTTCACGACTTCGGCCGTTGCCGCGAACGTGTCTCGCGCGGCGCCGTGCACGTGCGGAATCGTGCGGACGCTGAGCGGGTCCTGGGTGCGCCGCCCGAGCGAGATCTCGAGCAGCGCGCTACCGGCGAGCGCCGCGCGCAGACGCTCGCCCACGCAGGCGAGGCCCGGCGACACACGAAACGCGAGCGAACGGGTGTCGAACGCCGCGATCTGGCCGCCCAGATTCTCGAAGCTCATTGCGGCCACGACGTCGGCCCAGTCGAGCAGGCGCTCCGCGCGGTGAAGCGCGAGCGCCGCGAGCCCGGTCACGCACGGCGTGCCGTTCACGAGGCTCAAGCCCTCCTTCGCGCCGAGCGACAGGGGCTGCAGGCCGAGCCGCTGCAGGGCTTGCGCGCCGTTGAGGCGCTCGCCGTTCCAGCGCACATGGCCCGCGCCCACGCAAACGAGCGCGATGTGCGCCATATGGCTCAGATAGCCGACGGAACCGAACGCGGGCACCTCCGGCAGGCAATTCGCCTCCAGCAGCGTGGCAAGGCGCTCGACGACTTCGAGGCGCACACCCGAGTGGCCATGCGCGAAGTTGTTGATGGCCGCAGCCATGATCGCGCGCGTCTCGTCTGCGCCTAGCGGCTCGCCCACGCCCACTGCGTGGCTCATGAGGATGTTGTGCGACAGGTCGTGCTGTTCGTCTTGCGAGACGATCACATCGCACAGCGCGCCCACGCCCGTGTTCACGCCATACGCACGGATGCTGCGCGCGACGATCTGTTCGACGAGCACACGGGCGCTGCGAATGTTCGCCTGCGCATCGGCGCCGAGGATCAGCGGCTGGCCTGCGGCGACGCTAGCGATCGCGCGCCAGTCGAGTGGATGCTGGGTACGGGTGATGGCCATGGGAGTGCGTGGTGCGGGTTTAGTGAGCGTTGCGATCCTGGTGGCTCGACACGAACTGGCGGAAGCGGTCCGACTTCAGTTCGCCGAATACCTCGTCTGGCGTGCCATCCGAATCCACCTGGCCCTGGTGCAGGAACATCACGCGATTCGAAACGTGGCGCGCGAAGCCCATCTCGTGCGTGACCACGAGCATCGTGCGGCCTTCGTCGGCGAGCGTGCGCATCACGCGCAGCACTTCGCCGACCAGTTCGGGGTCGAGCGCCGAGGTCGGCTCGTCGAACAGCATCACCTTCGGATGCATCGCGAGCGCGCGCGCAATCGCCACGCGCTGCTGCTGGCCGCCCGACAGGTGTGCGGGGTAGTGGCCGCGCTTGTCGGCAAGGCCGACCTTGGCGAGCAGCGCCTCGGCTTCTTCGACCGACTCGGCGCGGCTGCGCTTGAGCACGCGCATGGGGCCTTCGATCAGGTTCTCCAGCACGGTCATGTGCGACCACAGGTTGAAGTTCTGAAACACCATGCCGAGCTGCGAGCGCACGCGGTCGACCTGACGGCGGTCGCCCGGTTGCAGCTTGCCGTCGCTGCGGCGCTTCATCCTGAGGTCCTCGCCTGCGAGCGCGACCGAGCCGTCGTCCGGCGTCTCCAGCAGATTCAGGCAGCGCAGGAACGTGCTCTTGCCCGAGCCGCTCGCGCCGAGAATCGAAATGACGTCGCCCTCGTGAGCGTCGAGCGAAATGCCCTTGAGCACGTGATGGTCACCGAACGATTTGTGGATGTTGCGCACCGACAGCGCAATGGGTGCTGACGTATTCATCAATCTCTCCAGGTAGGGCGGCGGGTCACGATGCGGCACGCGTGGCTTCGAGCGGCGCGGCGGGTTTGCGCGGGGCGGGCGGCGCCGCGCGCAGGTGGCGCGACAGCCGTTGCTCGACGAAGCCGATCAGGCGCACGACCACGAAGTTCAGGAACAGGTAGATCAGCGCCGCGCACGTAAATACCTCGGTGGTGCGATAGGTCTGCTGAATGATCTGCTGCGCAACCCCCGTCACTTCCCAAACGGTGACGAGGCTAGCCAGCGCCGTCGACTTGACGAGCAGCACGGCTTCGGTCGAATACGCGGGCAGGCACTGACGCAGCGCGATCGGGCCGATCACGCGGCGCAGCAGGGCGAAGCCGGAGAGGCCGATCGAGTAGCCGGCTTCAATCTGCCCGACGGGCACCGCCATGAGGCCGCCACGGATGATCTCGGCCGTGTATCCCGCCGTGCACAACGCGAGCGACAAGACCGCGCAGACATAGGGTTCGCGCAACACGGGCCACAGGAAGCTTTCGCGAATCACGCCGAACTGCCCGAGGCCGTAATAGACGAGGAACATCTGGATCAGCAGCGGCGAGCCGCGAAATACGAGAATGTAGGCGCGCGCAAAACGGTTCGGCAGCCAGTGCGGCGAGACGCGCATCGTGACGATCACGAGCGAGAGCAGGCCGCCCAGCACGAGCGACGCGAAGAAAAGACCGAGCGTGGTCGGCACGGCGCCGATGAGCTGGCGCATCGTGTCGAGCAGGAACGCGAAATCGATATTCATGAGTGTGCGCTCCCCGATCAGTTGCGCGCAAAGTTGCGCTTGAACGAGCGGCCGACGACCGCTTCGGCGCGACCGAAGACACGGTTCGACACGCCCGTCATGGCGAGATAGAGCAGACCGCCGACGACGAAGAAGAGGAAGTACTGGTGCGTCGAGCCCGCTGCGATCTGGCTCGCCCGCAACAACTCGGCGAGCCCGGTGACCGAAATCAGCGCGGAGTCCTTGAGGCTCAGCTGCCAGACATTGCCGATGCCGGGCAGCGCGTAGCGCAGCACCTGCGGGATCAGAATGCGGCGAAACAGCGTGAGCGTCGGCATGCCGATCGCGCGAGCGGCTTCGAGTTCGCCGCGTGCAACGGCGAGCACGGCGGCGCGATAGACCTCGGCCTGATACGCGCCCGAAATCATGCCGACCGCGAACGCGCCGACGGCGAAGGGCGGCACGCCGACGAATCCGTCGGCGCCGAACCACTGACCGACGGTGGTGACCAGGGAAGAGCCGCCGAAATAGAACAGATAGATGACGAGCAATTCGGGCACGCCGCGAAAGACGGTCGTGTAGAAGTCGCCGACCACGCGCAGCACGCGCAGGCGCGAGAGTTTTGCGGCGGCGATGAGTGCACCGAACACGGCGCCGATTGCCAATGCGGCAAGCGTGAGCACGACCGTCATCAACGCGCCGAGGAGCAGAACGCTACCCCAGCCGTCCGGCCCGAGGCCGAGTGTGTTGAATAGCGATAACAGAGACATGGCAGGGATCCACGCGGGTCGGGAAGCGAGGGCGCGCGTCAGGCGCGGCGCGCGCGGCCAGGATGCGGCGCTTAGGGCGTCACGTCGGTCTTGAACCACTTCATCGCGAGCTTCTTCACGGTGCCGTCGGCAAGTGCCGCCGTGATCGCGCTGTCGAACTTCGCCTTCAGGTCGGCGTCCTGTTTGCGGAACGCGAGACCTTCGCCCGGTCCCCAGATCGGACCGGAAATCATCGTGCCGGCGATCACCACGGGCGACTTGTCGGCGTTGGCGGTGTAGTAGGTCACGTCGTCGAAGGTGGCGTCGATGCGGCCGTTCGTGAGATCGAGATCGCGCTCGGGCGCGGTCTTGTACACGCGCACCGACGCGACGTCCTTGAAGTTGGCGTTGATGAAGCCGGTGTAGACCGTGCCCGACTGGATGCCGATCGTCTTGCCCTTCAGCGCCTTGCGCATCGACTCGATGGCGGGCGCGTTGCTGCGCGAGTCGGCGTCGAGCTTCAGAGGCGTCGTGTTCGGGCCGCCCTTGGGCAGGATCTTCGGATCGGAGACGGCGAAGGTGGCCGGGGTGGCCGCATAGGGCTTCGAGAATGCAATGATTTTCTCGCGATCAGGCGTGATCGAGATCGCATCCATCAGGACATCGAACTTGCCCGCCTGCAGGCCCGGAATCATGCCGTCCCAGTCCTGGGCGACGAGCTTGCACTGGATTTGTGCGCGCGCACACAGGTTTTCGACGAGTTCGGGTTCGAAGCCGCCAAGCTTGCCGCCGGGCAGTGTCAGGTTCCACGGCGCATAGCTGCCGTCGAGCGCGATCGTCACGCTTTTCCATTCCTTCGCGCCGGCACTGCCGCTTCCAAGCAGCGTGACGCCGAGTGCTGCGCCAATCAGCGCTTTTGCCAGCCGGGTGTACTTCGCCTGCATGACCATGCTCCTTTGTCGGTGGGTACCGTGGACCCGTGGGGACGTTCTTGCGTTTCGTGCGACTTGCATAGACAAGCATGGAGAGAAAAGAATTTGAGCGCAAGAGAATTTCATAAATCCCGACTCATGGAAAACCCTGTAAAGAGGCGTGAATTGGCGATGAATTCATGCCTGTGGCAAGTCGTGACGTCGTTGCGGCATGCACGGTCGTAGTGATTGTTGTACCTCTTTAATTTGTCTAGTCATGTCGAGGGCTATGAATCGCCATGGATGGTGGCGGGCACGCTGTGCATCTCGCTCGCGCCCACCTATGCGCAGGCCGGCGTGCTGGGCTCGCTCGTGATTCTCGCGGGGCGGCTCCATCATGCAGGCGCCCAAGGGCTTGAACGGCAGCGAGGACTTCGCCTGGATGCTCAATGCGGCGCCCGGTTGCTACCTGCTGCTCGGCAACGGTGAAGGGGAGTTCGGCGGCTGCATGGTGCACAACCCCGGCTACGACTTCAACGACCAGGTGCTGCCGCTCGGCGCGGCGTGCTGGGTGCGCCTCGCGCAGCGGTTTCTCGTCGCGTGACGAGGTGCAATTCGTTAGTCGTTCGAATCATCTGCGTGGGCGGCCAGCAGTTCGGGCGTCAGGCCCAGCCGCTCGCGCAGATCGACCCAGCCGCGCGGCGTGACCTGCACCGCGCGCGACGCACGCGTGCGCCGCATCCAGCCGCGTTCGCACAGCAGCGCGAGCAAGGCCACGCCGAGCGGCCCGGCCAGATGATGCTGGCGCTCGGTCCAGTCGAGGCATTGGCGTGCAATGCCGTGGCGCCCCGGTTTCAGCGCGGCGACGTCGAGCCCGAGTTCGCCGAACCACGTCTCGCCCGCGGGCGTCACCGCGAAGCGTTTGTCCGCTTGCGCCGTGATGAGCCCCGCATCCGTGAGGCGCTCCGTGATCGCCACGCCGACCTGGCCTGCGAGGTGGTCGTAGCAGCAGCGCGCGAAGCGCAGGTCCCGCGCCTCGCGGCCCAGCGGCTTGCGGCGCACCGGCGCGCGCGCGCCGACCGTCGCGAGGTTTTCGAGCAAGCTGGCGACCTGGGCGTCCGCTAGCCGGTAGTAGCGGTGGCGGCCTTCCTTTTCCACGGCGAGCAGCCCGCCGTCCAGCAGCTTCGCCAGATGGCTGCTCGCAGTTTGCGCGGTCACGCCGGCCGCGTAAGCCAGTTCGCCGGCGGGCAGCGCACGGCCGTCGGCGAGCGCCATCAGCATCGCGGCGCGCGCGGGGTCGGCGATCAGGAAGGCCGTGGCGGACACCCTCGGGTGCGTGTTCGTGCCATTCATGCGTTTCTCCAAAACATAGGCATAGCGTAACGCGCGAGCAGGATCGCATGTTTCGACACGCATCGAAGCATCGGCACTGCCCTGCGACCGATACTGGGCTCGTGACCGGCGCCCAACGTGCGCCGGCGTAGCGGGAGAGCCTATGCAAATGCACGAGACGCACGAGATACACGACACGCACGAGACGCACCGCCGCGCACAGCAACGCCGGGTGCTCTGGGCCACGAGCATCAGTTATGTCGTGGTGATCCTCGACACCTCGATCGTCAATGTCGCGCTGGAGCGCATCGGTGCGAGTCTTGCGGGCGGCGTGGCCGGCCTGCAATGGGTCGTGAACGCCTATACGCTCACGTTCGCGAGCCTGCTGCTTTCGGGCGGCACGCTCGGCGACCGGCTCGGCGCGCGCCAGGTCTATATGGCCGGGCTCGCGGTGTTCACCGCGGCCTCGGCGTTGTGCGGCGCCGCGCCGAGCCTCGCGCTGCTCACGCTCGGACGGGTGCTGCAGGGCATGGGCGCGGCCCTGCTCGTGCCCGCCTCGATGGCGCTCATCAACGGCGCATGCGCCAACGCGCGCGAGCGCGCGGCCGCCTTCGGCGTGTGGGCCGGGCTCGGCGGCGTCGCGATGGCGGCGGGCCCGTTGCTGGGCGGCGTGCTGATCGGGCTCGTCGGCTGGCGCAGCATCTTTCTGCTCAACGTGCCGGTGTGCCTCGCGGGCATCGCCATGGCCGCGCGCATGGCGCCGCAGCCGCGCCCGGGCGCGCCGCGCCGGCTCGATCTGGCGGGCCAGGGCGCGGCCATCGCGGCGCTGGCGCTGCTCAATGCCGCCATCATCGAGGCGCCCGGGCACGGCTGGTGTGCGCCGCTCGTCGTGGGCGGTCTCGTGCTGGCGGGTGGGGCGGCGATCGTCTTCGTCGCGCTAGAAAAGCATCGCGCGCAGCCTATGCTGCCGCTCGGCTTCTTCCGCGAGCGCGTGTTCAGCGCGGCCGTGCTGGTCTCGATGATTTCGGCGTTCACGTTCTACGGTCTGCTGTTCGGGCTCAGCCTTTATCTCCAGCAGGAGCGCGGCTACGCGCCGCTGCGCGCGGGCCTCGCCTTCCTGCCGCTCACCGTGCTGGTGCCGCTCGGCAGTCTGCTGTCGCGGCGCGCCGTGGCGTGGCTCGGACCGCGCGCGCTCGTCGCGCTCGCCTGCCTGCTCGCGGCGGCGGGCTATCTCGGCGCGGCGGTTTGCGGCACGACGGCGCGCTACGACTTGCTGGCCTTGCCGCTGCCGGCCATCGGTTTCGCCGCGAGCCTGATTACGCCGGCGGCCACGGCGGCGCTCATGGCGACGGTCGATCAGGGCCGCGCGGGCATCGCCGCTGGCGTACTGAACGCCGCCCGGCAGACCGGCGCGGCGCTCGGCGTGGCCGTGGCGGGCGCCATGATCGCGGGGCGCGCATCGATCGGCGCGGGCATGCGTGTGAATCTGCTGATTGCCGCCGTGCTCCCGGCAGGCGCGGCATGGGCGTGGTGGCGTGCGTGGTCGCACCAGGCGGCGCACGGCGCCCGGTCGCATGGCGCGAAGAAGACGCGTGCCGGCAAGCCGTGCGCCTGACGCCTGCCCGCGTGCGCCCTGGATCATCCGCCGTGCATTCTGGGATAAAGTGCCGTTGCATGCATCGCGCATTCGCGCGGGCCGTGCGCCATAGGAGGAGTCTGTCATGGCCGAATACGGGCAACATCCCTCGTCCGTGCTGGCGCTCAAGAGCGCCCACGACTTCGACACGACGATCGCGCGCCTGAAGACCGCGCTGGCCAAGGCGGGTGCGGATATCTTCGCCGACGTCGACCAGCGCGAAGCCGCCGAGACCGCCGGGCTCAGCCTGCGCCGCACGCGCCTCATCCTGTTCGGCAATCCGAAGGCGGGGACGCCCGTCATGGCGGCCAACCCGCACGCGGCGGTGGAGTTGCCGCTGCGCATGGTGATCTGGGAAGACAACGAAGGGCATACGCGGCTCGACTATCGCGACGTCTCGCAGACGCTCGGCCCGCTCTATGGCATCGACGCCGAAGTGCTCGTGCCGCTGCAGCGCGTCGTGGGGCTGCTGCAGACGGCGGTGCAATAAGCGGCAAACGAACGGCGCGCCTCTTGCCAGTCCCTTCGGCCGGCCGGCGCCTGAGCGCCCATCTTCGGCGGACGCTTAAAAAATTGACACGCGCGGCGCGCTTCGCTTAACGTAGGTGCCTTGCGACTTCGCCCGGCAAGCGGGTGAAGCGCGTCGCCCGCCGCTGCCTCGATCCGCCGATGACCTCCCGCGCAGAAGACCCCGACGATCCGCCACGCGATCGCGCCGGGGCGTCCGACTCGACTTCCACTGCTTCATCCACGGCTTCGTCTGCCGCTTCCGGCACGCAGCAACCACCACCCCAAAACCCGCACGACGCCGAAGTCGAGCAACACTGGCGGCGCAATCTCGCGGTCTGCGTGGTGGGCTCGTTCACGACGCTCGTCGCCATGACGCTGATGCTGCCGTTCCTGCCGCTCTACGTGGAGGAACTGGGCGTGCGCGGCCACGCGGCGATCGTGCAGTGGTCGGGCATTGCGTACAGCGCGACGTTCTTCACGGCGGCGCTCGTCGCTCCCCTGTGGGGGCGCCTCGGCGACCGCTACGGCCGCAAGCCCATGCTCGTGCGTGCGAGCCTCGGCATGGCGGTCACGATGTCGCTCATCGGCATGTCGCGCAATATCTGGCAGCTCGTCGCGCTGCGTTTGCTCGCGGGTTTCGCGGGCGGCTATTCGTCGGGCTCGACCATCCTCGTCGCCACGCAAACGCCGCGTCACCGCTCGGCGTGGGCGCTCGGCGTGCTGTCGTCGGGCATCATGGCCGGCAATCTGATCGGACCGCTGCTGGGTGGCACGCTGCCGCCGCTCATCGGCCTGCGCGCCACGTTCTGGGTGGCGGGCGCAACGATCTTCGCGGCCTTCATCGCGACCTGCGTGTTCGTGAAGGAAGCGCCGCGCCCCGCGCGCGTAGCGCATGCGGCGCACAAGGGCGGCTGGTCGGCGCTGCCCGACAAGCGCCCGATCGTCGCCATGCTCGTGACGGGCATGCTGCTGATGCTCGCCAACATGTCGATCGAGCCCATCATCACCGTGTACGTGGCGACGCTCGTGCACGACCCCGCGCGCGTGACGTTCGTCGCGGGCCTCGCGATGTCGGCGGCGGCGCTCGGCAGCATCGTCGCCGCTTCGCGGCTTGGGCGCGTGGCGGACCGTGCAGGGCACGCGAAAGTGATCGTCGTGGCGCTGGCGGCCTCGGCGGTACTGCTCGTACCGCAGGCGTTCGTCACGGCGGGCTGGCAACTCGTCGTGCTGCGCTTTCTCATGGGCGTGTCGCTCGCGGCGCTGCTGCCGTGCATCGCGACGGTGATTCGTCACAACGCGCCGGATCTTGCCGCGGGCAGCGTGCTCGGCTATTCGGTCTCGGCGCAATTCGCGGGGCAGGTGCTCGGGCCGCTGATCGGCGGCTTCGTCGGCGGGCATCTGGGCATGCGCGCCGTGTTCCTCGGCACGAGCCTGCTGATGCTGGCGGGGGCGCTGTTTACGTGGCGCGCGGTGGGTTTCGCCCGGCGCGCATAAAGCGGCAACCCGCCCGCGCGCAGGCGTTGAAAGTGTGAGAGGCGAGGGCGGCGGATCTTGCGCGCCGCCGCCTCGGGCTCATCGGCGCTCGTTCAGCGGGCGCGTTTCAGTGACCAAAAAACACGTCGCAGTCGGGACGCGGCCAGCACATCTTGCCCGTGCGATGGCCCGAGGCGCTGTGCGTATCGGGCGTGCCGCCATACGACATGTCGGTGCTGGCCTGAGCCGAAGCATCGGCATCGTCGGTCATCGTCTGATGCGCGCGCTGCTCCGAAACGGGTTCGTCCTTCGCGCGCGCCGTGCCGGGCGCAACGGCTGCCACGGCCGCTACGCATGTGGCGATCAATGCCAGGCGTAATGTCATATCAACCTCCTTTCTCGAGTTCGTGAGTGCGCCTTCGCGGCAACGACGAAGTCACTGCGGGATAACGGCGGAGTGACGCCGCGGCGAAGGTGCGCGCGAGCAAAAGGCAAAGCCTGAAGCCGCACACTCATTCTGGAAAGTCGGGATGCCTGCGCGCAGCGCACGGCTGCCGAACGTCTTAGCTCACTGCTCACGAAGGAAGCGCGCCCACGCATTCGGGGGCGGCACAGCGCGGCGCGGCGCAAGAAGAAGGGGCGAGCGGGCGCGCAGAGAACATCCGCACTGTGTTTTCAGTTATAGCTCGCGCCGCACGGAGTGCAATGGGCTCAATCCCGGCCCCCGTGCGTGGACCGTATCCGGGGCCGTATCCAGAACCTAGTCCACACGGCCCCTCCAGAGATTCTTTCGAGTTTGAAAATCATTGAAAGTATTCGGAAATTAAACGGTCGCCGTGTAGTCATCTTGCGATGTTGTAATGCGCTCGCTTCTCGGCGATGCAACATGTAATTGCGCCTTACATCAGACGCCGGACGTCGATCAGATCGACGGCGCGGAGCTCAACTGCTCGCGGCGTTCGGCTTTTCCTTTTCGTGGTAATACGCAAAGAAAGATCGCATCATGTCCGAGCTTTCCACTTCGCCGACACCGTCTTCACCCAAACCGCGCAGCGCGGCGAGCCCCGCGCGGATCGTCCTGCGCGCCGCCGCCGCCGTGATCGCGGTCGGCGCACTGGGTTTCTGCGCCTACGCCGTGGCGTTCCCGGCCGACGTGCCCGATGCCGTGGGCGAGGTCGTCGAGAACCTGACGGGCGCGAATCCACACCCCGTGGTGCTGCAGCGCCCGCCAGTCGCACCGCTTTCGGCGATGGCGCAGCTCGGCAAGCAGCTCTTTTTCGATCCGGCGCTCTCGGGCTCCGGTCAGCAGTCCTGTTCTTCGTGCCATAGCCCCGGCCGTTCCTACGGGCCTCCCAACGGGCACGACGTGCAGATGGGCGGCCTCGCGATGAACCAGCAGGGTTATCGCCCGCCGCCTTCGCTCATGTATCTGTACCGTCAACCGAACTTCAGCATCGGTCCCGACCAGGGTGAAGCCGACGACGCGCCGACGGTCGTCCAGCAGGCCAGCGCCGCCGCCGACGTCGTGAAGTCGCAGAAGGTGGCGGGCGGCGCATCGACCTCCGTGGAGATGGTGCCGCAGGGCGGCCTGTTCTGGGACGGCCGCGCCGACACGCTGCAGCAGCAAGCGTATGGCCCGCTGCTCAACCCTGTGGAAATGGCGAACACGAGCATCGAGCAGGTGACGACGAAGCTCGCAAAGGCGCCGTATGCGAAGCACTTCGCGGAACTGTTCGGCGACCGGATCTTCAGCGACCCGAAGCTGGCGGTGGCGGAGGCGATGTTCGCGATCTCGCGCTACCAGGTGGAAGATCAGTCGTTCCACCCGTATAACAGTAAGTACGATCGCTGGCTCGAAGGCCATGCGCGCCTCTCGCAAGCGGAGCTGCGCGGCCTGCGCCTCTTCAACGACCCGAACAAGGCGAACTGCGCGGGCTGCCATCTCTCGAAGCCCGGCAAGGACGGCCTGCCGCCCATGTTCACGGACTACCAGTACGAGGCGCTGGGCGTGCCGCGCAACAACAAGCTCGCGCAGAACAAGGACCCGCACTTCTTCGATATGGGCGTATGCGGCCCGTTCCGTTCGGACTTCAAGGACCAGACGCAGTACTGCGGCATGTTCCTCACGCCCACGCTGCGCAATTCGGCCACGCGCACGGTGTTTTTCCATAACGGCGTGTATCACAACCTCGACGACGTGATGGCGTTCTACAACGATCGCAATACCGACCCGGGCAAGTTCTATCCGCGCGGCCCCGACGGCAAGATCGACAAGTACGACGATATTCCGCCGCAGTTCCAGGAGAACGTGGACGTGACCGATGCGCCGTTCGACCGCAAGTTCGGCGACAAGCCCGCGATGACGCAAAGCGACATTCAGGACATCATCGCGTTCCTCAAGACGCTCAACGACGAGCCGTTGCCGTCGAAGCCATGAGCGGGGCGGGGCAGCCCGTCTTCGGCAAGTAAAAGGGCGTGTCCGGTATTCGCCGGGACACGCCCTTTTTTTGTGGTGGATGCCGCGCTAGCCCTACTTGTCCCCATGGGCAAGATGAATCGTGACGATCACGGAGGCATCGTCGAGCGCTTCCAGCGCGTGCGTTTCGCCGCCGCCGAGCAGCAGCATGTCGCCGGCGTGCATGGTGCGCGGGTCGCCGTTCACGAAGAAGCGGATCACGCCTTCCACGCACTGCACCGTGATCTCGCCGGGCACGCTGTGCTCGGGCAGGCGCTTGCCCGCGGGCAGCACGATGCGCATGACTTCGAGTTGCTGCGCGCGGATCAGGGTGGTCGATTTCGTGTTCTTGAGCGCGCCGCCCAGCGGACGCACGTCGAAGACCTCACCCGGCGCGGCATGGGGGATGGCCATGACAGCCTCTCAAACGAGCTTCGCGTTGAGCGTGATCTTCGCGTTGTTGGCGAAGAGCTTCGACACCGGGCAGTTTTCCTTGGCGCCCTTCGAGAGCTCGTCGAACTTCGCTTGATCGATGCCCGGAATCTTCGCGGTCATGTCGAGCTGGCAGCTCGTGATGGCGAAGCCTTCGCCCACCTTGTCGAGCGTGACGGTCGATTTCGTCTCGATGCTCTCGGCCGTGAAGCCCGCCTGGGTGAGAAAGAGCGAGAACGCCATCGTGAAGCAGCCCGCGTGGGCCGCGCCGATCAGCTCCTCGGGGTTGGTGCCGGGACCGCCTTCGAAGCGCGAGGCGAAGCCGTACGGCGCTTCCTTGAGCACGCCGGTTTGCGTCGAGATCGTGCCTTGTCCGTCCTTGATGCCGCCGTGCCATTTTGCCGATGCCGTCTTTTGCATGATGTCGCTCCGCGAGTTTGGGTGAAGGACGTGCAGGGCGCGCAATT
Source organism: Paraburkholderia sp. EG286B (assembly GCF_040965655.1). Lineage (NCBI taxonomy): Bacteria > Pseudomonadati > Pseudomonadota > Betaproteobacteria > Burkholderiales > Burkholderiaceae > Paraburkholderia > Paraburkholderia sp. EG286B. Next base: position 25,862 of record NZ_JBFRCF010000026.1, on the reverse strand, counting down.
TGCGTACCGCCGCAAGTCCCGCAGGGGTGGGTTCAGGGTTGCTTCGGCGGCGTTTCGCCCGCGTACCAGGCGGCGGCCGCGTCGATTTCCTCGGGCGTCATGTTGCGCGCGATATTGCGCATCTGCTCGGAAATGTCGTTGTGGCGCGTGCCGTTCGCGAACGCGAGCAACTGCGCCTTGGTGTACGCGGCCGGCAGGCCGTCGAGCCACGGGCTGCCGATCTTGCTGTCCACGCCGCCATGGCAGGACGCGCACGCGGGAATATTGCGCAGCGGCGCGCCGTGCGCCACGATGGCGGGCGCGCCGCCATGCAGGTGCGCGATCGGCTGCAGCGAGGCGTAGTAGGCGGCGAGGTCGCGCATGTCCTCGTCGGACAGATCGCGCGCCATGGGCGACATCACCGCGTTCTGGCGGGCGCCGGTCTGGAAGTCGTGCAGCTCCTTGAACACCACGATGGCGAACTGGCCCGCCAGATTCGGCGAATTGGCCATGCTGATGCCGCGTGGGCCATGGCACATCGTGCAGCGCAAGGCGAGCGTCGCGCCGCGGCCAACCGAGAGCGTCGTCGCCCCATCGAGCATGTGCGGCGTCAGTTCGACCTGGCTCAGCTTGTAGCCCGGCGGCACCGCCGATCCGACCGGGTGCCAATCGCGCGGCACGCCGGCCGCGCTGCAGATCGCCGTCCAGATGCCCTGAAAATACGGGTCGCTCTTGGCGGAAGGCAGCCAGATGAAGCCGATCAGCACGGAGACGACGAACACGACGATGGCCGTGCCGACGCTCGCGCGAAACCACACATTGCGAAACGAGAACAGGCGTTCGTCGCTCATCGCTGTGCTCCAATCGGGATCGCGGGCACGGCCGTTTCGGGCGTCGCCAGCAGTTGCGCGATCGGGTAGCCGTAATTGGTGATCGTGAGGGCGACCATCAGCACGACCCACAGCCCGAAGCTATTGAGCGCCACCGGCAGCGTGGCCGACTCGTGCACCGGCTTGCTGAAGCGATATTCCTCGGGCGCGGCCGCCTCGCTGCGATGCCCCTGCAGGAGCACGGTAAAGAACAGCACCGCCGAGACCACGAGGATCAGTCCGCCAATGGCCGAGAGCACCACGAGCGCGCCCTGGCCCGCGAGCGCCGGGTCGCTGTAGTCGTAGTAGGCCATGCGGCGCGGCATGCCCATGAGGCCGACCAGGTGCCACGGGAAGGTCGTCACGATCATGCCGATGAACCACAGCCACAGCTGCCAGCGCATGAGGCGCCAGTTGTTGAGCGCGCGGCCCGTGATCTGCGGCCACAGGTCGTAGGCGATGGCGAAGTACATGATGACGATCGCGCCGCCGTAGATCAGGTGAAAGTGGCCCGTGATCCACTGCGTGTTGTGCACGGACTGGTCGAGCTGGTAGCTCATGTTGATGAGGCCGCCCGCGCCGCCGAAGCCGAGCATGACGAACGAGAACGCCACGGCCAGCATTTGCGGGTTCTGCCACGGCAGCTTCGCGATCCAGCCGAACGGGCCCTTGCCGCCGCGCAGGCGCCCGGCGATCTCGACCGACGCGCAGATCGTGAACACGGTGAGGAGCGTGGGCACCGAGACGAGCGCCGTGAACACCGACTGCACGAACTTGAAGCCCGAGCCCACCTGCGGATCGGCGAACAGGTGGTGAATCCCGATCGGCATGGCCACCACGAGGAACAGGATGAACGAGATGCGTGCCATCACGTCGCTGTAGAGCCGGCCGCCGATCGCGCGCGGGACGATCGTGTAGTACGCGATATAGGCGGGCACGAGCCAGAAGTAGACGATGGCGTGCAGGGTCCAGGAGAAGAACACGCGCGCGAGGCCCGCGTCGATCGTATTGCGCCAGCCGAAGGCCACGGGCAGGATCTGGAACAGCACTTCGATGGCCGCGCCCACCGCGGTCCAGCCCCACAGATAGGCGCCCGCCGTGGTTGCGAACATGGCGAGCGGCAGCGGTTTGCCGCGATTCTCGCGCTTCCACTTTGCGGTGTTGATGCCCATCAGCGCGACCCAGACCCACGAGCCCACCACGACGAGCACGACGCCGAGGTAATAGAACACGTTGCCGATCATCGGCGGGTAGAACGTATAGAGCACGGAAGCGAGGCCGAGCGCCACTGGCACCGAGGCCGTGACGGCGCCGAGCGCGAGCAGGATGAAGCCGAGCCAGGCCCACTTCACGCCCACGAGCGGGCGCTTGAGCGCCAGTTCGCTGACCGCGTAGCCGAAGCCCATCGCGATGAGCGTGGGAAACACGTAACCCATCACGGTGCCGTGCTCCGTGACCGAGCGGTAGTACAGCTCGGGGTCGTTGAGCCACGGATGCAGCGGGCTGCGTACGAACATCTGCCACGCGCCGAGCAGCAGCGCCACGCCGAAGACGATGAACGCGAGCCAGAAGTGGGCGAGTACGAGTCGCTTGTTATTTAACACAGCTGAGTCTCCGCGCTGAATTGCCTGGCTGGTTCGCCATCTGGATGAAGGCATCGCGGTCGATGACCTTCACGTGGGCCCACATGCCCTGGTGGCCCGTGCCGCAGTATTCGTGGCACGGCATGAGGTGGTCGGAGGGTTTGTCGAAGGTCGTGCGGAACGTCGAGATGTAGCCCGGCTCGACCATCGAGTTCAGGTTGGTGTCCGTGACGAGAAAGCCGTGCACGACATCGGCGCTCGTCGCGCGGAAGGTAACGGGCGTGTTCGCCGGGACGAGGATGCATTGCGGCGTGAACGAGTACTGCTGCGCGAGAATGCGCACCGTCACGGAGCCGTCGGTCTCCACGGCGCTGCCGAGGTTCGACTCGACGAATTCGCCGGACACGTGCAGCGTTTGCGGATTGACGAGCTCCACGCGCGAAGGCGGCATCATGGCCCAGTGCAGGCCCGTGAACACCACCACGGCGACGAGCAGGGAGACGAACGCCACCATGAGCGTCGCCCAGCGGCGCTCGACGCGCGCGGCGACTTCGGCACTGGCATGGTTATCGAGCGGATTCGACATGAGGCCGGCCTTTTCTTGTCTGTCTGAGCTATTGGATGACGCCGCGCGGCAGGAACACGACGAAGTAGAAGATGAACCAGAGCGCGGCGACGATCGCCGTGGCGATGCCCGCCAGGGCGAGCGCGCCGCCCGGGCCGGTGGCCACGATCTCGTCGACCTGTTCGTGTTGCGGGCGCTCGCCCGGTTGTTCGGGTACGGGAGTTTCGATCATCGCAGCCTCAGAAAAGCGGCGCGGAACGCAGCGCGTTCACTTCGTGTTCGGAAACCGGCGTGCCGTGATTGCCCCACGCCGTGCGGATATACGTGACCACGGCCGCCACTTCTTCATCGGAGAGCGACTGCGCGAAGGGCGGCATGCCATAGGGCATGGGGTTCTTGTGCGTGCCTGGCGCATAGCCGCCGTTGAGCACCATGCGGATGGGATTCACGGCCGAGTTCATCTGGATCGACTGGTTGTCGGCGAGCGGCGGGAAATGCGGGGGCTTGCCTTGGCCTTCGGTGGCGTGGCAGACCGCGCACTGCGACTCGTAGATCTTCCTGCCGAGCGGCACGAGGCGGGCGGCTTCCTCCGTCACGAAGGTGCTCTTGGGCGACTTGTCGACCTCGTTGTTGCGGCCCGGCAGCGACTTCAGATAGACGGCCACGGCGCGCACGTCGTCTTCGGTGAGGTACTGGAAGCTGTCGTAGACCACTTCGGCCATCGGCCCGTACACGGCGCCGCGCTTCGACACGCCCGCGTGCAGCAGATCGACGATGTCCTCGATGCTCCAGTCGCCGAGGCCCGCTTCCTTGTTCGAGGTGAGCGAAGGCGCGTACCAGTTCTGCACGGGAATCAGACCGCCCTCGAACGCCTTCGAGGGCGAGTTGCCGCCCAGCGCGTTGATGGCCGTATGGCACATCGTGCAGTGGCCGAGGCCTTCCACGAGATAGGCGCCGCGATTCCATTCGGCGGACTGCTTCGGGTCGGGCTTGAACTCGCCCTGGCGGAAGAACAGCGTGCGCCAGCCGAGCAGCAGCGCGCGCTTGTTATACGGGAAGCGCAGGTCGTGCGGGCGGTTCTCCTTGTGCACGGGCTGCGTGGAGAGCAGGTATGCGAAGATGGCGTCCGAGTCCGCGCGCGTGACCTTGGTGTACGACGCGAACGGCATGGCCGGATAGAGCAGCGTGCCGTCGCGCGACTTGCCCTCGTGCAGCATGCGGTAGAACTCGTCGGCGGTCCACGCGCCGATGCCGAAGGTCTTGTCCGACGAGATGTTCGGCGTGTAGAGCGTGCCGAACGGCGTTTCCATCGGGCGGCCGCCGCCAAACATCTGCTCGGAAGGCACCGTGTGGCATGCAATGCAGTCGCCGGCGCGCGCGAGGTATTCGCCGCGCGCGATCAGTTCGGCGTTGTGCGCGAGCGGCTTCGCGTTGGCCGCGGCTGCCGCCGCGGCGGCGCTCGCCGCGTCCGCCGCGTTCGCGCTGGGCGCGGCCGTTTGCGCGAGCGCGACCGCGGCGCCCATGCAGAGCGTGGCGGCCGCGAGCGAGAGGCGCGTCGCGAGCGGCTTTGACGACGACGGGAGAAGGGATCGAAGTCTGCGCACGTCGAGGCCCCGGCTAGTTGTGGACGCTGCCGCACGCGAGCGGCAGCGGCGAGGCCGCCGCCGGCGTCGTATCGGCGGGCGCGGGTTGCGACGAGAGCCAGGCCGCGATCGCGGTGATGTCGCGGTCGGCGAGACGGGTGGCAATGTCGTGCATGCAGTCGGGCGCGGCGGCGCGGCGCGTGCCGTAGCGGAACGCGCCGAGCTGTGCGCTGATGTAGTTCGCATGCAGGCCCACGAGGCCCGGGATGGCCGGCTGCATCCCCGTGAGCGAGGCGCCGTGGCAGCCTGCGCAGGCCGGGACGTTGCGCTTGCTATCGCCGTTCATGACGAGCGTTTTACCGAGCGCGAGCGTGGCTGCATCGACCGTGGGTTTGGCGGGCAGCGGATAGGGCGGGTGCTGCTGCGAGAAGAATTCCGCGATCTGCTTGAGGTAGGCGTCGGGCAGATACGCCAGCAGATAGTTCATGGGCGGGTAGCTGCGGCCGCCGTCGCGGAAGGCGACGAGCTGGTTGAACAGATACCCCGCCGGCTTGCCCGCGAGACGCGGGAAGTAGTCGTTGTCGGTGCCTTCGCCGTGTGCGCCGTGACAGGCCGCGCAACCCATCACGCGGGCCTGCATCGTGTCAGGCGCGGGCTCGGCGGGCGGCGCCGCGAGGAGCGGCGCCCATGGCAGCGCGAGCGCAAGGATGATCAGGACGATGCGGGTTCTCAATGATTCCCTCGTTGCGGATGGTAACGACACAAACGCGTTGCGATTCGATATCAGTTGAGGCGTCGTCCGTGGGGGATTCTCATTGTGCAAGACGGCCGGGCGCGCACCTTTTCGAGGAGATTATCGGAGAACGACGACTTGTGCAGCCAGGATGTGCAAATAAATCTGCCGGATTATTGCAGCGAGACATGTTTGCTAACACAACGATATGCGTTCCCCGCCGCGGCTCGCAACGGCGCGAATTGCATCGGAATGCGAAATAAAATGAGGATCGTTTGCGGCGCGGTTTCGTGGGGTGTCCGGGCCTGCCTGGATGGCGCCCATCATGCAGTCGTAGGATGTCCTCAGTCGCATGCTCGCGCGCTTTTCCGGCGGTTGTCCGACAACGTATAATGGAACGACTTACGCACGCATATCGAGCCAAGGAGATCCACATGGCGGAGTCGCTTGCCACGCCCATCGCCGCGCGTAGCCGCAATCTCGCCGAGCAGGTCGTCAACTTCATCAGCGAGCAGATCGCCACGCGCGCGCTCAAGCCGGGCGACAAACTGCCCACCGAAAGCAACCTCATGACGCAACTGGGCGTGAGCCGCACGGTGGTGCGCGAGGCGATCTCGCGTCTGCAGGCCATGTCGGTGATCGAAACGCGTCACGGCATCGGCAGCTTCGTGCTGGAGCCGCGCCGCGAGCCGCTCGATCTCGACGTCGTCCCGGCCAGCACGCTGGACGATGTGCTGTCCGTGCTGGAGCTGCGCATCAGCCTCGAAACGGAGGCCGCGGGCCTCGCCGCCCAGCGTGCGAGCGAGCGCGACCTCGCGGGCATGCGCGCCGCGCTCGACACACTCGACGTCGTCATCCGCACGGGCGGCGACAGCTCGGGCGCCGACCTCGAATTCCACATCTCGGTGGCGCGCGCCACGGGCAACCGCTATTTCGTCGACATCCTCACGCAGATGGGCGCGGCGCTGATACCGCGCCGGCGCGTCGATTCGGCCGGCATCGCGCATCGCGATCCGCAGGCTTACGCCGAGCTGGTGAACCGCGAGCACGAGAGCATTTTCGACGCTATCGCCCGTCACGATCCGGATGGCGCACGCGCGGCCATGCGCATGCATCTGTCGAGCAGCCGCGAGCGGCTGCGCCGCGCCGCGGCGGAGTCTGGCGAAAAGGCGTAGCGCGTTCCAGCGTCGCCTGCATGGAAAAACAGCGGCCAACAGCCGCTGTTTTCATTTGCGATGCGCGAAAGGCGCCGATGAGGCAACTCAGCCTCGCACCATCTCGCCATTCTTGCGCCGCCAGAGGTCGAGCGGATTGGCGTCCGCCAGCGCCTGCGGCAGCAGCTCGGCCGGGAAGTCCTGATAACACACCGGCCGCAGGAAACGCTCCATCGCGCTCGTGCCCACCGAGGTCGCGCGGCTGTCGGACGTGGCCGGGAACGGGCCGCCGTGCACCATCGCGTGCGTGACCTCCACGCCGGTCGGGAAGCCGTTCACGAGCAGGCGGCCGGCCTTGCGCTCGAGGATCGGCACGAGGCGCATCGCGGCGGGCACGTCGGTGCGGTCCATCTGGATCGTCGCGGTGAGCTGGCCCGCGAAGTGCTCGGCCACGGCGAGCACTTCGGCTTCGTCCTTGCAGCGCACGAGCGTCGAGGCCGGGCCGAACACTTCGTCTTCGAGGGCGGGCTGCGCGAGGAAGGTTTGCGCGTCGGTCACGAAGAGGGCGGCGAACGCCTGGTTCGGGCCGCTCGCGCTCTGGCCTTGCGCGAGGGCGCTCACGCCCTGGGTTTCGGCGAGGCGCCGCGCGCCTTCTTCATACGCCGCATGGATGCCCGCCGTGAGCATGGTCTGCGCGGGCTTGATGCCCAGCGCCTGGGCAGCCGCCTGTGCGAACTGGTCGAGCGCCGGGCCCTCGATGCCGATCGCCAGACCCGGATTCGTGCAGAACTGACCCGCGCCGAGCACGAGCGAATCGACGAAGCCCTGTGCGATGGCCGCGCCACGCGCCGCGAGCGCCTCGGGCAGCAGGAACACGGGATTGATGCTGCTCATTTCCGCGTAGACGGGAATGGGTTCGGGCCGGTTCGCGGCGATGCGCATGAGCGCCGTGCCGCCCGCGCGCGAGCCGGTGAAGCCGACGGCCTTGATGGCCGGATGCGCGACGAGCGCCTCGCCCACGGTGCGCCCCGCGCCGACGATGAGCGAGAACACGCCCTCGGGCAGCCCCATCTCCTGCACGGCCTGCTGGATCACGCGGCCGACCATCTCCGAAGTACCGAGGTGCGCGCCGTGCGCCTTGACGATGACCGGGCAGCCCGCCGCCAGCGCCGCGGCCGTGTCGCCGCCCGCCACAGAGAACGCGAGCGGGAAGTTGCTCGCGCCGAACACGGCGACGGGGCCGAGCGCGATTTTCTGCAGACGCAGGTCGGCGCGCGGCAGCGGCTTGCGCTCGGGCAGGGCGGCGTCGAGCGTGGGGGTGAGCCACAGTCCCTGGCGCACTTCCTGCGCGAACAACTTGAGTTGACCGACGGTGCGGCCGCGCTCGCCTTCGAGGCGCGCCTTGGGCAGGCCGGTTTCCGCGTGGGCGCGTTCGGTGAGCATGTCGCCGAGCGCGGCGATGCCGTCGGCGATGCGGTCGAGGAACGCCGCGCGCACGGCGAGCGGTAGCGTGCGGTACGCGTCGAACGCCGCGGCGGCGAGCTGGCAGGCGGCGTCGACGTCGGCGGCCGTGCCGCTGCCGAAGGCCGGTGCGGGGATCGCTTCGCCCGTGGCGGGATTGAAAGCCGCGAGCGGCTTTTCCGAGCCGCGCACCGCGCGGCCTCCAATGAGCATGTCGCCAGTGATTTGCATATCGTCTCCGAGTCTCGTTGCAGTGAGTTAAGTCATCGTACAACCATCATACGCCAGATCGTCGCCAGCGCCCACCCGCGGCAGGCGGCTGCAGCAGCCCAGAACCGCTCCAGGCGCGCAGACTCAAGCTTTATCGGTTATGATTCCGGTTCCGGAGCAGGGTAAACACGACGTTGGCTCCCTCGGTGCGCAAGCCTAGAATGTCATCAGACAACGTACCACGAAGCATCCAATCCGCGCGCTGCCTGCGCCTGAAGGAGACAACCTCGATGTCCGCCCCCGCCAACCGTTATGAGGACCTGCTGGAGTCAGCCAGCGCCAAGGTCCTGCGGCACGTGCTCCCGCTCTTCCTCATCATGTTCATCGCGAACTATATCGACCGTGTGAACGTCGGTTTCGCCGGCGCGCACATGAAAGCCGATATCGGCCTTTCGGCGGCGGCGTATGGGTTCGGCGCGGGGCTGTTCTTCGTGGGCTACGCGATCTTCGAGGTGCCGTCCAACATCCTCATGCAAAAGTATGGCGCACGCGCGTGGCTCACGCGCATCATGGGCACGTGGGGCGTGGTGGCCGCCGCCATGGCGTTCGTGCACAACGACACCTCGTTCTACGTGCTGCGGTTTCTGCTGGGCGTAGCCGAAGCCGGTTTCTTTCCCGGCGTGATCTATTACTTCGCGCAGTGGCTGCCGCAGAAGGAACGCGGCAAGGCGGCGGCCGTGTTTCTCGCGGGCTCGGCGTTCGCGTCGGTGCTCTCGGGCCCGATCACGGGCGCGCTGCTGTCGGTGCGCGGCCTCGGTCTCGCGGGCTGGCAGTGGATGTTCCTGATCGAAGGCGGCTTTTCCATCGTGCTGTGCGGCGTGAGCTGGGTGTTCCTGAAGTCGCGCATTCGCGATGCCCACTGGCTCACGAACGACGAACAGGGCGCGCTCGAGACCTACATGGTGCGCGAGCAGGCCGAGCGCGAAGCCGCCACGGGCGCGCACGTGCCGGTGCTGCGCCTCCTGAAGGACCCGCAGATCGTGCTGTTCTGCTTCCTCTACTTCGCCATTCAGCTCACGATCTACGCGGCCACGTTCTGGCTGCCCACGATCATCCGCAAGATGGGTGGCCTGACCGACTTCCAGGTGGGCCTCTACAACGCCATTCCGTGGATGATCGCGATCGTCGCGATGTACTGCTTCGCGCTGCTCTCGGCGAAGTACCGCTTCCAGCAGGCGTGGCTCGCCGTCGCACTCGTGATCGCGGCCTGTGGCCTGTTCGCTTCGACCTCGTCGGACCCGGTGTTCTCGTTCGTGGCGATCTGCTTCTCGGCCATCGGCTTCAAGGCGGCTTCGTCGCTGTTCTGGCCGATGCCGCAGGGCTATCTCGACACCCGCGTGGCCGCCGGCGTGATCGCGCTCATCAATTCGCTCGGCAACCTGGGCGGGTTCTTCGCGCCGGCCACCTTCGGCTATCTTCAACAGCATACGGGCTCGATTACGGGCGGCCTCTATGGCCTTGGCGTGACCTCGCTGATTGCCGCCGCCGCCGCGTTCCTCGCCCGTAACAAGCCGTCGCGCCGCGCCTTTGCCGACGATCCGGTCCGCAGCGGCGCGCACTGAGCCCGCGCGCAACCCTCAATCGAGAAGGAAACCCGCACCATGAACCAGCCGAACCCCGAACGCTTCTTCGTCTACGTCGCGAATTCGAAAGACGGCGACATTGGCGTGTTTCATCTCGATGCGCGTAACGGCGCGCTCACGCCGCAAGCGCGCGTGGCCGCGCAGGACAACGTGATGCCGATGGCGCTCTCGCCCGATCGCCGCCGCCTTTACGCGGCCACGCGAGGCGCGGACAAGCGCATCAACGACTACGCCATCGACGCGCAAAGCGGCAGTCTCGCGCCGCGCGTGCAGACGCCGATCGAATCGAGCCTCGCATATCTGTGTGCCGAGCCGCAGGGGCGTTTCCTGCTGGGCGCCTCGTACGGCGAGCATCGCGTGAGCCTGTATGGCGCGAACGATCTCGAGAGCGGTAATGGCGCGCCGCTGCAGGTGATCGGCGAGATCGAGCACGCGCACGCGGTGATCGTTTCCGCCGACGGGCGCTTCGCGTATGCGTCGTCGCTCGGCAGCGACCGCGTGTTTGTGTTCGCGCTGGAAGACGCGGGGCGCCTCGTCGAGATCGGTGCGGTCGATCTCGGCGCGGGCTTCGGTCCGCGGCATCTGCGCTTTTCGCCCAGCGGCGACGTGTTGTACGTGCTGAGCGAATTCCGCGCGACGGTGGCGGTGTTCGCGCGCGACGCGGCCACGGGCAAGCTAACGGCGCTGCACGTCTCGCCGCGCGCGCCGGTGCTCGCGCATCTGAACGACGGCTTTGCGCGCCCGAGCCCCACGGACCCTGTGCAGCCCGATCCCGCCGTGCTCGCGAAGCTCGTCTGGGCCGCCGATATCCACGTCTCGCCCGATGGGCGCTTCGTCTATGTGTCCGAGCGCACGACGAGCCAGATTCTCACGCTGCAGGTCTCTCAAGACGGCGCGCTCGAAGACGCGGGCGCGACCACGACCGAGACGCAGCCGCGCGGTTTTCGCATCGACCCGACGGGCCGTTTTCTCGTGGCGTGCGGAGAAAAATCGCAACACGTGTCGGTCTACGCGGTCGATGCGGCGAGCGGCGCGCTCACAGCCGTCTCGCGCGGCGAGGGCGGTCACGGCGCGAACTGGGTGGAGATCGTCGCCGCCAACGCTTGACCGCTTCAACCCAAGGTTTCGATTGTCAGGGCGCAGCGCGCCGCACTTTTACAGGTAATCCGTTCATGTCTACACAAACCGTTCAACCGAACGCCACGCCCGTTGTGACCGAGTTGCGCGTCGTGCCCGTGGCGGGCCGCGACAGCATGCTCCTGAACCTCTCCGGCGCGCACGGTCCGTTCTTCACGCGCAACGTCGTGCTGCTGCGCGACAGCGCGGGCAACACCGGCATCGGCGAAGTGCCGGGCGGCGAGGCGATCCGCAAGACGCTCGACGACGCGCGCGCGTTCGTGGTCGGCCAGTCCATCGGCAACATGCAGTCGGTGCTCAACACCGTGCGCAAGCAGTTCGCCGATCGCGACTCGGGCGGCCGCGGCCTGCAGACCTTCGACCTGCGCACCACGATTCACGCGGTCACGGCGCTCGAAGCCGCGTTGCTCGACCTGCTCGGCCAGCATCTGAACGTGCCAGTCGCCGCGCTGCTCGGCGAAGGCCAGCAGCGCAGCGAAGTGGAGATGCTCGGCTACCTGTTCTTGATTGGCGATCGCAACAAGACCGATCTCGCCTACGCGAGCGGCGCCGATGGCCGCGACGACTGGGAGCGCCTGCGCACCGAAGAGGCGATGACGCCGGAGGCCGTCGTGCGTCTGGCCGAAGCCGCGCAAGCGCGTTACGGCTTCAACGACTTCAAGCTCAAGGGCGGCGTGCTGGCGGGCGACGCGGAAATGGAAGCGGTCACGGCGCTGGCCGAGCGCTTCCCCGAAGCGCGCGTGACGCTCGACCCGAACGGCGCGTGGTCGCTCGCGGAAGCCATCCGCCTGTGCCGCGACAAGCACGACGTGCTCGCCTACGCGGAAGACCCGTGCGGCGCGGAGAACGGCTATTCGGGCCGCGAAGTCATGGCGGAATTCCGCCGCGCCACCGGCCTGCCTACGGCCACCAACATGATCGCGACCGACTGGCGCCAGATGGGCCACGCGATTCAGCTGCAGAGCGTGGACATTCCGCTCGCCGACCCGCACTTCTGGACCATGCAGGGCTCGGTGCGCGTGGCGCAGATGTGCAACGACTGGGGCCTCACGTGGGGCTCGCACTCGAACAACCACTTCGACATTTCGCTCGCGATGTTCACGCATGCAGCCGCCGCGGCGCCCGGCAAGATCACCGCGATCGACACGCACTGGATCTGGCAGGACGGCCAGCGCCTCACGCGCGAGCCGCTGCAGATCGTGGGCGGCAAGGTGCAGGTGCCGCACAAGCCGGGCCTCGGCATCGAGATCGACATGGACGAGCTGGAAAAGGCCCACGCGCTCTACCAGGAGCACGGCCTCGGCGCGCGCGACGACGCGATCGCCATGCAATACCTCATTCCCAACTGGAAATTCGACAACAAGCGTCCGTGCCTCGTGCGCTGAACGCCGTCTTCGACTGAACACCTTTACTGACTTCGCAACAGGATCAAGACCATGACCACGCCGCAAGAACTCAAGCAAATCGTCTCCGAAGGCCTGCTTTCGTTCCCCGTGACCGACTTCGACGCGCAAGGCAACTTCCGCGCGAGCACCTACGCCGAGCGCCTCGAATGGCTGGCCCCGTACGGCGCGAGCGCGCTGTTCGCGGCGGGCGGCACGGGCGAATTCTTCTCGCTCACGAAGAGCGAATACTCGCAGGTCATCAAGACGGCCACCGAAACCTGCAAGGGCAAGGTGCCGATTCTCGCGGGCGCGGGCGGCGCGACGCGCGTGGCCATCGAGTACGCGCAGGAAGCCGGGCGCAACGGCGCGCAAGGCATTCTGCTGATGCCGCACTACCTCACGGAAGCGTCGCAGGAAGGCATTGCCGCGCACGTGGAGCAGGTTTGCAAGGCGGTGCCGAAGATGGGCGTGATCGTCTACAACCGCGCCAATTCGAAGCTGAACGCCGACATGCTCGAGCAGCTCGCGGACCGCTGCGAGAACCTCATCGGCTTCAAGGACGGCGTGGGCGAGATCGAGGCGATGGTGACGATCCGCCGTCGTCTGGGCGACCGCTTCTCGTACCTGGGCGGCCTGCCCACGGCCGAAGTCTACGCGGCGGCGTACAAGGCGCTGGGCGTGCCCGTGTATTCGTCGGCGGTGTTCAACTTCATTCCGAAGACGGCCATGCAGTTCTACCGCGCGATTGCCGCCGACGACCACGCGACGGTGGGCAAGCTCATCGACGAATTCTTCCTGCCGTACCTCGCCATTCGCAATCGCCGCGCGGGCTACGCGGTGAGCATCGTGAAGGCGGGCGCGAAGCTCGTGGGCCGCGACGCGGGCCCGGTGCGCGCGCCGCTCACCGACCTCACGCAGGAGGAGGTGGCGCAGCTCGACGTGCTGATCAAGAAGCTCGGCGCGCAGTAACGCGTTCGGTGTTCACGCCATGCTCGCGCCCGCCGGCGTGCGCGAGCATGGCTGCTTGCGACAGGGCCCTTGCGGCCCTGTTTGCTTATGAAGGGCGTGGGTGGCCGGTCAGGCGTTGTCGCCGAACAGGTCCAGATTGGCGCGCTCGCGCTTTTTGCCTTCATTGCCTTCGGCCTTGCGGGCGCGGCGCGCAGTCTTTTCGCGGCGCGGCTTGCCGAACACCTCGTCGGGCGTGAAGCCGAATTCGGCGATTGCCGCGCGCACGTTGGCCAGCGCCTCGTGCGCCGCTTCGGCGCGCGCCGCTTCAATGCGCTCGTCGAGTTCGCGCTTCTGGGCGAGCAATTCGCGGTAGGTAGCCATCGATGATTCTTGTCGAGTGAAAACGAGGCGCTGATTTTACGCGTTGTGCGGGCTTCGCGTGCGCTTTACACCGCAATTTCCGGCATCGGAGTCAGAGATACGCGGCGAGCAGCGCCACCACGACGCCCGATAACCCCATCAGCAAGGCCGCGAGCCACAGCGACCCGCGCGCGGGCGCGCGCACCGAGGCAGGCAGGCGCTTTTTGCCGCTCACCATCGGGCCGACCAGATTGTGGCCTTTGACGAGCGCATAGACGGCAATCGCGCACACGTGCAGCACGACCGCGGCCGCGAGCAGATCCCAGCCCCACGCGTGCAGGCCGGCGATCGCATTGGCGATTTTGGCGGGCACGATTTCGCTGAGCGGACCTTCGTCGGCGATGTCGTTGTTGTCGTAGAGACCGGTAAGCGTTTCGACCAGCAGCAGCGCGAGCAGCAGCAGAACCATCCAGCCGCCGGCCGCGTTGTGGCCCACCTGGACGTCGGGCTCGCGCCGCAGCAGATGGCGCAGATGCTCGACGGCCTTGCGCGGCGAAGCGACGAAGCGCGAGAAGCGCGCGGTCTCGCTGCCGAAGCAGCCCCACAGGATGCGAAACAGCACGAGCGCGAGCAGCGTCTCGCCGAGGCGCACGTGCATCTGCATCCAGTTCATGCGCTGCGTGACGTAAGCAGCCGCCACGAGCACGACGGTCAGCCAGTGAAAGAGGCGCGTGGGCAGGTCCCAGACGGGCACGCGGCGCTCGGGTTGCTCGGGGCGGTGGCGGGTTGCGGAGGTCGTGGAGTTCATGATTCGAGGCGGGCGGCCGGGCGTGGCGCTCAAGGCCATCATAGGCCAGGAACGCGCACGCCATGTGTGGCGCAATATACGCACCTGCGCCGCCCCAGCGCCTGCGTGGCGTCGCGCGGCGACTTCGGCGATACTTGCCGCTCGCCTTACATCCCTTGCAAGCCGATTCCGCAGATGGAAAAGAACCGACTCGAAGCATTCAGCGATGGCGTGCTCGCCATCATCATCACCATCATGGTGCTGGAACTCAAGGTGCCGCACGGCGACGATCTCGCTGCGCTCGCGCCGCTGTGGCCGGTCTATCTGAGCTACGTGTTGAGCTTCATCTACGTGGGGATCTACTGGAACAACCATCACCACATGCTGCAGGTGGCGCGCCACGTGAACGGCGCGGTGCTCTGGGCCAACCTGCATCTGCTGTTCTGGCTTTCGTTGCTGCCGTTCACCACGGGCTGGATGGGCGAGAACGAGTTCGGGCGCTGGCCGACCGCGCTCTACGGCGTCAACCTGCTGCTCTGCGCGCTGGCTTACGTCGTGCTGCAATTCACGCTGGTGCGCTATCACGGCACGCAAAGCCCGCTGGCCATCGCGCTGGGCAATGACGTGAAGGGCAAGATTTCGCCGCCGCTGTATCTGGCGGGGTTTGCGCTCGCGGCGTTCGACTATCCTCGCATTGGCGCGATCTTCTACTTCGGCGTGGCGTTGCTCTGGCTCGTGCCCGATCGACGCATGGAGCGGCTCGCCCTCGCGGCCGGCGAGAAGAAGGACGAGTAAGCAGCAGCAGGGCCGGCGCGCATGCGGCCGGCCCCTTCGCACATCACATCGTCATCAGCCTGCCAGGTGCTTGCGCTTGGCGAGTTCCTGAGCCTTGGCGTAGTCGGCCTGGATCACGGGCAGACCTTCCGTGGCAGCCTTTTTGAGGCCCGCGTCGCGGCCCGAGGCGATCTCCGCCTGGAATGCCGAGAGCGTCTTCTGCTGGCCGGCCAGCGCGACCTGCTCGATATACGTCTTGTCGAAGTCCGCGCCGCGAAGGTTATTGATGCTGCTGATCACGGCCGCATCCGGGTCGTTGCGCGGCACGTCCACGCCGCGCGGGCTCGCCGCGCGCATCGAGTCGGACAGCTTCGAATAGTCGGCCACCAGTTTTTCGGCGAAAGCCTTCACTTCGCGGTCGGTCGAGCGGGAGTCGGCAATGCGCGCGGCATCGCGCTGCGTGGCGACGGTTTGTGTGCCGTCCGCGATGAAGGCCTTGTCGGCTTCGTGCAGCTTGCCGGGTGCGGCCGAAGTCGAGGCAGAAGCCGCGGTGGGCGCGGGGGTCTGCGCATGGGCGCTCAGCGTAACGGCGCAAAGGCTGGCGGCCGAAGCCGCGATGAGCGAGGCAAGCGAGAGGCGAGTCATGTGAACTCCTTTCTGCGTAGTTGGTATCGATTGCACGCGCAGGGCCTGGTGTCATGCGGCTTTCCGTGCGGCTCTGCGCGGGACCGTTGTGGCGTGGCGCCTTGTTGCTCAACGGTCCGAGGAATTCTATGAAGTCGCTCGCCGTTCAGGTGAAACGATTGCTTCGCTTGTGTAACGGTTGGTAAGAGAGCATGCGGCAGAGATAACGATCCGCGTATTCACATCGACGTCATGCGTTTATGCAAATACGGCGTTTTCCATTCGCGCCAACCGGCGCACAATGTCCCTCGCGCGTGTCGTTGCTGCTACAGCGAAAAGTCCCACGATCTGGGCACGAACGCGGTTTGAGTCTCACGAGCTTGCGCATCGGCGCACGCATAAGAACGTAGGCCAACGAGGAGGAGACAGGATGGACGACGAGCTGGTTGCAACCGCATCCACCACACAATCGACCGCCACAGCCGCCACCGCCGCGAATTTTCGCTGGCGCGTGCTGATCTGGCTGCTGTTCGGCGGCATCATCAACTACCTCGATCGCGCGAATCTCGCGATCGCCGCGCCCGGCATGATTCACGACCTCGGCCTCACGCGCACGCAGATCGGCCTGCTGGGCACCGTGTTCGCCTGGACCTACGCCGTGATGCAGCTGCCGGCGGGCTGGATCATCGACCGCTTCGGCGCGAAGCGCGCCTATGCAGTGGGCATGATCTGGTGGAGCGCGGCGACGTGGCTCACCGGCGTGGTCGGCTCGATCTCGGGCCTCATCGTCATGCGCGTGCTGCTCGCCGTGGGCGAGGCGCCATGCTGGCCCACCTCCGCGAAGATCACGGCGGCGTGGTTTCCCGCCAAGGAACGCGGCTTCGCCACCGGCATCTGGGATTCGTCGTCGAAGTGGGGGCCCGCGCTCGCGCCCGCCGTGCTCGTCGCGTTGATGATCGCCTTTGGCTGGCGCTCGCTCTTTCACGTGACGGGCGCCATCGGCATCGTCTTCGCCGTGCTGTTCCTGTTTCTCTATCGCAATCCCGTGCAAAGCAAGCGGCTCACGCGCGAGGAGTTCGCCTATATCGAAGCGGGCGGCGGCGGCCACGAGCGTTCGCTCACCACTGCCCCCATTCGCTGGCGCGCGCTGTTCGCCTCGCGCAGCGTGTGGGGCATGATCTTCGGCTACTTCTGCGCGATCTGGCTGTGGAATATCTTCCTCGTGTTCCTGCCGCTCTACCTGCTCGATCGCTTTCATATTTCGTTCGCACAACTGGGCATCTACGCGAGCATTCCGTGGTTCGGCGGCGCGGCGGGCGAGATCGCCGCGGGCTGGATCGCGAAGAAACTCGTGGATCGCCGCATGGCGTCGCCGATGGTCGCCAAGCGCTTGCTGATCGTGGTGGGTGCAATCGGCGCGGGCGTGTGCGCGGCGGCGCTGCCACTCGCGAGCACGATAGGCGCGAGCGTCGCGCTGATGACGTTGGGCCTGGCGTTCATCGCCGCCACCATCGGCAACGCGTGGGCGCTCGCGGCCGACATCGCCCCGTCTTCGATGGTCGCATCCGTGAGCGCGATCCAGAACTTCGGCGGCTATTTCGGCGGGGCGTTCTCGCCGGTCGTGGCGGGCTTTATCGTCGACCGCACGGGATCGTATTCGCTGGCGTTCATCATGGGCGGCGCGATTGCGGGCTGCGCGGCGCTGTTCTACTGGTTCATGGCGCGCGGCACGGTGGGCCAGCCGGCGGACGCGGCTTGAGGAGACGCACGTGAACGCCTGCGAACGCTTTCCCTGGCGCGCGCTGTACGACTCGGGCATCGAGCCGAATCCCAGCCAGGACTATACGAACGGTCTCGACATGTTCGCGGCGGCGCTCGCTCGCGCGCCGCACGAAAGCGCGCTGCTCTACTTCGACGGCAGGCTCGACTGGCAGACGCTCGACGCGTGGAGCGACCGCATCGCCTGCTTGCTGCTGGACGAAGGCGTGCAGCGCGGCGACCGTGTGGCGCTCTATCTGCAGAACGTGCCGCAGTTCGTGATGGCCTTGCTCGGCATCTGGAAGGTGGGCGCCGTGATGGTGCCGGTCAATCCGATGAACCGCGCGCGCGAACTGAAACTGCTGCTCGACGATTCGCAAACGCGCGTGCTGATCTGCGACGCCGCGCTCGAAGGCGAAGTCGTTCGCGAAGTGATGGCGAGCATCGAAGCCGAAGGCAACGCTGCACCGCGCGTGTTCGCGACGCGCGCGCGTGCGCTGCAGACACGCGACGATCCACGCGTGTTCGGCGCACCGCGCGAGGAGAGCGGGGCAGGCGAGGGCGGCACACGCGATCTCTTGCAGGCGGCGCAGGCCATTGAACCAGGGCGCAAGCCGCCGCCGGTCGCGCCGGCGGCGAGCGATCCCGCCATGCTCGTCTACACCTCGGGCACGAGCGGCCGCCCGAAGGGCGCGATTTGCACGCACGGCAACTTCGCGTTCAATGCGCAGACGTACCGCGATTTCTGCGGCCTGCGCGAAGGCGGCCCGATACTCGGCGTGGCGCCGCTCTTTCACATTACCGGCCTGGTCGGCCACATCGGCGCGGCGTGGATTACGTGCGCGCCGCTCATCCTCACGCACCGCTTCGACCCGGCAGCCACACTCGACGCCATCGAGGAACACCGCGCGGAATTCACGATCGGTGCGATCACCGTGTTCATCGCGCTGCTGCATCACGCCGATGCGACCCGCGAGCCACTCGCGACGCTCACGAAGATCTATTCGGGCGGCGCGCCCATCGCCCCCAGCGTGGTGGAGGCGTTTCGCGCGAAGTTCGGCCACGTGATCCACGGCGCGTACGGGCTCACCGAAACCAATTCGCCCACGCATATGGTGCCGCTAGAGAGGACGGCGCCCGTCGATCCGCGCAGCGGCGCACTGGCCATGGGCGTGCCCGTGCCGGGCGCCGAAGCGGCGATCGTCGACGATGACGGTCACATGCTCGCTGCCGGCGAAACGGGCGAGATCGTCTGCCGCGGACCGATGGTCGTGCCCGGCTACTGGAACAACGCGGCGGCGACGGCCGATGCGTTTCGCGGCGGCTGGTTCCATACCGGCGACGTCGGCTTCATGGACGAAGCGGGCTGGTTCTATCTCGTCGACCGCAAGAAGGACATGATCAACGCAGCCGGATACAAGGTCTGGCCACGTGAAGTGGAAGACGTGCTGTACGGCCATCCTGCCGTGCGCGAAGCGGCCGTGGTAGGCGTGCCCGATCCGTATCGCGGCGAGACCGTGAAAGCCATAGTGAGCCTGCGTGCGGGCGCGGTGGCCGACGCGGCGGAACTGATCGCGTTCTGCAAGGCGCGCATGGCTGCGTACAAGTACCCGCGCATCGTCGAGTTCCGCGACGAATTACCGAAGACAGCTACGGGGAAGATCTTGCGGCGCGAATTGCGATGATGGTTGCGCGAGCAACTTGACGAGTTCGAAAACTGAAGCGCCCCGAGACCGGCTCGGGGCGCTTCGGCGCCTTATTGCACCTGGCTGCGCAGCGTCTTGGCGGCAGCGACCATATTGGTCAATGCCGGGATCACCTCGGCCCACTGACGCGTCTTCAGACCGCAATCCGGGTTGACCCACAGGCGTTCTGCCGGAATGCGCCCGGCGGCCTTCTGCATCAGTTGCACGATGTGCGCTTCGGTCGGGATGTTCGGCGAGTGAATGTCGTACACGCCGGGCCCGATTTCGTTCGGATACCTGAAGTCGTCGAACGCATCCAGAAGCTCCATGTCCGAGCGCGAGGTCTCGATCGTGATGACGTCCGCATCCATATCGGCGATCGACGCGATGATGTCGTTGAACTCCGAATAGCACATGTGCGTGTGGATCTGCGTTTCGTCTTCCACGCCGTTCGCCGTGATGCGGAACGACTCGACGGCCCAGCGCAGATACTCGCCCCATTGCGCACGGCGCAGCGGCAGACCTTCGCGCAGCGCGGCCTCGTCGATCTGGATCACGCCCACGCCGGCCTTCTCCAGGTCGAGCACTTCTTCGCGAATGGCGAGCGCGAGCTGGTAGCACGAGACCGAACGCGGCTGGTCGTCACGCACGAAGGACCAGTTGAGGATCGTCACCGGGCCCGTGAGCATGCCCTTCATGGGCTTGTTCGTGAGCGACTGCGCGTAGGTGATCCACTCCACCGTCATCGCCTTCGGGCGGCTGATGTCGCCGAACAGAATGGGCGGCTTCACGCAGCGCGAGCCGTACGACTGCACCCAGCCGAACTGGCTGAACGCGTAGCCGTCGAGCTGCTCGCCAAAGTATTCGACCATGTCGTTGCGCTCGGCTTCGCCGTGCACGAGCACGTCGAGACCCAGTTGCTCCTGCTCACGCACGCTGCGCTCGATTTCGGCGCGCATGATGGCCTGGTAGCCCGCGTCGTCGAGCGCGCCGCTCTTGAACTGGCTGCGCGCCTGGCGGATTTCCGCCGTTTGCGGGAACGAGCCGATCGTGGTGGTCGGGAAGGCGGGCAGCTTCAGGCGTGCGGCCTGCTTCGCGGCGCGCTCGGCGTAAGCGTGCTGACGATTGCCGAGCTGCGCGTCGATGCGGGCGATCGCGGCTTTCACGGCGGGGTTGTTCACGCGCGGCGACTGGCGGCGCGCCTGAACGGCGGCGGCGTTCGCCGCGAGTTCGGCCGCAACCTTGTCGCGGCCGGCATTCAGCGCCGTGGCGAGCACCTTCACTTCGTCGAGCTTTTGCAGCGCGAACGCGAGCCACGAACGGATTTCGGCGTCGAGCTTTTCTTCGCTCCCGAGATCCACCGGCACGTGCAGCAGCGAGCACGACGGCGCGATCCAGAGGCGCTCGCCCAGTTGCCTCGCGAGCGGCTCGAGCCAGTCGAGCGTGGCGTTCAGATCCGTCTTCCAGATGTTGCGGCCGTTGATCGCGCCCACCGAAAGCACGCTCTGTGCAGGCAGCTTTTGCGCGGCCAGCGCGACTTCGGCGCGGGCGTTGATCGCGTCGATATGCAGACCGTCGACGGGCAGCGAGCACGCGAGGTCGAGATTGTCATGCAGCTGACCGAAGTAGGTGGCCAGCAGCAGCTTGACGCTGCGCAGCTCGAAGCCTTCATAGGCCGTCGCAAACGCGGCGCGCCAGGCCGGATCGAGTTCGGTCACGAGAATCGGCTCGTCGATCTGCACCCATTCGACGTCCATCACGCGGAAGTAGTCGAGCAGCGCGCGATACACGGGCATGATGCGCGGCAGCAGCGCCAGCTTGTCCGAGTCGTCCTTGGCCTTGCCGAGCCACAGGTACGTGAGCGGCCCGATGATCACCGGCTTGGCTTTCACGCCCAGTTCGCGGGCTTCGCGCAGTTGCTCGGAAAGACGCGAGGTGTCGAGATTGAACTGCGTATCGGCCGTGAATTCGGGGACGATGTAGTGATAGTTCGTGTCGAACCACTTCGTCATTTCGCCGGCGGCGACGCCGCCGCAGCAAGCGGCATGGTCCTCGGCGCCCGCGGCCGAGCGGCCACGCGCCACGCGGAAGGAGTTGTCGAGCTTGTCGCCGTGGAAGCCCTGCACGCGCTCGGGCACGTTGCCGAGCGTGAAGCTCATGTCGAGCACCTGGTCGTAGAACGCGAAGTCGCCGGCGGGCACGAGATCGAGGCCTTTCTGGTTGTCCCAGTGGCGCGCGCGCAGTTGCGCGCCGAGCGCCTTCAGTTCGTCGCGCGAGGATTCGCCCTTCCAGTAGCGTTCCAGACCGAATTTGAGTTCGCGTTTCGCGCCGATGCGCGGAAAGCCGAGATTGTGCGTGGTGACCATGTGCGGTGCCATCCGATATGAAAGTGCTGAAAACGATCCAGAGTGGCAGCGATGATAGAGGTATCCGAGGATGAAGAAAAATGGCATTATTTCATCCATCCATTAGTTTCTTTCATCTATCGCCAGCCTGGCGCGGGGTTGCCCTTTTCTATGCTCGAACGCGTTCACCTCGTCATCGTCCGCGAAGTCGCCCGCCAGGGCTCGCTTACCGCCGCGGCGGAAGCGCTTTTCCTCACGCAGTCGGCGTTGAGCCATACGGTCAAGAAGATCGAGCAGCAACTCGGCACGCAAATCTGGGACCGCGAGGGGCGCAGCCTGCGGCCGACGCAGGCCGGCCAATATCTGCTCTCGCTGGCCGAACGGCTCCTGCCCCAGTTCGAACTCGCGGAGGAGCGCATGAAGCAGTACGCCGCGGGCGAGCGCGGCACGCTGCGCATCGGCATGGAATGCGCTCCGTGCTACCAGTGGCTGCTCAAGGTGGTTTCGCCGTATCTGGCGCGCTGGCCCGACGTCGACGTGGACGTGAAGCAGCGTTTTCAGTTTGGCGGCATCGGCGCGTTGATCGGCTATGACATCGACGTGCTGGTCACGCCCGATCCGCTCAACCGGCCCGGGCTGCGTTTCGATCCGGTGTTCGACTACGAGCAGGTGCTGGTGGTCGCGGTAAGCCATCGGCTCGCGAACGCGCGCTACGTGAAGCCCGAGCAGCTGGTCGACGAAACGCTCATCACGTATCCCGTGGATACCGACCGGCTCGATATCTACAACCAGTTTCTGCGGCCCGCGAGCATCACGCCGCGCCGTCACAAGACGATCGAAACGACCGACATCATGCTGCAGATGGTCGCGAGCCATCGCGGCGTGGCCGCGTTGCCGCGCTGGCTCGCGGAAGAATACGCAGACCGCATGCCGCTCGCGATCGTGAAGCTCGGCAAGCAGGGCATCGCGAAGCAGATCTTTCTCGGCACGCGCGAAGGCGACGCCGTGGTCGATTACCTCAAATCGTTTGTCGAATTCGCAAGCGACCCAGTCTGGCAACAGCCCCGTGTGCGAGGCTGACATCGCGCGGCGCACGCAAGGCCGCGGCAATGGATTGTGTTTTTAAAATGAAAGGAACGCCGCGCAAGTTCGTATATTGATCGTTCAATTAACTTAAAGCCGCTGTTCAGGGGGCTTCACAGGAATCGCTTGTCGCTTCTGCGCAATTGCTCGTCGCAATTGCTACGTTGGTCGGCTTTTTGCCGGACAACCATGTGTCATGAGCCTTCATGACCCTGCGACGCAGTTCGATTCCTGAGGAGATGACGATGTGCCGATTCCCCCTGCTTAAGACAGGCGCGCTCGCGTGCGCCGCCATGCTCTGCACCGGCGCCGACGCGGCCGATCCCGCCGCGTGCAAGGACGTGCGCTTCGCCGACGTGGGCTGGACCGATATCGCGGCGACCACGGGCGTGGCGTCGACGATCCTCGGCGCGCTCGGCTATACGCCGACCAAGACGATCGCCTCGGTGCCGATCACGTTCGCAGGGCTCAAGAGCAAGCAGATCGACGTGTTCCTCGGCTACTGGTCGCCGACCATGGACCCGATCATCGAGCCGTTCACGAAGTCGGGCTCGATCAAGGTGCTCTCGACGCCCAATCTCACGGGCGCGAAATATACGCTCGCCGTTCCCGATTACGTCTACCAGGGCGGCCTCAAATCGTTTCAGGACATCGCCAGATACGCGGACAAGCTCCAGGGCCGCATCTACGGCATCGAACCCGGCAACGACGGCAACGCGCTGATCCAGAAGATGATCGGCGCGAACCAGTACGGACTCGGCAAATTCAAGCTGGTCGAATCGAGCGAGGCGGGGATGCTCGTGCAGGTGAACCGCGCCGTGCGCGAGAAGCAATGGATCGTGTTCCTCGGCTGGGAGCCGCATCCCATGAACGTGCAGATGAAGATCGACTATCTCTCCGGCGGCGATGCGGTGTTCGGGCCTGACTACGGCGCGGCGCGCGTGCTGACGGCGGAACCGCCCGACTATGCCGCGCGCTGCCCGAACGTGGCGAAGTTCGTCTCCAACCTGCAGTTCACGACCGCCATCGAGAACCATTTGATGGTGCCGATCGCCAACAAGGAGGACCCCAACAAGGCCGCCGCCGACTGGCTGCGCAGCAACCCGCAGGTGCTCGACAACTGGCTCGCCGGCGTGACCACGCTCGACGGCAAGCCGGGCCTGCCTGCCGTGCGCGCCTCGCTGGGCGTGCACTGACGTGCCGTTGTCCGCGGCGAAAGCCGCGGACAACCCTGCGGTACATCCCTATTTGCGCGGCAATTTTGGTTGATTAGCGTTCAAAAGAGGAGGAGGCAGATGGAGCAAGCAGGAATAGGTACGCATGGCGCAGAGGAGAGCGCCGCACGAGGCGGTCATGGCCAGGGGCTGCAGCGCGGCCTTACATGGAAAGACGCGTTTTGGGTGACGAGCGGCGTGCCTGCGGGCGTGTTGTTCACGATTGGCGGTGTTTGCGCGACCATTGGCCAGCCGGCCTGGGCCATCTGGATCGCATCGATCACGATGGGCCTCGTGCAAAGCGCCACTTACGCCGAGATTTCAGGACTCTTTCCGCACAAGTCGGGCGGTGCTTCGGTGTACGGAGCAATCAGCTGGGTCCGCTACAGCAAGATGATCGCGCCGGTTTCCGTGTGGTGTAACTGGCTCGCGTGGTCGCCCATGCTGGCGCTGGGCTGCGGACTCGCCGCGAACTACGCGCTCGCCACGCTGTTCGCGCCCGAGGCGGCCATCCTGCAGTGGCACTGGACGCTTGCCAACCTGGACTTCATCAAGCCGGGTCTCACGCTGCGTATCAACGCGACGTTCCTGATCGCCGCGGCGTTCCTGCTCATCACCTTCCGGCTTCAGCACAGCGGCGCTTCGAAGGCCGCGAAAACGCAGAAGATTCTCGGCATTGCATCGCTCACGCCGCTTTTGATCGTCGGGCTCGTGCCCTTCGTCACGGGCGATGTTCCCGCGAAGCATCTCTTTCCGCTGCTGCCGCTCGGCCACGACGCGCACGGCAATCTCAGCGCGGCGGTGTTCGGCACGTGGAACGGGCAAGGCGTGGTCATGGCGCTGGGCGCGATGTTCATGGCGGGATGGGCATCGTACGGCTTCGAAACGGCGGTGTGCTATACGCGCGAGTTTCGCGACCCGCGGCGCGATACGGCGCGGGCGATCTTCTGGTCGGGCGCGCTTTGCCTCGTCGTGATGACGCTCGTTCCGCTCGCGTTTCAGGGCTCGCTGGGTACGGCGATGATGCTCGATCCGCGCATCGGCGACGGCACCGGGGTGGGCACCGCGATGGCCGCGATGGTAGGCGGCGGGGCCTGGGTGGGCAACGCCGTGGTGGTGATGCTGATGCTCTCCATCCTGCTGATCGTGATGACGTCGATGATGGGTTCGTCGCGCACGCTCTATCAGGCTTCGGTGGACGGCTGGCTGCCGCGCTACCTGTCGCGCGTGAACGAGCACGGCGCGCCGACGGCGGCGATGTGGACCGATCTGGGTTTCAATCTCGTCCTGCTCGCGATGTCGGACTATATGACGGTGCTGTCGATCTCGAACGTCTGCTACATGCTGTTCGTGTTCCTGAACCTGCAGTCGGGCTGGATTCATCGCATGGACCGCGGCGCGTGGGCACGTCCGTTTCGCTGCCCTACGTGGCTGCTCGCGCTCGGTGCGCTGTGCGGCTATGCGAACCTCGTGTTCGTGGGCGCGGGCGCGAATCTGCAGGGCGAGGGGACGCTGCGCGATGGCCTCATTGCCATGCTGCTGATCGTGCCGGTGTTTGCTTTCCGCCATTACTGGCAGGATCGCGGGCGGTTTCCGGCGGGCAGTGCGCGCGATATGGAGGTGAGCGTGCCGGTGCGCAGCCGGTGGCTGAATCTTGCGCCGTATGGCGCGCTCGTTGCGGCGGCGCTGACGGTTGCGGTTTCGCATTGGCTGGCCGCGTCGGTCTGAGTTGACTTCAGTGTTGGCGGCATCGTGCGGGCCGGTCGCTCGCGTGATGCCGCGTTTTTTTTTGTTGTGACTGTTGCTGTGCTTCTTGCTGGACTGATCACGCGCCGAATGCTCGACGAACCCAAAGAAAAAGGTTCTTCGTAGGAAACCGTGGAGCTTCTGAGGAAGATTGCGTAACCTGAGTCCTGACTTTTATGGAATTCAGGAGGCGGAGTTGCTCGATCGCAAGGCACTTCAGGCGCTGGGCTGCTGGA
>NZ_JBFRCF010000025.1:0-83000 GCF_040965655.1 Paraburkholderia sp. EG286B | reverse complement strand
GCCCACAGTTCGTCATCAATGATCGGTGCGCCCATCCCCTTGGTTCCAGTTGTTCAGACGACCAAGGTTAACAGCTTGCCGAAAAGGTTAACAGCCCCCTTGGGGTCTTTTTGAAATGGTCTCTTAGCGAGATTCCCGGTGTCGGCCTGCTGACAGCGACTGCAGCCGTCGCGATGATGGGCGATCCGAAGGCGTTCAGTTCGGGCCGGGAGTTTGCCGCGTGGGCCGGTCTTGTACCAAAGCAGACAGGCTCAGGCGGCAAGGTGAATTTACACGGCATATCGAAGCGCGGCGACACGTACCTGCGCACGCTGTTGATTCATGGTGCGCGCGCTGTGTTGAGACATGCGAAGGAGCCCGGCCCGTGGGTTGGGCAATTGATCAGGCGGAGACCGAAGAACGTCGTGATCGTTGCGCTCGCGAACAAGATGGCGCGGACGATCTGGGCGGTAATCGCCCATGACCGACCATACCAGAAAGACTATGTAGGCGTGAAGCCGGCCTGAATAGCTCGCGTGAAGTAGAAGATAAACGTTCGATACGGCAAGGTGAACGTCAAAAGGTTGCGCAGCAATCGAGTGTGATGACTAGTCCGGTAGAACCTGGGACTCGCTAATCCTGTATACCGATACGAGCTTCGAGCTCGTTGCCTGAGTGAGGAGTGAGTCAGCGGATTTCATAGGGGCCCGCAGCGGCAGTACCGGCTGCATGAAGGCCGGATAGAGAGCTGCAACCCATCCTGTCAGTCTGAACACACGAATTGAAATGAACGCGTCCCACCCGTGAGTGGTGGAAAAAAGGGGAGAGGCACGAGGTCCGGCTGATGCCTGCGGAGTTCGTGAAAGCGTTCAATATCCGCAACAAGAATGACGCGGCCGATGCGCGGGCAATCTGGCTGGCAGTGCAGCAGCCCGGCAAGCCGGTTGCGGTCAAAACGGAAATGCAGCAGGCGATGCTGGCGCTGCACCGGATGCGCGAGCAGTTGGTGAAGTTTCGTACGATGCAGATCAATGCGCTGCGTGGCCTGCTGACGGGATACGGCGAGGTGATGAGCAAAGGACGGGCGGCGCTGGACAAGGCTATACCGGAAGTGCTCGCGAGGGTTGCCGAGTGTCTACCAGCGGTGCTTATCGACACGCTGCGCGAGCAGTGGTGCGGGCTGACAAAAACTGGAAGAGCAGATGGCGGGATCGAGCGGCGGATGCGCGAATGGGCGAAGGAAGACCGGGCTGTGAGAGCATCAGCCAGATTCCCGGCGTTGGGTTGCTGACACTGACAGCGACGGCAGCGGTCGCAATGATGGGCGATGCAAAGGCATTCCGGTCGGGCAGAGAGTTTGCTGCGTGGGCTGGCCTCGTGCCGAAACAGACGGGCTCGGGCGGCAAGGTGAACCTGCATGGCATGCAGGCGCGGCGACACCTATCTGCGCACGCTACTAATCCACGGCGCACGCAGCGTATTGGCGCGCGTGACGGAGCCCGGCGTATGGGTCGAGCAGATCAGGAAGCGCCGACCGCTGAATGTGGCAGTGGTCGCACTGGCCAACAAGATGGCGGGGACGATCTGGGCGATACTGGCCCATGAACGGCTTTACGAGAAAGGGTACGTGAGTGTCAAACTAGCGTGAGCGGGAAGTGCGGAGTACGAGATTAACGTTTAACGCAGGATGATCGTCGAAAGGTTGCGTTGGAATCGGGTGTGATGACAAACCAGGTAGGACCGGGACTTGCAAAACCTGCATATGCATAAGATCCTTGAGCTCGTGAAGTGAATGAGGTGCGAGTCAGCGGATTTCATAGTGGGCCGCAGCGGCAATGCCGACTGCAACAAGCCCGGATATAGAGCAGCAGCCAATCCTGTCAGTCACAACACGCGAAAAACTGGCGCAAACGGGACGCGTTCATAGATGCATATGATTCGCAAAGTGCAGGTGATAAACGAACGGCGATGACCAAGCGGCAGCCGCTCAGTTCTACTCGCTTGTGACATAACAAATCTTATCTATATGGGAACATGCTCGGCCTGCCGTCCTCATCGCGACGGAACCTAGGCACGAGCAGCCGAACTGCAGTTCAAAACCGTCATTCATCGTGGAACAGGCATGCCAATCTCCAGCGTATCTAGCTCAAGTAACATTTCCACCGATCTCACGGCAACGAGTACGGGTGAAGAATCGCCCACTAATCCTAATTCCGCATCCTCCTTGTGCGCGAGCGGTCAATTGGCAGGGCTAAAGACAAGAGTCCAGAATAATATTGGCGCTAATGCCCATCGCGACTTGAGTTCGAGCCAAGGGACGTCAGCGGTGGAAAACGTTCGCTCAGCAGTCCCTGACCAGAAAACACTTTTGGCTAAGTACGGCACGGTCGGACAAAAGAAGGCCCGCACTGCCGACGAAATGGATAGTGCCGACGCAGCTGCGGTGGAGGAAGCCATCGCACGCAGTCTGCAGGAGAAGGCTTTCTGGATACTGGCCAAACCTGAACTGCAAGCCATTCAAAGCAACACGACGCATACTTCGAATCGCACGAATAACGTCGTGGTCAATCAGGCTGACAAGAACGAAGAACCGTCTGAAATCTCCGACGATAACCGGGAGCAGCAGATGTTGGGATTCGCCGATCTCAACAACGCTTTTAGGGCATACCTGACCAAACATGACCTGCAGGTCATTTCCAACCCGGGAACGGGGAGCAACTGCGCGATCTATGCGTTGGTGCAACACCTCAGGCCGGATTTGAAGGACAGCAATCTCGACAACGAAGTTAACGAGTTGCGCCGCGAGTACGACGTGAAAAATCCGTCCGACAGCAACGACAGGATGCTGCATCTGGATACCGGCGTTGGTGGAGCGGCCAAGACCCTCACGAGGCTTGTCAATGAGCGCTACAACGTAAACATACAGGTTGGGGTAGTCGAAGCGGGCCTAGACGCGCAATACCCCGTGACGAGCAGGGAATTCATTTCGGCTTCTGGCGCGAGCGCCCCGTTCACACACCACGTAGTTATTTGGGACCAGCAGGGACACTACGAAGCCGTGACAGCCAAGCGTCCAAGCACGGAAGAGACGGGGCAAAATATTCGAACCGATGCGATCAATTTGATGAATCGCGTCGCAAGCAGATCGAGCGTTCGGGCAGCCTTCGGTACGCTGTCCTCTGCCTTGATGAAGTACCGTCTCAGATGAACCCAACAGCCACGGTGCACGAGTTGGTGGCGTCGGGCGATGTCGTTGGAGGGTTCGTAGCTGTCGGTCATCATGACCGCGCCCTCTCGGATCCCGGCAAACAGCTTGTCGGCGGCTTTGTTCAGAGGTGCGGCCAGACAAACTGCTCGAACTGCTCGAACTGCTCGACGCTCAATTTCGTGGGAATCGCCTGCCAGCATGGGTTTGTAGCCATTTTCAACCCCCAAACCCTTGACTTTAACCGATCTGCCCGCGACGAGCCCGCAACCCAGTCCTGATGCGGCTCGCAGACAAATTCGGGCGCCTCGAAAAACCCGCAACCACTTGATGGTCATCTTACTCGACCGCCCTTGACAACGTGACAACGCCCGAGGCACAGATCTCGCGCATCAAGCGCTGTATCGGCGAGCGCCTGCTGACGCAGGAGCTTGCGTTGTTGGCGGCGGCGTAAATCCGACACCAGACGGCGGCGCAAGGTTGAGTTAAACACTGGACCATGCGTCGCAGGCACTGTGGCCCGCAGGGCGAGTAAAGCAGGATCAGAACCCGCCCTCGACGTCGTCGATATCGGCATCGGTGGGCGGTGAACGCTGCACGCGGATCAGCTCGTGTAACTCAGCGCCGTAACGCATCCAGATGCGCGCGCGCAGATCGCTGAGCAGCTCGAACACGGCGAACGCCTGCTGGGGTGACCAGTCGGCGTCAATCAGGAAGTCCAGCCCGCGAGACAGGCCCGAAGGCAGGTGCGTGCGGCGGCTCACGGCTTCTTCTCCGGGCGCGCAGCGTTACGCCTCCTGGAGCGCTGCTCGGCCCGCTCGCGCGCTTCCTTGACGCGATACGACTCGCCCTCGATCGCGATGACCTCGGCGCGATGCACGAGGCGATCGACCAGTGACACGACGCAGGCTGCATTCGGGAACACCTCCGACCATGCTGCAAACGGTTTGTTCGTTGTAACCACTGTGCTCGCGGCGCCGTATCTGCGGCTCACCAGCTCGAACAGCAGGTCGGCATGGCGGTTCGAGTACGACAGGTAGCCCACCTCGTCAATCAGGAGCACTTCGGGCGAAGCGTAGCGATGCAGGCGCCGGCGCAGCGCCGAGTCACTGTCGAGTGCGGCCAGTTCGCCTAGCATCTGGCCAGCAGTGGTAAAGAGCGCCGTGTAGCCGTGTATGAGCGACTGGTACGCGAGGTTCAGTGCGAGTGTCGATTTACCCACGCCGTTCGGCCCGATCAGCACGACGTTGGACTTCTCCCTGACGAACTCGAGCGCCATCAGTTCCTCGAGCGCGCCGCGGTCAATCCGTTTGGGCCACGCCCAGTCGAAGTCTGCCAGCGGCTTGAAGTTGCCCAGGCGGGCGTCGCGGATTCGCCGCTCGAGCGAACGGCGCGCGCGTTCCTGCTCTTCCCACTGCAGCAACGGCTC
This sequence comes from Paraburkholderia sp. EG286B, assembly GCF_040965655.1. Lineage (NCBI taxonomy): Bacteria > Pseudomonadati > Pseudomonadota > Betaproteobacteria > Burkholderiales > Burkholderiaceae > Paraburkholderia > Paraburkholderia sp. EG286B. Next base: position 78,387 of record NZ_JBFRCF010000025.1, on the reverse strand, counting down.
GACCCATGACGCGTCGGCGATCTCGCTCCAGTGCGCCAGCAATCCATACATCCGCAACGCATTGGCACGCTCCTGCAACTGCTCAGTCCTGTTCATCATCGGCCTCCCGCGTGAGCTGGTCATAGATGTCGAGCCGGTGTGGCGTCACGCGCTTGTCCTTGTCGCGCACGTGTTCCGGGAACTTGATGGCGATGGGCGGAGGGGCTCCCCGGGCAGCCCGCCGGCGCTCCAGCGCCAGGCGCACCGGGTTCTGGTGCGGTGCGGCGCCGCTCGCGAGGGTTTCCTCGATCGCGGCCTGCAGTTCGGCGGCGCCATACCGGTCGAGCAATCGCAGCAGCTGCGCGGTAATGTTGCCCAGATTGCTGCCGCGTTCGGCCGCGCGCAGCATCAGTGTCCGGGAAGCCGGCGCGGCGTGCGCGAGATGGTCCAGGCCGCGGTGATGGCGAGCCTCACGTTTGTGCTCCACCAGCGCATCGATGTGCGTCGCGATCTCGATCTGCGCGCCGCGGTCGTAACTGCGAGCATGCTCGGCGACGATACCGGCGCCATCGAGGATGCGCACCTGATGCGGGTCGGCACGAACCGTGAGCGTGCGTCGCACATGCGTGTGCGGTATCGAGTAGTCGTTCAGGTCGAAGCGCACATAGGGCGTCTTGCCGGCTGTCACGGCAAGCTGCAGTTCGCACGGGTACGGGTTCTCCGGCAATGCGAGCAGGCTCGGCTTCTCGCGCTCGAAGGCTTCGCGCACAGTGATCGCCGGATCCTCCCGGCATGGACGATCGGCTGCCACGCCCGCGCACCATTGTGCGGCCTGGGCGTTCAGATCATCGAGATCGGCGTACTTGCGCGCGGCAAAGAAGCTCTCGCGTGCGAAACGAATTGCTCTTTCGACGCGACCTTTCCCATAGACCGTCAACCGCACGCGATCCGATCAGCGACACACAGCTTGTACGTGTCACTCACCCTTTCCATCCCCTGCGCGGACAAGAGTTTGTGCTGCTTGAGCGCCGCTGTGCCTGGGGCGAAGAGCGTGTGTACTTCCACGATGTTTCGGGCAGGCTGAGACGCCTCCCGGCTTCGTGGACAAGCGTCTCAGCGCCCGATCCATTCGAAGTCCTGTCCGAAGGACGATCCACATTCCGCGTAGAAGACCTGCTGCATCTGGTTGGGCTTATCGCCCGACACCGGGAGATCAGCGCGACAGCCGGCACCAAATCGGTAAAACGCAAGTCGTCAAGGAAATAACGCCGTATACGTAAACTAAAATATGCCCGTGGCAATCAGGCGCGCCGAAATGTGGAGGGTGCGCATCTTTGCGGCAAGATAAACGACTTAGTTCGTCGGACATGGATAGTGAATGTTCAATGGAAAGCCTTGTTTCTCCTTGACATTTGCGACTATGAGGCATAATTTATATTACATGCGACGAGCCCGAAAACCCGATCCAAAACTAGCCGCACTCCACGAGAGCGGGACCCTGAATCCGCATGCGCAGGATGTCCGTGATCCAGCGTTCGTTGCCAGCGACTTCTTTGATCCACGGGACTTGGTGCAGGTACGCTACGAGATGCTTCGCCGCGTGCGAACCGAGGGGCAACCCATCGCCGAGGTGGCGGCGCGGTTTGGCGTATCGCGGCCAACCTTCTACAAGGCGCAGGCCGAGTTCGATCGTGAGGGACTGGCAGGGCTGCTCCCAGACAAGCGGGGGCCGCGCGGTGCTCACAAGATCACTGCGGAAGTATTGGACTTCATCGAGCAGACGCGCGATGCCGAGGGTGGTCTGGGCACGAACGAACTGCTCGAACGCATCGCGGCGAAATTCGGTTTGACTGTGCACCGCCGTACCATAGAGCGCGCGTTACAGCGGCAGCCGAAAAAAAAACGCCAGTGAATCCCCGGCGACCGTAACGCCGGATCCCGGAGCGCTGGTCGAGAGTTACGAAGCCTTGCGCGTCGATGTGGTCGAGAAACGGGGAAGCTCCCCGTCGGGGCGCGGGCGCACGCTCCTGATGTTCAAGGGCATGGCGGCGTGGATCGCAGGCATGCGTGAGACCCCATGTACCGCAGTTGCGCGCGCCACAGTTCACGATACAGGCCCGGGCGCGGGTATCCGCCAGGACCTGATCAATATCCTGACATCAATGGTGCTTGCGAACGCACTGGAGGAGACGGCATGACTGTCCATACACCCGGAAAGATACAGGCCAGGCATCTCTCGAGAAACGCCTACCTTTACGTGCGCCAGTCGACCCTGCGGCAGGTGTTCGAAAACACTGAGAGCACCGAACGCCAGTATGCGCTGCGCGAGAACAAGGCGCAACGTGGAGAGCTTGAGATACGTTTGCCCATCGGCTTCGTCTACGATGGTGAGGGAAGTGTCAGTCTGGATCCCGATCAGCGGATTCAGGAAAGTATCCGCGAGTTCTTCCTCACGTTTCGTCGCACCGCTTCGGCCATGGCTACCGTCAAGGCCTTTCGTAGAGCGGGGCTGAAGTTTCCGCGCCGGATCTATCGGGGCCCACACAAAGGTGACGTCCAGTGGGACGAGCTCGATCACTCACGTGCACTATGAATCCTTCACCATCCCCGCTACACCGGAGCATTCTGCTTTGGACGCACACGTACGCGCAAACTTCCCGACGGCAAGCAGGTATGGCAAGCATTGCCTGTGGAGGAATGGACTGCCCTCATTCGGGACGCGCACGAAGGCTACATCACGTGGGAGCAGTTCGAAGAGCACGTGCGGATCCTGCACGACAATGCCCAGGCCCACGGCAGTGAGCGCGACCTCGGTGCCCCGCGCGAAGGCCCAGCGCTGCTGCAGGGGCTCGCGATATGTGGGCGTTGCGGTGACCGGATGACGATCCGTTACCATGTCCACGACACGCGCCGCGTGCCAGACTACGTGTGCCAGAGCCGCAGCATCAACGAAGCTATAGGGCGACCATGCCAGCAAATCAACGGTGCTGAACTCGACCAGGCAGTCGGCAGGCTTCTGGTGGAAACCGTTACACCCGTGACGCTTCAGGTCGCGCTCGCGGTACAGAAGGAACTGGAGAATCGATCCGGTGAGTTCGACAGGTTGCGTCGTCAGGAGATCGAGCGGGCAAACTATGAAGTCGAGCTGGCCCGTCGTCGTTACATGCGTGTCGATCCCGACAACCGTCTTGTAGCCGATTCGCTGGAAGCCGAGTGGAACCATGCACTGAGAACGCTTGCTGCTGCCCAGGAGCGCTATGAAAAACAATGCGAAACGGCGAGTGCCCAGCTCGACGAAAAGCAGCGTGAGAGCATCATGGCACTTGCACAGGACTTCCCGCGCCTGTGGAACGACCCCCAGACACCGGAGCGCGAGAAGAAGCGTATGGCCCGTCTGTTGATTGCCGACGTGACGCTGCTCAAGGACTCCGGAATCATTGCCCGGGTGCGCTTCAAGGGTGGCGCGACCCGTGAACTGCGTCTGTCGTTGCCCAAACCATCATGGCAGTTGAGACAGACCCCGGCAGCGGTCGTTGCCGAAATCGATCGTTTGCTGGAAGGACACACTGATCACGAAACCGCGGAATTACTCAATGCGAGTGGTATGCGCTCTGGCGAGGGTTTGCCGTTCAGGAGGCTGATGGTACGCCGGATCCGTATCGATTACGGGTTGAAGACGCAATACGAGCGCCTAAGGGCGCGGGGACTGTTGAGCGCCACGGAGATAGCGAAGTATCTCAAGGTATGCACGGCCACCATTGCCGACTGGCGACGGGCGGGGCTGCTCAAGGCATACCAATATAACGATAACGGCCAGTACCTCTATGAGCGCCCTGGCGTCGACGCTCCCAGGAGGTTCGCGCACAAGAACAGAACTCGCCGCAAGGCGGCTGCAGACGTAACTTCCCCCTGAAATGACAGATGAGGTGCATTATGCCGCGAACTCCTTTTCGTTTCCCCGGGCGATTGCTACCGGCCTGGGTTCGAACCGGTAATGGCTGGCAAACGCGAGCAGCGCCGGATTGAAGCGGATCGCATCGCCCTGACGCTCGAGCACGGCGCTGCGCAGATTGTCGTACTTCAGGACCCTCGGCACGCCGGACCAGGCTTCGAAGGCGCCCATGTGGCCGGCCAGGAAGCTGTCCATGCGGGCATCGAGGAAGAAGCGCAGCCAGATCTGGCGCGACCACGACAGCACCATCACGAAGGCCATCAGCGGCCGGCGCGCGCGACCGATCTGCAGGTGGCCGAATGAGGCCCAGTCGACTTCACCCACTTCTCCCGGCATGGTGCGCAACCGCAGATAGGCTTCCGGTGTTGGCCGTGGACGATGGATCGCGACCAGGTGACGGAAATGGTGAATGTTGCCCCGGTAACCACGCTCGGTCACCATCGCGTACAGACGGCTAGCCGTGAGTGAGGGAAACTTCTTGAGCGTCTCATAGATGAACGGCAGGTACGGATCAATCCGCGAGGGCCGCTGCAGACCGCCCACCCGCGGCAGGCCCGCCTGGGCCAGCACACGCTGCACGGTGCCGCGATGCACATGCAACTGGCGCGCGATGGTGCCGCAGCGCCATTTCTCGACGTGGTAATAACGCAGGATCTGCGCCTCAACTTCAGTCTTGATGGTCATGGGTCGGTTCCTTTTTGTTCGGTAGCAGTACGAACCGCATGGAAGACCCGACGGCGCAATGGCCCATGACGCACAAACTCACATGTGCAGTGACAGAAGCGGCAATGCCCGAGCGACGGCGTGGCTGCCACCGTGGCAGTCGTCTCAATGGCCGATGTCGTCGAAGTCGTCGAAGTCGCGCTCAGTAGAGCATCAGCGATGGGCTCGACGGAAGAGTGATGCGTCACTTTCTCGCGCCGCTGGCGATAGCGGCGCATCCTGGCGGCATGTGCCATACGACCGCGCCGGCTGCGCTGGTAACGGCGACCAGCCTCGCGCAGGCTGGCTCGTCGTGAAGCCTGGGCGCAGTCGCGATTGCAGTAAGTCTGGCCGTTATCACAACGGCGGCAGACGATGACCTGCGCCCGGCAACGGGCGCACACGAACAGGCGGCCCGTGGGCGGCTGCATTGGCGGCTCCTCCAGAACGCCAAAGATGAGGAGGAGTCGAACGAAGTCGACGGGCCGCGTGAGCAATGCGATACTGACGGCTCACTCGGCTCACTCGGCTCACTCGGCTCACTCGGCTCACTCGGCTCTCCGGCCGGCCGACAGGCCCGCCATATGGATACCCTGTGGAGGTGCAGCGCCGGACTGGACTTGGCGGTTGAGGCCGGCGCTGCGCCTGTTGTTCTTCTTTGGCAAACGCCTTTCTACCATGCGGACGGCCCGCCCCGATTCCGGGCACGTCTCCAGTCGCCCTACGGGCTCCCTACGCCGTGCCCGGAATCAACATCCCGTTCACTGTGCATTGAACATTTCCACGATGTCTGTCTTCATGCGCGTGTGGGCCGCACTATGACGCCGCCGCCTATTGTCGGTTTTCAACCGCCGTTCACATGCGTCGCAGGAAGGCGAAGGCGTAAGCATCGCCAACCTGCTGAACCGGTGGAACGCCTTCGGCAAACCGCTTTGCGTCAAAAATGCGTAGTCGCGTCCATAGCACGGGAACTTGTACCCATCCGGACAAAGCCTTTCCACACACCCTCAGGCCGATGATAGTCATCTGTATAAGAACAGATCGTCTCGCGAACGCATCCATAGTGGTTGGCTTGACGAGCCTTTCAGGCGGTGAAGATTCTCTGAGTCACTGGATAGAGTGACTCCCGGGAGATTCTGAAATTCCTCGATGCTTCTGTCCGGATCTCTGAATATCTTCCCATTGTACGTGGCCTGACGGTCCAAAATTATGTCGTCGATCCTTTTCCCCGACGACAATCCATCTATTAACTCGTCAAGAGTGAACGATTTCGCTTTCTCCAAGGGATGCAGTCCCTGATTAGCGCGGATGTGCAGGTGCAGCGTTGTCGTGCTGTCTGGATACGGGAAATGGAAATACAAATCAACGTCATCGAATTCGTTGATGCCATATTGTACCTTCAAATGATTATGGGCCTTCTGCTTTAGGCTCTCGAGAAGGGGAATGTGATTTGGATTAAGATCCAGGATGCTAGCCAAATATTCTCCATTCTTTTTCATTTCGCCTATGCTTCTAGTTTCTCTAGTGGAAAACCTCTTTTCCAAATTGTCTGCGTCTTGCTTGATACTAGCGTAGTTCGATTGTAGTTTTCTTACCAGAGGCTTGTCAGCAGCATCGTCGGACAATTCATCTAAAAGCTGGAGAGATTCGCTTTTAAGGCAGCCTAAACCTGGATGAATGAACCACCCGCACAGCATGACCGCTTCATTCTTCAATTTTTGAGCCCGTGGATTTTCAAGTGCTTTAAATTTTGGATCATGGCTTGTGTTGTGCACAATTAAAAACCTTTCGTCTTTAAAATAAGGATAAAGATGCGGTGCCGTTGCTATTTGCTTTAGATGAGGGCTGGCCGGGTTGAGGTCTAGCAAGTCGTAAAGGAAAGGTGGCACTCCGTGGACCATATCGTATTTTCTGCGAAGGCTTTCTAGTCCCATCGGAGTAAAAGAAAAGGAAGTCCCTCGTGGGCGTTGGAAAGGAGAAATATATTTCTGAGGGATGGAGTAAAAATGACCGTTTCGACCTTGCATATAAAGCGAATCTTTCTGCTCAACAAAGACTCGGTTTTCTCCGGTGTGCGGTGAGACGTCGGATTTGACTCTTATCCTAGCGTTAGGCCGAGGCCCTAACTCCGAAAATGGCTGCAACCCAGAAAGTCGGCAGTCTCCCGATGTCGATGGGTGAATTGCTGATTCTGAAGCGTTCTCCGGGCCGGTCGCGTCCCGGGTTGAGTACAAACCAGGATCAAGGCCGTCATGTCGATCAATGCACGATGGGTTCATTTGCATTCTCCACGGTTAAAGGTTGTATTGATAGAACTACCACTGCAATGCCAGTGTTCCAGCCGGAGACGCGAAGTTCCGGTTTCACCGGTTCAGCCTGAGCCTGCGCGATATCGAGGAGTTGTTGCTCGAGCGTGGTGTCGTCGTCACGTACGAAACAATCCGTTGCTGGTGCGACAAGTTCGGCGCTGGATTCGCCCAGCGTGCAAAGACGGCGCGGCGCAAGCGGGGCAACACATGGCATCTGGATGAGATGTTCGTGACGCTGCGCGGGGAGCCGTATCTGCTGTGGCGCGCAGTCGATGAGCATGGCACTGAAAGAACGAGAGGTCGGCCAAGTCCGATATGGTATGGATTCCTTATCCAGCCAGTGAATAGAATTGCTGCGCGGGAGTTTGATCAACGCCGCCGTCGTTCAATTGCCCCTTGACGATCATGTGCATGTATTTCGATGCCGCCCAGGAGAATGCGGGCGCAACGAAATTTCTTGAACCCGAGCATCGGGCGGGTCCGGCGCTTGATCGCGCGGTGGTCCTGCTCGACGATGTTATTCAGATACTTTTACTGGCGGACCTTGATCGGCAGATTCCGCCTGGCGTTGATCGCCTGCAAGGCAGCCAGATTCGATCCGCTCTTATCGAGCGTCACGGTCTCGGGTTCGCCATTCTGGTCGATTGCCTTTTCGAAATAGGCCCGGGCCGCAGCCTTGTCCCGTCGGGCTCGCAGCAGAAAATCAACGGTGTTGCCTGCCTTGTCGACAGCCCGGTAGAGATACCGCCACTTACCCCTGATTCGAATGTGGGTCTCGTCCATCCTCCAGCTCCTGCCGACCGTCCGTTTGCGCCGTCGAAACGCCTTCTCCAGGACCGGCAACAGTTTGAGTGCCCAACGATGAACCGTCGAATGATCGACCGCAATCCCGCGCTCGGCCATCATCTGTTCAAGATGGCGCAGGCTCAGCGGATAGGCCACGTACCATGCCGGTTCCGGCTGACCGTGAACTCTTGCGGATTGCCGTCGAAGCTGGGAATGGAAAATCGGTCCCCGGCATTCCAGCTCCGCGACGCGGCCTCCTGCATGCTGGACAGGGCCACAACCGGGCGGCCGGCGGCGGCCGGGTTCTCCGTCCTCTCCTGGGCCCGCGCGGATTGGTTTCCGTCAGCTTCTGTCCGGAACGGTTCACTGCGACGCTTCTGACGCTTTGCCAGCGCGGCTTTTGACACGGTTTCGCCCGTGGCCGGGTCGACCACCTTCTGACGCCAGTAGGCCGCGGATTTCGACACGGTTTCGCCCGTGGCCGGGTCGACCACCTTCTGACGCTTTGCCATCGCGCCTTTTGACACGGTTTCGCCCGTGGCCGGGTCGACCACCTTCTGACGCTGTGCCAGCGCGCCTTTTGACACGGTTTCGCCCGTGGCCGGGTCGACCACCTTCTGACGCTGTGCCAGCGCGCCTTTCGACACGGTTTCGCCCGTGGCCGGGTCGACCATCTTCTGACGCTGTGCCAGCGCGCCTTTTGACACGGTTTCGCCCGTGGCCGGGTCGACCACCTTCTGACGCTTTGCCAGCGCGGCTTTTGACACGGTTTCGCCCGTGGCCGGGTCGACCATCTTCTGACGCTGTGCCAGCGCGCCTTTTGACACGGTTTCGCCCGTGGCCGGGTCGACCGTCTTCTGACGCCAGTAGGCCGCGGATTTCGACACGGTTTCGCCCGTGGCCGGATCGACCACCTTCTGACGCTGTGCCAGCGCGCCTTTCGACACGGTTTCGCCCGTGGCCGGGTCGACCGTCTTCTGACGCCAGCAGGCCGCGGATTTCGACACGGTTTCGCCCGTGGCCGGATCGACCACCTTCTGACGCTGTGCCAGCGCGCCTTTTGACACGGTTTCGCCCGTGGCCGGGTCGACCACCTTCTGACGCCAGTACGCCGTGGATTTTGGAATTGACCGGGTCGTGCTGGAGCCAGAAGCCTGTAAGGAGGGGGGATAGGGGGCAGCCCACCCCTTACCCTGGCTGGCGGGAGCCGGCGTTATAGTCCGGTGCGTCGCCGAACCGGGGAACGATGAGGCTGGAGGGGGCGGATATTGTCCAGAGGCATGGGAATAGCTCGATGGATGGGTGAAATCGGTTGCCCTACTGTCAACAGACTCACCCGTGGGCAAAGGCGGCCCGGAAAAGTCCTGGGGATTGTGCTGGTGGATCGGGGCGCTCGTCAGTACCTGTGGCGGCAAGCTCATGGCTGATTGAAAGGCGGAAGCCATACTGGGATCTGGGCCTTTTCCGCGAGCGGCCAAAATACCGCGAACGACCGGCGTTATGTCTGCCACCGTATAGCCAGCGCTGTCTTTTCCGGCGGCTCTTCGCGCCTGATTTAAACCGTTGGCTATGTCGTGCGGCATGCGTGGTTCAGCAAAGAATGCACTGGATTGTGAGGCCAGCAAGGCCGTTGAGTCAGGCGAGACGTCCCTGGGCGCAAACGATGACGGCAGTGAAGCAGGCGGCATGGGCTGCATGGAGAATCCGGATGCACGGTTCAGGCGGTGTTGCTCGATATCCTCGATCTGGTAGGGCGTGGGATCGGCGAGCAGATACTCCCGTCTCCACGGGGGTACCATAGCACCCAGTTCCGCCAACGCGCCTTGGCCTTGCGGGGTGCGGCGCCAATTGACGGTTTCGGCTATTTCCTGAGCGGAATAGTTAGCATCGAGCAGGTGGTTTGCGATTCTGGCTGAATCAGGTGAAAGTGGCCGCATTCTTTTCCTCGATTCGTTTTCTGAGAAACTCCCTTTTTACCCGTTATTTGCCAGCCCCTGCCCCAGAAGGCGAATCATCGGAGCAAATCCCGAAGGTTCTGTCGCAGTAAGAGCGAGCGGTCGGGCCGCCATCGTTCAATTGCCCCTTGACGATCATGTGCTTCGGCCGCCCCGTTCGGGAACCCGGCTTCTTCTCCGCAGATTGTGCAAAAGTGGTGCCCATCAGCTTGGAAATGATGGGCATCACTTTGAAGTCGCCCTGAGCCACCGTCTATAACGGCCGGCACGAGCCGCTTACGCTCTTTCTCGGCATTCAGGAAGTGCAATGGATACTCGACCCGCAGAACGCAGAATATCCAGGCCTCGTTGCTGAGGTGCAGAAAGTGCTTCCACCACAACGCATTGCCGATGGTAAGCGGCTCGTGCCGGCCGTTATAGACGGTGGCTCAGGTGTGCCTTTGATTTTCGTGCAGGTTTCCGGTTAGCCGCACCTAAGCCGGGCGGGGCTCTCCCTTACGGCCCCTTATAAATTCCTTCTCGAATCAAGCATCTGCTGACTCCCCTTTGCGGGCTAGCGGGATGGTAGGAGCCCCGCATTGCAGCCGCCGCCTGCAATTTCGACTCAATGCTCGGGACTTCAGCTCAGGCCCGACGACTGGCGGTCGATACGTGCGGATCACTGTCGAGACTTGGAAGGATTCGGCGCGCGTACCGCGCCACCGGGAAATTGAACGTCCCGCGCAAATTGATTCCTTCCAGATGGGTCGGCGCGATTCGCCTCAACTGTTCAGATTCCAGTGGCTTGCCCATGGCTGCCTGAATATCTTCAAGAACGCGTTGCATGTGAGTGTTTTCCACGCCATCAAGATGTTCGAAAGAAGTGTCAGGGCGGAAGATACCGCCGAGAGCGATTCCTGACGTCGGGCCAGTTCAACGGGTAGCTTGCCGATATGGATCGCGCGTTGAACGTTGTGGATGGCTTCTCCGCGGTTCAAGGCATGTTGTAGCTCTGCCCTGAACGCGGTATTGGTGAAAAAGTCGATCAGAAAGATGCTTCTGAACAGGCGCCCGATGTGAACCCCGCCTTCATATACGGCTTGCCCGCGCGCAGCCGAGCCGAAGCGGGCAATGGCGTCGACTGCGGTACATTTGCCTGAACGGATTGATGCTGCGATCCTCACAAACTCGTCCCATACGTCCGCAATGAGATCGAGTTTGACATCCCGGTCAGTGATCGCAGTCAGTTGCGTCGGGACTTCATGGCCGTAAGCATAGGTAGCATTCATCTGCCGCCCTTTTCGCTCTGTCACATCAGAATACACCCGGCGACTCACATGAGGCCCAGTTCGGGTGTAACTGCATGCTTAAAAACGCGACGTTAAACTTGTTTACACAGCGCGATTTCCTGAGGGGCGTATGTCTGTTGTCAAACCTGTCATCGTTTCATGCGAGGCCTCCGCGAACTCCCCTGAATCGATTGTGTACGTCGTCGACGACGAAGACGCGATGCGTAGGAGTCTTCGCGGGTTGCTTGAATCTGTCGGGCTGTCAGTCGAGACATTTGCTTCGTCACAGGACTTTATGGCGTCCTCGAAGCACAATGCTCCGAGCTGTCTGATCCTCGATGTTAGATTGCGTGGCGAAAATAGTCTGGAGTTTCAGGACGCGATGGGCCGCCACGGCTTGCGAATGCCCGTTGTTTTTATCACTGGTCACGGTGATATTGAAATGTCAGTGAAGGCGATGAAAGCTGGTGCCATGGACTTCTTGACCAAGCCGTTCCGCGACCAGGACGTGCTTGACGCTGTATCGCACGCTCTGGCGAAGGATCGGGAGCGGCTGAGCGTCGAACGGTCCGTCGACTTGGTGCGTGCGGCATACGAAAGTCTCACGCCTCGCGAGCGGGAAGTTGCCGGTTTCGTTCTCGCCGGCTTCCTGAACAAGCAGATTGCTACAGAAATGAATGTCAGCGAAGTCACGGTGAAAATGCAGCGCGGACAGGTCATGAAAAAATTGTCTGTGCGTTCGGTTGCCGAGCTTGTCAGCAAGCTCGGATCGTTGGGCATTGTTTCGCGTGCAAAAAATGGCTAGTACCCTATGCGTAATCGCGCGAGCAGTTGCATCACGGGGGAGTATTTCCGCAGCTGGCTGCGAGCGCACGGGTCGATCTCTGGCTACCTGCAGACAGCGCTGTGGCGTTGCTCGGTCACCGGACATTGCGCTTACCAAAGGACTAGCATACCCCGTACCTTTGTACTCTTCCCGGACTGGTCTTTAAGGACTAGGCTACTCATCGTGTCGTTGCGTTTCGCCGATTCAGGGCAAGATGAAAGACTTACATTGTCTGGAATTCACGTGCATACCGAACCAAAAAAACTATTGCTGTCGTGGACGATGACGCGGCCGTCAGGATCGCGATCGCTGGTCTGGTGAATTCGATGGGCTGGGATGTGCGCCCGTTTGCCTCCGGTTTCGAATTCTTGCGGTCGAACATCATGAGTGACGTCGCATGCCTGATTACCGACGTGAGAATGCCGAATATAACTGGGGTGCAGCTGCACGACCGACTCGTAAGTCAGGGCTTCGTTGTACCCGTAATTTTTATCACGGCGTTTCCGACAGCCGATCTCACTGCGAAACTGAACAAGGATGGTGTCATCGCCATTTTTGAGAACCCTGTCGACGCAAACGTGTTGGCAGACTGCATCAATACGAATCTGGGCAAGCCGTAGTAGGCTGGATCGGCTCGTGCTCGCGGTCGCGGTGCGGTACTTACGCACGCCGTCGAAAGCCTTGTTGACTAAATCGGCGTCAAGTTGACGCAGAGCAGTATTGCAGCCATTGCAATTGTTGGTGCTCTTAGTTCTTACGTAAGCGGGCGGCCACCGTCGCAATTACCGGATCTGGTGTGCAAACATGTGACGTTCCCGCGTGCCGCTTATAGATAAGGATACCTTAGTGTGTCACGAACGCAGGCGAGCGCCTGCGGTGCTGTACTGAAGATGGGAGCAGGCCTCCCGAAGTCGGCTTTCAGGAGCAGGCTTCAAACCGCCCGGTGCTGCTGCGTCCAAAAGGCGTGGTGGTGAGCGACCGTGGAAAAGTCACCCGGTGAGGGTGGCAGGTACGTGTTGAGCAGATGAGCGAAAGCAAACCGTCCGACGACGCATCGTTACTTATATAAAGCGCTGTCAAAACTGGAGTCGTAAGTTTACTCCAGGATCAGTCGGGACGACACCTGATTACGGACCCGATGGCAGCCGGTGTAAAGGCGGCATGAACTCAATACAGGCTTCGGTATGGAACGCGGAGTCGCGCTGAGGTCGGCGAAGTAATATCATGTGTGTTTCGCCACAAGAGACCGACGATCGATGCCTTCCCGAAAACAGAAAAAAGCCACCGCCGATCAACTGCTGCTCAGTCGATACCGGAGTATTGCCGACGGCGTCGCTGCACTGTTTTTTCCCTATGCGGAAGTGGTCATCCATGACTTGACGAGCCAGTCAATCGCGTACATTGCCAACAACCTGTCAAAGCGCGCGGTTGGCGACGATTCTGCTCTGGAGGAAATCGAAGGAACCGCAGACGAAGAAGTGATGGGGCCGTATGAGAAGATGAACTGGGACGGCCGCCGGATGCGATGTGTGAGTATGCTGCTGCCCAGTGAGTCGTCGGACGCCGTCGGCGTTATGTGCATTAACTTCAATGTCGCGGCGTTCGACGACGTCAAAAAGGTACTCGACTTGTTCATCACGGGCGCCGGGCTGGTGCGACCGCCGGAGGAACTGTTCAAGGACGATTGGCAGGAGCGGATTAACTCCTTCCTGCATGGTTGGTTGCGCGAGCGGCAGCTCGCACTCAATTCGCTTTCGCGTGACCACAAGCGCGAGCTCGTGGAAGCCTTGTATGCCGAAGGGGCATTCAACGGAAAGAGTGCGGCGAACTATATCGCCAATGTCCTTGATATGGGGCGGGCGACTGTTTATAAGCACCTGAAGCAAATGCGCGAGGATGTGTGACGCACTTTGGGCAAGCGGCACCGCGGGTCGGACCCAAGCGTCACGACACCCCGCGGTGTGGGAGGTCGATTCGGGCGGCGGTCGGGCCTGCCCGAACGATCTGTTGAATCAAATCAGCTAACTTTGCGGCGCAGGAAGTCGGACACGCGCGCGAGACCTTCCTCCAGGACCGTCCGGTTGTTCGCATACCCGATGCGCACATAGCCTTCCATATCGAGTGCGCTACCCGGCGTAAACATGACACCCGTTGCGTCGAGCAAGTCCGTGCAGAACTGGCGCGACGGCATGTCGAACGCGTATTTGAGTAACGCTGTCGTGCCGGACTTCGGCTTGATCCACGAAATCATCGGCTCGCGTTCGACCCACGCTTCCAAAATGGCAAGATTGGTGCGCACGATATCGTGGTTGCGCTTCAGGATCGCGTCGCGATGTTCGAGCGCGAGCGTCGCGAAGTAGTCGTCAATCATGCCGACGCTGATCGTGTTGTAGTCGCGATGCACGGCGACTGCGTGAATCAGTTCGATCGGGCCGGCGATCCAGCCCAGACGCAGCCCGGCGAGCGAGTAAGTCTTCGACATGCTCGCCGTACTGATGCCGCGCTCGTACATGTCTGCAATCGACGCGGTGTAGCCGCTGCCAACCTGGTCGGTCCCGCGATAGACTTCGTCGCAGAGCACGTACGCGCCGCAGCGCCGCGCGATCTCGACGATCTTGCCGAGGAACGCTTCGTCCATCAGCGATCCGGTCGGATTATTCGGGTTGTTGATCGCGATGAGGCGCGTCTTGTCGTCGACGAGCGACTCAAGTTCGTTGAGATCCGGCAAGAACGCGTTTTCCTCTCGAAGCTTCAAGGTCTTCACGTTTGCGCCGTAGCTTGCCGGAATCGAATAGTGTTGCTGATAGGTCGGCAGAACCGAAATCACGGTATCGCCGGGTTCGACCAGCGTCTCATAGATGAGAGCGTTACCGCCGATTGCGCCGTGCGTCACGATTATGTTGGTAGCAGATTGTCGCGCGTACGTGGCGGCAATGGCTTCGCGCAGGCGTTGCGTGCCTTCGATCGCACCATAGGTCAGCTTCATCGGCCGCAATTCATCGAGCACGGATGTCTGGCGGCCGGTCATAGTGAGAAGTTCATCGACCGTCATAGATTCGACGCAGGTCTCTGCGAGGTTATACGTACACTGGTTCTCGTATTGATCCATCCAGCGCTCGACGGCGAATTCCTTGATCTTCATGACTGTTCCCTCTTGACTTTGGATTGAGCGGCCAGACCGAGGCCGCTGACTGAATAAAGCGACGCGTTCTGTGTAGACTTCGTTGCGGATGTTACTTGGCGATGATGTCCCGGTTGAAGTACTTGTTTGACAGGCTGCTCAGCGTCCCATCTGCTTTCAGTTTAGCCAGGGCGTTGGAAACACGGCTGCGCAGCGCTGCGTCCTGCTTTCTGAATGCCCAACCAACGCCGTTCCCGAGAGTCACAGGGTCTTCCAGTGGCGCGCCAACGATCGCATAGTCACGCCCCTCCGGCTTGTCCAGAAAGCCCTCACGTGCTGTCTGATATTCCTGAACCGAGCCGTCGAGACGGCCCGCCGCCAGGTCAGCGTAAACCTGATTCTGGTCCGAATACTCCGCGATCTCTACGCCGTGCGGTTTCCAGTTGCGCTGGGCAAAATCATCCTGAACTGCTCCTTGCAGAACGCCGATGCGCTTACCCTTCAGCGAGTCAGCCTGAGGAAGGAGCCCGGAGTTCTTTCGCGCGACGAGGACCATCGGGACGACATAGATCGCGGGCGTGAAGTCGACGATCTGCTCCCGTTTTGCCGTGATGTTCATGGCCGAGTTGACGAGATCGAACTTGCGTGCCTGCAGGGCTGGCAACAGACCGTCAAAGGCATTTTCTACCCAGATGCACTTGACCTGCATCTTTGCGCAAACCGCGTTGCCGACGTCGATATCAAAACCCTGTAGCTGACCGGCCGCCGTTTTGCTTTCAAATGGGGGGTAGGCGGCTTCGATGCCGATTCTGAGTGTTGCGTTACCTTCTGCAAACGCGAATCCTGCCGTCCCCAACGCCAGGGCGACGGCGCAAACAAGATGCTTCATATTCATACCAACTCCGGTGATGATCGAGTGCGGGGCCGTAACCTGATATTGGTCCGCGGACCTCGGCGGACTACCTCGCGTTACGAGAAGAGGTAGACGAATTGTCCATGAGAGACAACTTCGACAAGTATCCGCTTCCAAAAACACAATGTCCATAGTAGACTAAAAAATCTATTTTATTGGATGGAACGGGTGCGGCCCGGAATCACTAGATGAGCGCTCAACTGAACAATTTGCCCTGCGTGTTGGATGAGGCGCGGGTTCGTGCTGCATTGCCGGAACTGGATACTCGCGGCGCCTTGGCGCGGATGTTTCATTCCCTGGCGAACGGTCGTGCGGTGCAGCCACCGCAGACGCTAACGCTTTTTCCCGAAAACGCTGGCGATTTCATTACCTATCTGGGCACCCTGGCGGATGAGCGGGTGTTCGGCGCGAAACTGTCCCCCTATGTGCCGACTAGCACTGGTCCCATCGTCACGGCATGGACTGCGCTGATGTCGATGGAAACCGGGCGTCCACTCATGTGGTGCGACTCCGGCCTGCTGACGGCTGAACGGACCGCGGGCGCGACTGCACTGGCGGTTGAGCACCTTGCTCCTCGCGATGCACGCCGCCTTGCGCTGATCGGGACCGGGGCATTGGGACTGGCTCATCTGCGCCATCTCAAGGGGACGCGCGCATGGCAAACCATTCAGGTGTATTCGCCGGAACTCGCCACGGACGGGGGTAAGCGCGATCTGGTGAAATCGATCGACTCGCGAGTCGTCGTTATTGACAGTCTCGACGCATGCGTGCGCGATGCGGACGTCGTTTCGCTCTGCACATCTTCCGGCAAGCCCGTGTTGACGGACGGCATGCTGACACGCCCGGCACTCGTAACTTCGATCAGCACAAACGTTGCGAACGCCCACGAAATTCCGCCCACATGGTTGCCGGGCATGGATGTCTATTGCGACTATCGCGCAACAACGCCTGCAAGTGCTGGCGAAATGAAGATTGCAGCGGCCGAATTCGACTGGAGCGCAAACGCCATCGTCGCAGACCTGCCTGAGCTGGTTGCCGGCCGCGCCCGTTTGCCATCGTATGATCGGAACGTCTTCTTCCGTTCGATCGGGCTCGGACTGGAGGACATCGCCGTCGCGGCGGAGCTCTATCGGATCGTCGCCGGTACAGCTGGACATTAATTCACAAGTCGGGTAACCGGTGGCGCGGACGTTCGTCGTCGGGATTCGTTTGAGGAGGCAACACGTGACCTATCAACGCATCGAGATTCCTCTCCCATCACCCGCACCGGGCGTCGCACTCCATCTGACGGCGCATCGGTTCGGCGAAGCCGATAGCGGGCGCAGCCTGTATCTGCATGCGGGCATGCATGCCGACGAGCATCCCGGTCTGCTGGTTCTGCAACACCTGGTCGAGTTGCTGCACGTACTCGATAGCGCCGGCCGGATCCATGGCTGTATTACTGTCGTGCCGTACGCCAACCCGATCGGTCTTTCACAAAGACTGTTCGGCCCGGTGGTTGGGCGATTCGATTTTGAGAATGGGGAAAATTTCAACCGCAACTTCCCGTTGCTGGATCAAGCCGTGGCGAATCGTATGCGCGAAGCGGATGCGCGCAGCCTCAATCGATCCGGGTGGAAGCACTATTTCCGCAGTTTGCTGGGCGGGCGTGACGATCTGAGTCCCACTGCGGCGATGAAGCTTGAACTGGCAAGGCTGGCATTAGAACACGACATCGTTCTCGATCTGCATTGCGATACCGACGCAGTCGCTCATGTGTATGCGTCAGCCCTGCAACGTGAGCGGGCTGTGAGATTGGCTCGCCAAATCGGAGCACCGGTCGTGCTGCTCGAGCCGTCCCAGAGCGGTGGAGGAGCATTCGATCAGACGCACTCGAGCGCGTGGGGGGCGTTGCAGCAGGCTGGCGTATTCGGTGTGAACGAGAGCGGCTTCTCGGCGACGATCGAGTTGCGTGGCCAGACGGACGTCAACGATGAACTCGCGATCGATGATGCGAAACGTCTGCTTCATTTCGCCGAATCCGAAGGCATCTTGTCCTTGCCAGAGGCGGATAATGCCCAACGTTTGAAGGCGTCGCCCGACGTATTTCCACTCCAGGGGGCTGCCCACGTACGGTGCGCGTGTGCTGGCGTGATCGTTTATCGACGCGCGCCCGGAGAGCATATCGTGGCTGGAGAGACGTTCGCAGAGATCGTCCGTCTCGATGGCGAAGGAATCAATTCGCGCATTCCAGTCGTTAGTCCGATTGACGGCGTGATGGTCGTGCGTCAATTGCAAAAGCTTGTGCGGCCTGGCCAGCGTGCGGCTTTGATCGCGGGAGATTTGGCGCTCGAAGGGCGCGATCCCGGCAATTTACTGCTCGATTTTTAAGCGCTTTCTCACGCAGTTCTAACCGATCGCGGGTAAAGACCGAGTCATGGAAATAGAGGATATACCGCTGCCTGGAACTGCGTCGGGGATAAGCCTGTCGCTGCGTGAATATGCATTCGGGCCGAAAGACGCCGACTGTTCGCTTTACGTTCAAGCCGCATTGCACGCCGGCGAGGTACCTGGACTGCTTCTGATCCAGCATCTGCTCGAACGCCTCGTGACGCTGGAGCGCCTGGGGGCTCTGACTGGTCGTATTGCCGTCATGACCTGGGCGAATCCCATCGGCATGCAGCAGGTCATTGGCGGAACGCTCACCGGGCGCTTTGATTGCGCGGGAAGCGGCAACTTCGATCGGCGCTTTCCGGATACCCGTTTGGAGATTCTGCGGCGGATTGAGGCCGGCGATCGCCCCCAAACGCTCCACGAAGTGAAGGCGTGGCTGATGGCGATTGCGGCGCCTGACACCAAAGGTGCAGACCCGGTCGACTACCTGAAAGCGACGCTTCTATGCCGCGCATTTGCGCACGACATGGCGCTCGACCTGCATTGCGACAAGACGGCGATCATCCATGTGTACAGCAATTGGGCACAGGAAGAACGCGCTACTGCGCTGGCGAGGTGCCTGAAATCTCCGGTGTTGCTTCTTGAGGAACATGCCGGCGGCGGCACTTTCGACCAGGCATTCCACGACACGTGGCTCGCATTGCGACGAGGCGGTCTGCCGTGTGAATCCCGGCAGGGGTTTTCGGCCGTTATCGAGTTGCGCGGACAACGCGATGTATCTGATGAACTGGCGATTGGCGATGCCGACGCGTTGCTCGACTTCCTGCGTATCGAGGGTTTGGTCGTTGACCGGGCGGCAGTTGCGCAACGCTCTGCGCCGGTTATCGCAGCGCTCGAAGCGGTCGATCATGTGAAGGCGACGCAGTCAGGGATCGTCAGTTGGCAGGTGGGCCTAGGGGAGTACGTCGAGCGCGATTCCGTGATCGCGGAAATTGTAGGGGTAACGCCATGTCACGCTGTGCGCCGCGTGGAAGTCCGGGCGCGGTCGAACGGGATTCTCGTCGCACGGATGCATGTCCATTTCGTGCTTGCCGGGCAGCGAATCGCCATGATTGCAGGCAGCGAGACTGTTCCCGGTCGCGTTGCAGGTGCGCTTCTACCCGACTAGTGGTTGGACTGGCTCATTCAACGAGCTGTCCTGTCCTCTCGTCGATGATTGGAGGAATCAGATCGTGGATCTTGGATTGAGGGGCAAGCGCGCACTGGTCCTGGGCGGCAGTACGGGGCTCGGATTTGGTGCAGGGAAAGCGCTGGCAGGCGAAGGTGCAACGGTCGCATTGGTCGCTCGAACGGGTCAGCGACTGGATGCCGCCGCCAAAAGTCTCGGTGCCCACGCGATGGCATGTGACCTGTCCAGTCCGCCAGAGGTCGAAGTGCTCCCCCATGCAGCGATGTCTGCAATGGGCCACGTTGACGTGGTGGTCTTGAATGGAGCGGGACCGCCCCCCCTGGACGCATCAGATTTTTCAGCGGCGGTATGGCGCTCGCAGTTCGAGACGATGCTCGTGTCGTCGATCAGCATCGCCGGTGCGTTGATCCCGTCAATGCGTGACCGCAGATTTGGCCGCATCATTCTTATCGCTTCCACCAGTATCGTCGAGCCGATTCCGGGCCTTGTGTTGTCAAACGCGCTGCGAGCGGGTCTTCATGGCTGGGCGAAAACCCTCGCGGGCGAAGTTGCGTGCGACGGCATCACGGTCAATACAGTCATGCCGGGAAGAATTGCGACGGACCGTACACAAGGGCTGGACGAGGCCGAAGCGAAGCGGACGGGGCGCAATGTCGAGCGGATCGCTGCTGCGTCTCAGGCAGAGATTCCGGTGAGGCGCTACGGCACGGCGGACGAGCTGGGCGCCGTCGTTGCATTTCTTGCCAGTGAGCGGGCCAGTTACGTCAATGGCGCACGAATCGCTGTCGACGGTGGCTTGTTACGCAACTGAAGTGATGCAACGTCGAGATTTGCAGAGTTCAATTATGTCTGAAAAACTGCTCGCTTGTTCTTCAAGGCGGGTGACATCAACGCCCCCGGTGGTCCCGGTAAGTCATACGTCGGGCAGCGCAACGTTGCTTACGTTGTTGTCGATGTCGTGCATACAGTTCGGTGCTGCGCTTTCCGGGCAAGCAATGGATGCCTACGGCTCGCTCTCCGTCACCGCGTGGCGCCTTGTGTGGGCTGCCCTGGTCATGACTTTGGTCGCCCGCCCGGCATTTAGCCGATTTTCACGCGCGCATTGGCTTGCCGCCGGCGCGCTTGGACTTGCGATGGCTGGCATGACATTGTGCTTCTTCGGAGCGATCGAACGAATTCCGCTCGCCCTTGACGTTGCCATCGAGTTTCTCGGTCCGCTTACCGTGGCGACTTTCGGTGCGCGACGTGGGCGCGCGCTCGTTTGGCCGTTCGTCGCGGCAGCGGGTGTGCTGATGTTATCGCGGAATGGTGCCGGCTGGATCGGCGAGCCGCTCGGAATGGCACTCGCGTTCGGCGCGGGCATAGGCTGGGGTAGTTACATTCTGCTGATGAAAAAAGTCGGTGCGATGTTTGCGGGGCTCGAAGGATTGTCTGTTTCGCTGATTTTTGCGGCCGTTGTCGCCGTACCATTCGGATTCGCGCAAAGCGGTATGCATGTAGCACCGCAGGAACTGGTCTTGACTGCCGGTCTTGCGCTACTCGTTCCGTTGCTGCCGTATGCTGGAAATGACTACACTGCGCCGTCTGCCTGCGTCGTCTTTCGGCCTCTTGATGAGTGTCGAGCCGGCAATCGGTGCACTGGCCGGATTCATGGTGTTAGGCCAGCCATTGGGTGTCCTCCAGTTGGGTGAAATGTTCCTAATGAAATGTAACGGCGATGTGGAAGTGCAGTCATACGTGCGAACAGTGAGGGCTGCGGAGGCTTCACGTGTATATCCGGTCCGCCAGAAACTATGGATCCGGAGCGCGCGAAGCTGTGCGACACGCAGCGCAGGGAGTGGGGGCAATCAACAACCGGCTCGCAGAGCTCGGGGGCGGAATTTTTGTTCTGGTGGGAGACGCGATCGAGTTGCGGCAGGTGTGGCAATGCCCGATCGCGCGCGAGTCTATTGTTCCGATAGAACGTCCTGTCACTAGGGGCCGAGTTTCGTCCTGAACAAAGCGGAGAGCCCCCGGCAACTCGCGGCACCAACGTCCATATGCAGCGGATTTTGACGTTCATTTATCAGGCACTTTCAGACACGCAAATTTCAACATCAGTTTCGACGACAGCGCCTTTGATGCAACGTACAAACCGCCCCGGACCAAACCCCAGTTCGGACGATGCTCTGAGGTATAGCAGTCAAAAACAGAGCCGCAATGCACGAGAATGTGCAGACCATCCGGCGCTAAAAGTGGACCTATCAATCTCATTTTGGTGGATATATAAGCATGTCCATTCGCTGATATCGTTCTTCCACACCTGAGCGCGAAGCGCCCTCTGTCTCAGGGGACTTGACCCGAACCGCACTGTCTAAACGTGAATTGCCGTGCTTCATGATGACGTTATGCTTCGGCGAAGGAGCGGATCGTGGGAGTTACAAATGCCTTGGAGCTTCCCCGATTCAGCAATGCCGAACCGGACAGGCAACCCGAGCCGAGTGAGAAATTTTGGAGGCCAGAACTATCGGAACATATGGAGAAGCGAGCACTTTCGTTCTTTTTCAGTCGAGACCTGTCGGCGGGGAAGTCGTTTGCCGCGCTGGACGAGCGTAAATGCCCGACACAGCGCGGAAGCTGGCTATTTTACATAAAAACAATGATCGAATTTTGATCATTGTCCATAAAATAACAAAGGAGTACAGATCAGATGAAGCGCGTCCATTCCCTTACTGATAGGCACGATTCTCCGTCCCTAGCTGACTATCGAGAACAGCTCTGCGGCGCTTGAATCGTCGCTTTCTTTCGAAGAGCTCGATTACTTTTTTGAGATTGATCACGCCATCGCGTATGCCTTTCGCCGGGCTCGAATGTGGATTGAAAGGCGCGGCACGCCCCTGTCGCGCCGTGTTCAGACCACGAAAAAGCCATGCGTGCCGTCTCGCCCTAGCTGCGCCACGAGCCCGTACTCCCATTCGAGGTACGCGTTCATCGCTTCGCGGGCGTTATCGGTGCCTTCGTAAGGGCGCCGGTAGCGGTCGATACGCGGCGAGGCCAGATGCGCGTCGCCGCTTTGCACCGGCAGGCCGGCGTGTATCCATGCCGCCGTGCCGCCTTCCAGCACTTCGACGGGCTTGCCCGTGAGCGAGGCTATCTCGGACGCGGCGAACGGTGCGAGGGCGTTGGTCATGCACACTGCGACATAGCGGCGCGCATCGGGCAGCGCGCGCAGATCGTCGAAGCCCGGCGCGAGATGCGACCGCAACGCCCACCACGCGTCGGGAATATGCGCCTTCACATGATTGGCACTCGACGTGAAATCGAGCACGACGGTGCCATGATCGCTCGCGGCAAGACGCGTGGCGAGCGCTTCGGGCGTGATCGTCGGGACGCTGGCGGCAGCGGGCTTCGGCGCGCGCCATGCGCCCGCTTCGGTGAGATCCTCGGTGCGGGCTGCGTCGATTACATACACGTCGACGTTCATCTGTGCGAGCCAGGAAGCGGTCATGTTGGCGCGCACGCCGTCGTCGTCGAACAGGACCACGCGTGCGCCACGCACCGGCGCGAACATTTCGGTTTCCTGGACGAGTTGCCCGCCCGGCGCACCCTGAAACCCTGGCGCATGCGCGTGTTCATACTCGGCAGGCGTGCGCACGTCGAAGCGATACGTCGTACGCGACGTGTCGGCGGCCCACTGTTCGGCTTGCGCGAGCGTCGTGCGCTGCACGCCCGCGCGGCTGGCGAGCGCGGCGGCCGCCGCGCGCGATTGCGCGAGCGTGGCCGCGTCGCGTCCCGCCTGCGGTTCGAACTGGCGTGTGCTGCCGTGCTCGAGCGTCTGCCCAGCCAGCGTCCAGCCGATCGTGCCGTTGCGCAGTGCCGCCACGGGGTTCGGCAGCCCCGCATTCACGAGCGATTGCGTGCCGATGATACTGCGCGTGCGCCCCGCGCAGTTCACGATGACGCGCGTAGCGGGATTGGGCGCCAGCGCGCGGGCGCGCAGCGCGAGTTCCGCGCCCGGCACGCTGATGCTGCCGGGAATGTTCATCGTGCGGTATTCGTCGAAGCGGCGGGCGTCGAGCACGACGACATCTTCGCCGCTCGAGAGCAGCGCATTCACGGCCTCGGCCGTCAGCGAAGGCGTATGGCGCTCCGCTTCGACGAATTCACCGAACGCCTTGCTTGGCACGTTCACGTCGCGGAACACTTCGCCGCCCGTGCGTATCCACCCCGCGAGTCCGCCATCCAGCAGTGCGATATCGGTGTAGCCAAGCGCGTCGAGCTTCGTGGCCGCGCGCTGTGCGAAGCCTTCGCCGTTGTCGAGCAACACGATCGGCACGCTGCGGCGCGGCAGCTTCGTCCAGGCGTCGAGTTCGAGCTTCGAGAGAGGCAGATTGGCGGCGAAAAGCGGATGACTTTGCGCATGCGGATCTTCCTCGCGCACGTCGAGCAGAGCGATCTCGCGGCGGGCGAGCAGGGCGTCGCGCACGTCCTGATACGTGCGTACGGGAAATGACTTCATGAGGCGTTGGGTTCCTTGCTGAGATCCCAGAAGTTCGGGAGGACGTCGTTCGAGTAGCCGGAGATGAAGGGCTTGGGCGGGGCGTCGGCCGGATAGGTAAACCGGCGCACCGCGCCGATGTTTGCACCGTATACGTGAATGCTGACCGAAACGCGATCGTCGTAGGCATTGCGCACGCGGTGGATGTCGCCGAGCGTCGGCGAGACGGCCTCCACCTCGCCGCGCTGAAGCAACACCTCGCGGCCCAGCGGATGCAACACACCCGCCGCGTCGTGCGCGTAGGTCTGCGCATATTCGGCTCCGCGCAGCACGCCTATCAGGCCCCACACCGTGTGGTCGTGAACGGGCGTTTGCTGGCCCGGTCCCCAGACAAAGCTGACCACCGAAAAGCGCTGGCGCGCGTCGGCATAGAGCAGGTATTGCTGATAGCGCTCAGGCGAATGCGCGGCGTAGGCTTCGGGCAACCAGTCGTCGTCGCGCACGAGTTCGCGCAACGCATCGAGGCCGTGATCGATCAACCTGGACTCGCGCGGCGCGTGGTCCACGAGTTCCGCAATCGTGCCGACGAAGCGGCGAAGCTTGTGAATGCCCATCAGTCGAGCAACTCCGGTTCGCGCTCGACAAGCCCTGTATAGAGGCTCTCGAACGCATAGGCTGCGCCGCCGGGGCGCCCCACCTGCGTGTGCGTGAGCGCGGCGACCTCGTGAGGAATGGGTTGTGGCTGGCCGGCGGCCTGCGCCAGCAATTGCGTATGGCAGGCGTTGTCGAGCGCGATATACCACCAAGCCGCGGCTTCGACGGTCGGGCCGGCTGTGAGAATACCGTGATTCTTGAGAATCACAGCCTTGCGTTGGCCCAGCGCGTTGGCAATGCGCGCGCCTTCATCTGTGTCGAGCACCACGCCGCGAAAGTCGTCGAAAAGCGCATGGTCTTCGTAGAAGGCGCAAGCATCCTGGGTGAGCGGATCGAGCGTGCGGCCAAGCGTCGACCAGGCCTTACCGTAAAGCGAGTGAGTATGGGCCGCGGCCACGACATCCGGTCGCGCTTCGTGAATGGCCGCGTGAATGGCAAATGCCGCCTGGTTCACGGGGCCCGCGCCCACGACGATCTCGCCATGCCGGTTCACGAGCAGCAGGTCGGACACCTTGATGCGGGCGAAATGCAACCCGAGCGGATTGACCCAGAAGTGATCGGGCCATTCGGGGTCGCGCGCCGTGATATGCCCCGCGAGCCCCTGGTCGAAGCCGTAGCGCGCAAAGAGGCGGAACGCACCGGCCAGCCGTTCCTGCCGATGGCGGCGCTCTTCGTCGAGTGTGCGCGCGGGCGTTGCTTCGTCGTCGAACCAGAACTTGCGGATGGGCGCATGCCGGAAGTCGACGCGCGGCGCGGCGGTGCCGATATCTGCGGTGTCGGTGTGCCTCATGGCGGTCTCTCCAGCCGTTTCAGGCGGCGGCGCGCACGCGCGAGGCCAGTTCGCGCGTGGCCGGAATCAGCACCCGGCCGTAATCGATGGCGTCCTCGAGCGGGTCGAAGCCGCGAATCAGGAACGTCGTCACACCCAGCGCGTGATATTCAGCGAGCGTCTGCGCCACCTGGCCAGGCGTGCCCACGAGCGCCGTCGAGTTCGAGCGCCCGCCAATTTCCTTCGCGACGGCGGTCCACAGCCGGTCGTCGGCGCGCACGCCTTCGCCCGCTGCCCCGAGCAGGCGGCGCGCGCCTTCGCTCTGAAGCGGGCCACCCTTGTCGAGACCCTGTACGGCGCGCAGGCGGCGCGTCTCGTCGAGGATGTGTTCGGCGCGCTCCCACGCCGCCTTCTCGGTGTCGGCGAGGATCGGCCGGAACGAAACGGAGAAGCGCACCTGGCGTCCGTGTTTCGCGGCTTCGGCACGCACGCGAGCAATCAGGTCGGCCACGCCTTGCTTCGATTCGCCCCACAGCGCGTACACATCCGCGTGCTTGCCGGCGACCGCGAGCGCGGCTTCGGAAGCGCCGCCGAAGTAGATCGGCACGTGCGGCTGCTGACGCGGCTTGACCTCCGACCACGCCTGTTCGAAGCGATAGAACCGGCCTTCGTGGTCAAACGGCTTGCTTTCGGTCCAGACGCGTTTGAGCACCTGCAGGTACTCGTCGGTGCGCGCGTAGCGCTCGTCGTGGCTCAGGTAGTCGCCGTCGCGCCGTTGATCGACGTCGCTGCCACCCGAGATGAAGTGCACGGCGAGCCGGCCGCCGGAAAAGTGATCGAGCGTCGCGAGCTGGCGCGCGGCGAGCGTTGGCGAAACGAAGCCTGGACGGTGCGCCAGCATGAAATGCACGCGCGACGTCACGCTCGCCGCATAGGCGATCGTCAGCGTGGCGTCGGGGCTGACTGAGCTGTGCGGCACGAGAATGCGGTCGAAACCTGCGCGTTCGTGCGCCTGCGCAAAGTCGCGAACGTAGTCGACGTCGATGGCCGGACCTTCGGCGAGATGCGTCTCCGACACCTTGCGCTGCTGGATCATGCCGATGAATTCGATGCTCATGCGGGCTCCCTGGATGGTCGAACGATCAAAAGAGCCTACCACCCGAGCATGCGAGGTTTAAATATTGAATGCTGATAAACATTCCATTTGCACATGACAAGCAGCGACATGCCGCGCGCCGAAAAAGGAAAGTCCGAATCGTTCTTTGCCGGCGCGCGAGTGCTCACCGATACTCGGATTTCCGGCGCGCGGTTGCGCCCCACGTGCCCCTTCGCAGGACATTCCCATGAGCGATCCCACACTGCGCGACCGTCATGCGCACACCACACTGCGCCTCATCGGCCCCGACCCGGAAGATTGGGTCGTCAACCGTGACGGCATCGATCACAACGTGGTCATCGTGGGCGGTGGCCAGAGCGGCACGGCCTTCGCGTTCGGCTTGCGGCGCGCAGGGATCGGCAAGGTCAGCGTGATCGACGGCGCGCCTGGCGCGCCGCAGGCGGGTGTCTGGGCCACACGCGCTCGCATGCAGCGCTTGCGCACGCCCAAGACACTGGCGGGGCCGGAAGCAGGGTTGCCCGCGCTGAGCTTCCAGGCGTGGTACGAAGCGCGCCACGGCGAGGCCGCTTACGCGGCGTTCGAGCGCATTGGCCGGGAAGATTGGGCCGAGTATCTCGCGTGGTATCGGGAATTCCTCGGCATCGCGGTTCGTTACGGCACGACGCTCACACGCATCGAACCCATTGGTGCGCACTTCAGGCTACATCTGGACGTTCGTCACGGCGACGACGTCGTGCGGCGTGTGGAAACGGCGCGTAAGGTGATACTCGCAAACGGCGTGGCGGGCAATGGCAAGCCCAACGTCGCCGCGCCGCTGGCCGTGCTGCCGCGCACGCACCTCGCACATACGTCCGATGCGATCGATTTCGCCGCATTACGCGGCAAGTCCGTCGCAGTGGTGGGGGGCGCGGCTTCGGCGTTCGACGCGGCGGCGACGGCGCTCGAAGCGGGCGCTGCCGATGTGCATCTCTTCGTGCGTCGCGCGCTGTTGCCAAGCCTTCCTGTGACGCGCGCCCGTGCGTATCCCGGCGCTTACGACAACTATCCCGCGCTTCCCGACGCGCTGCGCTGGCGTCAGGCGCTGCGCTTTCGCCGCGCGGGATCGACGCCGCCCGCCGACGCAGTCTCACGCGCCACGCGCTTCCCGAACTTCCATCTGCATCTGGACGCCGTGTGGCAACGCGCGACGGTGGAGGGCACGCGTGTAGCAGCGCGGGTGAACGACGCAACGTTCGCATTCGATTTCGTGATTGCCGGAACAGGTTACGCCGTCGATCTGCACGCGCGGCCCGAGCTTGCCGACCTGGCCGATCACGTGCTGCTCTGGCGCGATCATTACACGCCGGCGCCGCACGAGCAGGACGAGGCGCTCGGCGCGCATCCTTACCTCGGCGCGGCGCTCGAATACCTGGAGAAGGCGCCGGGCACGGCGCCGTTCCTGCGCAATGTTCACGTCTTCAATCCGGCCGCGTTCGTGAGCCGCGGGCTGCCTGTTGGCGACGTGCCGAGCATGAAGCGCGATATCCCCGCCGTGATCCGGCGCATCAGCGAGGATCTGTTTCTCGACGATATCGAGGCGCATGAGGCGCGGATGAGCGCCGTTGTGGCCGCCGATTTCGAACCGTCGCTGTATGTGGACAGTGTGTACCGTGAAGAGCGCGTCGAGCCGGCGCAATCGCGGTGACGGCGAGGCTTACGCGCCGATCGCAACCGCCCGTTTTTGTGCGAAGTCCCAGCGCTCGGCGTGCGCCGTTTCCACCGGGGCAGGCAGAAGATGCGCGTTGAAGAACGTGTCGGCGATTTTCTGCTGCTCGCCGAAAACCGGGGCGCTGACCTCGCGCACGAGATAGCTTCGGCGTGCGTTGGCGCGCTCGATGATGGGCGCATCGAGCCCCCAGACCGGCGCGAGCAGCCGCGCGGCGTCCTGCGGCGCGCTGCGCACCCATTGACCGGCGTCGCGCAACTGCGCATAGACCACGGCGATCACGTCCGGCCGCGCCTGCGCAAAACGCGTGGAGGCGAGGTAGTAGCGCTGGTAGGTGGCGAGCCCCTTGCCGTCGGCGAGCACGCGCACGTCGGGCTGCTGGTCGACCGAGGCCACATAGGGGTCCCACGTCACCCACGCGTCGACGCTGCCGTTCTCGAAAGCGGCGCGCCCGTCTGCAGGCGTGAGGTAGTGGATGCGCACCGCTTCGGCGGCCACGTTCGCCTGCGCGAGTGCAGCCAGTAGCAGATAGTGGCTGCCGGCCGCCTTCGTCACGGCGATGTCCTTGTCGCGCAGGTCGGCGAGCGTGCGCAGCGCACCCGCGCGCTTGACGATGATGGCCTGCGCGCCGGGCGAGGGCGCTTCCTGGGCGACGTAGACGAAGCGCGCATGTGCGGCCTGCGCGAAGATCGGCACGGTGTCGGCAACATCGGCGCTGAAATCCACGGCTTGCGCATTGAGCGCTTCGGTGAGCGGCAGGCCGCTCGCGAACTCGCTCCAGCTCACGCTCACACCGAGCGGCGCGAGCGCGGCTTCGAGCTTGCCTTGCGCCTTGAGCACGGTGATCAGCGTAGACGACTTCTGATAGCCGATACGCAGCGTGGAAGCCGGTGCGGCAACAGCGAGGCCCGTGGTCGCCGCGACGCCGAGAATCGATCCATGAATGAGCAGGCGGCGGCGGGAGGGAGAGAACATGGCGGACCCAGCGGATTCAGTTGACGAATCGAAAATGCTGGATGACCTTCGCGCACAAGGCAACGAAGCGATTCTGCTAAGGATTCGCGCGGGAGCGCTTTAGCCGGGTGAACGCGCAATATCAGCGGCGTGATTCGCCTTAATGCGTTTTCACGGCTTTGATATCAGCAGATATTGGATTGGCCGTGACGCACGTGGCGTTAGTATGGATGCCCGATCATTTCCGTCCTTTGACGTTCTCACGCGATGTCCCGTTCTTTCCCACGTTTTGGCATCTGGGCGCTCGTGCACGGAAGCCGCGCGGCGCTGCAAGACCCCGCTGAACCCTACGATGCCTCGTGGGCCCGCAACAAGGCGCTCGTGCTCGAAGCCGAGCGGCTTGGCTACGACTCGGTGCTCGTGGCGCAGCATACGGTCAATCCGCACGATCCCGCACTCGACCAGCTCGAGGCGTGGACCGCTTCGGCGGCGCTCGCGGCGCTTACCTCGCGCATCGAGATCATCGCCGCGATCAAGCCGTTTCTCTACCATCCGGTCGTGCTCGCGAAAATGGCGCAGCAGATCGAGCACATCAGCGGCGGCCGCTTTGCGATCAACCTCGTAAACGCATGGAACCGGCCTGAACTCGAACGCGCCGGCATCCCGTTTCCGGAACACGACGATCGCTACCACTATGGCCGCGAATGGATCTCGGTGGTTGACGCGTTGCTGCGCGGCGAGCGCGTGACCCATCACGGCGACCATTTCCACATCGACGATTACCGGCTGCTTCCGGCCGATCCGTTTCGTGCGCGTCCGCGCATCTACGTGGGTGGCGAGTCTGAACCGGCGCGCTCGCTTGTTGCCGCGCACGGCGATACGTGGTTCATCAACGGCCAGCCGTTCGACGACGTGGCGGCCCTGATCGCCGATGTGTCGGCACGCGCGCGGCCCGCCGGCCACGAAGCGTTGCGTTTTGGCCTCTCCGCGTTCGTGATCGCACGTGAAACGCAGGCGGAAGCCGAGGCCCATCTCGAGCATCTCTTCGCTCTGGCCGAACTCGACAAGCCGCTTCGCGAGCGCCAGAAGGCCAACATCGACCCGAACGCCGAAATGTTCAAGACCTTCGCCCGCTCGGCGCGCGTGGGTTCCAATGGCGGTACGGCCGCCGGCCTCGTCGGCGACTACGATACGGTCGCGCGTCGCGTCGCGGCCTTTCACCGGGCGGGCGTCGAGCTATTCATGCTCCAGTTCCAGCCGTTCGAAGACGATATGCGGCGCTTCGCGCAGGAGATCGTCCCGCGCGTGCGCCGCGAACTCGCAGTGTGAAGCGGGTAGCGGCGGGCGCGATCAGAAGAACGCGCCCGTTGGCGGAAGCTGGCCAGTCAGCAGGTTCTGGCCGAGCAGGCGCTCCTTGTA
The DNA here is from genome assembly GCF_040965655.1 of Paraburkholderia sp. EG286B. Lineage (NCBI taxonomy): Bacteria > Pseudomonadati > Pseudomonadota > Betaproteobacteria > Burkholderiales > Burkholderiaceae > Paraburkholderia > Paraburkholderia sp. EG286B. Next base: position 47,919 of record NZ_JBFRCF010000025.1, on the reverse strand, counting down.
GAGGCGCGGATTGTGCGAGGCGATGACCTTGATGTTGCGCCAGTGCCTGTCCAGCGCGCCCACGCTCGACACCACGGAGCCGGAGCCGAGGTCGATGAGCCAGCTCGCGACTTGCGGCGCGAGATCGTCGATCACGACCTTGGCCTCCGAAGCCGCGAGCGTCGCAGCGAGGGTGGCGGCGTATTCCTCGTTCGTGCCTTCGCTATCCAACGCGCGTTGCAGCGCCTGCACGGCGCGGTCGGCGCTCGCCTCGATGCTCGCTGCGTAGGCGCGAATGCGGCCCAGCAGGGCCTGTAGCGCCGGTTCGTCAGCGGGATGCGCCGCCCCGCCGTGGTAGAAGTTGCGCTTGCGCCCTCGCAGCACCTCGAGCGCATCGAGCACCACGCGCCGAACGATGCCGGCAATGCAGTTGGTCAGGTAGACCTGGTGGAAGGTGAAGCCCCACGGCGCGGCTTCGGGCGCTTTCGGCGGGTCAGGCGCATAGACATGCTCGACCTGTACCACGACGTTGCGGAATCGCGCGGTGCCGGAGCCGGTCAGGCGCTGCCCGAAACCCTGCCAGTCGTCCTCGTCGCTCACGCCTTCGCCGCGTTCGAGCACATATTGCACAGTTGTGTTCGCGCGGCTTTCCACAGCGATGCCGATGAATGCATCGTTGTACAGATTACCTGTCGCGTAGACCTTGTCGCCCGAACCCAGATACACCCGTTTGCGCTCGTCCCATTCCAGGCGGCTCAATACGCGACTCGGTCGCGCGCCGGCCGCCGTCGCGTCGCTTTCGACGAAACTGAGCCCGATCGTCTTGCGCTGGCGCACGAGGTCGAGCACGTGCGCATGGAACGGCAGGGTACGTTGCTTGAGCGCGGCTTCCACTTGCCAGAAGTGATTGCGCAAGGCGTGGGCGATGTTCGAATCGGCCGCGGCGACGTCACGCGCCACGGCGAAGAGTTCGCTCAATGACAGGCCGCGGCCGCCATCATCGACGGGCAGGCGCAACGCGCCGAAGCCGAGCGCCTTCAGCGTGGCGATCTCTTCGTGCGGCAGGCGCTGCTCCCGCTCGCGCTGTGCCGCCGTCGCGGCGATCCCGCTTATCGCTTCGGAGAACCCGAGCGCGGCGGACAAGGGCGAGACGAACGCAATCCCGCCGGGCTGGAGGGTGGAGGTTTCAGACATGCGCATTCCCGTTCATGGCGCGTCACACCTTGACGCTGTAATCGGCGACCTTGATGGGCGCGTTGATGATCTTGCGTTGCGCGAGCCAGTCCGCGGCGCGTTGGAACTGCGCCATGAAGGCCGCGTCGTCGGGCTCGTGAAACTGGTTCACGCGCTTCAGGCTCGTCAAATGGTCGCGCACCTGGTCCGGATACTTCGCTTCCCTCTGTACGAGCAGTTCCGATTCGGCGGCATGCGCTGACTGCCAGGCGCCTTCCACGTAATACGCGTCGAGCACGGCGCGCACCAGCTCCGAATTTTCTTCGGAGAACTTGCGACGTGTCACGAGCGAGCTGTAGTCGATGAGGAAGTCGAGATCGCGCCCCTCGTTGAAAATGTCCTTCGCGTCATTCGAATAGCGTGCGATATCCACGGCGGGCGACCACATCGACCATGCGTCGACTCTGCCTTGGGCAAATGCAGGCGCCGCATCGGGCGGATTCAGATAGACGAACTCGACCTTGTCGCGGTCGATATGGTGCTTCTCCAGCGCCGCGATGAGCAGGAACTCGCCGAGCCCCGAGCGGTTCACCGCGACCTTGCGCCCGGCGAGGTCGGCAACCGAGTTGATGCCGCTCGACTTCTTCACGATGATGGCTGTGGACCGCGGCGAATACACGTCGAAGCCGGTGAAGACGATGGGCGAGCCGGCCAGCATGGCGGCGAGCGCGGGCGTGGTGGAGCCCCAGAAGCCGAAGTCCGCGCTACCGCCGACCACGGCCTGAATCGAGGGCGCATGGTTCGGGAACGGACCGACCCATTCGACCTTGATGTTCTTCGCGGCGAGCGTCTTCTCGAATACGCCGCGCTGCCTGGCGATGTCGGGCAGGGCGCCATAACCCCAGCCAATGCGGACCGTGTCGGTGTTGCGCGTGAGCTTGCGGGGCGGCTCGGCCGCCTGCGCGGAAAGAAGAGGCGCGGCTGCGGCGCCGGCAAGCAAACCTCCCGCCGCGAGCAGAAGCTGGCGGCGAGTCAGTGAAACATCGTTCATTCGTGGTGGTTCCTTCTGTAGAGAGCGGAGCGGATCAGTGCGACCGAACGCCCAGTCCCTCGAGCAGCGTGAGCCGCAATGCCTGCGGCGTGCGGTCTTTGGTGTGAAACGAAGCCGCGATGCGCCCGGCGCGCATGACGAGTATCCGGTCCGCGAGCGCGAGCGCCTCGTCGACGTCGTGGGTCACGAGCAGCACGCCCGGCGCGTGGCGCGCGACCAGCTCCTTCACGAGCCCGTGCATCTTGATGCGCGTGAGCGCGTCGAGCGCGGCGAACGGTTCATCGAGCAACAGCAGCGCGGGGTCGCGCACGAGCGCCCGCGCGAGCGCCACGCGCTGCGCCTGACCGCCGGACAGATTGCGCGGCCAGTCGTCCTCGCGGCCTGACAAGCCGACTTCGGCCAGTGCCCGGGTGGCACCGGTGCGCCCGACGCTCGACTCGTGGCCGAGCGCGACGTTCTCCCACAAGGTGGCCCAGGGCAGCAGACGATGCTCCTGAAACACCACGGAGGGCCGCTCTGGCGCGCGAATCTGCCCGGCATCCGGTTTGTCGAGGCCCGCGAGCGCACGCAGCAGCGTGGTCTTGCCGCAGCCGCTTTCGCCAAGCAGCGCGACGAATTCGCCTTTGCGGATATCGAGGTCGAGTGCGTCGATGACGACGCGCTCGCCATAGCGTCGTTGCAGGCCGCGCACCGATACTGCGGACAGCGCCGCGGCGGCTTCGTTTGCGGCGCGATGCGCGCCATTCGCAGGAAGGGACAACGCGACGGTGGAGCCCATTATTTCGCCTCCTTCACGTAGTTAGCGTGCCAGGAGAGGAAGCGCGCTTCGAGCGAGCGAACCAGCGCGTCCGCGGCAACGCCGATGATCGCGTAAATAATCATGGTCAACAGGATGACGTTGGTTTGCAGGAACTCGCGAGCGTCCATGGCGAGAAAGCCGATGCCCTTGGTCGTCGCGAGCGTTTCGGCGATCACGAGGGCGAGCCACGCGTGCGCCAGCGCGTAACGCACGCCGGTGAGGATCGAAGGCATGGCGCCAGGCAGGATGATCCGGCGCACCACGGCAGGCCAGGTCAACCCGATCACCTTGGCCAGTTCCATCAGCTTGGGATCGATCTGTCGAATGCCGAGCATCGTGTTGATGTAGACAGGAAACAGCACGGCGAGCGCGACCAGAAAGATCTTCGCGACTTCGCCCACGCCGAACCACACGATGACGAGCGGCAGCATCGCGAGAAAGGGAATCGCGCGCACCATCTGGATCGACCGGTCGATGAGCGCCTGCGCGAGCCGGGAAAAACCCACCAGTACGCCAAGCACGAGGCCGATCGTGCCGCCGATCAGGAAGCCGGTGACGGCACGCAGCAGCGAGACGCCGAGGTGCACGAACAGGTCGCCGCTGCGGGCAAGGTCCCACGCTGTCGCGGCGACGCTGCTCGGCGCCGGTAGCACTTGCGGCGCGATCCAGCCCACGCGCGCCGCGAGTTCCCAGACTACGACGATCAGCGCGGGGATCGCCCACGAGAGCCAGTAGTAAAAGCGGCCCGTCGAAAGCCGCGAGCCGCCGGCGCGCGAAGGCAGTCCATAGCGGTTTGAAGAGGAGGTGACGTCAGCCATGTCGGTTCCGTAATTGCGGTGAGTGTCCGGGCGATGGACGCCCGTTCAGGGAGCGGTCGACGAGAACTGTTTGTCGAAGCTCGGCGCAACGTCGAGGCGTGTTTTGATGACGTCCGCGCGCAGGTAGAGATCGGCGGTGCGCTGCTGCTCGGCGATCACGCTGTTGTCAATCGGCACGGGATGCAGTTGCGCGCGCTGATAGACGGTCTTGAGCACGTCGGCGGGCAGGCCCGTCACGCGCGACTGGATCGCCGCGACTTCGTCAGGATGCGAGAGCGCCCAGCGCTGGCCGGCCGCCACGCGACGCAGGAAGTCGGCGAGTTCGGCGTGCTTGTCGCGGATCGCCGTATCGGTGGCGGCCTCGAAGCTCAAGCCCGACGAAACGCCCACGCCGTTCGCGATGCTGCGCGTATGCTGGCGCGCTTCGGTGAGCGCCACGTAAGGGTCCCATGTGGACCAGGCGTCCACGCTGCCGGTGGCGAGCGCGGCCTGGGCGTCGACGGGCTGCATGTACGACAAGATCACGTCGGTGAGCTTGAGGTTCGCATGCTCGAGCGTGGCGACGGCGAGATAGTGGCCGATCGAGCCGCGCGTGGTGGCGATCCGCTTGCCCTTGAGGTCGGCGGCGTCGCGGATGGGCGAGGTGTCGGGCACGACGATCGCAAGATCGACAGGCGTCGAGCGTGCGGCCGATACGGCGCGGATTTTCGCGCCTGCCGAGTACGCGAAGATGAGCGGGGCGTCGCCCAGACCGCCAACGTCGATCGCGCCCGCATTGAGCGCTTCGCCAAGCGGCTGCGCGGCGGGGAAATTGAACCATTCGATCTCGTAGGGCACATCCTTTAGCTGGCCCGACGCTTCGAGTATGCCGCGCGTCTGGAACTGCTGGTCGCCGACCTTGAGCGTGGCGGCGGATGCGGCCAGCGGCAACGTTGCAGCAATAGCGACAAGAAAGCGGACATAAGCGCGGCGCATGAAAGATTCCCTGGGTAATGCGTGTGACGAAGAGAGCACGATACGGAGCGCTCCCGTATAAGGCAAACGCATTGTTCTTCTAAGGAAATATGCAGATCGCAAATGCGACGCCGCTTGAACGAAGCGCTGCAACGACGCTAAGCTACGCGATCAATACACCGGGACCATCATGACACTCGACGAGATCGAAGCCTTCGTCGCCGTGGTACGCAGCGAGTCGCTGAGCCACGCGGCCGAACGGCTCGAACTGACGCAGCCCGCCGTGACTCGCCGCATCCAGAATTTCGAGGAAGCATTGGGCGTGGCGCTGCTCGATCGCAACACCAAGCCCATGCGCACGACGCCGATGGGCCGCGCCGTGTACGACCAGTGCCGCGCCATCGTGCGAGAGATCGACGCTCTGCGGCAGCTCGTGAACGACGGGGCGCCGCTTGCGGGCGTGCTGCGTGTGGGCGTGGCGCAAACCGTTGCGGACATCGCGATGCTCGACGCGCTGCAATCGCTGCGTCACGCGCATCCCGGGTTGCAGGCGCGCGTGTCCACGGGATGGGGCGCACCGCTGCTGCAAAAAGTGGAGGACGGTGAACTCGACGCGGCCGTCGTGCTGTTGCCCGCGAACCGCGCGTTGTCCGAAACGCTGGTGGCGGAATCGCTCAGCTCGCTCAAGCTCGCCGTGGTCGCGCAAAAGGGGCTGCTGAAGCGCCGCGCCTGGACGCTCGCCGAATGTCAGTCGTACGGCTGGGTGCTCAATCCGGACGGTTGCGGCTTTCGCGCCGGCCTGCAGCATGCGCTCGCCGCGCAAGGCCACGCACTCAAACTGAATTTCGAAACGCTCGGCACCGAGTTGCAGCTCGGGCTCGTCGCGGACGGCGTGGGCCTCGGCGTCGTGCCGTATCCGCTCGTCGTGGCGAGCGCGCACGCCGATTTGCTGGACATCGTGCAGGTGAGCGACTTCAAGCCCGAAATCACGGTGCGGATCGTCCGCTCACGCGCCATTGGCAAGATGGAATCTGCTATCGCGGTGTTGGCGCAAAGCATTGCGCAAAGCTTCAAGTCGGCGAAGCTTGCACGCGCGGCGTGAGCGGCGGTAGCGCCTGCGGCGAGCGGCAGCGGCGGGTGGCAGCGGCTATGCGGTCGGGTCGACGGCGCGAATCTTATGAGGTCTCGCGGTCTCGTCCCGAGAAAAACTGATCGTCAGGCACGACATTGAGCGCGATCGTCAGACGATTCGCGTAATTGAAGAAAGCGGATATTTCGAGGATCTCGACGACGGCCTCACGCGTGAAGCCGAGGTCGTGGAGCCGCTGCAAAGCGCTGTCGTCGACGAGGCCGGGTTCGCGCGTGAGCTGCTCCGCAATCCCGGCGAGCGCCGCCTCCTTCGGATCCAGCCGCACGTGATGCCATCCTTGCGCGATGCGCTGTGCGCGCACGGTGTCGCCGAGCGCAGTCGCGAGCGACTGGGTGTGGTTGAACACACAATAGCTGCACGTGTTGGCTGCGGAAGTGACGACCGCGATCAGTTCTCGCTCGGCGGCCGTCAGGCGGCTGCGATGCGGGTCGAACAGATGTTCGTAGAACGCCACGAGCCGCCACGCCGTGTCGGGGTTGACGGCCAGCGCGGCCAGCCAGTTTGGCACGAAGCCGTATTGGCGCCGAAATCGCTCGAAGAGCCCGGCAGCATGCGGCGGCAGCGCCGATTCTTCGGGCAGGCCAAGCCGGGAGACGGGCTCGTTTGCGATGTCGTGACCGGCAACGAAATCCGCCCGACGCGATGAGATATCGATAGTAGATGCGGCAGTAGACATAAAAGGACTCCTTATGTTTTGCGTGCGAGCCGGTAATCTTCGAAGAATCGCTGAGATGCGTGCGCTATGCGGTCTGACCGAGGACGCCCAGCCATAGCTGGCCGATCAACTCGTGCGTTGCGTCGGCGTTGGGCGGATGGAACGCGCCGGCGCGCACGTCGCGGAAAAGCCGTTCGAGTTCTTGCCGGCGCGAGAGCGAACCCGCGCCGCTCACCTGCAACGCGAGATTGACCACACGCAGCGCGCCATCGACGGCGTGCTGCTTGGCCGCAAGGAGTTGCGCGAGCCACAGTTCGCCAGGTGCGTAGCCGTCCCACCAGCGCTGTGCGGTGCGCTCGAGCAGCGCCTCGATGCTCTCCAGTTCGATCGCGGCTTGCGCGACGTGGGCCTGCGTGAGCGGCTTGAACGCATACGTCTGGCCGCCCAGCGCGAGAGAACGCCGCGATCGTGCGGCATCGAGCGCAAGGTCGAAAGCGCGCTTCGCAATGCCGTAATACACCGCGCCAAGGCCCGGTAGTACCGCGCCGAGAATGCCGTCGACGAATGGATCGTCGGGCGGCCCCGCGGGCAGCACGCGGGTGACGTGCTCGGGCTGCGCAACGACGCCTTCGAGCCACGTGTCGTGACTGCTCGTCGCACGCAATCCGAGCGCATCCCACGTGGGCTCGGTGCGATGGCCCGCCGCGTCCCGGCGAATGAAGGCGTGCACGATGCGCGGATTGGCCGGATCGCTATCGTCGCGTCCATGCACGCCGAGCCAGTCCCATGCGGGCGCGAGCGACGTGAAGATCTTGTGGCCGTCGAAGCGCCAGGCGCCGCCGGGTAGCGGCGTCGCGCGTACTGTCGAGTCCGCGAGGCCTGCATCGTTGCCCGGCTCGCCATGGCCTGCGGCGAATACCTTGCCCGCGCCGATCTCGCGCAGAATCCAGTCGGCCGAATGATCGCCGCGCCGCCACAGATGCAAGGCGGCGCCTGCCCAGTAGAGATGCATGTTGAGAGCGAGCGCCGTGGCGGGCGCCCGGGAGGCGAGCCTGATCTGTTCGCGCAATAGCGCCGGCAGCGTGAAACCAAGGCCGCCGAACTGGCGCGGTACGCTTGCACGCAGGAAGCCTGATGCGTGGAGGTCAGCCAGATCCTCTGCGAAGAACGCGTTCTCGCGGTCGTACTGCGCCGCGCGGGCACCGATGCGCTCCAGCAGTGATTCGGTGAGCAGTGGCGACCCCGCTTGCGGGGTGAGCGAAGATTGCGGCGCTTGCTGTTCCAGTACGGTACCCAAGACGTTACCTCCTGCATGGGGCGCGAGCGCGGGTCACGTCACCGTGTGGCGGAAGTGGCCGCAGCCGCAGCGATCCAGATACGGTTGAGAGGTCGCGCTTCAGGACTGCGGGAGCGCGCGGGCGGTGTCATCCGCTCGTTGCCATTATGGTTTGGGATGCGAGCCGTGGCCAATATCAAATCGAGATTTGCATATCGAAGTTAGATAATATGGATGCCGAATCATACGCGTTACCTTTCCGATTTGTTCGATGCAGCGGAAGGTGCGCGACGAAAGGGATGTTTGTCCGCGCCGCGATCAATGCACGTAGCCACCCTTCACGTAACGCACCGGCTCCGCGTCAATGCGTAACAGTAGCGAAGTGAGCGGATCGGACCGCCCGCGGCTCACGCGCCCGCCGCGTTCAGCGCGTTCTGCGCCCGCGCCGGCGGCTGTGCAGAGCAGCGCCGCGTTGGCCCATGCGGGGTCGCCCGGTTTCGCCTCGGCGCGCAGCCAGCCGTCGCGATCGGCGATCAGCTGCGCGCCCGCGAAGGCTTGCGCATTCACGCCCGCTATGCCCGCGAACACATTCCACGCATCCGGGGAGACGGCCACACACGAGGCGTCGCCATTCGCTGCCCAACGCGCGGTTTCGGATGGCGCGGGCAACGCGCCGTCGCGGAACAGCAGCAGCGTTTGCCAGCGCGGATCTTCGAGAGGCGGCGTGGGCCCATCGACGGCCACGGCCCTCACGCGCTGTCCTGCGCGCCAACTGGCCAGCGGCACGGCCGGCGCGTCGCCGCAGCGCACGTCTAGTGCAGGCAGCGCCACAGGCACCGGCCAGCCTTCGCCGTCCTGCGCGCCGCCGCCCGCGGCCAGCACCTTCAGGTAATCGAGAATGGCCCACGTTTGCGCATCGGACAGGCGTCCTTCGAATCCGGGCATCGATTGCGCGCCGTCGCGTGCGTGCATGCCATGCAGCACGCGCCAGAACAATTCCCCGTCCAGACGATGACCGAGCAGCGGGCCCACGACGGTCGGCGGCCAGCGCACGAGCGTGGCCGCGCGCGGGCCGTCGCCGCGGCCCGTGTCGCCGTGGCAGGCCGCGCACTCGTGCGCATAGTGTGCAGCGCCACGCGCGATCGCCTCGACCGAGAAGGGTGTGGTCTGGAAGCTGGTGGGCACGGCGTCGGCGAGCCACAGCGAGGTGTCGGGCCACGGCGCGAACCAGGCGGCGAGTGCGGCCACGGCGAACAGCGCGATGCGCCGCCCGCGCCAGAGCAGGCCCGCCACCGCGAGCAGCAGTGCGCCGCCGGTGGCGGCGAGCGCGAGTGCGAGCCGGCGCGCGACGCCCGCGTCGATCAGCAGAACCTCGACGGCGAGCCGTTTCGGCCACGGCCACGCGGGCTGGCCGTGGCTGTCGCCTGCGACGCCGAGCGCGTGCGCAACACTGCCGAGTGCGACCTGCGCAGCCTGCAGCGCGCCGAGAAACGGGTTGAGCCAGGCGTTGCCGGAGAGCAGCTCGCTCATCGCTGCGCGTCGGGTGAAGCGTGCCGCACCGCTTACCAGCTCGCGTCGAGGCCGAGGTGGCGCAAGGCGTCGCGGCGCAGCGCGGCGAAGGCCGGGTCGCCGCGATGGCGCGGATAGGGCAGATTGACATGCAGCTCGGCCGCGACGCGCGCGGGCCGCGGGCTGAACACAATTACACGCTGGGCGAGAAAGAGCGCCTCTTCCACATCATGGGTGACGAGCAGCGCTGAGAAACGGTCGCGCTGCCAGAGCTCCACGAGTTCGCTCTGCATTGCCAGACGCGTGAGCGAGTCGAGCTTGCCGAGCGGCTCGTCGAGCACGAGCAGGCGTGGATCGTTGACGAGCGCGCGGGCCAGCGCCACACGCTGCGACATGCCGCCCGAAAGCTGGTGCGGAAAGGCATCCGCGAATTCGGTGAGGCCAACGCGTTCGAGCTCGACATCGACACGCTTGCGCTCCTGCTTGATCACGCCGCGCGCCTGCAGCCCGAGCGCGACGTTCGCGCGCACGCGCCGCCATGGGTAGAGCGTCGGGTCCTGGAACACCACGACGCGCGAGGGATCGGGCCGCTCGATCGGCGCGCCGTCTTGCAGAAGCCTGCCCTGCGTCGCCGGTTCGAGCCCCGCGACGAGACGCAGCAGCGTGGACTTTCCACACCCGCTTGGGCCCAGCAGCGCGACGAATTCGCCCGGCGCGACCGAGAGCGTCACGTCGTCGAGCACCGCGAGCGGGCCCTTGGGCGTGTCGAAGCGGTGGCTCACCTGCTCGACAGTGATCTGCGCGCCCCGGATGGCCGGCTCGGGCGCAATCGAGGGCGTGGCGTGGGACACGGCGGCATTTACCATTTGACGGTTCCTTTCTGCCAGACGAGCGTGCGATCGCGCACGAGGAAGAGCAGGGTGATGAGGCTCGAGAACAGGACAGCCATCACGAGCAGCGCGGCGTACATGTTCGAGTACGACGCCCACCCTTGCGCCCATGAGAGGTACCAGCCGAGGCCGGATTTCACGCCCATCATCTCGGCTGTCACGAGCACCGTGAACGAGGCGCTCAGGCCCATGAAGAGGCCGACGAAGACCTGCGGGAGCGCAGCCGGAATGGCGACGCGCAGCACAAGAAAGCGCTGGCTCGCACCGAGCGTGCGCGCAACGTCGTAATAGGCCTTGTTGACGCTGGCGACGCCTGACCACGTGAGCACGGTGACGGGGAACGCGGTGGCGAGCGCGATCAGGAAGATGGCGGCCGAGCGGCTCGACGGGAAGATATAGAACGCGAGCGGCAGCAGCGCTGTGGCGGGCACGGGCCCGAGCACGCGCATGACGGGGTGCACCCAGTAGCCCACGGCGCGCGACCAGCCGATCGATACGCCGATGAGGAATCCGGCCACGCCGCCGTAGACGAAGCCTACGGCGAGCAGGCCGATCGAATGGACCACGCAATCGGCGAGGCGCGCCCAGTCGTCGCGATAGACCTCGACGAGCGCCTGCGGCGGCGCGAAGAACGGCGTAGGCAGGATCGCGGTCTTCGCTGTGAGGATCTCCCAGAGCGTGAACGCAACGGGCAACGCGATCAGCCACGGTCCCGCTTTTCTCAAGCCGCGCAGCGCGGGCTCCAGCCGCTCGCTGCTGCGTTCGAGAGCGGGCAGCACGAGCGCGAGCAGCGCGAGCCATGCCGCGATCGCCCAGGCGGCCGCGCCCAGTTCGGCGGTATAGGCCCAGTCGGAAAAACCGGTGATGCGGTTCGGCCACAGGCGCGTGACGCCGCCAAATACGGCCCATGCCGCCGCGACCGCGAGGCCGGTGTACCACACGGTTGGCTGCGCCGAAGAACGGCGGCCCCGCAGGTCGACATTCGCGAAAGGTTGGCCTGCCCCGTCACTGGCCTCCAGTGCGTCGCTGGCGCCGGCGCGGGCCAGCGCAGCCTGTTCGAGCGTCGTCATCGCGTCACCCCAGTACGTTGGTGTAGACAGCCGCGGCGAAGCGCTGCGGGTCGGTGGTGGGTTTGAGCACGCCGGCGCGCTTGAAGTCTTCTGCGAAGTAAGCGATCTCCTGCTGGAGATCGACGTTGGTCGGATGGTGATCGTAGGTGAGCGACGAATAGAGCTTTACAAGGTCATCCTCGGCGAACTTCGGCGTGTACTTCGCGAACGATTTCGCCGCTTCCCGCGGATTCTCGCGCGAGAAGTCGGTGGCCTGGATCAGCGCACGCGCAAGCGCTGCAGCGGTCGGGCGATCGCTGCGCAGGAGCGAGCCCCGTGCGGCGATCACGCAGCAGACCTTGTGCGCGTATTCGTCGGAAAGATTGCTGGCGAGATGCGTGTATGCGCCCGGACGTTGCCGTTCCAGCAGATAGAGATTCGGGTCGCCGTCGGCGATGGCCTGGATCTCGCCCTTTTGCACGGCGACATCGAGCAGGTCCGCGGGATACTGGCGCCAGCTCACGTCGCGGTCCGGGTCGATGCCGTGCTTGAGCAGGAGGATGGCGAAGAAGTTCTTGCCCGGAGAGGCGAGGTCGCTCACCCCCACGGTCTTGCCTTTGAGCGCCGCGAGCGACGTGACGCCCGCCGCGCTCGAGCCGATCAGGCGCACGCATCCTCCATGCACGCTGCTGATGATCTTGACGTCGAATCCCGCCTCCAGCGGTTTGAGCCAGCGGTGGATCATGCCGACGGCAGCGTCGGCCTTGCCGGTGGAAAGCGTTTGCAGCAACTGGTCGTTCGAGCCGGCGTAGCTCACGAGATTGACCTTCAGTCCGTTCTTTTCGAAGAACCCCTGTTCCTGCGCGACGGCGACGGGCGTGAGGCAAAAGCCGTTCGGCGCCCACGCGAAGGTGAACGGCTTGAGCGCCGGCGCCGACCATGCCTTGCGGCCGAGCGTCAGAACCGGCGCGCTCAGCGCGGTCGCGCCGGCGGCGCGCAGCCATTTGCGGCGTTGCCCGTTCGGGGCGGGCGGGGTGAGGCTGGAACCGTGCAATGCGGCCATGAATCGGTCTCCGTATGGATCGAAGTGGAGGGGCACTTGAGTTGAGAGCGGTCTGCATACGTGCGCACGCGTCGCCGTTAATCGAATCGTATGTAAACCTAATTAAATACCGTAAGTATGGGAAAACGACATCGAATGTCAGCGTAATGCCGAATCTGGCTAGCCGCGAAATAATGAATTGCGCAAACCATATGCTGTCGTTTGTCATCGGACGTTTCAGCGTGAATATTCCCGCCCATGCAGGCAAAGTGCATCGTGATGACGAAGTGATGCCCGTGCTGATTTGCTAACGCCAAAGCCTTCTTTGCCGTCGCGCGCTTCTTGCACCAGGATGAAGTGCCGCGGGCGCTTGTGTCCGCGTTTGTCATTACGGGAGCCTTCATGCGATATAAGGGCTACGAAGTCGAAGCGTCCGCACACGCATTGCCGAGCGGACTCTACGCGGCGAACCTGACCATCGAAAACTGGTCGTCGCCGCCCGGTTCGTCGTTTACTTTCGACGCACTCGATTACTTCTTCGAGGCCGATCACGCCATTGCGTACGCCTCGCGCTGGGCGCGACTGTGGATCGACCAGCGCGGCAGGCCGGCGTCATGTTGACGAGGGCGCATGCGATCGAATTCGCACGATTGCATCTGACACCGGTGCCCATTTGCATATCAGTTTTTATTGGTTGGAACTGCGGCGGCACACTCGCATAGTGGAATCCTGATGGCTATAGGCGGCAGCGCTCCGAGGGTCGGGGCGCTGCCGTCCACATTAAGGAGGCACTGATGACAGTGGAACTGCATGAAAAGCCGCTGCACGCGGATCTGGAAGCGGCGCGCGGCGCCGCGCGGGCGGCCGGCCTGCCATACGCGGGCAGCGTGACGCCGCAGCAAGCCTGGGCGCTCCATCAGGCGGGCGAAGCGGTGCTCGTGGACGTGCGCACGGCCGAAGAGCGCAAGTTCGTTGGCCACGTGCCCGATACGTTGCATGTGGCGTGGGCCACCGGCACGAGCTTCACGCGCAATCCGCGCTTCGTGCGCGAACTCGAGGCCAGGACGGGCAAGAGCGCGGCGATCGTCCTGCTGTGCCGCAGCGGCAACCGGTCGGCACAGGCCGCCGAGGCGGCGGCCAAGGCGGGCTTCACCCATGTGTTCAACGTCACCGAAGGCTTTGAAGGCGACCTGGACGACGCCGGGCGGCGCGGGCGCCGTAATGGCTGGCGTTTTCACGATTTACCGTGGGTGCAGGATTAAAGCCTGTTTCTCACGCCCACCACGAATAACGAAGAGAGAACTGGCGTGACCGTATTTCATGTGTCGGAAATCGTCGACGCGCTGCAGGGCGTGCGTCAGCAATGGCGGGAATTGCAGCGCCGCGCCCTGGAGCCGGGCGGGCGCGACCTGCCCGCGCGCGAAGCGCTGGCCGAGGTCGTCGAAACGCTCAAGGGCGTGCTGTTCCCGATGCGGCTCGGGCCGCCCGACCTGCGCCAGGAAAGCGAGAACTTCTACGTCGGCCATGCGCTCGACGCCGCGCTGCACGCACTGCTGGCGCAGGCGAGGCTCGAACTGCGCTACAAGGCGCGCCACGCGGAGGCCGATCACGGCGAAATCGATGCACGCGCATTGGCCGCCGTGCGTGCGTTCTCGCAGCGCCTGCCAGTCATCCGTGGATTGCTCGACAGCGACGTGCTCGCGGCGTTCAACGGCGATCCGGCCGCGGGCAGCGTCGACGAGGTGCTGCTCTGCTATCCGGGCGTGCTGGCGATGATTCACCACCGGCTCGCGCACGAACTCTACCGGCTCGGTTTGCCCCTGCTCGCGCGCATCATCTCGGAGCTGGCGCATGCGGCCACCGGCATCGACATTCATCCGGGCGCGCAGATCGGCAGTGCGTTCTTCATCGATCACGGCACGGGCGTCGTGATCGGCGAAACCGCGATCATTGGCGAGCGCGTGCGCGTGTACCAGGCCGTGACGCTCGGCGCAAAACGCTTTCCCCGCGACGCGGCTGGCAATCTCGAGAAAGGGCTGCCGCGTCATCCCATTGTCGAGGACGAGGTCGTCATTTACGCGGGCGCGACGATACTCGGGCGTGTCACGCTCGGGCGCGGCGCGGTGATTGGCGGCAATGTCTGGCTGACCGAAAGCGTGCCGGCGGGGGCGCATATCACCCAGGCGATTTCCCGGCACGAAGTGCGCGCGCCGGCGCATGAACGCCCCGGCACCGCCGCCCCGGATGCAATCGCAACGGGCGCGGCATGATGAGCGCCATCGTCCATGACTTCGGCGCCACGGTGCGCCGCCTGCGCGAGGCGCAGGCCTGGTCGCAGGAGCGGCTCGCCGAGCATGCGGGTCTCAACCGCACCTACGTCGGCGAAATCGAGCGGGGCACGGCCATCGCCTCGATCGTCACCGTCGAAAAGCTTGCACTGGCTTTCGGCGTGGGTATCGCGGAGCTGCTTGCGGGTGAGACCGCGGGCGCACCGAGCGCCATCTCGCTTCCCGGCAGCACCTTGTCTCCCTGAGTCTTCCCCGCACGCTGCCGCCTATAGCCGGTTGATCCGGCTGCCTTGGCTCCTGATAATCGGCCGTCGTCATAAGCAAAGCAGTTTTCGTTATAAGTAACCGGAGCCCTCGTTCATGTCCTCGATTCAGAGCGGCCAGACCGCGCTTGGCGATAACGCCGCGCGGCAACTGGCGAATGCCACCAAAACCGTCCCGCAGCTTTCCACGATCACGCCGCGCTGGCTTACGCACCTGCTGCAATGGGTGCCGGTCGAAGCCGGTATTTATCGTCTGAACCGCGTTAAGGATCCCGAAGCAGTGCGTGCCGCCTGCACGGCGCGTGAGGACGAAGGCACGCTGCCCACGACATTCGTGCCTTACGAAGAGCAGCCGCGCGAATACTTCCTCAACGCGGTGAGCACGGTGCTCGACGTACACACGCGGATTTCCGACCTGTACAGCAGCCCGCACGACCAGATCAAGGAGCAACTGCGCCTCACGATCGAAACGATCAAGGAGTTGCAGGAAAGCCAGCTCATCAACAATCCCGACTACGGCCTTCTGGCGAACGTCGAGGAAGACCAGCGCATTTTTCCGCTGACCGGCGCGCCCACGCCCGACGACCTCGACGAACTGCTCACGAAGGTCTGGAAAGAGCCCGCGTTCTTCCTTACGCATCCGCTCGCGATTGCCGCATTCGGGCGCGAATGCACGCGGCGCGGCGTGCCGCCGCCTACGGTCAGCCTGTTCGGTTCGCAGTTCCTCACGTGGCGCGGCATTCCGCTGATTCCTTCGGACAAGGTGCCGGTTGCCGACGGCAAGACCAAGATCCTGTTGCTGCGCGTGGGCGACAAGCGCCAGGGCGTGGTGGGCCTGTATCAACCGGGCGTGGCGGGCGAGCAGGGGCCGGGGCTGTCGGTGCGCTTCATGGGCATCAACAACCAGGCGATCGCGTCGTATCTGATCTCGCTTTACTGCTCGCTGGCGGTTCATTCGCCGGATGCGCTGGCTGTGCTCGATGACGTGGAAATCGGCAAGTACCATGACTACCCTGACACCTACCGCTAAGCCAACGGAGATCGCGCATCCGCCGTTGCCGGGCGGACTGCCGGATCCCGCCACGCTCGCGCGGCTCGCCAACGAGTTCTTCAGCACGTTGCCGGGCGGCGCAGGCGCGCCCGGCGTCGCGGCAGGCAGCGGCGCGGTAGGCGGCGTGCCGTCCGCCTTGCCGGCGGCTGCGCCGATACTCGCCTCGGTCAGCAATCCGGCGCCGGCGGGCTCGCCGCTCGCGGGTCCGGGCGGCACCGGCACGGGCGTGCCGGGCTTCGCGCCGCCGCAAGGCAAGGCGCCGGGCTTGAATCTCGCGCCTTCCGCGCCCACGCACGTGCTTTCGCTCGGCAATCGAATACCCGCGCTCGCGCCGCATGCGGCGGCGGCGAACGGGCTGCCCGATAACGCGGTGACGGTCGCGCCGGCGCTGGAGCCGCGCGCGGGCGGCGCGCTGCTTGGCGTGCCGCAGGCTTACGCGGTAGCCGAGCCGTCCGAGCCAGTGCGAGCCACGACGAGCGAGCGTGCGCCGTTCTACTTCACGGAAACGGCGGGCAACGGCTGGCGCGATACGGCGCGCGATATCGAGATGCCGGTGCACGGGCTCGCTTCTCCCGAAGCGTTCGGGTTGCCGGGCGACGATGCGCTGCGTGGCCTGCTGGCGCTCAATCATCGGGACTACGATGCAAACGGCGGCCCCGCGCGATACTTTCTCGACGAACGGGTAGCAGCGCCAGGCGTGAGCCAGGGCGTGCCGTTGAGCGGCGCGCATCCGCCTTTCGATGTCAATGCGGTGCGCCGCGACTTCCCGATCCTCCAGGAGCGCGTGAACGGCAAGCCGTTGGTGTGGTTCGACAACGCCGCGACGACGCACAAGCCGCAGGCCGTGATCGATCGCCTCGCGTACTTCTACGCGCACGAGAACTCGAACATTCACCGCGCGGCGCACACGCTCGCGGCGAGAGCGACCGACGCGTACGAGCATGCGCGCAAGACGGTGCAGCGCTTCATCAATGCATCGTCGCCCGAAGAGATTGTGTTCGTGCGCGGCACGACCGAGGCGATCAACCTGATCGCGAAGACCTGGGGCGTGCAGAACGTGGGCGAGGGCGACGAGATCATCGTCTCGCATCTCGAGCACCACGCGAACATCGTGCCGTGGCAGCAGCTCGCCGCGCTCAAGGGCGCCAGGCTGCGCGTCATTCCGGTCGACGATTCAGGCCAGGTGCTGCTGGACGAGTACCGCAAACTGCTCAACGACCGCACGAAGATCGTCTCGGTCACGCAGGTGTCGAACGCGCTGGGCACGGTCGTGCCGGTGGACGAGATCGTGGAGCTTGCGCATCGTGCGGGCGCGAAGGCGCTGGTCGACGGCGCGCAGTCGATTTCGCACATGCGGGTGGACGTGCAGGCGCTCGATGCGGACTTCTTCGTGTTCTCGGGCCACAAGATCTACGGGCCGACCGGCATCGGCGTGGTGTACGGCAAGCGCGAGGTGCTGGAAAACATGCCGCCATGGCAGGGCGGCGGCAACATGATCCAGGACGTGACGTTCGAGCGGACGGTGTTCCAGCCGCCGCCGTCGCGCTTCGAGGCAGGCACCGGCAATATCGCCGATGCGGTGGGGCTGGGCGCCGCGCTGGACTATGTGAGCCGCGTCGGCATCGAAAACATCGCGCGTTACGAGCATGATCTGCTTGCCTACGCAACGAGCGTGCTCGCGCCGGTGCCGGGCGTGCGCCTCGTGGGCACGGCCCGCGACAAGGCCAGTGTGCTGTCGTTCGTGCTGAAGGGCTATAGCACGGAAGAGGTGGGGCAGGCCCTGAGCCGCGAAGGCATTGCGGTGCGTTCCGGGCATCACTGCGCCCAGCCCATCTTGCGGCGCTTCGGTCTGGAAGCTACCGTGCGGCCCTCGCTCGCGTTCTACAACACGTGCGAAGAAGTCGATGCGCTCGTGTCGGTCATTCGCGGTCTGGCGCCGCGGCAGTAGCACGACCCCGGAGCGGCGTTGCCTGACGCCGCTCCCCTTCTTCTTTTCCTCTCTCCCTTTGCCGTTTTCCACTTCCGCGCGATATCGATAAGCCCGTTCGCTAGATATCGATCTGCCAATCCGTTATTGGAGCGGCGCGCGCCGGCTTTCTATACTCGGTTTTCCATCAGCACTCGCAAGAGGCGAGTGCCAGTTTCACCGCGAATAACCGAGAGATAACTGCAAGGAAGCCACCCATGAGCCTGCGCCCACTGCACGATCGCGTGATCGTCAAACGACTCGACCAGGAAACCCGCACCGCGTCGGGCATCGTCATTCCCGATAGCGCCGCCGAAAAGCCCGACCAGGGCGAAGTGCTGGCCGTGGGGCCGGGCCGCCGCGACAACGATGGCCGTCGCATTGCGCCGGACCTGAGCGTGGGCGACCGCGTGCTGTTCGGCAAATACGCGGGCCAGACCGTGAAGGTTGACGGCAACGAACTCCTCGTGCTGCGCGAAGAAGACATCGTCGCAGTCGTCAATCAATAAGCGAGAACCTGAGAGAGCAAGTCATCATGGCAGCCAAAGACATCGTATTCGGCGATATCGCCCGCACCAAACTCATCGAAGGCGTGAACCTGCTCGCCGACGCCGTCAAGGTCACGCTCGGCCCGAAGGGCCGCAACGTCGTGCTCGAACGCAGCTTCGGCGCGCCCGTCGTGACGAAGGACGGCGTTTCGGTCGCCAAGGAAATCGAACTGGCCGACAAGCTCCAGAATATCGGCGCGCAGGTCGTGAAGGAAGTCGCCTCGAAAACGAGCGACGCAGCGGGCGACGGCACGACGACCGCCACCGTGCTTGCGCAGGCGATCGTGCGCGAAGGGCAGAAGTACGTGGCGGCGGGGCTCAACCCGCTCGACCTGAAGCGCGGCATCGACAAGGCCGTGGTGGCCGCTGTGGAAGAACTCAAGAAGATCAGCAAGCCCACCACGACGAGCAAGGAGATTGCGCAGGTCGCGACGATTTCGGCCAACGGCGAGGAGTCGATTGGTCAGCGTATTGCCGAGGCGATCGATCGCGTAGGCAAGGAAGGCGTGATCACGGTGGAAGACGGCAAGTCGCTCGCCGATGAACTCGACGTCGTGGAGGGCCTGCAGTTCGATCGCGGCTATCTCTCGCCGTACTTCATCAATAACCCGGACAAGCAGGTCGCCGAACTCGACAATCCGTTCATCCTCCTGCACGACAAGAAGATCTCGAACATTCGCGACCTGCTGCCACTGCTCGAACAGGTGGCGAAGGCCGGGCGCCCGCTGCTGCTGATTGCCGAGGATATCGAGGGCGAGGCGCTCGCCACGCTCGTCGTCAACAACATTCGCGGCGTGCTGAAGACGGTGGCCGTGAAAGCGCCCGGCTTCGGCGACCGCCGCAAGGCGCTGCTTGAAGACATCGCGATCCTCACGGGCGGCCAGGTGGTCGCCGAGGAAACGGGCCTCACGCTCGAGAAGGCCACGCTCCAGGAACTGGGCCAGGCCAAGCGCATCGAGGTGGGCAAGGAAAACACCACGGTGATCGACGGCGCGGGCGAAGCGGGCGCCATCGAGGCGCGCGTGAAGCAGATTCGCGTGCAGATCGAGGAAGCGACCTCCGACTACGACCGCGAGAAGCTGCAAGAGCGCGTGGCGAAGCTGGCGGGCGGCGTGGCCGTCATCAAGGTGGGCGGCGCCACCGAGATCGAAGTGAAGGAAAAGAAGGACCGCGTGGACGATGCGCTGCATGCCACGCGCGCGGCCGTGGAGGAGGGCATCGTGCCGGGTGGCGGCGTGGCGCTGATCCGCGTGCGTCAGGCGATCCTCGACCTGAAGGGCAGGAACGCCGACCAGACGGCGGGCGTGAAGATCGTGCTGCGCGCGCTAGAAGAGCCGCTGCGCCAGATCGTGAGCAACGCGGGCGAAGAAGCGAGCGTGGTGGCGGCGAAGGTCGCGGAAGGCACGGGCAACTTCGGTTACGACGCGGCGACCGGCGAATATGGCGATCTCGTCGAAAAGGGCGTGCTCGATCCGACCAAGGTCACGCGCACGGCACTGCAAAACGCGGCTTCGGTGGCCGGTCTGCTGCTCACGACCGATGCCACGGTGCACGAAGCGCCGAAAGCTCAGTCGGCACAGGCGCCGGTGGGCGGCCCTGGCGGCGCCGATCTCGGCTTCTAGGCAGGTATTGCCAGGCTAACGGGGGAAGGCCGCCCGGCGTGACGCCAGTTGCGGCCTGTGCCGTTTGCAGTGCGTGACCTATATGGGGTAATCGTCCTTTTCGTGCAAAATCTGGCGGTTATGTCTATTTTGTCTTTTAAAATCAATGCAGTATGCGACTCCCGAATTTCCGGACCTCATCTCTTTGAAGCAGGATCTGGCGATTCATGCGCCCGCCGTTCCCGTTGACGCTGCGTAGTGGCGTGTGGCCTCGGCGGCGAGACGTGCGTCTTCCGGGTTCGCTGTTCGATCTCATTCCGCTAGGAGATAGCGGCCTCAACGCATGTTCATCACCGCTCCTTCGTGGGCCCGCCTCACAATCTGGCCGTGCGCCGCCACGGCGCCGCATCCAGCAGCATCTCCCGATAGCGTTCGATCGGAAAGCTCATCATCCCCCGGAAATTTACGTGCGCGAAGTGCGCCGGCCCCAGCCGGCGCAACCAGTCGTCGCCAATGCCTTGACCTTTGCTACGCCAACCGTCAAGGGTCGCCTGCATACGCTGCGTATTCCACGCAATCACCACGTTTGTCAGCAGCGTCAACGAGCCGGATATCGCAATCATTTCATCGCGGCGCCGTCCGCGCTCTGGCGCGACCTTGCCGGTGTAGATCGCGCGCTGCAACTGATGAACCGATTCTCCCCGGTTAAGCAACGTATGCATTTCGCGCCGAAACTCCACGTTGCTGAAGTAATCACACAGGAATAGCGTGCGTAGTAGCCTGCCGAGGTGGTCTGCCGCCCGGTGCACAGGATCGCCCTGTGCCGCGCTTCCGAACCGCTGTAAAGCGACTATCGCGCTCACGCGGCCAGCATGAATCGATGCGACGACACGCAGCAGTCCGTCCCAGCTATCACGAATCGCCTTGATGGACACCTCGTTGGCGGCGATGGCTGCCAGCCCCGCTGGTGCGACCATGCCTCTGGGCAGATGCAGTTTGCGTTCCGAGAGGTTGCGCAGTCGAGGGCAAAGGTCAAAACCAAGCAGCTTCGACACTGTCATCCCTACGTTCGTGTATCCATGCGTGTCTACACAAAGCCGCTGCAATCCGCCATCGTCACGGTTCTCGTTGTGGCGGGTCACGCCCTCGATCGCTACTCCAGCCTGGCGTTCGTTCAGCACGATGGGTTGGTTATAGACAATGCCGTGCTGGTCCAGCACGTGCGTGTACATGCCCACCGCATGGGTGCGACGTCGCGGATCGACCCGCGCATAAAAGAGGTGCGGTGACGTATCGAGGCTCATCGAGTCGCTTGATGCCTGCCGTCCAGAGCCCCAGAGTTCCGTAATCGGATGCGTGCGCTGGAATTCCACCACGCGGTCATTCGCACGTGACAGCCGCCCGGGCATCTCAAGGAGACGCATTGCCGTCGAAATATGCGCCGGGTCCAGTTTCGGGATCATGGCCGCGACGTTCGTGGCGTCCAGGTCAGTGCCGTGCGCGATCAACGCAGCGTACAGCGAGACGAGTTCGTTCGCATCTCGTGCCTTGCGTGCCAGGAGCACTTCGCTGAAGCCGGTGTGGGCATCCATCTCCATGATCATGTCGGCGAACTGCGCGGTACCAATCTCGCTGAATATCAGATCCCGTGTACGTTTAGGTATCCCATCCATTGGCAACGCTTCGAGTGCTGAGAGATGCAGCGCGCGGTCGGGGCCGATCGTGACGCGGCCTGCTTCTCGTGCTTCCTCCAGGGCCGCCAGCGCGGCCTTCAGGTGTTCCGTCAGCCGTTCGAGGAACGGATCCGCAGTTCCCGGCAACCCGAGCGAGGAAAGATAGCGGTTGTGATCGCCTTCCCACTGCGCGTGCGGGATCAGCAACTGATCGCGCTCACGGAACGACAGGCTGTGGTTGACCCAGACCGAGCCGCGGCGAAGCCCCTTGCGCAGACCCGTGATTGCGGATGCCTCCAGCGCCCGCAACGCTCGCGTCCGATCGTCGCCCTTGACTAGATCGCGCCAGGCCGCGCTGACCGGCACATCGCAGTCGAGCGGCAATTCGGTTACGCCGCTGTCACGCAGTGTGCCGACAAGCTTGAGCTGTCGGAGACTCGGCTCCGCTTCGCGGCCCACGAAGCCTAGCTCACGTAACGGCCCCATCAGATTTCGGATGCGGTGGTGATCGTCGGTCAGCGCTTCGCGAACGCTCGCTGCGTGACTTGCAGGCGGCTTGTCTGCGAGATTCGCAAGCAGCTTGTCTATATCGTCGAGCCGTTCTTGCGCCGTACGCCTGCTATCCCGAACCAGCGCCTTGATCGCGACCAGTTGCTGCCGGTATTCAACAGCGGAGTGCGCCTGCCGAACGGTCGTGCGGTCGTAAGCCTGCCGCACGAGGTCAGAAACCCGGCGCCCCGTTTGATAAAGTAGCGCGTCCGTCAGCTCGAGCAGAGTGACATGCAGGAAAAAGATCAACTCGATCGTGCGGGTCGACTCCTTAAGTTCGCGTACTTTCGCAGGACGGCGAGCCTGAACGCGCTGCGCGTACGCTCGCTGCTTTTCGATCGGTACGACATCCAGCTGCCATTCGTGCACGCCGAGGTCCTTCAGGAGGCGGATTTTCGCAAGTGTTTCGGTGATGGTGGACGGACTGTGTCGAGCGGGCGGAGTCTTGAGCCATTCCAGTATCGTCATGCCCGAACTGCCATGCCGTGCGGAAAGAAGCGCATCGGCGCGCACGCGCTGCGCTTTCGGCACGACCGCCTCGATCAGTGCGAGCAGGTCGCGCTCGACCTCTGCCCAGATCGATCGCGCAAGATCACGCAACTTCCGTTCCGCCGGAATCAGGATGCGACGTTCGTAGAGCCAGTGGTGGACATGCTGGATCAGATCATCCATTGAGAGAGTCTCGGCGGCATCCTGCTCCATCCATGCAGCAACGTCGACCAGCTGGCCCTGGCCATGCGACGTCAGCCCGAGGTATTCGCAGGCCCAAACCTGATGATCGTATTGCGTCTTGTAGCGCTGGTACAGCGTGCGCAACGAGGCGATCGTCGGAATGGGCAAGCTGAGCCGTTCGCCGATGTAGCGCAGCAACTGACGTGGGAGGGTGCCAACATGATCGAGCGTGCGTCCGCTTGCGCGCAGAAACACCAACTGAATGGCAGCGCCAGCGCGCCGATCGCTCCGGAAACGCTCGTTAAGCGCGGCGATGTCGCTATCAGTCAGCGCGAAGTAGCGTTCGACATCCAATTCCGACAACCTCGAGGGCAGACGATGCTGCCCCACATAGCGAAACGCCAGTCCCGGCATGGCTTGCCTCCCGTCGGAGGGCGATTCGAAATCGCGGGCGGCTAGGTTACCGCAGATCGCCGCCAAGCCTGCCGATAGTCGTCTGGATCGCCCGCTGAGCCTTGCCGCTAAAGGCGTCTAGGAGGAAGCGCCAGATTTTGCACGAAAAGGACGATTACCCCCTGCTCAATCTCATGTCCACAGTTACGCCCGCGGCGTTCAGTAATTAACAAGATTAGTTGAAGTCGTAGATTAGATTACAACTTTAGTTGACGCCGAAGCCTTTGCTATTAACAACTTTAATTGAAATGCAAACAGACCGTTTCGCTTTACGCGGTGGGCCTCTGAGTTAGATTTTGCATCGCGCTGCAGTGTTAACAACTTTAGTTGTGCAAGCGCCCGCTCGCTCGCACAACTAAAGAGAGGTGGCCGCGCAAAATCGGACAGCGGGATAAGTGGAACGGCCGGGGCCTGAGCCAGCGACAATGCAGGCAAAGGAACCGAGGAAATGACGAAACGAACCCGACGCACGCACTCAGCGGCGTTCAAAGCGAAAGTGGCCCTGGCGGCAGTCAAGGGCGAGCGCACGCTCGCCGAACTGGCGCAGCAGTTCGATGTGCATCCGAACCAGATCACGGAATGGAAACGGCAGTTGCAGGAGCGTGCGGCTGACGTGTTCGGTGCGGCCGGCCCGGTGTCGAGCGAGCCACCGGTGGACGTGAAGACCCTGCACGCCAAGATCGGCCAACTCAGCCTGGAAATTGATTTTTTAAGCGGTGCGCTCACCAAGGCGGGATTGCTGAGCGCAAAGCGATGATTGACCGTGGCCATGCGTTGCCGGTTTCGCAGCAAGTCCGGCTTGTTGGCATCGCGAGATCGAGCGCATATTACCGGGCGCGGCCTGTCAGCGAAGTCGATCAACGTCTGATGCGACGGATCGACGAACTGCATCTGGAGTTCCCATTTGCCGGTGCACGGATGCTGGCGCGCCTGCACGCATGGATGGGCGCGATGCCGCTTCACAGATCGCCTCGGCATCGGCAAAGTCGTCTTTATTGCTTTTGACGAACGGCCGAACGAGGTGTGGGGCGATGAGCCGGACTTGATGGCCAAAACCACTTAGCGTGCGCGCCATGAAATGCGCGCCGGCGCAGGCCTCCATCGCAATCGTACAGATAGGAAAATTTGCGAATAGCTCGACAAGCTGCCTGCGCGTCACCTTCCTCCGAAAGACCTCTCTACCCTTTCTGTCTTGGGCGTGCAGGTGAAACGAATGTTTGCCAAGATCGATTCCGACGAGCGTCACTTCTTCCATGATGGTTCCCCTCGGTGATTGCCTCCGTAGCGTACTCTTGCCGCGGAGGCGGGGGCGACCATTCCATTAACACAGTCTTATGCCTACCCGTTAGTTTAAGCGGGAGACTGTGTCCGGCGATTCAGGGGGCCGCTCCAAAGAATCAACTCGTGCCCTCAGCCTACGGCTGCTGCCGCGCAAGGCGCGGGAAGGACGGGGAGGACGTCAAAGGCCGCTAGCGACTACGCGTAGTGCGTCAAAGAAATCAAAGGGAAGATTAAAGAATATTTCCCTGGTCAAACAGTACGTTTCTGCTCCAACGAGAAAAATACCTGCCAAAGTAGCGATTGCCACGACGGAAGACAGAGATTTCAGGTTGAAATCGGAAGTGCATACATCACGCTTTTTTCTACTATTGCTCATTTTCTCAAAGAACTACATGAATACTACGGGGCACGCAATCGAATTTGGCAACTAGTTAGGCCATGGTCCTAAGCAAACGGAGTTGCTCTCCATCAGTAAGCGCACTTGGCATCTGCCGCTCGGCGTGGCGAACGACAGCCGGTATACTGCGTGCCAGTTTAGGTAGGTGCGAAGTGAGAAGTTCGCCTTTCCGCGTGATCTCGCGAGGGTCCTATCAAGCGTCGTTTCTCAAGATGTTGGACCAATCGAGAAATGCGGGGGACGCTCCGTATCCGAGCAGTCTAGCCACACACTGCAAGGAGATGGCCTGGCTTTGCATCGTTTGACGTACTTTCCGCGCCTTGCGCGGCAGCCGTGAGTTGAGGACGGGGAAGGCGTCAAATCATGCTAACTTGTGATGGATTGCCTCGATACAGCGATGCAGCCACTGCATCAATCCATTCTCTGCCGTGTGGACCTCTGGGGACATATGCATCAGGGCTTGTCCTTTCCGTTCGCGTGCCTCAAGCCTTGCAGCGAAAGCGTGTGCGACGTCGGAATGTTGTTTAAGGAGATTCACAACGGCGTGGTCTGGTAATTCATAGACGATTACGTAGGTCCGTGCAACGAATGTAACCATTGAAGCAACACCCGCGATTGGTCCGCTCTCGCCAAAGTATTCTCGAGGACCAAGACGGACGATGTCGCTGTGGCCACCAGAGTCTTCCGTTGCGGTTGCCGCGACGACGCCATACCCGACAATTGAAATAGATTGCGAGCACGCTCCGGCGTTAAGCAGCACTTGTCCGGGTGCGTATTCGCGCCGAACCAGAGATTTGGCTAGTTGAATCCGTTGGTCTTTAGAAAGCATCCCGAATACACCAATAGCTTCAGTTAGTCGATATGCGAGTGTTCCGCCTGGGATGTCGGCGAATTCGTTCCCGTGTTCTAGTTGAGCGGCAAACGACTCCAGATGGCGATGAGCTGCGTCATAGAATTTGTTCAGCACCTCTACTTCTGATCGCTCACCTGTTCTGAAAAAGGTGACTTCGTAGGTGGTTGTTTTTCGGCCGATCGAGATCGTAGCCACGCTCGGTTTAGGATCTTTGGAGATGCCAACACAGGTCTGCAGGGCGAGTTCGAGGGCGTGCACAACATCAGACGGTCGAAGCTGCGTCGTGGTCTCAAACTTGGCGACTGTTGCGTGAGGACCGAGAGGGAAGCTGTGGTTTACGATTCGCGATTTGGCGATGACGCTGTTTGGCACGACGACCATATCGCGGTTTGCTTTGGCTATGTGGGTCGCGCGCCAGGTAACTTCAACAACTTCACCGTCCGCTACCTCATCTAACGTTACGCAATCTCCGACACGATAGGGAGACGTAGCGTTAATCAACAAACCGGAAAAAAGGTCTGAAAGGGTGCTTTGGAGAGCGAGGCCAAGGACGATGGCTAAGGCGCCAGAGGTTGCCAGGACTCCTTTGAGCGGGATGTCGAACACATCGGCGACAATCGCGATCACTGCTCCAAGATAGAGCAGGGCTGCGATTACGTCCAGCGTGAACCGGTTCTGACGTAGTCGATAGCCAACAACGTAGTAGGTTCGCACTACGGCCATAATCGTCGCGGCTGCTAACAGCCACCATCCCGTTTCAAGGACTCCGTGGAGAAAGCGAACGGCTGGGTCCGAAAATCGATGCGCGGCTTGGGTGGGGACGATGCCATATCGAAGCATCGACACTGTCAGAAGCACGAATAGGGCACATTTTAGTGCCGCATGCAGCACGGGCCGCCGTCGGCCAGGCGACCAAAGCAGAACCAATACATTTATCACGGCTGCTCCGCATGGATAGAGTATCTGGTTCAATGGCTTGTTCACGGTAGTGGGCTATGACTCAATAGCGATGGGCGTTACCGCTCGCTATGGCCGAAATGGCTCATATGGGCCGACGGCCATGAGCGGAACATCGGAGCCCGTATATTGCATCGCAGGTTTCCTCCCCGTAAGTCGGAAGCCGAGAGATTCACCGTTGCGGTAGCAGTAACGGTGGCACCTTGATTGGCGCGCAGGCAAGTTCTACGCGACGTATCGGGCGCGCCTTGGCTGGCGGCGCTATTCAGTAGGACGCGTCCACGGAGTCGCAGGCTTAATGCAGCCCTAATTAATCGCGCACACGAAATTCTGTGAATGAATTTCCCAGGCAGAAAATGCGAGTAACGGAATGAGCCTGCTTTGAGTGTGGCGCGTAGCGGTGCGCATGTCGTCAGGCTCGTCGCTGTCCTCAGAACCGCTGCCGCTTGACGGCTGCGTTCTCAGGTTCCGGCGGCCTGCAATTGCTCTCGCTTCGTAGAATCGCGATTTCATTCCCGCATCCCGGGTTGTGCGGGCTATGGCGGTGCCAAGGTGTTCGAGGACCACGCCGCGATTGGCGTGCTCGTTGCACGGTACGACTTGAAGCACGCCCTCGCCGCAGCGCGCGCCACTAGCCACCGTCAAGGACGTGCTTGATGGGCCAAATAAGAAACAGGAGTGGTTATTCGGTGGCGCCTGACAGTCATGTCAGCCAGTTGCGGTGCTTTTTTGGAAAGCGCGCAGAAATGCAGTGACGGCGTCGTTTGCCCATCGGTCCCGCTGGGCTGCGGAGGCGGGGGAATCGGGGTGCGTCAGGCATTGCATCTGGGCTTCACCACGCACCATATTCACAAAGAGCGAGGCTGCAGTATCGCGTCCCATGCCACCGAGGTCCACTTCCCCTCTTGACTCGGCAGTTTCCAGCGCCTTCGCGACGGCATTGTTCATGGCACCTGGTCCAGCTAGATAAAAACGTCTTCCAAGTTCGGGAAACCGAGGTGCTTCCGAGATAATCGCACGATACAGTGCCAGTCCATCGCGCGACAGCAAAAGCTCCAGGTACGCCTGCGCGATCGCGTTCAGGATTTTCGCGAGGCCCTTCCCTGGGAATGTGTGCTTGCAGATCGCCTTCTGAAACAGCGCACATTCGGCTTCGACGACCGATACGAATAATGCTTCCTTATTCGGGTAGTGCGAATAAACCGTCGATTTCGATACCCCTGCGGCTTGCTGGATCATGTCGGTCGTCGCCGCGCTAAAACCATTAGCCAGGAACACCGCCCTTGCTCCAGCAAGAACAACGCGTGCCTTTTCGGACTGAGTTTCTGCCCGATCGGGCGAGAGGGACTTGGAAGATGGGGTTGTCTTCGAACGCCCCGAGGAGATCGCCATGTGTTTGACCGCGCCTGAAGTAAAACGGGACGATACCACAGGAACAGTCCGGGCCGAACTAGCCGGTACGTGACGAGTTTGCGTTCAAGCCCTGAAAATATGGAATGAACCGGCGGGGCCTTGACAGTACCGAACCGATCGGTTTAGTATCGGTCCCATCTTGTTCCTGATCCAGCGCTGCCTCGGCTATTGATCGGGCTAGGTGACCGTGTCATCTTTTTCTATCAGATATCTGACTTGTCAGATAAATGACGGACTCGACGATAGTCGCCCGTCAACTTTCCGAAAGGACGCAACATGAACCCGCCGAAACCCGTTAGTACTCCGGCCCCATTGGTTGGCATGCAGTTCTTGCTGGGTACGTTCGCCGTGGCGCTTGCCACCTTCATGAACGTGCTCGACTCGTCGATCGCCAACGTCGCGATCCCGACTCTCTCTGGCGACCTCGGCGTCTCGGTCGACGAAGGCACGTGGGTCATCACGGTGTTCTCCGCGGCCAACGCGGTGGCGATTCCTCTGACCGGGTGGCTGACGCAGCGGGTTGGGCAGGTGAAGTTGTTTGTCGCGGCGATCCTGCTGTTCGTGGTGTCCTCGGCGGCCTGCGGCCTCGCGCCCAACCTGCCGGTGCTGCTGGCGGCCCGGGTGGTGCAAGGCGCGGTGGCCGGTCCGCTGATTCCGCTGTCGCAGGCGCTGCTGCTCGCTTCGTTTCCCAAGGAAAAAAGCGCCAGCGCGCTGTCACTGTGGTCGATGACCGCGACGGTCGGGCCGATTGCCGGCCCGGCGCTCGGTGGCTGGATCACGGACAACTACAGCTGGTCGTGGATCTTCTACATCAACGTGCCGGTGGGCCTGTTCGCCGCCGCAGTAGTCTGGATGCTCTATCGTAACCGCGAAACGCCGTCGCGCAAGCTTCCGATCGACAAGGTCGGGTTGCTTTCGCTCATCGTCTGGGTGGGCGCGCTGCAGATCATGCTCGACAAGGGCAAGGACCTCGCCTGGTTTGAATCTCCGACCATCTGGATACTCACGATCGTCGCGGTGCTCGGCTTCCTGTTCTTCCTGATCTGGGAACTGACCGAGGTCAAGCCGATCATCGATCTGCGTCTCTTTGCGGGACGCAACTTCCTGGGCGGCACGGTGGCGATTTCGGTCGCGTACGCCGTCTTCTTCGCGAACCTCGTGATCCTGCCCACCTGGATTCAGGAGTACCTGGGTTACCGGGCTGTGGATGCGGGTATCGTGACGGCACCGCTTGGTATCTTCGCTGTGCTGCTCGCCCCGGTGATGGGCAAGATGATGCCGAAGTCGGACCCGAGGGTGCTGGCCACGCTGGCCTTTCTTGGCTTTGCCGGCGTGTTCGTCATGCGTTCGTGGTACGTGACGGGCGTGGACGTCTACTGGCTGGTGCTGCCGACGCTGCTGCAGGGCATCCCGATGGCGCTGTTCTTCACGCCGCTCACCGCCATCATCCTGTCGGGTTTGCCTCACGAGAAGATACCCGCGGCCGCGGGCCTCTCGAACTTCGTGCGGGTTTTCGCGGGTGCGGTAGGTACGTCGCTCCTCAGTAACACCTGGAACGATCGCACGATCCTGCATCATTCGCAGCTTGCCGAGCAGACGGGCGCGACGAACCCGGGCTACCTGCAGGCCCTCTCCGGCATCGAGACGGCATTGCACGCGAGCCTGTTCAAGGCCCAGACGTTCTTTGAAACACAACTGGGTGCGCAGGCGGCGATGCTAGGCCTGAACGACGTTTTCTGGCTGTCGGCGCTGATCTTTATCGTCATCATTCCGCTCATCTGGGTCACGAAGCCCAGCAAGGACGGAGCCGCGAGCGCAGCAGGCGCGGGCGGGCACTAGGAACGTCACGGGGAACTCGCCATGCATCACTACACTAGCGCATCCTTCTCTGCCGTGCAAAACATCGGGCACCAACTGGCCAGGGCAGGCAACCTGGTCACTGCCGAAATGGACTTGGCCCTGAAGGACCTTCGTATCACCAGCCGGCAACTGGGCATCCTCCTCGCAATGCAGCACCGCTCGGCCGCCACGCCGGTTGAGCTCGCGAAGATGCTGTCGATCGACGCGGGCCTGATGACGCGGATGCTCGACAAGCTGGAAGCGAACGACTTGCTCAAGCGTTCGCGCAGCACGTGCGATCGCCGTAGGGTCAACCTCGTGCTGACGGAGAGGGGACACGAAGTCGCGGCCGCAGTTCCGGAGTATGCGCCCAAGATGCTGAATGGGCGCCTGAAGCGATTCACGAACGCGGAGTTCGAAGAGCTGGGCCGCCTCCTGCAGAAGTTCATTGGAGAGTGAGCGCTATCGCGTGTCATCCATTTTTGTAGTCATAAATCTGATAGGTCAGAAAATGAAGGTGCAGATTAAAAGGCGCGACAGCAGCCTCCGCGCGATGAAAGGGGGGCTCTCGGTGACGCTAGCGGCGGTGCTTTCAGCCTGTGTGAATTATGCGGGCATCCACAGTGACAAGCATATGGCGCAGCCGCAACAGCTCGAGACGACCCAAAGCCTGCCCGCCGAGCAAGGTCACTGGCCGGCTGCCGATTGGGTCGACCAGTTCGGCGACGCACAGCTCAAGGCGCTGATTGCCGAAGCGCTGCAAGGCAGCCCGACGATCGAGGAGGCACGCGCACGCGTTGCCGAAGCGCAGGCTTATAGCCAGACCGCGAAGGCGGCCACGCTGCCGCGCGTCGACGCGGACTACTCACTGACCCGCCAGGAGTTCAGCGGCACCACGGTAGTCCCGCCTCCGTATCGGGGAGGCTGGGCGACAGAAAACAAGGGCCTGCTGAGCGCTTCGTACGATCTCGACCTGTGGGGCAAGAACCGCGAGGCGCTCAAGGCGGCCGTGTCGCAGGAGCAGGCGAGTTTGGCTGACGAGGAGCTCGTTAAGCTCACGCTGGACACCGCGATTGCACGCACCTATAACGACTTGGCTCGCCTCTACGCATTGCGCGATATAGCGCAACAGGAAGTGGGGCGCCGCGAGCTGATCGACCGTATCACGGCAAACCGTATCGCGACAGGCCTCGACACCGAAGTGGAGCGCAAGACCGCGCAAGCGAATCTCACTGCGAGCCAGGGCAATGTCGCCGCCCTCGACGGCAGCATCCTGACAACGCGCTATCAATTGGCCGCGCTGTTGGGCAAGGGCCCGGACCGGGGGCTGACGATCGCGCGGCCGGCGCTCGGCGTTGGCGACGAAGTGCGTCTTCCGGACAACCTGCCCGCCGATCTGGTGAGCCGGCGCCCGGACATTGTCGCGGCACGCTGGCGTGTCGACGCGATTACGCATGAAGTGAAGGAAGCGAAAGCCGAGTTCTATCCGGACATCAACCTGAGTGCGGCGATTGGGCTCGACGCGTTCGGTTTCGGCCAATTCCTGAATGCCGCTAGCCGCACCATGTCGGCGGGACCGGCAATCCACCTGCCAATCTTCGACGCGGGTGAGTTGCGTGCGAAATTGAGGGGCCGCTACGCCGAGTTCGACTATGCGGTGGCAGCCTATAACCAGACGCTCGTGCACGCGCTTTCCGATGTGGCCACCCAGCTTGCGCAGATCCGCTCGAGCGATGTGCAGCTCGTCGATGCCGTGGCTACGCAGCAGTCCGCCAAGGGCGCCGATGATCTGGCGATCACGCAGTACAAGGCCGGCCTCACCAACCAGCTCACCGTGCTCAACGCCGATGTCACGGCCCTGAACGCCGAACAGTCTGTCGCCAACCTGCAGATGGACCGACGCGACCAGCAGATCGAGCTCGCCTCGGCACTCGGCGGTGGCTACGTCGACACGTCTTCCGATGCCACACGCAGCGCGGATGCCTCTGTGCACGCAAACCCTGTCGTTGCCGCGCACTGAAGCGGCGTCTTCATAAGATTATCCGGAGAACTGAAATGAGTGAAACCAACACCCCCGAGCACACGGACGCTCGCCAGACCCAACCGAACAGCAATGTTTCAAACGCTACCCCCGCAGGTGCCGAACAGAACGCTACGCAGTCCGCCCCATCGGGCAAGCGCAAGCTATGGCTCGCGCTGCTGGGCATCGGCACGGTCGTGGCGGGTGCGGCATATGGTTCGTATTACTTCACCGTTGGGCAATATCACGAGTCCACCGACGACGCCTATGTCAACGGTAACCTCGTCCTGCTCACACCGCAGGTGACCGGCACGGTCAACGCCGTCAACACGGACGACACGCAGATCGTCAAAGTGGGTGAGCCGGTCGTGACGCTGGATGCGGCCGATTCGAGGATCACGCTCCTGAACGCCGAGGCAGCATTGGGGCAGGCCGTGCGCAAGGTGAGCACGCTCTACGTGAACAACGACTACTACGCGGCCAACATCGCGCAGCGCGAATCGGACCTCGTGCGAGCGAAGCAGGATTTACAGCGCCGGATCGCAGTCGAGAATACCGGGGCGGTGTCGGCGGAAGACGTCTCGCACGCGCAAGACACGGTGAATTCGACGCAGGCCGCGCTCGACGCGGCTCGCCAGCAGGCAATGTCGAACCTTGCCTTGACCGACCGCACGTCGATCGAACAGCATCCGGACGTCCAGGCCGCAGCCACGAAGGTTCGCGACGCGTACCTCAACTACGCGCGCAACGTGTTGCCCGCGCCGGTGACGGGGTACGTCGCACAGCGCTCCGTGCAGGTGGGCCAGCGTGTCGCCCCGGGTACGCCGCTGCTGTCGATCGTGCCGCTCGACGGCGTGTGGGTCGACGCGAACTTCAAGGAAGTGCAGCTACGCCGGATGCGCATCGGCCAGCCGGTCACGATGACGGCAGACGTCTACGGTTCTAGCGTGGTGTACCACGGACGCGTGATTGGCTTCTCGGCGGGCTCGGGCAGCGCGTTCGCGACCTTGCCCGCTCAGAACGCGACCGGCAACTGGATCAAGATCGTGCAGCGGCTACCGGTGCGCATCCAGCTCGACCCGAAGGAGCTCGAGGCGCATCCGCTGCGTATCGGGCTCTCAATGGACGTCGACGTGGGGACGCGCAACGACGACGGAACGCAGCTTGGCGCGGCGGTGAAAACGACCTATCACACCGACGTGTTCGCCCAGTACGGCGCACAGGCCGACGCTGAGATCGCGAGGATCATCGAGCAGAACGAAGTGGTGGCGCAGATCAAGGCGGTGCAGCCGGCTGCGAAGAACGTAGCGATGAGGATCCCGCCGGCCACGCTGGCGGCCCGCTGATCAACGGGGCATTAGAGCTCGGTTGAAGTTTGATTCGGAGGATCCGACAGTGGACAGGTTGCAAACAATGCGAATATTCACCCAAGTTGCAGAAGAGGGTAGCTTTACCGGCGCTGCGAGACGCATGGACACATCAACTCCCATCGTTTCGCGCGCAGTCGGACGCCTGGAAGCCCATCTGGGTATCCGCCTGATCAATCGCAGCACCCGAAGCTTCTCGCTGACCGAATCGGGGGAACGTTATTTACAGCGTTGCCAGCGAATTCTCGCCGAACTCGAGCAGGCGGAAGCTGAAGCGGCGGACGCACAGGTTCACCCGTCCGGCCGCTTGCGCGTGCATGCGATGCCGGCCTTCGGGCAGACTTATCTGGTGCCTGCCGTCATGAGCTATCAGCAGCGCTATCCGTCCGTCTCGATCGATCTGACGCTGTCCGGGCATGCACCCAATATCGTCGACGAAGGTTACGACGTCGCCATCCAGATGAGCACCGCCTTGTTACCGGACTCGGCCCTCGTGTCGCAACGCCTGGGCACGCTGTACAGCGTGCTGTGCGCGTCGCCGGCCTATCTGCGCGCGCACGGCACGCCAGGCCGCGCTGCCACGCTGGCGCACCATGCTCGCCTGCAACTGGTCACCTCGCTCTTCCCGCGAGATCGCTGGGAGCTGGACGGACCGGATGGCCGGGAAACAGTCGAGCTTCCGCCAACGGCCTTTCAGGTGAACACTCCGGATGCGCTCGTCACAGCACTGCGCGAGTGCAGGGGGATTGGCGCTCTGCCGATGCCATCGGCCGTACCCGCCCTGAAAAGCGGTGTGCTCGTACGGGTGTTGCCGCGCTATCAACTCCAGACGCTCAACGCCTATGTCGTGTATCCGTCGCGGCAATACCTCAGTGCCAAGGCCGGGACATTCGTCGAGTTCCTGCGAGAGGTGGTGCCGCAGGCGTTAGCTGCCGACCACACGGCCTTAGGTTGAAATACCGGTTGAACTATGGGAATCGTATGCGCTTTCGAGGCCCGCCAGGACGTCGCACACGTTGGTACGGATCTCGTCGACGGAGTTGGCCGCCTTCCATGACCAATAGCGTCGGCGTCTCCAGCGTCCCGATCAATGCGCAAGTAATCGCCTGGGGCGAGCCTGAAGCCCGTGATCGAGCACACGCAGCCATCCCATCCGGTGCCCTTCGGCGGAGGGCAATTCAGATTGTAGCCCCCAGAACGAACGTGATGCCCGGGTTCAAACGATTGAGAAGTGCATTGACCACGATTTCAGCCATCGAGTTGGTGCATCGCATTCGCTAGCGGCGATTCGACCTATCCGCACTCCGCTTGAGGACATCACTGCCTCCTCTGTCTGGAGTGCTGTCCTTTTTGATCGATAACGTATGTACATTTATAAGCGGCATTGCAGACGCGCCATCTATTTGCACCAGATCCAGGTGATGTTGGCATCTTGCTGCGGAGCGTGAATTGATACTCTTGGCGTAATGAACTGATTCGTTCTCGAGTATTGCGCACACAGGCACTACTCGCTACTTTGTGGGCAAGCACATAAAGCGTCTGTGGGGCACGAAACAGGCTTGCTTTTCGCAATGTCGCCGCCTGATTCTCGCAGAGTTTCCGAAGCAAGCGAACTTCTTGATGTATCTGTAAACGTACGTTATTGCGCTGATTGACGCGGCGTATTGATTGCCCAAGGAGAGAATACCAGTGAAAGTATCTATTTTGCTTCGATGTATCGCTTCCGGTACAGCCCTCGTCTCAAATGTGATCTACGCACACGAGATCGGTGCCAGCCTCGATTGTCATTTTGGTCCGCACGAATTCATCGAACAACTGGTAGAAGAAAAGGAAATTGATCCGCGACCCATGAAAGTGTCGGACGACTCGGTCAACGCGTATCGGCTGAAGCCAAACCAGAACTTGACTGCACTCGGATTCAAAGTCCGGGCTGTCTTTGGCTTCTCACCGAACGATGGCCTATTCAGCCAGAAGCGCGGCGGAGGCGAAGCGTCCCACCAGGTCTATGGGGTTGTCGTAATGGCAGGGGAAGAGGCGGTTAGCGAACGCATTCGCGAAATGGGAAGCCCGGCGACAGTGAAGGAAGTCACGCCGCTCGTCATGTCGGCTGTCGTTTGTGAGAACTAGTTCACTTTCGGTCGCCCGATGCTACGCCAGCCACTTAACGACCTTCCACTCCTTCGTTCGACCTGCATTCACTCAAAGGTACCGCCGCTGGATTCAGTCGACTGCGCCTGGCTTCGGTAAGGGCCGCGATCCCGGCCATCCCGCTTCTTCAACTGCGATGGCGTACAGACCATGAGCCCAAAAAAGTCTGATACCCGCGTACGCGCAACCGCCGGATTGACAGCTATTGTCATGGACATTGGTCTGGCAATGGTGCTTTTCTGGGGCCGCACTTTTGAGCCACGGGCGCGCGCAGCTTTCTCGTGCTCGCCTTGATCCAGATGGATGACTGGTGCCTGGGCACCCCAACAGCCATCCGATGAGAAATCGGATGCGTCGAATTGCTTTGCTGCAGCGGAATGGCCTAAACGATATCTACACATCCAGTACAACACCCTGATGGATGCTGTTTATAGTTTTACTCAAGCCTTCCAATGGGTGAGACATTTATTGTCACAACGGATGACAGAATTATTGAGGTCTATGACGACTGGTGGACCTGATCATCGTTGTCCGAAGTCTCCAAGCTTGCCTGGCAGCCCGGGCCATCGAGGTTGCCTCCTTATGCGCCTGGCTTCCCTCACCACGCTGACCCGCAACGGTTCAGCTGACGGTCGACATCTGCTTCTTTCCCCGATGGAAAAGTGTCCGTGAGATCTCTTCCATAGAGCGAACAGTTTCGTCGGTGTACTGTGATCCAACAAAATTCGTAGGGCACCAAGTAATACCCGGGGTAACGGGCCGGCGATGCAGCCGAATTAACGGGACCTAAGGCGGTTGAGCCAGTCAATAGTCGCGGTCGGGCCAATGCGTGAGCCTGCTGCCGTCGCTTGTTCGTTGCGATGGAGTGGCCAAGGCAGCCGCACCTCTCGAAATTGAGAATCAGCGTTTCACCTCCGGTCACTACCATCCCGTGAAAGGAGGCCTTGCAATGAAGTGAATGCAACGAGCACAAGCAGCGCTCGAGAGTGCGAGAGCGATTATTTCGCAATTATATGATTTATCTAACCTATGAGGTATTTAGTAGTGGAGATAATCGGAATGAGTCATGTGGGACGGGACATCCACGACGAACTGATCGCCGATGAAGCCGTTCACGAGGGATACCGCGACATCAAAAATTATCGGAGCAGTGCTGATATGGAGGCTAACGCATGGCTGTCGCATTGATTACGGGAGCCAGCCGAGGCATCGGTGCGGTGATCGCATCGACCCTGGCTGAACACGGGTACAGGGTGGTCGTCAACCATCGCAATAGTGCACCGCAGGCTGAAGACGTGGTTCGGAGCATCACCGCGGCGGGTGGCGAAGCTGTGGCGATCAAGGCCGACGTCACCGCGCCTGAGGACGTCGCCGCTATGGTCGAGGAAGTCAATCAGCGGTGGGGCGGGATCGATGTTCTCGTGCACAACGCGTTGACGCCGTATGCCGTCACCTCGTTCGCCAGGCTGAGCTGGGAGCAACTCGGCGGCAAGCTGGATTCAGAACTCCATGCCGCCTTCCTGACCACGAAGGCCGTCGTGCCGGGCATGATTGCTCGTGGCCGCGGGCGGCTGATCTACCTGAGCGCCTTGTTGTCGCGTCGTCCGCGTGACGGAATGATCACGCTGGGCACCGCCAAGGCGGCCATGGACCAGTTCGTCCGATACGTCGCTCTGGAGCTCGCGCAGCACGGGATTACTGCCAACATCGTCGCACCGACTACCGTGGAGGGCGCCACTTCGACGGAGCTGGTTTCGCCCGAACGGTTGCGCGCGATTGCCGCGGCCATACCGATGCAACGGCTCGCCCGGCCGAACGAGGTGGCCAATACGGTGGCGTTCCTGGCAAGCGACGGTTCGGGCTTCACCACCGGCCACTACCTTCCTGTGAGTGGGGGTATGGGGATCGAGTGAGCTCGACGAGCACGCGATTCGCCAAAAGACGGCGAGAGGAGCGATCTCGCCAAAGCACTCGATGAATCTGATAGAGGAGTTATTGCAATGCTCTCGATCGACCTGACCTATGTGGGAAGTGGTATTCACGAAGAACTGATCGCGCATGTAGCTGATCAGGAGGGATATTTCGAGGACGAGGGTGTCCACGTTGCACTGCGCGATGGAGCCGTCTGGCCGGGTGAACGCGTGCGCGCCGGCGCGACCATCGGTCTGGGCCGTGCTCTATTGTCGCGACTTACTGATGGCATCCCATGGACGGTGCTCACCGCTAACACCCATCGTCCCCTGTTCTGGTTCGTCGGGCGTGGAGATGTGAAGTCCATGGACGATCTGCGAGGGCGCCGGCTCGCGGTCCATGCGGCTCACACCGCCCCCGGGTGTTTCGCGCGAATCGTACTGCGCAAGCACGGTCTGGATCCCGATCGCGATGTGCAGTGTGTGGAGCGAATCCCGGCTGACTACCAGATGGACCTGCGACGCCTTCGCGAAGGGTCGATCGACGCGGCCTACGTGGGCAGCACGCTGGCGCCCGAGCAGGTCGCCACCGAGGAGGGCTTTTCGGTGCTTTCCTGGGTGGGCGACCACCTGCGAATTCCCACAGTTGGAATCGCTGTGGACACTTCTCGCATTCCGCTCGACGATCCCGCCCTCCAGGCGCTGGTGCGGGCCAACAAACGGGCCCTCCAGACGATTGCTGAGCAACCGCGTCTGGCTGTCAAGCACATCGCGTCGCTCCTTAATCGATTGACCATCGAGGAAGCGCAGCATCACTACGAACGCTACGTTCGACCCTGGTTCACCGCCGACGGTCGAGTGGACCCCCACGCCGTTCAGGAGGGGGTTGCTGCTGTCGCCACCGAACTCGGCCTTTCCGCGGCAGCTGCTGACCAGATGTATCGACCAGCGATGTAATCGAACCACGCCGTCAAGCAGGAAGACGAAGAAGACTAGGCCCGCAGTGACGCGGTGCATGTCTGTCCTCGTACAGGTGATCGGACGCCGGCGCTCACGAATGATTAAGGTCGCGATACGACCGGTATCCGAAAACCGTCAATGACCTGAGCTGAAGTAAATCTGAGTACGTCAACGCCTCTTAAAATTCGAAAACGAATCGAACGCCGTTTTCACTGTCGATCAGACGTGGTGCCTGGGGGATCCTCAATGCACCACGGCTCGCGCCTGACACTAAGTCTGTTGCTTTTGAAGTCTCTGCTCCTACGCGCCCGTCCAGTCGGATGCGTAGAATCCGTCATATTAATTAGTAATACTATGAAAAATGAAGGAGGCAAAGGTAATGGAGATTAGTGGCTTGAAACTGACGGCGTCGGCCGTTTTGCTGTTCTATGGTTCCACTGCCTGCGCACAGTCGAGTGTCACCCTATATGGCCTTGTGGATGCAGGAGTCGAGTATTCCAGCAAGACAGCGAACTCAACTGGAAGGGACGTTGGAAAGACGTTCGCGATGGTTGATAGCGGCGTAGGTCCGTCGTTTTTTGGCATGACTGGGAAGGAGGATCTCGGTTCAGGAATGCAAGCGGAGTTCACGCTCGCAAGTGGGATCAGCCTCGCCAACGGCGGGTTCAAGAGTTCCAACGGCAATTTATTCGGGCAACAGGCCTGGGTGGGGCTCCGGGGCCTCTTCGGCGAATTCAAGGGTGGGGTACAGTTTTCACCGTTTTATCTCGCGTTGTATGAATCGGATCCGCGTCAGTTCTCTGAGTTTGGCAGCGGCCTTGTGCAGTACTGCAGCGATGTATTCGTTACGGGTGCCTTCAATTCCAATGCCGTGTCGTATACAAGCCCAGAACTGGCGGGCTTTCAGGGTAGCGTTATGCTCGCTCTGGGCGGTGAGGCAGGCGATTTTTCTGCAGGGCGTCAGTGGTCTGCAAGCCTGAAGTACCAGAACAGCACGGCTCTGATCAATGTGGCGATCTATGCCGGTAATAGTGGCGGAACGGTCCAGACTCCGTATCCGAGCACCGTCGAATTCGAGGGGCGAACTGTGGGCGTTGCCTATACGTTCGGGTCATTGACCGTGAAGGGTTCGTTTGTCAATTTCAAGGTCGCAGGCTCGCATAACAACAACGTCTACGGCGGAGGTTTCAAATATCAGGTGACGCCTTTCGTTGATGTGAATTCGGGCGTGTGGTACACCAGCGATCGCGACAACAGCGCCAATCACTCGCTGATGGCGGCAGCGGGAACGGACTACTTTCTGTCCAGGCGCACAATGCTGTACTTCCAGATCGGAATGGTTTCGAACCACGGTGACATGAAGACCGGTCTTGCCGTATCCAGCCTCAGCTTCTTGAGCGGCGCACCCGGTACCACCGTTGGCGGAAATCTTGGGATAAGGCATTCATTTTAAGAGCATAGCCTAGGTGCGGAACGCATTCTTCGTGACTTGCGAGCATCGCAGCCGATTAGACCCTTGCCCAGGGCTTCAATCGGCCGAGTGTTCGACGGACGTCATGAGAGTCTAGATTCCGGGCCGCAACGCATATCCCGCCGTAAGCTACGTCGAAGCCTGCCGGACAGG
Source organism: Paraburkholderia sp. EG286B (assembly GCF_040965655.1). Lineage (NCBI taxonomy): Bacteria > Pseudomonadati > Pseudomonadota > Betaproteobacteria > Burkholderiales > Burkholderiaceae > Paraburkholderia > Paraburkholderia sp. EG286B. The sequence continues at coordinate 7,741 of NZ_JBFRCF010000025.1, read as the reverse complement.
CGCGACTGTGTCGACAAATAGCATGGTGACATGTGTGCCAGGTTCAAGATCAGCACGCTGAATTAAACCGCGGTGATAGCCCTCGTCGCCCTGTATTTTCACTTGTGCCGGATGCTTGACGCCGTGCCGGCTACGCAGATGAACCGCATACCGCCCATCGCGGGGTACACACATGCCTGGCGGCAAGAGCAATTCGCCGCGGGCCCCCACTTTGCATTCCAGTTCGTGATACCTGCCGAGCAGTCGCGCCGAGCTTCGCACGTCACCATCGAGAACGAGACGGCGAATAACGGTCGACGAGGCTGGTTCAGCACCAAGGTCATCGAATGCGGCACGCAATGGCACAGGATACACACTGAAATTCGCGGCCTTTCCAAGCCGCGACAGATAATCGATCGTCCCCTTACGTGCCTTCCCACACACGAAGTTCGCGCCGACCACCAGTGCACGGACCCCCAAGCGGTCGATGAGCGTCTGCGACACGAAATCGTCTGCTGACTGTTCGCGTCGATGCTGATCAAAGGGCATCACACACACGTGATCGACGCACCCCGTCGCTGCGAGGAGTTCGAGGCGCCGCTCGATGCTCACGAGCATGGGGGGAGCCTTGTCAGGCTGAAGCACTCGCCTTGGATGTGGGTCGAACGTCACGACGACTGCGGGCAACCCGAGGTGTTCCGCCGTTTCGCGCAGCATCTCCAGCACGCGCCGATGACCGCGATGTACGCCGTCGAAGACGCCAATCGAAACCACGCATCCCTGGTTCAACGAAATCATGATCGCGCTCCACGCCGAGTGTGTGAGCGGATCATAGAAGGCTATCAAGGCGAGGGCCATCCACCCGATAGAACAGTCTCATTGACGCACAGGCACAGTTCGCCAGATGTCGACCTTGCAAAAAGCTGCTTCATGACATCGCGAATCCACTGATTTCCGGGGTCGCGGTGTACGCGGTCATGCCAGTACTGGGAAATCTCGATTCTTGGAAAATCAAGCGGGGGCTCGACGAGTTGCAGGCCGCAGCCTCGGACCAGACCCAGTGCAAGCGCGCGCGGAATCGTCGCAATGGCGTCCGTGCGCCGAGCGATCAACGCAGCGGACGAGAACGTCGGCACGCGACACGCGATGTTCTCGGGCGGCACATGCGCCTCGAGCAGGCGTTCGACGGACAGATGCTCATGCCCCGTGCCGGCGGCTGACACGACCGCATGCTTCTCGGCGATGAACGTCTCGAGTGTCGGCGTGGCTCCGACGCGCGGGTGGTCGCTGCGAGTTACGCAAGCAAAGCTCTCCGTCCACAGGGGAAAACGCCGGATGCCTGTCACGAGTGAAGGGAACGAGCCGATCGCGATATCGATCAGGCCCGACTCCAGCCAGAGATCCAGATGCTGCGCGTCGCAGTGGATGGCCTGCACACGCACGCGCGGCGCGTGCTCACCCAGATAATTGAGCAGCGGCGGAAGCATGTTCACGACGCCGGCATCGACCACATTGATCGTGAACATTCTGTCTGAGGTCGCCGGATTGAACGCAGCATGTGACGAGCGCAGTTGCCGGAAGTGATTAAGAAGCAATTTGACGGGTTCCGCGAGCTCAAGCGCCTTTGGCGTCGGCTCCATGCGCATCGACACGCGAATGAAAAGCGGGTCACCGAAATACACCCGTAACTGCGCAAGTGTCTTGCTCAGTGCGGACGGCGTGACGTTCAGCACATACGCGGCTTTCGTAATGCTGTGCTCGGTCATCAGCACATCGAAAACCCTGAGGTGATTGAAGTCGAGATCCCCTTCGTTCCGTTGCGGAAAAGTTTCCATGAGGCCGTTTCCATAGAGATAGCGGTTTAGTCGAGGTACTGTAGCTCAAACACGATGTGCGAGCACTGGGCAATACCCCGGGGCACGAGATGCAGCCGGTTTGACCGTCCCTCGCACACGTCCGACTTTCAGAGGCCGCAGAAAAGGAGACATACGATGAATCAAGCGCCACATCAGGCGACGGGTGCAGGCGCGCCTGTGCATTACGAGCATGCAGGCGAATCGCCTTTTGTCGATGCAGCAGAGTTCCGTGAAGTGCTTGCTTATGCACCGACGGCCGTTACCATCATCGCGACGGACGGACCTGCGGGCAAAGCGGGTGTGACCTGTTCCGCTGTCTGCTCCGTTAGCGACGCGCCGCCCACGATTCTTTTCTGCGTAAACCGGCGCAGTGCCGCAAATAGCGTCATCAAGGCGAACGGTCTTCTGTCTGTGAACTGGCTAAGCGCCCATCAAGCGGGCATTTCTCAGGTTTTTGCCGGCATTGGCCAGTTGCCCATGCTTGAGCGCTTCAGCGATACGCGCTGGCAAGAGTCAGCACATGGCATTCCGTATCGCACCGATGCCCTTGTAGCGCTCGATTGCCGTATCGCCTCGGCAATGGAAATCGGGACGCACAGTGTCTTTGTCGCACGTGTGCTGAATGCACGGCGTACAAGCGGGGTCGAGCCGCTTGTCTATTGCAGGCGTGCATATGCAACGACGCGTCCCACGCAATCCTGATCCCACTGAAATTGACCACCAACGGAGTAACCTATGATCCGCACAGGAAAGCAGTATCTCGAGTCGCTGAACGATGGACGTAACGTCTGGGTCGGTAACGAGAAAATCGACAATATCGCGACTCACCCCAAAACGCGCGGCTACGCAAAAGTTCACGCCGACTTCTACGATCTCCACCATCGCGAAGATCTTCAGGACGTGCTCACCTTTGTGGATGAGAACGGCGAGCGCCGTTCGATGCAATGGTTCGCCCACCGCAACAAGGACGAGTTGCGCCGCAAGCGCAAGTATCATGAGACGATCATGCGGGAACTGGCGGGCGCATCGTTCCCGCGCACGCCCGACGTCAACAACTATGTGCTGATGACTTACGCCGACGACCCGACGCCGTGGGAGACGCAGGCCATCGGCGCGGAAGGGAAAAACCTCGCGAAGAACATCGTAGAATTCGTGCAACACGCAAAGGACAACGATCTGAATTGCGCGCCACAATTCGTCGATCCGCAAATGGATCGATCAGGCCCCGAAGCGCAGGCGAGGTCGCCCGGCCTGCGCATCGTGAAGAAAGATGAGCGCGGCATTACTGTCACCGGCGTCAAGGCGATCGGCACGGGTGTCCCGTTTGCGGACTGGATTCATATCGGCGTCTTCTTCCGTCCCGGTATTCCGGGCGATCAGATCATCTTTGCCGCCACGCCCGTCAATACGAAAGGCGTGACTATCGTTTGCCGCGAGAGCACCGTAAGGGACGATGAGACGGAGCATCCGCTTGCGGCGCAAGGCGACGAACTCGACGGCGTGACCGTGTTCGACAACGTCTTCATTCCGTGGAGCCATGTGTTCCACATCGGCAACCCGGAGCATGCCAAGCTTTATCCGCAACGCGTCTTCGACTGGCTCCACTATGCCGCGCTGGTTCGCCAGGTGGTACGTGCCGAGTTGATGGCGGGCCTTGCGGTGCTGATCACCGAGCACATCGGCACGAACAAGATTCCGCAGGTGCAGACGCGCGTGGCGAAGCTGATCGGCTTCCATCAGGCGACGCTCGCCCATATGATCGCTGCCGAAGAACTCGGTTTTCATACACCGGGTGGGCACTATAAGCCGAATATTCTGATCTACGACTTCGGTCGTGCGTATTACCTCGAACACTTCTCGTCGATGATCTACGAACTCGTGGATCTGTGCGGGCGCAGCGCGCTGATTTTCCCAACGGAAGCGCAGTGGAAGGACTCGAAGCTTGGCCCGTGGCTCGAGCGCATGAACAGCGGCCCGACGGGCAAGCCGCATGACCGCATAAAGATCGGACGCGTCGTGCGCGATCTGTTCCTCTCGGAATGGGGCGGCCGCCTTTTCATGTTCGAGAACTTCAATGGCACGCCACTGCAGACAATTCGCTCGCTGACGATGCAGCGCGCGGAGTTCGCTGCTTCTGGCCCGTACGGCATGCTCGCATCAAAGGTGTGTGGCATCGAACAAGGCAGCAACGAACTGGCGACGGAATATGCCACCTCCGCTGACTATGCGAAGGCTCAGGATAGCGCGCGCCGTCAGGAGCAGCTCGCAATGCGCAGTGTAGTGACGGTCTAGCGAAGGACGGCGTGCGGCCCGTTGTGCGTCGCACGCCCGTGAGGCCTGACCATTTGGAGACAGCATGAGAAACGTCGACGAAGACACCATTACACAGATCGTAATCTCGCGTCACGCCGAGGCTCAGGATCCGCGGCTCAGGCGGATCATGACGAGCGTTGTCCAGCATCTGCACGCGTTTGCCCGCGACGTCAAGCTGACCGAGGATGAGTTGTATCAGGGCATACGGTTCCTCACAGACGTCGGCCATATCACCGACGAAAAGCGGCAAGAGTTCATCCTGCTGTCGGATGCGCTGGGCCTTTCCATGTTGGTGACGGCGCTTAACAATCACAAGCCGGGCGGCTGCACGGAGTCGACGGTATTGGGGCCTTTCTTCGTCGCAAACTCACCGGACTACGAGAACGGCGATGACGTCGCGAACGGTGCGAAGGGAGAGCCGTGTTTCGTGACCGGACGGGTGAGGGGGCTCGCCGGCGAGCCGGTGCCCAATGCGCGCGTCGAAGTCTGGCAGGCCGATTCGGATGGTCTCTATGATGTGCAATACGACGGGGCGGCCACCCAGGGTCGCGGCACATTGCGCAGCCTTGAGGACGGGTCATTCCACTTCCGTTCAGTCACTGCGGAGTCCTATCCGATTCCGTACGACGGGCCGGTTGGCCGGATGCTGACGGCACTTGGCCGGCATCCGTGGCGGCCCGCGCATTTGCACTTCATGATTGAAGCGCCCGGTTACGAACGGCTCATCACACATATCTTCCGCGCAGGCGATCGATTCCTCGACTCCGACGCGGTCTTTGGCGTGCGTTCTTCGCTGATTGCGGACTGGATGCACCACGACCGAGGCAGGGCGCCCGATGGCACCGAGTTCGACACGCCGTTTAGCACACTCGATTTTACTTTCGTTCTGAACCGCACCAACCCCACGCGGGCCTGATCACTGTTTGCTCTGGATAAAGAACATGTCGGATACACTTCGTGCGGATGCACTGGATACGCTGTTTCGCAGCGCCCGTTCACACAATGGCTGGCTCGACAAGCCGGTGACCGATGGGCAGTTGCGCGCGCTTTACGATCTGGCCGTATACGGCCCAACGAGCATGAATACCTCGCCAGCGCGCCTCGTATTTCTGCGTACGCCCGAAGCGAAGGCGCGTTTGCTTCCGGCGTTGGCGCCAGGGAATATTGAGAAAACGCGTGCGGCCCCGGTGTGTGTGATCGTCGCGTACGATCGCCGTTTTCATGATCATCTGCCGGCATTGTTTCCGCATCGTGCAGATGCCCGTGCGATTTTCGAAGGAAAGACGGATCTGATTGAGAGCACGGCGTTTCGCAACGGTACCTTGCAGGGCGCTTACTTGCTCCTCGCTGCGCGTGCGCTCGGGCTGGACTGCGGCCCCATGTCGGGCTTCGATGAGCAGAAACTCAATGACGAGTTCTTTCCCGACGGCGATGTCAAGGTCAATTTCCTGTGCAACATCGGTTATGGGGATCGGCGCAAGCTTTTTGACCGGTTGCCGAGGCTGCCGTTAGAAGTGGCGTGCTCGTTTCTATAACCGCGCCTTTGCGTCATTCATCGAAGGTACCGGATCATGCAGGACTCCTTTGTCTATCAGATGCTACCGACGCGGGTCGTTTTCGGCCGCGGCACGAGCGCGACTCTGCCTTTCGAGGCGGACCGGCTCGGCTTGCGCCGCCTGCTGGTGCTGTCCACACCCGACCAGGCCATGCTAGCGGAGCAAGTCGAGCAATTGCTCGGCGGCCGTGCCGCCGGTGCGTTCAATGGCGCCACAATGCACACGCCCATCGATGTGACCGAGCGCGCACTGGAGGTCGTGAAAGCAGGGCGGATCGACGGTATCGTCGCGGCGGGCGGGGGCTCGACCACGGGACTCGGCAAGGCCATCGCGCTGCGCACGGATCTGCCGCAGATCGTGCTTCCGACCACTTACGCGGGTTCCGAAATGACGCCGATCCTCGGCGAGACGCAAGGCGATCGCAAGACTACGCAGCGCAACTCGAAGATCCAGCCCGAAGTGGTGATCTATGACGTGGATCTCACGCTCTCGTTGCCACCGGCGATGTCTGCCCTTTCGGCGTTCAATGCGATGGCGCATGCGGTGGAGGCACTCTACGCACCTGATACCAATCCGATCGTCACGATGATGGCTGAGGACGGGGTGCGCGCGATTGTCGATTCGTTGCCTCGTGTGCTCAAAGAACCCGACGGTCCCGAGGCTCGCGCGTCCCTGCTTTACGGCGCATGGCTTTGCGCATGCTGTCTTGGCGCGACCTCGATGGGGTTGCATCACAAGTTGTGCCATACGCTGGGCGGTCTGTTCGATCTGCCACATGCGAAGACGCATGCCATCGTTTTGCCCTACGCGCTCGCCTACAATGCGCCAATGGTCCCAGAGGTCATGGCCCGTCTGCGCCGTGCAATGGCGGCTGACGATGCTGTCGGCGCGCTGTTGGACCTTGGGCGCGATTGCGGCATTCCACTCGCATTGTGCGACATCGGGATGCCGTATGAAGGGATTGCGGTCGCTGTGAAGCAGGCGCTGAGGAATCCCTATGACAATCCGCGCCCAGTCGAAGCGGCTGCCCTGGCCACGTTGCTGACGCGTGCCTGGGCGGGGAGTGGCATTTGACCCGTCTCCGATGCGCTCCAGCCAGGATACGTCGCCCTCGGCACGTTAAGAATGCGGGGGCACGGGCTACCCGGCACCGTGTGGCTTCCTAAGGCGGCAGGGCCGCGGGCCAGGGTGCTCGAGCGGACCGATGCAGCGCCGCTTCATCCTCGGCCAGCGAGTGCGGTACGGCATTGCGCAAGAAATCCTCGAATGTTCTGATTTTGGCGTCGAGGTAGTTGGGCGGCGCGTTAAAGGTCGTCTACCAGGATCGTGAATTCTTGCCAGGCAAGGTGCGCGCATTTGTCGATCTTGCGGTTTCGCACTTTGATCTACCTTTGATCCGTTCTGCTCCACGACACGCATTCACCTCGACGGGGCTCCTCCGTGTGACCAGCAAATGCTGCAACTTTGAGGCGTAATTAGGCACTCGCGCAATACATAGGCGTGTGCCCGTGATGCGGCCCCGCGAGCGGTGCATACGTTCTGGATAATGAAGTGATATACCCAATAGTCTTTTTTCTAGTCGCGGCCACGTCGGCAGTTTTTGCTTTCGGCGGCATCGCCTCAGAGACCGCGAACTTCGCCAAGACGGTTTCGTCATCTTCGTAATGTTTTTCGCCTTGGCTCTGGACTTTCGCCGAAGGCAACGCTGATCTGAAACAGGCAGCATGCAGGGCATTGCTCTGGATTTGCCGCCGATCGTGCCAAACGTGCCATGGCGCCCGCCTCAGGTGAAAGAAGCATCATCAGCCAGCGAGCAGGTAGCCCGCAGGGCGAATCATGCGATTGAGTGATGGTTCAGCCGTCATGTTTATGCAATTGCAAGCGGCTTATCTGCATTTGCACGAGCTTAGCAGGCTGCTGAATTACCGGCGGTAACGTCATCGCGGAAGGCCCCTGAAGCGTTGATGAAAGGCCTCCACTCGCCCCCGGGAGATCATGCGCGGCGCTGACACATTCACCGAGAGTTTATTTTCCATG
>NZ_JBFRCF010000024.1:0-102110 GCF_040965655.1 Paraburkholderia sp. EG286B | reverse complement strand
TGGCGTGTGGCCGACAAGCTGCACACACCAGGCAGTCCGCCAGATCCCTCTACCTGACTGGCAGTTCCAGTCACCATATTGCCTTACGCGCACGCGAATGGACGAACGGCCCAGCTGAGCCGCTTACGTACCTGCTGGACGACACGCCGCAGAACCGCAAGCTGGTGCACCGCTACATCGAGGTGTGGGAGTACCCGGACGGGCGTATCGAGCTGCGGGCCGACGCTCGTGTGCTGCCATACCGCGAGTATGACCGGCTCACCGAGGTGGATCAGGGCGCGGTCATTGAGCACAAGCGGCTGACCCACGCGCTGCAGGTGGCGCAGGCGCTGCAGGCGCAGCGCGATGGCCGGCGGGCCTCGGGCTCGCCCTCACGCACGAACCGCGGCATCGAGGTACGCAGGGCCGAACGTGTTCCGGGCACGAAGAAGTCGCGCGAGTTCACGCAAGCGGACATGGACGCAGCAATCGTGGCCGTGACGCAACGTAAAACGCAAACCATCCAGTCCGGTAAACCAGGCAAGCGGTCTGCAACAGTTCGCTGAACGAACTTAAGTGCCCTGCTGCTTCACACCTGCCCCTTCAACACGCTGGAGGCTTAACACCAGAAAGACAGAAAACCCTTTAAAAACCGGACATTTCTAATGAGCCGGAAACCGGACACTTCTATCTGGCCACGAGATTAGGTGTAGGTCCTAAATAGAAATGTCGTGTTTCTGCTAAATACAGATGTCGTGTTTTTGAGCGCTGGCAAGCTGGCAGACTGCTGCAACCATGGCGAAGCGAGGCCGACCAGCCAGCCCGGCCAGACGTCGCCAGCGCAATGATCTCCGTCGCGCACCCGTGCGTCATTGCTGTCGCACGACAGGCGCCCGCCGCACGCACGCTCGCACCCTTGATGAAAACACTTGTTGGCGTCGATCCGCGCGCTGCGTTCTGGCTCCCGCCAATTGGGGGCCTGCACCAGCTTGTGCGCATCGAAATTCATCTTAGGCGCAAAGTCGCTGTGTCAACGAGTCGGAAACGCCTGTTTTCGTTGTGGCCATCGACGATTGCCACTTTGCAGCAGATTGATCTGAACATTGGCGCGTCAAAACCGTCGGTACACGCCGGGGGGGCGGCCAGGCGGCCGGGAAAGGAAGAGCGCATCGAAGCGCGCAGGGCGTGCGCGCGATCGATCGTCAGTGTTGAGTGGGTTGGATTGGCCCTGTCGTCGGCACAGGCGTCAAACCGCGAGAGATGGTTCGCATGCCTACACACATGTCCCAGGAAAATCGCTTAAGACACCTTGTGGATCCAGCCGAATGGGTCAGCAATTTTGCCGCGCTGAATACCGGTGAGCGTAGTGCGAATTCGTTGTGTGACAGGTCCTTCGCCACCATCGCCGATCTTGAATTCGCCCGCCGCGTGACGAACTTCTCCGATGGCCGTCACAACCGCCGCCGTACCACAGGCGAAGGCCTCCTTGACGCGACCGCTGATCGCATCGGCTTGCCACGATGCAAATGCATAAGGCTCTTCGGAGACTGTGATGCCTTCCTGTCTGGCCAGCTCAATAATGGAAGCACGCGTAATACCGGGCAAGATGGTGCCCGACAGCGGAGGGGTACGCAGGGAGCCGTCGTCCATCACGAAGAACACGTTCATGCCGCCCAGTTCTTCGATCCATTTGTGTTCCGCAGCGTCGAGGAACACGACCTGGTCGCAGCCTTTCGCTGCCGCCTCGGTTTGCGCAATCAGGCTGGCGGCATAATTTCCGCCGCACTTGGCCGCGCCTGTTCCACCTGGTGCCGCTCGGGTGTATTGGTCGGACACCCAAACAGTGACCGCTGTCTTACCCGCCTTGAAATACGGCCCAACGGGCGAAGCGATAACACAGAACAGATACTCGTTGGCGGCGCGCACCCCGAGAAAACTCTCCGTTGCAAACATGAAAGGCCGAAGGTACAAACTGCCATCGCCGCCAGGAACCCAGTCCCGATCGATCTTCACGAGCGCATCCACTGCGCCGGCAAAGAGTGTTTCGGGGAGTTCCGCCATGGACATGCGCGCTGCCGACGCGCGAAACCGCCTGGCATTCTCGTAAGGCCTGAAAAGCGAGATCGAGCCGTCGTCGCCGCGATAGGCTTTCATGCCCTCAAAAATCTCCTGCGCGTAGTGCAGGACAGCACAGGCGGGGTCAATCTGAAACGGCCGGCGCGGCTCAACTTTCGCACCGTGCCAGCCAAGGGTATTGGTCCATCGGACAGTCGCCATGTGATCGGTGAACACGCGACCGAATACCGGGTTGGCAATGCTCGCGGTGATCTCATCGCGTGGGGTAGGTGTCGTGCTGGGCGAAATAGCAAACTGGACAGTTGTTTCAGTATTCATGGTTTCTTCGAGCAATGACGAAAATAACGCGGTCGCAGGGTTCCTGCAGTCCGGCGGTCTGTGACGTGAAAGCCTTGGTCGCTGACCGTTATCGATGCGCGCTACCGGAATTCACGCCCTCGCCCGGACGTGCCAGGGCAAGCAGCGCGACATCGGAAACGATGGCCTCACGATCGGCGAGAGCCTTGAAGCGCGCGAACGCTGCATTCAATTCTGCATCGCTGTCCATCATGACGCCAAGCTCACGCAGGCGCTGTTTGAAGGCGGTTCGACCAGAAAGCTTCCCGAGCACGATCCTGTTTGCGCTCCAGCCTACGTCTTCCGCCCGCATGATTTCGTACGTATCGCGCGCTTTGAGCACACCGTCCTGGTGGATGCCGGACGCATGAGCGAATGCGTTAGCGCCAACGACCGCCTTGTTGGGCTGCACTGCAAATCCAGTAATCTCCGAGACCAGCTGTGAAGCGGCGACGATCTGGCTCGTATCGACGCGCACGTCGAGGTCGAAATGATCTCTCCGGGTCTTGACTGCCATGACGACTTCCTCGAGCGCCGTATTCCCTGCCCGTTCGCCCAGTCCGTTGATCGTGCACTCGATCTGCCTTGCGCCGCCCGATTTGACCGCGGCTAGCGAGTTCGCCACGGCGAGGCCAAGATCATCGTGACAGTGCACCGAAAAAACCGCCCGGTCCGAATTTGGAATGCGCTCGCGCAGTTCGCGGATCAGCGCTGCATAACCGTCTGGCATGGCATAGCCAACGGTATCGGGTACGTTGATCGTAGTCGCGCCTTCGGCAATCACACCCTCCAGCACCCGGCAGAGAAAGTCCATGTCTGAGCGACTAGCGTCTTCTGGCGAGAACTCGACGTCATCGGTGAAACTGCGCGCCTGACGCACGGCGCGACGCGCCTGCTCGTACACCTGGTCGGGCGACATACGGAGCTTTTTCTCCATGTGCAGCGGCGATGTCGCGAGAAAGGTATGGATGCGAAAACGACTGGCTGGCTGCAGCGCTTCGGCCGCACGTGAAATATCACGCTCGTTCGCGCGTGCGAGAGAACAGATAATGCTGTCTTTCACTTCGCTTGCGATTGCGCGCACTGCCTGGAAATCGCCCTCGGAGCTCGCTGCGAAGCCCGCTTCGATCACGTCGACCCGCATACGCTCGAGTTGCCTCGCAATGCGGAGTTTTTCTTCTTTTGTCATCGACGCACCCGGCGACTGCTCTCCATCCCGCAAGGTGGTATCGAAAATGATGAGTTGTTCTGCCATGCCAGTCTCCTGTAGCGATCGGCAACTGCATCGATGAGGGAATGGGGGGTAACCTTTCCCGCTTGCCGGAACGCTGGATCACAGCGCCCGACCGTTCGCGATTATAGCCAACGATATTTCAGGTGAACCTGGGGTCAACCCGCGACTTTGAGGATCCAGTCGCACGGCCAACGTGCAAGGCAACACAACGCTCACCGGTCCCGCGCAGCGCTTGCCCGCTTGCGGATCATCTCGAGAAACCACTCGCGCGGCAATGTCACACGTGCAGCCAAAACAGTACTCGACTAACGAAAGCGCTCATGCTCGTGCAGGCCAAACGCCACCAGCGACTGGGTGTCTGGGCCGTCGAAGAATTGGAACGGACCGTCGCGATGTCCACCGTAACGCCATCCGCGGATGATCAACCGGTGCGGGTGTTCGTCGCTCCAGCCCATGGCCAGCTTCAGCGCGGTCTCATAGAACACCGTGCGCGCGGCCCGCTACCAGCGTGGCTGCTGCCAGCCTGGTTGCTGCCATGGCGGCTGCTGCCAGGTTGGCTGACGGGCACCGTGTATGTCGCCTGCCACCGCACCCGCAGCGCCGCCGATGAGCGCACCTGTCCACGCGTTGCCACCGGCGATCGCCGCGATGCCCGCGCCCGCACCGGCGCCAAGCGCCGCACCGCTCACGGCGCCCTGCTCGCGCGGGGTCATATTCGTGCAACCTGTCATGGCAATGAGCCCGACGATGCTTGCGATCCATCCCAGTCGTTTCATGATCTTCGCCCTCATTGACTCTTGTTCTGGCCCGGTACGACCATCTGGAACCAAAGGGTCTCGATCACCGGATGCTGGATCATTGTGGGGTTCGCCGTGTAGTAGCTGTCCAGACCCTGGCGTACGCTGTCGAGCGTCTGGCCCTGCATGCCTTTGCCGAAGCGTTGCGCGATATCGTTGCTGTTTACCGTATTGCCGGCATAGGCATAGGCACGCTCAATATCCAGCAGATTCGCAATGCCGACGAGATAGGCTTTCTTCTCCGCATCCGTTGACGCCATCCATTGCTGTCCGGTGACGATGGGAATGCCTTGCGCTCGCGCGACACTCCCCATCATTGCCAGCGACAGGAATATTAGAGACAACAGCGTTTTCCAACGTGGTCTGATTGCCATCACATGCTCCATGGAAGTCATGTTCCCCGGCCGGCCGCCGATGAACGGCGCCGGCGTGATCGGGCTGAGCGAACTACCAGCTATGAACCTGAGTCGGCTTTCGGCCATTCCGCAGCATTGCCGTGAAGCTTGATGAAAGAGTACTCGCGATCCTCGCGCTGCGCTTCGTACGGTGTCGTAGACATCGAACCCGGTCACATCAAGTCGTTGCGCATCCCGCGTTACGCGCGATTCAGCGAGGATGTGCGTTTTCAATGCCGGGTGCATATCAGGTTCGACCGCCGGCAACCCGATCGGCATGACTCAATCGACAGAAAAGATGTATGTGTACGTTGAGGCAGATGCGCCGTCACGGTTTGCTCGAGCGGGTGGCGCGTGACGGTACGTCCGATGCATTGGGCAGCGTGCCCAGGGAACGCTCGTCGGCGAACTGACGATAAGACTCCGGTTGCAGGAGCGCCCACACGAATTGCAGAGCGGCTCCCGCCGCAAAGACCGCGGCGCCGGCGAGCAGCAAGCGGGAAGTTTTCATGTTGATCACCTCCGCAGTGCGCGAAATATTTCACAGCCCCGAACAGGACGCGCGCGAACCGGCTTTTACGATGCAGTCGCCGCATGCGGACCACCAAAATGCTTTGCTTTCGGTAGCAGCATGCGGATGCATGCGAGGCGTACCATTCTTCCCATTAAAAGTACACCTAACGGATACGCCCGCCCCTTCTTGTCCGGTTTATCCTGGTGCAGCCTTTTTATCAGGGGAGCGGAATGCTTAGAGCCGCGCACCGCCCGTCGCGTCGATCACCTGCCCCGTCGTCCAGCGTGCCTCATTCGACGCGAGGAAGGTGACGACGTCAGCCACATCGACAGGTTGACCCACTCGCGAGAACACCGACATGGCCTCTGCGCCGGCACGTGCCTCCGGTACCTTGATCCACGCCGCATTCATGTCGGTCTCCGTCACGCCCGGCATGACCGCATTCACCGTGATACCACGAGGACCGAACTCGGGGGCAAGCGCCAGCGTCAGCGTTTCAATGGCACCTTTCGACGCGGCATAAGCGGGATGCGTTGGAGCCGCGACACGCGTAAAACCCGTCGAAACGTTGATAATTCGTCCATTGTCGCGGATGTGATCTGCAATAGCCTGAATCAGGAAGAACGGTGCCTTGAAGTTGATCGTCAGGACCTCGTCGAATACTGATTCACTCGTCTGAGACAGGGGGATGGCCGGTGCCACGCCAGCGTTGTTGACGAGAATGTCTAGCCGGGGTTCGCCTATGGCGCCGATCGCGGCTGCCTTGAACTGATCCCAGATACTGTCCGTTGCTTCCTTCCCGCGATTCAGGTCCGCTTCGATAGCGACCGCTTTCGATCCGAGCGCTTCGATTTCACGGATGGTGGCGTTCGCCGCATCCCGATTGGTGCCGTAGTGCACGCCGATGAGCGCAGCCCCTTCTCTCGCAAATGCCAGCGCGACAGCACGCCCGATGCCACGCGAGCCTCCCGTAATAAGGGCCACCTTGTTTGAAAGTTTTGCAGACATCGACCACTCCTTCCTGACTGAATTAGTAGTGATCGCTATAATATTAACGTCGAAACATGCTTGTCAACGATTTTTATAGGACTCGATATAAAAATGAGCGAACCCGCCCGGAAACGCGGCAGGCCGAGGTTGCTGGACCGCGACGTGGGACTCGACGTCGCCGCCCGGCTGTTCTGGGAGCATGGATACGAGGGTACCTCGATCGCCGATCTGACCGAGGCCATGGGTATCCCGCCGCCATCCCTCTACGCAACATACGGCTCCAAGGAAGACCTTTACAGACAGGCGCTCGACCATATCAGCGAGCGTGAAAACAAAGCGGCGCTGGAAGCGCTAGGTGGAAAGATGCCGGCCCACGATGCAATAGCGTTCTACCTGCACGATGCGGCGACGCGCTTTACCGCCGCGGGAAGGCCGCGCGGCTGCATGGTTTCGACTGCTGTTCTCCAACACGCCGAAAAGTGCGAGTCTGTCGCCCAGACGGTCGCCGCAAGGCGGGAATTCGGGCTGCAGACCATCAAGGCGCGCTTCGACCGTGCCGTCGCTGAGGGCGAGCTTGCCCCCGATACCGACACCGATGCGCTCGCACGCTTTTATGGCGCAGTGGTGCAAGGCATGTCGGCGCAAGCGTGTGACGGGGCATGCAGGGAAGCTTTGCAGCGGCTGGCTGATATTGCGTTGTCGGCGTGGCCATCGCCCTCAGTTCATCGCCAGAAGCCGGTTTCGTGAGCGAACCGGTTATCACCAAACAGGACACGGCGGTAACTATGGGATTCGGCCACCCGGAGGCGGGCGACATCGCGACACCGGTGGCGCTCTGTTGCTCCGGCGAAACCAGGTCGTCTCACAGACTACCAAATCGACAGGCGCTCGTCAGCGAGATCCAGCGCAGTTATTGGTGTGCCAGTCGTGATCTCCTTGCCGTCTTCCCACGCTCGACCCGGAGGATTGCCGGTAGCAACACATTATTCTTCGCGGCCGTCACTTCTGCGAGAATCGATATCGCAATTTCGGGCGGCGTGCGGCTGCCGATATAGACCCCGGCCGGACCGCGCAACCGTGCGAGTTCTGCGTCCCTCAGATCGAACTCTTTAAGCCGCTCCCGCCGAGCAGCATTATTGCGCCGCGAGCCTAGCGCGCCGACATAGAACGCGGGTGTCTTCAGCGCTTCCATCAGCGCAAGATCGTCCAGTTTAGGATCGTGCGTGAGTGTAATGAGTGCACTGCGTTCGTCGAGTCTCATATCCAGGACCGTATCGTCGGGCATGGTGCGCACGAGTTTCGTGCCGGGTACATCCCATGTGTACACGTACTCCTCGCGCGGGTCGCACACCACCACCTGATAATCGAGCCCTGTCGCGACCTGGCACAAGTAGCGCGATAGCTGTCCCGCGCCAATCACGAGCATACGGTAGCGTGGCCCGTGAATCGTCGTCAAACGCGTCTCGTTGAAGTACACACCGTCAGTCGTCCTCGCTGGCCCGAGTGTGGCTGCACCCGTTGACATGTCTAGCGTGCGCGCCACCAGTTCGCCGCGACTGAGCGCTTCGTGCAAGGCCTGAATGCCGCTTTGCCGCGTAATCGGCTCGAGCACGAGTTGCATCGTACCTCCGCAAGGCAGCCCAAAACGGCGTGCCTCCTCGGCGCTAATGCCATATTCGACCACTTCCGGGGTCCTTTGCGCGACGCCGTGCCGACGCACCTGGTCGATGAGGTCATCTTCGATGCAGCCGCCCGAAATCGAGCCCACCACGTGACCGTCGGCGCGCAGGACCAGCATCGCCCCCTCCGGGCGAGGTGACGAACCCCACGTTTTCACAACCGTCACAAGCAGCATCCGATGACCTGCATCGAGCCAGCGCATCGTTGTTTCCAGCACCTCGAAATCAACACTGTTCATGCTCATGTTCCTTCAGTACCTGCTCAAGCACCGTCACGCACGCGCCCCTACTGACTGCCGAACGGCTCTTTGACCGTCAGCCGGTTGGTCACGGACGTCACGCCCGCAACGCTTTTCGTGATCTCCGTCGCCTCGCCAATCTGGGAGGCGTCCGCCACGGTCCCGTCGAGCGTCACCGAGCCACGCTTCACGACCACGCTGATGTCGCCGGCGTTGATCTCCTTGTGCTTCGCGATCGCCGCGTAGACCTTGCGGCGCAGTGCAAAATTATCCTTTCGATTGCTCTTCGCGCCCATGTCCCCGGACGCTTCGGCCACTGTGCCCTTTGACGCGCTGCGCGCTTCGCTCTCGCCGGCCTGCGCCCAGACGTGAATGGATGCTGATCCGACCAGTATTCCAACAGCGATCTTGAGTGCCCTGCTTGTCTTCATCGAATGCTCCAGTGCGCGGGGTGAGATCAGAAGACGTGGCGAATGCCGATCATCGCCGCGGTGCTTGAGGTACCCTCGGGAACCGGCGCGGCATAGGCGATTGTCTGGCTCATCCTGCCGCGGTTATTGACGTGGCCAATCTGTATGTAGGTGATGGTTGTCCTGGACAAGCTGTATTCGGCACCCACCGCGTACAAATCCGATTGATTGGCTGAAACGTTGCGATCCTTCAGGTAATAGAAGCCCGAGGTAACCTTGAGAAAAGGAGTGAACTTGTAGCCGAGTCCCCCGGAAATCATCTCGAAGTCGTCTTGACCACTTTTCGCTGGATTCCTGCCGATGCTGTATGACGTCGACACCGACAGGTCGTGGAACGTATACATCGCGCCGACATAGTAAAAGCGGTTGTTATCGAGCCCGGTGGGCGGCGCCGTGACGATCGTGCCGGCCGCTGTCGTCGTGAACGGATTGCTGTCGTGGCCGTTGTAGTAGGCAGCCGAAAGATTCAGACCGTAGTTCGAATACCTGAGCACTGCCGATTCGCGCGTGCCCCCCTGGAATTGACCGGCGACGCCACCCGGCGCGTATTCGAGTCCCAGCGATAGACCGTGAAATTTCGGCGACTGGTAAACAATCGCGTTAGAGTCGTACAACGCACCGATCGCTCCGTTTGTACTGGTGCCCTGCCAGCCTGCAGCCTGATTCATGCCAAGCCATGCGGTGAGGATACTGCCGAAGAATTGCGCGCCACGTACGTCGGTGTCGGCCATCGCAAATATCATCGGCACGAACTGACGGCCCGCATCGATCGAGCCGAAAGGACCGGAGATGCCTATCGTCGCTTGCTGGTTGAAGATTGCGCTGACGCCCGGTGTGTCGGACAGTCCGAACTTCCCGTTGGTACTGGTGAATGCTCCCTGGAGCCTGAAGTTGACCTTGTAACCACCGCCAATGTCTTCAACGCCCTTGAGCCCCCAGAAACTGGTGAAAATACCCGCGTCCTTGAGTGCGTACACGTGCCCGAGATTCACTTTCGACTGGAAATTCGGCGCATTCGCGCTTTGATACAGCAATCCCGTATCGACGGCGCCATACAGCGTCACCGACGATTGCGCGTGTGCCGCGACCGTCCACGCAGAGAGCGTCGAGGCGACGATCACATTCATTTTCATGCTGTCTCCAATGTCATATTTTTTGGCGGATGCGTGCCGCGCTGCGAACTTCCGCGTCGTCCTTTCAGGCAGTTTCCGGCCCGAAAAATACCGCGGCCAATCCCATTCCGAATACGGTGGCGAGAGTGATTCCCACCACACGGAATCCCAGATGCGCCGATGCAAGCGACACGAGCAACGGTCCAAGCGCGGTAAAGAGACGTGCCATATTCCAGGCGAAGCCTTGTCCTGTGGCGCGAACATGGAGTGGAAAAAGCTCAGTCAGGTACAGAGCGACGATGCCAAATCCGCCCATTGCGAAAAACCCGAATCCAAGCATCGCGAAGTAAAACGTCCCCAGTGTTTTCGCCCCTCCAAAAAGGGCAACGACTGCAATCCAGGCGCCGGCACAAAACACCGCGTAGACGATCCGTCTGGAAACACGCGGTATCAGACTGACGAGGAGCAGAATCGAGGCATATCCAAGTGCCGCACCGGCATTGGTCGCCATGAAAGCGATGCCCGTCTGTCGCGTGAATTCCGCGTTGCCGGCGAATGGGAAGAACTCTCTCAGCAAGGTGGGAAAGAGGATGGATGCCCCCCAGCCACCGATCATCATTGCCGAGGCAATGAGCGTTCCGACCAGGGTTCGACGGCGCAACGGGCTGCCAAATATCTCCGATATCGAGCCCATTTTTGGACCTGCGTGACGCATTGCGGCCGCACGTGACTGCTCCCAACGCGCCGATTCCGGTGTGATGAAACGCAGGCCAAGGCTTGCGAGTGCCGGTGCCGCCCCCACGCCAAGCACCCAACGCCATCCAGCGCCGGAAAGCAGGATCGCAAGCGCGGAGGCGGCAACCAGCCCTGCCACATTGGCAACCTGCATCACCTGAACGGCCTTCGCCCTGTGCTTTTCCGGCCAGGTCTCCACGACGAGCGCGGCCCCGGCGGCCCACTCCCCTCCGATTCCGAAGCCCGCCAGCATCTGAAACACGAGCAGCTGATACCAGTCTCGCGCGAAGGCACCGGCTGCCGTGAATACCGAGTAAATCAGCATCGTGCCGAGCATCACTCGAGCTCGTCCGAACCGGTCTGCCACGATACCGAACAGAATGCCACCGATGCCCCAGCAAAGCAGCTTCGCGCCGACAATGAGCCCGCCAATCCGCATGACGCTGCCTTGTGAGGCCCCGAGCAGGTCGTGAAGGGCCGGAACCATGATCATGGTGAACAGGTAGAGATCCATCGCATCGAACATCCACCCCACAAACGCGGACGCAAGCACGATCCACGCGGCCTTGCCCACGACAGAAGCGCCGACATTGCTCCCATGTTCTGTCGACTCAAAAGGAGTCGATTTCGTTTCCATCTTCCCATCTCCTGCTTTGCACAACTTATGATTGGAAAAGCACTTCCCGACACTTCGATGGCATCGCATATCGGGCATGACAAGGCTCAGTAGAAGCGGCTGCCGTTTGCCACGACCTGACCAGACTGAACAAAAACCTCAACCAGGAAAACTATGACGAACGCGGCCTGGCAAACCACTGCCTGCACTTCGAAACCAGCGTTTTCCACAGCAAGCCGAGCACGGAAATCTCGTTCGTCGAGCCCGCAGCGTTGTCACGGCGTGTTGCCGCCACAGGTTCTCTTTCTCCAGTGGCTGTCGAAGCGAACGCGTCTGTGTCGACCCGGGGCACCCTTGCTTCAGTCTGCCGGTCCGCAAGTTTCTCCAGCAAATTAGCCGCGAATTGACGGACCATCTGTTCCGATACGGCGTTGATGATTCCAACCCCGCGGCCGTATTGCGCCACCTGCCCCGCCATCTGCACACTGGTGCGAACGTCGACCTGGGTGCCGGCGGCGTCACTGAGGCGAGATAGAGAAAACGTGGTCACCGTATTGGCCGATCCGCGGTTCCTGGTCTCCTGCCATATGGCCTCAACGGTCGCCGTATACGCGTCGCCCAACGGGGCGCTCAAGGTGACCAGGCCGGAGAACTCCATCGCGATTGGACCCAGCCTGACGCGAATCAACCCCTTGTACGAGTCCTGGCCGAGTGTGTCCGTGAGCGTCGCACCGGGAAAGCAGGACACCACCAGCGGTACGTCGAGTAGTGCGTTCCAGGCACTCTCGATCGTCGAGTCGACCGAAAAGCGATTTACGATTTCCATACTTCTCCACCTTCATCCGTGTATTGCTCAAACTGGCCCAATAACACCTCCGCGTACGCATCGGGCGCGTCGACACATGCAAGGTGCGCGGCAGCGCGCAGCGTTCGTTCCTCCGCGCCCCGGATTCCTTGCGTCAACCGCGCCGATACGGCTCTGGGTACACTCCCGTCGAGTTCGGCGTTGAGCACGAGCGTCGGGACTTCGATGTCGCACAGCAGACTGGACACATCGTCCGTGGCAATGGCGTGCAATATTTCCAGGTAATCGGTAGAAGCGATGGCCGCAATCTGCTGGGCAAGTCGCTCCCGCTTCGGATACGCCGTGTTTCTGTGGAGGGTCTGCTCCACGTACATGCGCGCAAAGAGATGCATTGGCAGCTTTTTCAACATCCCTTCGGTTGCTGCGAGCCGCCTGGCTACGGCCGGTCCTGAAACGCTTGCGTAAGCGCTCGACAAGACCATGACAGCCACGCGTCGACCCAACTTCGCGGCAACGCGGATTGCAGTGAGTCCCCCCATCGAGATGCCCACCAGGCCAAAACGGTCGAGACCAATGGCCCCCGTCACCGCGACGACGTCGCCGGCAACCGCGTCTGCATTCCACGCGCTTCGCTTCGTCGAGTCGCCGTGACCTCGGGCATCTATCGCCACGACTCGATATTTCGCGGTGAGTGCGGGCAGGATGTCGTCCCACAGCGCGCTCGATGTACCGAGACTATGGAGCAAAACGACCGCGGGCCCGTTGCCGATGTCGATATAGGCAATGCGCTCGCCGTCGACGCTCAGAAACCGCTTGTCGTGGGACGGCACGAACGGCGCTGTCGCCTCGAGGCGAGCCGCGATCGAGTCCGCCAGAACATCGGCGGCAAGCGCGGCGAGCGTTGGCGTATGCGGACCGGCCGATTCCCGCAAGAAGGTCTTGACTCCGCGTAACGCCTGCGGCGCCCGGCTGTTCATGAACGCGATGAACTCGTCCTGCGCGTTGTCCAGTTCCCAGGGAGCGACGACTGCACCGATCAGCCCATACTCCAGAGCGGTCGTCGCGTCGATGGGCAGGCCCGTCAAAACCAGGCGCGAAATTGCTTTGACATGAACCCGCGCGATGAGCACGGACATCAGCAGTGCAGGAGCAAACTGCTTCTCCAGTTCGTTGGCTTCGAACTGGCTACGCACGTCGGCGACTGCATAATCGCTCGCTGCAACGATTGCGCAACCCAAACCCGAAGCAAGCCCTTTGACGAAACAGGCAACCGGTACCGCACTCGAACGGATGGCCTCGTAGAGCGCGAGAATAGGCGCCGCCCCCCGTTCCTTGATTGCGGGGCGTGGATCTTCCATTGGGGCAAGTGCCGGCGGCGGCGATGCGGCCCGGCCTGTGCAGAAGTTCTCGCCCTCCCCGGACAACACGATTGCCACGGTGCTCTCGGGAGGGTCGCCGATCACCTCGGTGAGCGCTCGCAACATGGCGTCATCCAGCTCGTTCCTGCCGTCAGCGCTGTTCAGGGCAATATGCAGAACATGCCCCTTCATCTTCAGCAGAAGATTTTCATGCATTCCGGTCTCCACATTCATCGCGATTTCACGCCGGGTGATGGCATGCCCGGTACGAACTGCCGAACAACCCCCTGGTTCTGAAGTGTCCTCAGTTCGTCGATATCGAGGCCGATGTACTCGCCAAGCACGGCGTTCGTATGCTCCCCCAGATGGGGTGGGTAACTCGCACCGGCAGGACCCGAAGTATCGAGCTTGATTGGATTGCCGGGCACGCGCACATGAGATCCCGCTCGGCTGCGAAGCTCGACGAGCATGTCTCTGTGCGCGACTTGCGAGGCGTTCAGTGCCTTATCCACTGTCTTGACCAGAGCGGCCGGAATCGAGGCCGAATTCAGCAGATCGAGCCAACTCTGCGCGGGTTCGGACCGGAAGCGCGCCTCCAGTGATTCCCATAGCGCCACCTTGTTTGCGAGGCGTTCGGCCGGATCCTTGAATCTCGGGTCGTGGACGAGGTGTGGCAAACCGACTGCCTTGCACAGGTCGGCCCACATACGTTCGGTGTTGGCGGTCACGACCAGTGAAACGCCGTCGCCACATTCGAACGAGCGGTATGTCGGTATCGAATCGTGGCCTCGTCCCTGTGGTTCCGGCACTTCGCCCGACAGCAGGTAATAGGCACCTTGATAACAAAGCATGGCGATTTGCGCAT
Source organism: Paraburkholderia sp. EG286B (assembly GCF_040965655.1). Classification (NCBI taxonomy): domain Bacteria; kingdom Pseudomonadati; phylum Pseudomonadota; class Betaproteobacteria; order Burkholderiales; family Burkholderiaceae; genus Paraburkholderia; species Paraburkholderia sp. EG286B. The sequence goes on along the minus strand of NZ_JBFRCF010000024.1, from coordinate 87,910 downwards.
CGAGCATCGACACATCGACGAACCGTCCTTCGCCGGTAGTCTGGCGCTCGACCAGCGCAGCGAGTATGCCCATCACGCCATACATGCCGGCCGCAAGGTCGCCGATCGGAATACCAGCGCGAACGGGTGCCTGCCCGGGCTCTCCAGTCAGACTCATGCCCCCCGACATCGCCTGCACGATCATGTCGTAAGCGGGAAGATCCCTGTCCGGGCCGGTCTGTCCGAAGCCGCTGATACTGCAATAGACGAGCCGCGGATTGTGCGCGCGAAGCGCCGCTTGACCGAGCCCGAGGCGCTCCATCACACCGGGGCGATTGTTTTCTACGAGGACATCGGATTGCGCCGCCAGCTCCCGAACGAGTTCCGCTCCCCTCGCGGTCTTGAGGTCGATGACGACACTCTTCTTGTTGCGATTGACCGCGAGATAGTAGGCGCTGTCTCCCTCTACGAAATGGGGAGGCACGCCGCGTGAAAGTTCACCCGCCGGCGGCTCGATCTTGATGATCTCGGCGCCGAGGTCACCGAGGATCTGCGTTCCGAAAGGGCCCGACAGGAACTGCGTGAGGTCCAGAACCCTTACACCGCTCAGCGGACCAGTTTTTCCAGAGTCCATATCGTTATCCTGCAAGTTCTTCGTTCGAGGTGTGTGAGAGGGCGACGTCGCTGTAGGCGCCGGCGGCATGCAGACGTTCAAAGATCATTTCAGGCAGCACGGGGGTTTCGTCAAAACGGATAGACCAACGGCTCAGCGCATCCTCGATGGCACTGACGATCGCCGCGGATGCAGGAATCGTCCCGCCCTCCCCTGCGCCTTTGACGCCAAGCGGGTTGTTCGGCGAGGGCGAAACGAGATGCGCCATCGCGATGCGGGATGGCATGTCGAGAGCTGTCGGCAGCAGAAACTCGGCGAAATTCGTCGCAAGCGGCTGGGCATTCTCGTCGTACGCATGGCGCTCGAGTAGCGTGTTGCCGATCCCATGGGAAATCGCGCCAATCACTTGCCCCTCGACGAGCATCGGATTGATCACATTCCCGCAATCGTGCGCAACGCCATAACGCAAGACCTTTACGTAGCCCGTCCCGAGATCCACCTCGACTTCCGCGAACGCCGTTCCGTTGGCGTAGACGCTGGCTTTCGGGGAGAAGTAATGCGTGACGGTCATGCCTGCATCCAGCCCCTCAGGAAGCGTGAACCCAGGTATCCCATAGGACATCTGAGCGATTTTCCCGAGCGGCAACGCCCTTTCCGGCTGACCTCGCGCGCATACGACTCCGCGCGCGATCTCGAGCTGATCCAGCGGAACACGAAGGGCGTTCGCAGCCAGCGCCCTGATTTTTCCGGCGAGCTTGCCGCATGCGATGTGAACGGCATTTCCGGCGTTGACGGTGATCCGGCTCGCGAATGTCCCGACGCCCATTGCAAGCTTGCCCGTATCGCCGACGACGACCGTGATGGCATCCATCTCGACACCGAGCTGATCGGCCGCTATCTGGGCAAAGATGGTTTTCATGCCTTGTCCCTGCGCGCCGGCGCCACCGACGTCCAGGTGGATGCGTCCGTCGTTTTGCAACGTGACTTCCGCTCCTTCATAAGGACCGAGACCGCAACCTTCGACGTAGTTGGCAAAGCCGATCCCGAGATACCGTTGCTGCGCACGCGCGTGCTCCTGGCGGGCGCGGAACGCGTCCAGACCGGCAAGCTCGACCGCCTTTTCCTGGGTCTCCGGATAGTCTCCGGAGTCATACACCATCTGCGAACCGTCACGGAATATCAGGCCGGTTTTGTACGGCAGCTGTTCCGGCTGCACGAAATTGCGGCGTCGAATTTCCAGACGGGTGAGGCTGAGCTGGTCGGCTGCCGCATCGAGCATCCGCTCCATCGCGAATACCGCTTTGGGCCGCCCCGCGCCGCGCACCGGCGTGGTCGGCACCATGTTCGTGCACGCGACTTTCAGCTTCACGTCGAATGCGGGGACGACATACGGACCCAGCGACGAGGTCACCGCGATGATCGGCACGACAATGCCCCAAGGCACGTACGCACCGTTATCGTGGACCACGGAACCGCGCACGCCGAGGATCTTTCCGTCCTGGTCGAGCGCCATCTCGAGATCCCACAATTGATCGCGCTCCTGGGTAATGCACAGGAAGTGCTCGCGCCGATCTTCGGTCCACTTGACCGGCACACCCAGGCGGAGTGCCGCGGAGGCCACGACGAACTCTTCCGGATAGGCGATACCCTTGGGACCGAACGCCCCTCCGACGTCCGGCATGATGACCCGGATCTTCGCTTCATCGTAGCGGAGCGCTTGCGCGAGAAGACGTCTTTCGAGGTGCGGCGCCTGGCCTGAATTCCAGACGGTCAGATCGCCGGTGCCGCCATCGAGCCGCGCGAGGGTCGCGCGGCACTCCATCGGGTGCGCAGTTCCGCGATGATGGAATATCTCGCGCTTGACCACGTGTGCTGCGCTCGCAAAGGCCGAGTCGACTTCGCCGAAAGCAAACGGCATGTCGAGCAGGAGGTTTGTCGGAACGTCGCTGTGAGCCCGTGGCGCATCCGGGTCGAATATCTTCCTGATGTCGCCGGCAACAGGCAGTACCTCGTAGTCGATCTGCACCAGGTTAGCGGCGTCTTCCGCGATGTACCGGCTTTCGGCAAGGACAACAGCAACCGCCTCGCCGACGTAGCACACCTCGTCCGCAGCCAGCGGCGACCACATGCGCGGCTCATCGAGCATGTGCGTGGGCGCCAGGACAGGCAACGGCCCCCGCAGCGCTTCATCCAGGTCGGCGAATGTCCAGACATGCTGCACGCCCGGTACGGCCTTTGCTGCTTGCGTATCGATGTGCCTGATGCGGGCGTGCGCGTGCGACGAGCGCACGAAACAGCAATGCAACGTTCCAGCAAGTTGGATATCGTCGACGAATTGCCCCTCGCCTTTGAGCAGCGCGGGGTCTTCCGTGCGCTTGACGGGTTTGCCGACATATCGCGCGCCCACGGCCGACTCCGAAGGGGCATCGCCGCTCTTCGAGTGTGCGGTAACCGGTCCGAAAGCGGGATCGGGCTCGCCGCGCATTCGCGCTGCAGCGAGCAGCGCCGCTTCGACTATGGCCTGGTAGCCCGTGCAGCGGCAGATATTCCCGCTGATCGCATCACGCACTTGCGCCTCGGACGGGTCGGGGTTGGCCCGCAGAAACTCCGTGAGCGTGGTCAACATGCCCGGAGTGCAGTATCCGCACTGCAACGCGTGGCGATCCTGAAACGCCTGCTGCAGGATGCCGAGCGAGCCGTCGGAATTCGCCAGCCCCTCTACGGTGGTGACCTTCCGCCCGTCGACCTGGCCACAGAGCTGAAGGCATGAGCGCATGGAACGTCCATCCACCAGTACCGTGCATGCCCCGCAAACACCATGCTCACAGCCATAATGCGTGCCTGTCTTGCCAAGCTGGTGACGAAGAAAATCGCCGAGCGTCACTCTGGGGTCGATGTCGCAGGTCACCGCCTGTCCGTTCAGTTCGAAGGCAATCCTTGCCTGATCTACGAATTCGATTCTCTGATCCATGATTCCCTCAGCTTGCGTTCAATGCGCGAGCGAACGCGCGCCCAAGCGCACGCTCGGTCACGGTGCACGCGAGGCGTTGCCGATAGACCGCACTGGCACTCGTGTCGCCAAGCGCATCGATCCGGCTCGCTCTGCCGGCGGCTACCTTTGCGAGACCGGCGCTGGGCTGCTGTCCCTGGAGGACGTCGTCGAGTTGCAGACGGCAAGGTTTGCTGCCCATGCCGCACAGGACCACATCTGCACGGCTGATAGCGCGACTGGCGTCGACGGACACCATGGCCGCGGCGCCGACGATTGCGAAGTCCCCGTGCCTGCGCGCGAATTCCTCGAACGCATAGCCGTGCGGCTCGCTCCAGATGCGCAGGCGAATTTGCGTCACCATTTCGTCCGCTTCGATCGAAGTCGTCATGAAGCCGCACGCGAACTCATGAAACGGGATGCGCCGCTCTCCGCGGGGTCCCACGGCGACGATGGTCGCATTGAAGATTTCGGCGAGTGCGGGCTGCTCCGAGGCCGGGTCGAGGTTGCAAACGCTTCCGACAAACGTGCCCCGATTTCGCGTCTGAATATGACCGACCAATCGATACGCCTCGACCATCAGCGGCGCGTATCGATGAATCAAGGGAGACTGCTCGATATCCCGCTGGCGAACCAGTGCGCCGATGCAGACCTCGCCGCCTTCCAACGCTATCCCGTCGAGTCCGGGTATCGCGTTCACGTCGATCAGATGGTCCACATACGCGTAGCGCATGGCCAGCATCGGCATCAGCGTCTGCCCGCCAGCGACGATGCGTGCGTTGTCCAGCGTGGCAAGCAGCTCGACGGCGCGCGCCACGCTTTCCGGGCGGTGCCAGGTAAAGGGTGCTGATTTCACTTCTCACCTTCCAAGAATGTGTATCGCGCAGGCACCGTGATCGAAGCCGTAGGTGCCTCCGCCGGTGATGTGCGCCAGCCCGATCCGCGGACCGCGCGGCTTGTCTTTCGCGACCTGGCGTGCGCCGCAGCGGCCCTGCAACTGCCGGGTTATTTCGACGATCTGCGCGATGCCCGACGCGCCGAGCGGATGGCCCCTGCAGAGCAGACCGCCGGAAGGGTTGAACGGAATCCGCCCGTTCAGCGACGTTTGACCTTCCCTGATCAAACCCGCCCCTTCTCCGTGGCGGGCAAAACCCAGTGCCTCGTAGTACAGCAATTCGGCGATGGTGAAGGCGTCGTGACACTCGACGAGATCGATGTCGGAAGGGCCGATGCCGCAGGATTCGTAGGTTTCGTTCGCACAACGCATCGTGACCTCGGGAGTCGTCATATCCCTGCCTCCCTGCAGGTAACGGCCCGACGTCAGATGCGACGCAAGAATCTTCACGGCGCCTTGCCGATTCGCAATGGGAAAGTCGGAGGCCGCAAGCACTACCGCCGATGCGCCATCGCCCAGCGGGCAGCACTGATGCAACGTCAGCGGCGAGGCTACCTGCCGACTAGCGAGCACTTCATCCACCGAGATGGTGCTGCGGATCTGTGCATAGGCGTTGAGCGCGCCATTCGCCCTGGCCTTGACCGCGATCTGCGCGAGATCGCGAGGCGACAAATCGAATTCGTGCATGTATCGCTGTGCGCGCATTGCATATAGCGCCGGCATCGTCAATCCGTTCGCCGCCTCGACATCCTCATCGCCCAGGTCAAGTGGGCCGCCGCCGAGACGGGTCAATTGCTCCGCTCCGACCACGACGGCACAATCCACCGCCCCCGCGGCAATTGCGAGCCAGGCATGCCGGAATGCGCTCGCCGACGACGAGCAGGCATTTTCGAAATTCGCCGCTTCGATGCCGGTCAGCCCCGTCTCCCGTGCGATACGTTGGGCAGCCAATGGACCACCGGATACCGTTCCGCAATAAATAGCGCCGATGCGCGGCCGATCGATTCCGGCTTCGTCAAGTGCCTCGATGACCGCTGGCGCGGCGAGCTGTGGAAGACTGACTTCCGGGAAGCGCCCAAAGCGAACCATGCCTGTGCCGACGACGCTCACGCTCCTCAAACCGTTCGTCGCGCTCATGAACCTGCCTGCCGGGAACCTTCGCCGGGTGCGGCAAAGAAATAGATGAACTGGCTTGCTCGTTTGTTTGCTGGTTTCACCCGCAATTCGAGTGGCTGCCCCGTCTGGACGGCGCCAACTTCCATTTCGATGCGCCCGAAGACCCTCAGGCCGTCACTAAAGTCCACATAGCCGACGATATAGGGCGTGTCGACGCCCCTGGGTCCCATATGCACCACGCTATGGCAGTAGAGGGTGCCGATCGCCGGCAACGGCAACGCAACGAAGTCACGACCGCCGCAGTGCGGGCACACGGTGAGTACCGGATAGATCGGCGCTTCACAAGCGGAGCACTTCGCTCCGAGTAAAGACCAGCCCTTCCCGCCTCTCACCACCGAGGCGGTGCCTAATCGTCTGAAACCGTTCACGCTGGCTCCCATTTCTGTTCGAGTTCGATGGTGTAGTGTGTATTACACTATAGTAGTCAACGGCAACTAGAAAGGTAGGGAAAACCCGGCACGGCCGCTGCGGCCGATGCCGAAAGACCGCCCGCAGTCTCGCTTGCTGGCGATTTTTGCCAACGGGGGGCAGAATGCCTTCCAGACCGATAGTTTTGGAGCTGGTGAGTGGAAATAGCGAAGACAGGAAGGAAGAAGCCCATCTCGCGGGGAGAGGCTTCCTCGACGGACGGCGTACAGGGATATCAGCAGCGCGTTAGCAGGGAAAAGCGTGCGCTGATCCTGGAGGTTGCAATCGCAACGTTCCTGGAAAGCGGATATGACGCGGCCACGATGGATTCCATTGGCGATCGCGCGACAGTGTCATACGCGACCCTGTACAAACATTTTCCCAGCAAGGAAACGCTGTTCGTCGAAGCGGTGGACCATTTGATCCATCAGCTATTCTCGAGCTGGAAAGATCATGTCGTGCCGAACGACGTCGAACCGGGTCTGCGCGAAATTGGACGCGCATTCTGCGAGCTCGTTTCGGATGCGCGTTTGATTTCCGCAATGCGCCTGATCATTGGGCAAGTGCGAAACTTTCCCGCCGTGGGCGCCCGCTTTCAACTTGCGAAGCATTTATTCAGCGATATTACGGACGCCTGGTTGCAAAGGCGCGTTGACGAAGGCGAGCTGCGCGTTGCCGACGTGCAGCTTGCACGCGCGGAGTTCATTGGCATGCTGGGCGAGACCGTTTTTTATCCTCGCCTGATGCAAACAGATTACGCCCTGTCCGGCGCTCAGGTAGAACGCATCGTCGAGAGCGCCGTTTGCACTTTCCTGGCGCGATATCGAGTGCAATGAATCGCATCGCAGCGATGCCGCTGCGTCCCTCGCGCTGCGGGGTCTACCAGACAACGATTGCAGCCGCGACTGCGACGAGACCGACATGAGCGATTCCAATGACATTCGCTTCCTGCTGACCATCCAGGAAGCCGGCAGCCTCGTTGCAGCAGCGAGAAAGCTTGGGCTTTCGCCACCAGCGGTCACGCAGCGGTTGCAGCAGATCGAAAGAAAGCTCGATATCCGCCTCGTCGACCGCAGCGCTCGCCGCCTACGGTTCACGGAAGAGGGAATGCTGCTGTGTCAACGCGGCGCGCACCTGGTGACACAGTTCGACACGCTGTTCGAGGATTTGCGCGCCCGCCGCGGTGGGCTCGTCGGCACCGTGAGGGTTCGCGCGCCGTTAGGTTTCGGGCGGCGCTATCTCGCTTCCGTCGTGTCCGGCTTCCAGCAAGGCAACCCCGACGTCGACATCGAGTTGACGCTCACCGATCAACCATTGACCGAGTCCGCCGACCGCTTTGACATCGTGGTTCACATCGGCGAGCTGCCTGCGTCCAACATGATCGGCTATGCGATTGCGCCGAATGCACGCTTCGTGTGTGCATCCCCCGCGTTTCTGAAGCGCTTTCCGAGCCCGGAAACCCCCGACGATCTGGCCCAACTGCCATGTATCGTGCTGCGAGAGAACAACGAAGACGCGTCGCTCTGGCAGTTCCGCAAGGGCCGTACGGCGCGCAGCATCCGCGTGTCGTCGAAGTTGACCTGCAACGATGGCGAGGTGATACGCCAATGGGCGTGCGAGGGCCGCGGCATCATTCTGCGCTCGGAATGGGACGTTGCCGGCGATATCGCGAAGGGAAACCTCGTGCGGCTGCTCCCTGCATGGAAGGCGCACGACGCCGATGTGATCGCACTCACCAACAATCGCGCCGGCTTGCCCGCCCGCACCCGGCAATTCATGCAATATCTGCAGGCGCAGTTTCGGCCACAGCCGCCGTGGCGAAGCTAGCCTTCACCTCGGAAGACATTCATTCTTTCTGAATGATTGATTTCGTGGGACTGAATTCCCGGCGCCTCATCGAACTCTATACTTGATGCCATGAACGAACCACGTGGAGGCCTCGCTCATGAGCAATCCATCTTCAACGACCGGCTATCCGAAGGCGGTCCTCTTCGATCTCCTGACTGCACTGCTCGACTCGTGGACGCTCTGGAACCGTTCCGCAGGCTCGGAACAGGCGGGGCGTGCGTGGCGCGCCGAGTATTTGCGTCTAACCTACGGGTGCGGGCGCTATGTCGCTTACGAACAGCTGGTAAAGGAGGCCGCGGCGCACGTGGGCTTGCCCGAATCCGCCGCACTCGCGCTTGAGGCGGACTGGCTTCAACTGACCCCGTGGAGCGGTGCTGTCGAGGCATTGCAACAGCTTCAATCGCATTGCAAGATCGCCATCGTAACCAACTGCTCGATACGACTTGGCCGCCAGGCGGCAGAAATCATTCCCGTCAAATGGGATGCAGTGATCACCGCCGAAGAAGCCGGCACCTACAAACCCGATCCGACGCCCTATCGCCTGGCGCTCGACGTGCTCGGCGTGACGGCTTCGGAAGCCGTCTTCGTCGCCGGATCGAGCTACGACATGTTCGGCACCGCCGCGGTCGGCTTGCGGACCTATTGGCACAACCGGGTTGCCCTGCCCCTGGTAGAAGGTGCGCCGCCTCCTGAAATCGAGGCGCCGACACTGGAAGCCCTTGTGCCCTGGTGCAGCCGGTTTGACGTTTCGGCGCACAACGACCTGACCGCCTGAAATCATGAAACTCGATGAACTCGATACCCCCGCGGCCGTGGTCGATATCCCGCGGATGGACAGGAATATTGCGCGCATGCAGTCGCGCATGAACGCGCTCGGCGTGAGGTTCCGCCCGCACGTGAAAACGACCAAATGTCTGGAGGTCGTGCGGGCGCAACTGGCGGCCGGCGCGAACGGCATCACGGTATCGACGCTGAAGGAAGCGGAAGCGTTCTTTGCGGCTGGCGTGACCGATATTCTCTATGCGGTCAGTATCGCGCCGTCGAAGCTGCCAAGAGCGATGGCGCTCAGACAACGGGGCTGCGATCTGAAGCTGGTGGTGGATAACACGCGCGCCGCGGTAGAGGTCGCGAAGTTTTGCGCTGCGCAGCGGGAAGCCTTCGAAGTCTGGATCGAGGTCGATACAGATGGGCATCGCTCAGGAATCGCACCGGGACAGGATGCGTTGCTGGTGGTCGGGCGCATTCTGCACGACAGCGGCGTGAAGCTCGGCGGCGTGATGACGCACGCGGGATCCAGCTACGAACTTCACACGCCCGACGCGTTGTCTGCGCTCGCCGAGCAGGAACGCTCGGGCTGTGTTCGCGCGGCGCAACGGTTGCGTGATGCGGGCCTCCCTTGTGACGCGGTGAGCGTCGGTTCGACACCTACCGCGTTGTCCGCCGGGAAACTCGATGGCGTATCCGAAGTGCGCGCGGGGGTTTACGTCTTTTTTGATCTCGTGATGCGCAACATCGGCGTATGCTCGAGCGAAGACATCGCGTTGAGCGTGCTCACGACGGTCATCGGCCATCAGCCGGAAAAAGACTGGGTGATCGTGGACGCAGGCTGGATGGCGATGAGCCGCGACCGCGGGACGTCGCGGCAGGCGGAAGATTTCGGCTATGGTCTGCCCTGCAGTCTCGATGGCACGCCCTTGACCGACTGGGTTTTGAGCGGCGCAAACCAGGAGCACGGCATTCTGTCGCCCGCTCATGAGACTCAGCAAACCACGAGCCTCGCGACGCGCTTTCCGATCGGAACGAAGCTGCGTATCCTGCCCAATCACGCCTGCGCGACGGGTACGCAGTTCCCGGAGTATCACGCGCTATCCGCAGATGGCGAAACAACCGTATGGAGCCGCTTTCATGGCTGGTAACGAATCGGGCACGCGATTGCCGCGCACGGAAAACCCGCTGAACCTGCGTCCCCCGGGGGGCCACTATAGTCACGTGGCGATCGCAAACGGACTGGTATTCGTCTCCGGTCAGTTGCCGATCGACCCGCAGGGCCAAAAGCTGACCGACGCGTCGTTCGAAGTGCAGGCAGAGCAGGTGCTGGCGAATCTCAAGGTCGCGCTGGAAGGCGCAGGCAGCAGCATCGCGCAACTGGTCCAGGTTCGCGTCTATCTCGACGATATCGAACATTGGCCGAGTTTCAACCAGATCTACGCGGGCTGGGCGGGCGAGGCGCGGCCGGCACGCACAATCGTGCCGACGGGGCCGCTCCACTTCGGCTTCAAGATCGAGATCGAAGCGACGGCAGTGCTGTAAGGTTGCTTGTGCTCGTGGCAGAGTCACGCCGTACCCGATGCAAGCTTGAATTCCGAAACGACATCGTCGAGCAGCGCGGCCTGCTCCTTGAGCGACTGGGCTGCGGCTGCAGCCTGCTCGACAAGCGCTGCGTTTTGCTGAGTGGTCTTGTCCATTTGCACGACCGCGCCATTCACCTGCTCGATGTCGTGGCTCTGTTCCTGCGTAGCCCGATGCAACTCCGCCATCAAGCCGCTTACCGCTGTGACTGACGACACGACCTCGGTCATGATCGTGCCTGCCTTTTGCGCGAGCAGCGAACCTTCGTCGATCTTTCCGACCGTCGCGTCAATCAACTGCTTGATCTCCTTTGCCGCCTGGGCACTTCGCTGAGCGAGACTTCGAACCTCACTCGCGACGACCGCAAAACCGCGCCCGAGTTCTCCAGCGCGTGCCGCCTCGACGGCGGCATTCAGCGCCAGAATGTTGGTCTGGAAGGCGATGCTTTCAATCAGGCCCACGATTTCGGCAACCTTGCTGGAATGCACCGATATGCCTTGCATCGTCCGGACGACTTCGTGAACCACCTCGCCGCCGGCAGATGCGGTTTGTGAAGCTACCAATGCCTGTCGACTCACGCTATTGGCGGTCTCCGCGTTTTTCTTGACGGCCCGCGTCAACTGCGCCATGTTCGCGGCCGCAAGCTCGAGTGAAGCGGCCTGTTGCTCGGTTCGCCGGGAAAGATCTGCGCTGCCGGAGGCGATCTCCTGTGCGCCGACGTTGATGGTTTCCGTTCCGCCGCGAACGCTGCGGACAGTTCGCACCAGCGCGTCCTGCATTGTCCTGACGTCCGCCATGAGCATTCCCATCTCGTTCCGGGATTCTGCGAGCACATCCCCCTGAAGATTGCCTGAGGCAATGCGCGCGAGATGCCCCTTGATTTCAGCGACAGGGCGCACAACGATGCCGACGAGGATCCGCCTCGCGCCTATCCCCACCGCAAGTGCGACGATCGCCGTTGCGGCAAGCATGGCGACCATCGAATGAAAGCGCGACTGCGCCTGCGCAAAACGTTCCCGTTGCAAGTCGACGACCGCGTTCTCGCGCGCCTTCATCGCGCTCTGATAAGACGCCACCGCATCCTGTGTCGCCTTCCCCTGGAGCTCCTTGAAGCGGCCGAAATCCATCTGGCTGAGCGCGTCGGCCGCCGGCAGGATTGCCTTGTCGAGGACCGACCGGCGGCGCCCTGCCAGCTGCCTCGCCGCCTCGGAGTCCGCGCCCGATTGCAGTGAAAGATACTTCGAGAATTCCAGTTCGGAATCCTTTAGATCCTGTCGCGCGCCCGAAAGCAGCTCCGGTTCCGGGTCGCCCAGACCATACAACGAAAGGTAGCTGTCGAGCGAAACGCGTGCACGCTGAAGCAAGGCGTCACTGGTCTTCAGCGCGACCAGCGAACCGGTATCGACTTCGTACATGGCTCGCAGCGCGTCGTTGTTCAACTTCAGTGCCAGAATGCCCGCAGAACTCGTCAAGGCAAGGATGACGACAAACACCGAAATTACGCAGGTCAGCCCGCGTTTGATACTGAGCCCCTTGAGCATGTTTCCCCCCCCGATTCATGATGTGTCAAATAGACCTCTCAAGCGGGCCGTGATGACTTTCTATTAATAGAAAAAGATTCCAGCTGGAATAAGCCGCTACTCCGTCGAGTAACGCGCGGTCCTCGTCAGAGACGCGAGACGTTCGACTGTGAAGCTCACCCGACGGCTGAGCGTTTGTCCCGCAACAAGAACCGAAAGCCCGCGCACGCCATCGCCTTCGCGGATGTAGCGGAGTTCCGACTGATCATTCATCACCTGGAACGAAAACGAATCGTCTTCCGGATAGGCGCGAAGGCGATAGCAGTCCGTGTTTCCCACGATCGCGAGAGAAAACTGTCGCGCCGGCCATTCGACCAGCGCCCTCCCTCCCCAGCCAGTGAATGCGTGGTCAACCGCCTTCGCCGGCAAAGGGTATGTCACCCCGAATTGCCACGCGAACGGAGCCGGAACGAGCCGGGGAGTTTTTCCGTTCTCTCGCGCAATCCAGATCCCGCCCGCCGGTGCGCTGATGCGGGTATCCGAATCCCGCACCAGGACCGGACTGACCTCGATTTCGCACGGTAGCGGCGTGTGTCCCGAATTTTCGAGTTCAATGGCGATTTCCAGTGTCGGCCCGTCAAGCTCGTATGTCTGGACCGCCTTATAGCGATCTGAGACTTCGGCTTTCAGGCGGAGACATTTTTCCCCAGTGGGGTCGAGTTTCCAGTCACCCATGAGTGCAACATCTGGAGCAACATCGGCCACTGGAGCTCGCCGACTTGCGCCGATTGGCTGCGACCCCGACGACGGCGCCGCTGCCTCGATGTCCTGCGCCGCGTTCTGAACCCAGATCGACGGTTGACACGATAGTCGACGGGGAGCCACTCCATGCCCTCGCCGCTCCGCCTGTCGAAAGACGGGCGTCCACACCCCGCGGTCGTTCCACTCCAGTTGCGCAATCCCGCCGTGGCGCCCTGCCTCTACGTCGAGCCTCAGATAGGCGTTCGAAAGTGTCTGCCGATACGCCTTCCCGGCTGCGCCCTGCTCTGGCTCGCCAGGTCGCACCGTCTCCCCGAAGGCTGGCTTTCGTAAATCCGTTTCCCGCAGCTCGAGCATGTTTTCCCCTCTCGTTCAGACAGACTGAATACCAACCTGCAACGATCAGGTCGTCGTGACGAGATCACCGCTGCCACGCTTGTCCCGCCCCCGCTGCCCACCGTGTGACGGCCCGGCCGAGGTCGGCGCGAGATCCGCGCCGCCCTTGCGGCGTCGACCCGCGTGCCGCTCGATGATCCGCTGCAGCAAACAGAACACACAGAGCAATGCGCCGATGACGATGCGCGTCCACCACGAACTCAACGTGCCGTCGAAGGTGATCAGCGTCTGGATGGTGCCGAGGATGCCGACGCCGAACAGCGAGCCAATTACATAGCCGACCCCGCCGGTCAACAACGTTCCGCCGATCACCGTTGCGGCGATCGCATCGAGTTCCATCCCCTGTGCCTGCAGTCCGTACCCGGAAAGCACATACAGCGTAAAGATCACGCCGCCCAGCGCCGAGCAGAAGCCGCTGAGCGCATACACGGCGATCTTCGTTCTTGCGACTGGCAAGCCCATAAGGAGCGCAGAGCGCTCATTGCCGCCAATCGCATAGACGTTGCGCCCGAAGCGCGTAAAGTGCGCGATGAAAATGGCGACCCCGAGCGTCGCAATGCCAACCAGCGCTCCGGCATTGAGGGAGCCGCCGCCGACCGGAATATTCAGCGACGCGACAGCATGGAACGTCGGCTCGTCGATCGTGATGGATTCCGTCGTGATCAGGAAGCATGTGCCGCGGGCCAGGAACATGCCCGCGAGCGTGATGATGAATGGCTGCAGGCGGAAGAAGTGAATCAACGCTCCCATCGCCGCACCGTAAAGCGCGCCGAAAACCAGCACGATCGGCACGACGACCCAGATGGGCCAGTGCAGCCACTGCGCGCCCACAGCGCACAGTATCGTGGTCAGGGCAACCACAGCGCCGACCGACAGGTCGATACCTCCCGACAGGATCACGAACGTCATGCCAATCGCCACGACAAGCAGAAACGCGTTGTCAACGAACAGGCCCGTCAATACCTGCATCGAAAAGAAACCGGTGTACATGACGGAACCAAACCCGAACAGCGCAGCGAACAGCACGACCGTTGCGACGATGGGCAGCGTTCTCGGATCGGCCAGGCGGCCAGTCAGCTTTCTCATGATGGACTCGTTCCGGTGGATGCGCGTTCGCGCGCCGGGGAAAGAAGATGTTTCACCTGCTTGACGACCAGCGCGCGCGCAACTTCGGACTGAATGACACTCACTACGACCACGACAATCGCCTTGACAACGAGCGTTGCTTCCGGCGGCACACCGATCGAATAGGTCGTGTAGGTCAACGTCTGGATGATCAATGCGCCGAGCACCGTGCCGCCAAGACTGAAGCGGCCGCCAAGCAACGACGTGCCGCCGAGCGTCACGGCCAGAATCGCGTCGAGTTCGAGCAACAGTCCCGCATTGTTTCCATCAGCACTCCGTACGTTCGAACTGGAGATGATCCCGGCGATCGCCGCCATCAGCCCGCAGATGACGTACACGCCGAAGACGATCGCACCGGAACGCAGCCCGACCAGCCGCGTTGCGACAGGGTTGACGCCAATGGAGCGAACGAAGAGTCCCAGCGCGGTGCGGTTCACCAGAAGCGCGAGCGCCAGCGTCACGACGACCACGATCCAGACCGAGCAGGGAACCATCGCCAGATATCCATCACCCAGCCTGAGGTAGCCCGGGGCACCGATGGGAATAATCTGGCCACCTGTCAGCAGCTGTGCAACGCCCCGCCCTGCGACCATCAAAATGAGTGTGGCGATGATCGGTTGCATCCCGACGAGCGCGACAAGCAGACCGTTCCACATCCCGGCCAACAGTCCGACGGCAATCGCCGCCACAAGCGCCATGCCTACGTGCGACGGATCCGCCTCGAGGATGATCGCGGCGGCCGCGCCGGCAATGGCCACCGTTGCTCCGACCGAGATATCGATGCCGCGCGTCGCGATAACGAGCGTCATTCCGAGGGAGACCAGCACAAGCGGCGCAGCACGATTCAGGATATCAATCGGCGCGCCGAAAAGGTGACCGTCCAGGACTGTCACCGAGAGGAAGCTTGCGCGATGCGCCACGTCCAGGAGAATCAGCAAAATGAGTGTGATGGCGGGCCAGACCAGTTGATGCCGCACCAGCGCGCGAACCGGCTTCATGACTCGCCTCCTGCGATGAGTTGATACACCTGATCCTCCGAGAGGCGATCGCCCGCAATCTCGGCGACCTTGCGACGGTCGCGCAGGACCGCAATCCTGTGACTGACGCGAACCACTTCGCTCATTTCAGAAGAGATAAAGAGAATTGCGAGGCCCTTCGCGCAAAGCGAACGCACGCGGTCCATGATCTCGAACTTTGCGGCAACGTCGATGCCGCGGGTTGGCTCATCCATAATCAGCAGTTTTGGCTCGGTCGCGAGCCAGCGGGCGAGCAGCACCTTTTGCTGGTTTCCCCCCGAAAGCAAACCGATGGGCTGCTCTGCGTCGCGTGCCTTGATCCCGAGTTGCGCGATGTATTGATCGGCCATTTTTCTTTGGCGGGTGTAACTCAGCATGCGCCACCATCCACGTCGTGCCTGCAACGCCAGAACGATGTTTTCCCGGATCGACAACGCCGCGACGATGCCTTCTTTTTTTCGATCCTCCGGGCAATAAGCAATGCCATGTCGCACCGCGTCTCGCGGCGAAGTGAGCCTGGCGCGATGTCCGTCGATCAGCATCGTCCCGGTGTCCGGGCGTTCGGCGCCGAACACCAGCCGCGCTGTTTCGGTGCGGCCAGAACCGAGCAGTCCGGCCAGGCCGACGATCTGACCAGGGCACACGTCGAGATCGACGGGACTCATCAACCCGCGCCGACCCACACCCTGCATGGAAAGAAAAGGCGTGGACGCTGCATCCGGGTGCGGACCGTCCGATGTGCCTGCCTTCATCGCCTCGTTCATGCCTTCCCGGCCAGTCATCTTCGCGACCAGCACGTCGACGGGAAAGTCCTTTGCCAGGTACTCGCCTT
The DNA here is from genome assembly GCF_040965655.1 of Paraburkholderia sp. EG286B. Classification (NCBI taxonomy): domain Bacteria; kingdom Pseudomonadati; phylum Pseudomonadota; class Betaproteobacteria; order Burkholderiales; family Burkholderiaceae; genus Paraburkholderia; species Paraburkholderia sp. EG286B. Next base: position 72,005 of record NZ_JBFRCF010000024.1, on the reverse strand, counting down.
CTCGTGCGCCATTGCGCATGACGGTGATGCGATCCGATACGGCATAGGTCTGCTCGAGAAAGTGCGTCACGAACAGAATCGCCATTCCCGATTCCTTCAAGCGGCGCAGCACGGCGAAAAGCCGCGCGACTTCGCCGTCATCGAGACTTGAAGTCGGTTCGTCGAGAATGAGCACGCTCGCGTCGACGGAGACGGCGCGCGCGATGGCCACCATTTGCTGGACCGCAATCGGGTAGGAGTCCAGCGAGTGCGTGACATCAATGAAGAGATCCAGCGCGGCCAGCGCGTCCCGCGCCTGCAGGTTGATCGCCTTCCAGTCGATTGCTCCGCGCCTCTTCGGGTGCCGGCCGGCGAAGATGTTCTCCGCCACGGAAAGGTTCGGGCAGAGGTTCACTTCCTGATAGAGCGTCTGGATCCCGGCGGCTTCGGCGTCGAGCGGCGCCGTGAAGCGCACCGGCTTCCCGGCGAGGCAGATTTCGCCGCTATCGTGTGCGAATACGCCGGTGAGCACGTTGATGAGCGTCGATTTGCCCGCGCCGTTCTGGCCCATCAAGGTGTGAATCTCACCGGGATACAGCCGAAAATCGACCTGCTGCAACGCCTTGACGCCCGGGAACGTCTTGTCGATGCCGGTCATTTCGAGGATGGGTGAAGGTTTCATGGTGTTCGCGAGATCCGCGGACGGCCTCGCCAAGGGTGTCGGGGACGAGCCGGCGCGCTCGGGAGTGACCCTCCCGAACGCGCCCGTCAGCGGCGGGATATGACGTGCGGATCAGTACTTGCGGCTCGGCATGACTTGCGCCGCGACATTCATCGGGAAGATGCCTTCGTCGGTCACGATGCGCCGCGGAACCTGCTTGCCGGCCACGATGTCCTTCACCGCGGCCATCAGCTGAGGACCGAGCAGCGGGCTGCATTCGACGTCCACGTTGATCTTCCCGTCCACCATGGCCTGGAAGCCGCCCTTCGTCGCATCGAAGGAAACCACCGTGACATCCTTGCCCGGTTTGATGCCTGCCTCTTCCATGGCCTGGATCGCGCCGAGCGCCATATCGTCGTTATGGGCATAGACCACGTTGATCTTCTTGCCGTACGTCTTCGCAAACGCTTCCATCACCTGCTTGCCGCCCGCGAGCGTGAAGTCACCGCTTTGCGAGGCAATGACCTTGAACTTCGGATCGCTCTTGATCACTTCCATCAGGCCCGCATGACGGTCGTTGGCCGGCGCGGAACCGACCGTCCCCTGCAGCTCTGCGATGTTGATGGGACCCGGCTCGTTCTTGTAACGCTCCTCGAGCCAGTGACCGGCGCGCCGCCCTTCTTCCATGAAGTCGGAGCCGATCATCGTCACGTACAGCGAGGGATCCTTTACGTCGATCGCGCGATCGGTGAGGACGACCGGGATCTTTGCCCGCTTCGCCTCTTCGAGCACCGGCTCCCAGCCCGACTCGACGACAGGCGAAAACGCAATAACGTCAACCTTCTGCGCGATGAACGAGCGGATCGCCCTGATCTGGTTTTCCTGCTTCTGCTGAGCGTCCGAGAACTTCAGGTTGATGCCGGCATCCCTGGCTGCCGCTTTCACCGACACGGTGTTCGCCGTGCGCCATGCACTCTCGGCGCCCACCTGGGAGAACCCAAGCGTAACCGGCTTGCCCTGCGCGAATGCGCTTGTCCCGGCAGCAAGCGCGAACGCCGCTCCCACCATCGTACGCAGTGCGATCTTTCTGACCAGCTTCATTATTCTGTCTCCGATGTACGAGTTTCTAATTGCTATTTTTCGCCACAGCCTGACGCTGTTCGAATCACCGATCGAATGGATGCATTAGGCAAAACGCAAGTATTCTGCTCCCCCTTTGTGTCGTTAGATTTGAATTTCCTGGCAATTGGGTAAGGCAAGAACGCCGTCGACCCGGCCCCTTACCTCCGGACAGCGCTCGATCACTGGGTTCGGCACAGTCTATGGAGAAGCCCGATAACCTTCTAATGAAAAATTCGCCTTCCCCGATACACGTTTTGGCATTGGTGTAAATACCTATCCTTTCCACGCCTGGTCCACGCTGGCCACGTGGCCGCTCGAATGCCTTTCCATTTCGGCAATGGCGAGTTGCGTGATGTGATAGAAGCCCGCCATATTCGCGTTCATCACTGCGGCGTAGTCTTCGGCAGTGTGTTCGGTGAAAGGCTTGCCGATGGAGATGCCGGCGTTGTCGACCAGCGTGCCGATCCGGCCAAATCGCGCGACGCCCTCGGAAATAACGCGGCGGGCGGTTGCCGGATCGCCAATGTCACCGGCAACCGCAAGAACGTCCGCATCGTCCGATGGCTTGATCGAGCGTGCGGTCGCGACGATGCGATAGAGCCGGAGCGGGCCGTCGAGCGCGTCGCTCGGGTCGCGTACAGCATGAACGCCGGATCGCCGACCTTATTGCAGGCGGCGTTGGCGGATTTCATCGAGCGGGGGCATTTTGCGCGGCATCTGAAGCGCATGCGAACCTTGTACGCGCAGCGGCGCGTGCTGATCGTACGCGCGCTGGAGCAGGCCTTCGGCGAACGGCTGACTGTCGAAGTGCCGCCCGGGGGGATCCAGTCCGCGGTGCGGTTCGGCGAAGGCCCGGAGGGTCCGGTCGACGACGTCGCCGTTGCCGCGCGCGCCCGCGAAGCGGGGCTCGCCGTGCTGCCGCTTTCGATCTGGTACGCGAATGGCCGCACGCCGCACACGCCGCGCGGCCTTGTGATGGGGTTCGCGAACATTGCCGACGCGGCTGAGGCCGCCCGGCTTGCGCGAACGCTGCGTGGGTGTCTCGAGGAGTGACGCCGACGCCGGTCTCGCTGCGTCGGAGGATCGGCCTCGTTTTTGCGCTTCCCCTGGAGCACACCCGGACATCGACAGATTCGATCCCCGCGAACATGAAAATAACATAGGGATACTTACCATCGAGGCCGGAATGATCTGCCGCGTGACAAAGCGGAAAGTTGCGCGCGCGACCATCCCTGACCCCATCGAACTGGTGTCGCGATCTCCCAGAACGCATACAGCCATGGTTTCCCAAACCAACCTGGTTCGACACAAAATTTTGCGCTGCACACAAAAACTGAGCAAAAAGTACAGAAGCGCTGCCCCGTTTTGGCGTGGCTGGCTCGCCAGGCCGGTGCTAACTTACGCTCGCTATCTACCGGCACGCAAACTCCACCGGCCGATAACAACCACTCGAACTAAAACCTTTCAGGAGACGGCAGTGAAAAGGTTCCACTATTCCGCACTGTGTGCGTTGCTGGGCGCGACCCTGCCTGTCGTGTCAGTCGCGCAGTCGTGCAATGTTCCGGTCATCAAGGTGCTCGCGCAGAAAAGTCTCGGCCTCACCGTGATGGAAAAGTCCTTGCCGGACTACGAGAAAAAGACCGGAACGAAGATCGAGATCAGCTACTTCGGAGAGAACGACCGCCGCGCAAAGTCGCGGCTCGACGCATCGACCGGCGCCGGTTCATACCAGGTCTACTACGTGGATGAGGCGAATGTCTCCGAGTTCGCGACGGCGGGCTGGATCGTGCCCCTGCTGAAGTACTACCCCAAGGAAGCCGACTACAACGACTTCCTGCCCGGACGCCGCGCCGTCGCGAGCTATCAGGGCGTCGCGTATTTCGCGCCGCTGATCGGTGGTTCCGACTTCCTGTTTTATCGCCGGGATATTCTCGAAAAAGCGCATATGCCGGTGCCGCGCACGCTCGACGAGCTGGTTGCCGACATCAAGAAACTCAACGCGCCGCCGAACCTGTACGGCTGGGTTGCCCGAGGCCAGCGCGGCTCCGGCATGAATGTCTGGCGCTGGGCGCCGTTCATGCTCGCCGAAGGCGGCACATGGACCGACAAGCAGCAGCAACCCGCATTCAATTCGCCGTCTGCCGTCAAGGCCACGCAGCTCTACACGGACCTCTTCAAGTATGCGCCGCCGGGCTCCACTACCTATGACTGGAGCAACGCGCTCGAGGCATTCCGCTCCGGCAAGGTGGCGTTCATGATCGAGTCGACGCCGTTCGCCGACTGGATGGAAGACCCCACCAAGTCGAGTGTCGCCGACAAGGTCGGCTACGTGAGGCCGCCCGCACCGCTGCCCTCCGCTGCATACGGGCATGGTCTGGCCATTTCTGCGGTCGGCGCGAAGGACGAATGCACGCGCCAGGCGGCCGGCAAGTTCATTGCGTGGGCAACGAGCAAGGATCAGGAGCAGGCACGCCTGCGTGACAACGTGTTCAGCGACTACAACCGCACGAGCACGATCGAAAGCGACTATTTCCAGAAGCATGTCAAACCGCAGATTCTCGCCGGGTTGAAAGATACGACGCCGGTGTCGAAGGTCACGTTCTGGCCGAGCCCCCAATGGCCGGATATCGGCGACAACCTTGGCGTGGCGCTCGAGGAAATCTTTACGGGCACCCAGAAGGACATTCAGGGCGCGCTCAACGATTCGACCCAGTACGCGCAAGACGCCATGGAGCATGCGCGCAAGTGAGCGGCAGCGCGGGGACGCGCGCGAGGCGCGCGAGTCCCCTCTGTGCACGGGAGCGGCGGGATGCGCTCCCGAGTGTTCGAAGCTGGAGAGCTGAATGTTTAATCGCGGAAAGACTAGCCTTCCGTTCGTGTTTCTGGTGCCGCCTCTCGTTGCGATGGTGGTGCTGGGATTCGTGCCGACCATCGCGGCCATCAACCTCGCACTCCGCAATCGCGTGCTGCGCTACCCGGATAGCGAGTTCGTATGGATGCGCAATTTCGTGCGCCTTGCCGCCGACCGGCGCTTCATCAACTCCATCGAGGTTTCGGCCATCTGGGAGGTCGTGACGGTGCTCGGCGCGGTCGCGCTCGGAATCGTCATTGCCATTTATCTGTTCGAGCATGTGCACGGCCGGCTGCGCAACGCGATCAGCGTGCTGTTGATCATCCCTGTGCTGTTGCCACGTGTTTCCGCGGCGTTTATCTGGAAGTTCATGTACTCGCCCCTCAATGGCATTCTCAGCTGGTTGATCGGCCTCTTTGGCATCACGAACACGGCCTTTCTCTCGGACCCGGCGCTTGCGCTCTATGCGGTCGCGCTGGTCGATATCTGGCAATGGGGTCTGTTTTTCTCGGTGGTGGTGCTAAAGCTGCTCGAGACGCTGCCGCCCGAGCCGCTCGAAGCCGCACGGCTCGACTATGCCAGTACCTGGCAGGTTTATGCATACATCGCGCTGCCCATGCTCAAGGCGCCGATCATGAGTCTTGTGTTCATCAAGATGGTGGAGTCGCTGCGCTCGTTCGACCTGATTTACGTGATGACCAAAGGCGGCCCGGGCGTTTCCACGGAAACGCTGGACATGTACGCGTACTCCCAGGGAATCGGTCTCGCAGGAAAGGTGTCGTACGCGTCGAGCATGGCGGTCCTGATGATGGTCGCCACGACCTTGATCTTCACGCTTATCTGGAAGCGGGTGAACAAATGGGAAGACTGATCTCCCGCAGTACGATCCTGCTGCTCGGTGTAGCGCTCGCCGTCGTGGCGGTGTTCCCGATCCTCTGGGCGGTGCTCAATTCACTGAAGAATCTGCTCGATATCGTCACACCCACGCCGCGTTTCATCTTCACGCCGACGCTGGACAATTACCGGCAGGTGATTTCGAGCCCGGAGGTGCTGATCGCACTGGAGAACAGTTCGGTCATCGTGGGCACCGCGGTCATCCTGGGCACGGTGCTCGGCGTGCCGGCAGCCTATGTGATCGCACGTTTTCACGTTCCGGCAAAACGCGACATCCAGTTCTTTCTGCTGTCGCTGCGTTTCCTGCCGCCGGTCGCGGTAGCGATTCCGCTCATCGCGATCTGGGTGGACCTGGGTCTGTACGACACGCGCTTTTCGATGATCGTCACCTATCTGCTGACGACCTTGTCCACCATCACATGGCTGTCGATACCCGTGTTCCAGCGCATACCGCGCGAAATCGAGGAGGCCGCCACGCTCGACGGCTATGGACCCTACGCGGTGTTCTGGCGCATTGCGTTGCCGACCTGTGGCAACACGCTGCTCGGCGGCATCATTTTCAGCTTCGTGCTGGTCTGGAACGAACTGATGATGGGACTTGCGCTGACGTCGTCGCGCAGCGCCACCCTGCCGGTCGTCGCATCCGCGTTTACGTCGCTCGGCCAGGAAGTGCCGTGGGGCGTGATCAACGCGTCGACGGTTCTGCTCGCCCTGCCGCCAATCATCTTCGTGGGCGTGCTGATTCGCCTCCTGAACTCAATGGTCAAAGGAAAATAAGGAGAATGTTGTGAAGGCACTCGTACTGGAAGAAGCTCGACGCCTGAGCCTGCGGGACATCGATTTGCCGCTGGCGATCGGGCCACGCGATGTCAAGGTTCGCATTCATACCGTTGGCGTGTGCGGAAGTGACGTGCACTACTTCACGCACGGCCGCATTGGGCCGTTCAAGGTCGAGCAGCCGATGGTGCTCGGTCATGAGGCGTCGGGCACGATCGTCGAGGTGGGAGCCGAAGTCGGCCACCTGAAAGTCGGCGACCGGGTTTGCATGGAACCCGGCGTGCCGCAGTTCGATTCGCGCGCCACCATGCGCGGACTCTACAACCTGGACCCCGCCGTGCGGTTCTGGGCCACTCCCCCCGTGCATGGCTGCCTGACCCCCTACGTAGTGCACCCGGCCGCGTTCACCTACCGGCTTCCGGACAACGTCTCGTTCGCGCAAGGCGCCATCGTCGAGCCCTTGTCGATCGGCTTGCAAGCGGCCACGAAGGCCGCGATGAAGCCCGGCGACGTGGCCGTCGTGATCGGCGCAGGCACCATCGGCGCGATGACGGCGCTCGCGGCGCTCGCGGGCGGCGCGTCGCGCGTGATCCTCGCCGACGTCGTAAAAGAGAAATTGCGCCATTTCGCCGGCAATCCGGCAGTGAGTACCGTGAATGCCGCAGAGGAATCGCTCGAAGACGTGGTGCGCCAGGTGACCGAAGACTGGGGCGCCGACGTCGTGTTCGAAGCCTCGGGCAACGCGAAGGTCTTCGAGACGCTGCTGAACCTCGTGTGTCCGGGCGGCTGCGCGGTGCTGGTGGGCATGCCGCCAGGCCCGGTCGCGCTCGACGTGGTAGCGATGCAGGCAAAGGAGATCCGGCTCGAATCCGTGTTCCGCTACGCGAACATTTTTCCGCGGGCGCTAGCCCTCATCAGTTCGGGAATGATCGACGTGAATCCGTTCATCTCCCGCAAATTCGCGTTTTCAGACGGCATCAAGGCGTTCGAGGAAGCCGCTGCTGGCCGGCCCGAGGACGTGAAGATCCAGATCGAGATGGATTGAATCATGGCGACTATTGTCTGCGAAGGGCTCATGAAGCAGTACGACGGCGGGCAACCGGTACTGCATCCGCTCGACCTGCACATCGACGAAGGCGAGTTCGTCGTGCTGCTGGGGCCGTCGGGATGCGGCAAGTCGACGATGCTGCGCATGATCGCCGGGCTGGAGGAGATATCGGGGGGCCGCCTCTCGATCGGCGGCACGGTCGTGAACGACGTACCCGCACGCGAGCGCAATGTCGCGATGGTGTTTCAGAACTACGCGCTCTATCCGCACATGAGCGTGTACGAGAACATTGCGTTCGGCCTGCGGCGCCTCAAAACGCCGAAGGCCGAGATCGACTGCCGCGTGCGCGAGGTAGCCGCCATGCTCAATCTCGATGCGCTGCTCGAACGCAAGCCGCGCGCCATGTCGGGCGGCCAGCAGCAGCGCGCCGCCATCGCCCGGGCGATGATCAAGACGCCTGCGGTCTTCCTGTTCGACGAGCCGTTGTCGAACCTCGACGCCAAGTTGCGCGCCCAGCTGCGCACCGACATCAAACGCTTGCATCAGCGTCTGAAAACGACCACGGTCTACGTGACGCACGACCAGCTCGAGGCGATGACGCTAGCCGACCGCGTCATTCTGATGCGCGGCGGACACATCGAGCAGGAAGGCACGCCCACCGAGCTATACCGGTATCCGCGCACGATTTTTGGTGCGGGCTTTATCGGCACGCCTGCGATGAACTTTCTGGATGCCTCTGTGCAACGCACTGGCGAAAGACTTATCGTGTCGTCAACCGCCGGTCAATGGCAATTACGCGGGAACCGCTTTCAGCGCTTGCAGGTCGGGCAGGCAATAAAGCTAGCGGTCCGTCCAAATTTCGTATGGATTCCAGATGATGTGAAAGCGGACGATGCCCTCGTGCTCAGTGGCATTGTGGAGCTGGTCGAAGTGTTGGGTGCAGAAGCGCTCATTACCGTTGACTGCTCAGGCGAGCGTATCACCGCGCTGGTTCCGGCGAGTACCGAGCCTCACACGGGAGATCACGTCAGGCTCGCGTTGCGCGAACACGATCTGCATGTTTTCGACGTCGCGACGGGGGATAATGTGTCGCTTGGGCTGGCAGACGAGGCGGCGGCTCCCGTACCCGCCCCGCGCCTGCACGCGGCGCCCGGCGTGGGAGTACATTAGGGTGCATGCACGCGCCCTGGGCGCGAAGCCAGGATTCCCGTGGAGACGAGAGCAATGAATCCGGATCTCGAATTGGTCCATACCCGTCGGGACGAGTCCTTTCGGGCCTGGGTGCACGACTATCCGCATACGGTTGCGAAATGGCACTTCCACCCCGAATACGAAGTGCACGTCATCCGTGCCTCGTCGGGCAAGTTCTTCGTGGGGGATTACATCGGGGACTTCCATCCTGGCAACATCGTACTGACGGGACCGAATCTGCCTCACAACTGGGTGACGGACAGCGACGGCGGCGCGAGCGTGCCGTCTCGCGATCTCGTGCTGCAGTTCTCGCGTGATGCCGTCGAAAAGATGGTCGCGGCGTTCGCCGAACTCAGCCCTGCGATGGCGCTGATCGATCAGGCGTCGCGAGGCATCCAGTTTCCGGACGCACTCGGCCTCGCCATTGCCCCTGTGATGCAGGAGGTTTCAGGTGCGCACGGTGCGCGCCGCGTCATGCTGCTGATGTCGATCCTCGACCAGTTGATCGCCTGCACCAGCAGGAAGCTGCTCGCCGGGCCGGCATACAACGTCAGTGCGCAGCGCTACATGTCGTCGACCATCAACCAGGTGCTGTCCTATATCCAGCAGAATCTCGCCGGCAATCTGCGTGAAGTCGACGTTGCGGAAATGTCGAGCATGAGCGTCAGCACCTTTACGCGCTTCTTCAAGCGGCATACCGGTTGCACGTTTGTGCAGTATCAGAACCGGCTGCGCCTCAACGAAGCCTGCGAACTGCTCATGTGCTCGGATCTGGGCGTGACCGATATCTGTTACCGCGTCGGGTTCAATAATGTATCGAACTTCAACCGGCAGTTTCTCGCGCAAAAAGGGATTCCGCCTTCGAAGTTTCGCGCGTTGCACCGGCTCAACGACGCCCCCTCACACGCTCACAAGGCAGCGGCCTGAGACCATGCCAGGCGGCGCGGCCGCCTGCTCACCGTCGGGAATACACTTTGAGTTATCTGGGAATCGACCTCGGCACGTCCGAGGTAAAGGTTGTGCTTACCGATGCCGAATCGAACGTCATCGCCAGCAGCCGGGCCCGACTGCGCGTCGAGAACCCTCACCCCCTGTGGTCGGAGCAAAGTCCCCAGGACTGGTGGAACGCTACGCTCGACGCCGTCGCGGCCCTACGCAGCGAGCAGCCTCGCGCGTTCAGGGCGCTGCGCGGAATTGGCCTCTCCGGCCAGATGCACGGCGCGACGCTACTCGATCGCAGTGGCAACGTGCTGCGTCCGGCGATTCTGTGGAGTGACACGCGCGCCTACGCGGAGTGCGTCGAACTCGAGGCGCTCGTGCCCGATTCGCGCGATATCACCGGAAATCAGGCCATGCCGGGCTTCACGGCGCCCAAGCTGCTCTGGCTTTCGAAGTACGAGCCAGCCGTCTTTCGTGCAGTGCAAAAAGTGCTGCTTCCGAAGGATTACATCGCATGGCGTCTGACTGGCGAGTTTACATCCGACATGTCCGACGCCTCGGGGACGCTATGGCTCGATGTCGCAAAACGCGACTGGTCCGACCGCATGCTCGACGCAACCGGCTTGTCGAGGGAGCACATGCCCCGGCTGGTTGAGGGCAGCGAGCCTGCGGCCCAGTTGCGGGGAGACCTTCAGCGCGAGTGGGGTCTCGATGGCAGCGTGACGGTTTGTGGCGGCGCCGGTGACAACGCCGCGAGCGCAGTTGGCATCGGCGTTGCCCGGCCGGGCGATGCGTTCCTGTCGCTGGGAACGTCGGGCGTACTCTTCGCCGCGACCGCGAGCTATGCACCGAACCCCGCCCAGGCCGTCCATGCATTCTGCCATTGCGTGCCGCGACAGTGGCATCAGATGAGTGTCATCCTCAGCGCGGCGGCGAGCCTGCACTGGCTGTCCGGCCTGCTCAAGAGCAGCGTCGCCGAACTGATCGAGATGGCCCCCTCGGGACAAAGCGCCGCCGCGCCGATTTTCCTTCCCTATTTGAACGGGGAGCGGACGCCGCACAACGATGCCGCAGCAAAAGGTGTCTTCTACGGGATGACTTCGGCGCATGGCGCCCAGCATCTTGCGTACAGCGTGATGGAAGGCGTCGCGTTCGCGATGGCGGATGGATATGCGGCGCTGCGGGGAGCGGGAACGACGCTCACCGCAGCCGCCTTCATTGGCGGCGGGTCGCGCAGCGCGTTCTGGGGCAAACTCTGCGCTTGCGCGCTCGGCTTCGAACTCAATCGAAACGAAGGGAGCGAACTCGGAGCGGCGCTTGGAGCAAGTCGCCTCGCTCGTCTCTCGTGCACACGGGAAGAACTCGCTGCAGTGGTCAAAGCGCCCGCTGTCCTCGAGCGATACGAGCCTGAGGCAGCACTTCGGAGCGTGCTGGGAGACCGGCTCGAACGGTACAGGCGGCTCTATCAGACGTTGAAATCCGGGTTTCGCGTCTGAACGGCTCCACTGCCAGCGCGCAGGTACCCTGTCGCATCAACACCGGCTGGCGAGACGCGCTGGGAGCCGTATGAAAGCCTGCAGTCGGATATGCTCGATCATGCTTACGCACTCGTGCCGCTATTCGGCCTGCGTTGCTGGCAGGACCGAAGAGCGTTGTAGTGCCGGGAGCGTTGATCGGTCTGGCCTCACGGTAGCACCGACACCCATCTCGCCGCGCCCTCTCTCGAGCGATTGACGGCAACCCACCGGTTCGCACACTCAGAATTTGTGCCGCAAACCCACATGCACGAGCATCTGGCTAGCCGTACTCGACTGCCCCGCACTGCCTAGTATCAACGCCCCGCTCATTCCGCCCATGTCATCGGCCACGCCGCTCACGCGCTGCCATACGCCCTGGACATACACGTCCGTCCGCTTGGATAGCAGGTAGTCGCCCATCAAGCCAATTTCGTTCCAGTTCGGGCGGACGGTACCGCTGCTCGCCGCGTAGTCGCCATGTGTAAAGGTGTACATCGCCATAACGGAGAACTGCGGAGCAAGCTGGTATGTCCCGTTGATTTCGTAGTTGCTGAACCTCAAGCTGGTGCCGTTCAGTGTTGCGCGGACGAGGTTGTTCCTTACGGGTTGGCCGATGTCCGTATACGTATAAACGAAGGCGACTGCCGCAGGGCCGAAAGCGTACTTGATTCCCGCGCCAGCAATCTTCTGGGAATCAGCGACGAACGGCGCGGTGTCGGGCGTGACGGCACCGTTCGTGCTGGTGCCGAGGCCGTTGACGTTCGAGTACGCCCCGGCGATAACCAGCGGACCGTGCGTGTACTGAACCCCCATGCTGTATTCACGGTCCTGCGCGAAACCCGTTGCGTTGCTGAACGCGTATGTCGCCCCGAAACTTAGACCCAGATAGTTCGCACTGGTGTACTTGATCGCGTTGTTGATGCGAAACGAGCCGTCCGTATTGTCGTTATCAAACGGATGCGAGAAGGCGTAACCGCCCCACGACGAGTTTGCCGTCATTGGCGCCACATAGTCATTGATCATGTCGAGTTGCCGACCCAGGGTCAGCGTCCCGAGCGTGCTCGAAGCCAATCCGAAATACGCTTGCCGGCCGAACTCACGTCCGCCCTGCGAGAGCGTGCCGTTATTGATGTTGAAGCCGTTTTCGAGCCGGAATATCGTCGTCAGGCCACCTCCCAGGTCTTCGATTCCCTTGAGACCCCAACGACTTCCCTGCGCGCTTCCGCTGACCATTTGCCAGCCGGCATGGCCACCCGCATTGCTCGTGTAGCTCGGGCCGTCGTCGACGATCCCGTAGAGCGTGACGCTGGACTGTGCTCGCGCAATGCTGGTCATTGCAAGGATTGCGGTTGCGATTGCAGCTACCCGGATATTGTCTCTCATGACGTCGTCTCCCGATAAGACTGGTAAGCGAATCGGCTTGCGCCGCTTCGCCGGATTTAATTTTGTCAGTCGCACTACTAAATAATGGAAAAGGCGGGCTTGATCTGAACACCGCCACCCCGCCAACAGCTTTGACTATTCTTTTCCTGGCGCGTGAGGATTCCCTATTCGTTTCAGGACAAGTCCGCGCGCACCTTGAACTTCTTTTCAGCGAACGCACGGTCCGCCTCATGGATGGCCTTTACCGTTTGACCGAAGCAATCGGCAGCGGATAGCAGTTCCAGTCGGTTCACCTCGTCAAGTTGTCGGCAAATGCCTTCGTCGATCACGGTGCTGCCATGCATCGCCCCCAGCACCGCTCCGATCATCACACCAATCGAATCGGTGTCGCGCCCTGAATTGATGCCGTCCTCGACCGCCTGATGGAAGTCCCCGCAGTTCGTCAGGATGAAGCCGAGCGCCAGCGGCAATTCTTCGATCGAAAGACGCCGCGAGGGCCGATAGGCGTCGGAGGCAATACCCGCTTTTCTCGCGGTATGCTCGACATCGTCACCAATCGGCGAGTAGCGACCGATGATCCGGTGAAATTCCGTAACCACCGTCTCGTAGTCTTTGCCACGCAGCCTCACAGCGGCATCGGCGATCGCGTCAATCGCTGCACGCGTGCCGTCCCTGGCGACGTCGAGCGCAGCCTCGACAACTGCTTCGATCGCGACGCCAGGCGCGAACGCCGCGGCTACCGCACTGGCGAGCACACCGGCTGCTTCAAGACCGTAGCTCTCCTGATGCCCGCTGGCGAATGCGATCGCTTCGTCATAGGCGCCCCTGGGATCGCCGGCGTTGATCGCGCCGATCGGCGCGATGTACATGGCCGCACCGCAGTTGACCATGTTCCCGATTCCTCCTTGACGTGGATCGCAGGAAGCGAGTTGATGCCGCAGATAGATCCATTTCTCCGGATAAAAAAGTCGCTCGATCAGCACTGTCTCGCGCTGCAGTTCGGGTATCCAGCGCGGAACCCAGGCGATCTGGCGCACCATCGCATCGGCCATATCCCACGCGTCGAGGTGCCGGCCGACCTCGTTGTACACACTCATCAGCGAAAGCACCATGAAGGTGTCGTCGGTGACAATGCCGCCGCCGCGTATGCGCCCCTTGCGGCCCGCTTCGTCATCTTTCGCACGATGCCATTCGGTATTGATCGAAGTGACGCGCCCGAAGCGCTCACGGATTTGCGACGCCGAAAGCTTCTCGACCGTGGCTCCGAGCGCGTCGCCGTACGCGACCCCGTACACGAGTCCACGGATTCGGTCCTGCAGTGACTGGTGGGCAATGCTCATACGTTCTCCTTATTCTCGTTTTCGTCGCTGCCGTGTCGGGCCCATTGCGTTTGGGAGTTGCTCGTTGCTCTCGACTCACGTTTTCCTGCCATGTGGCCGTGAAAGCCGTAGTACATGATGTACAGGTAGCACGACACGGTTAGCACCATGTACACAAACTGAAAGTCATACACGCGCTTCAGGTGTGCGAAGAGTTGGGGCATCACGGCGCCACCCACGATTCCCATAATCAACAATGCCGATCCGGTTTCGGTAAACCGGCCCAGGCCTTTGATCGCGAGCGGAAAGATCGCCGGCCACATCATCGCGTGCGCGAAGCCCAGTGCAGCGATGAACGCAATCGACGTATAGCCGTCGGAGACATAGGCGCAAGCGCTGAGCAGCACGCCAATCAGTGCGGAAACGACCAGATAGCGCTGCTGCGAGATGAAGCGCGGCACGAGAACGAGCCCGACCAGGTAGCCAACGAGCATCGCGGACATCGTATAAGACGTGAAATGTTTGGTTGCGTCGAGCGGCAAGTTCAAGCTCTGCCCGTATAGGCCGATCGCGTCACCTGCCAGCACTTCTGCGCCGATGTACGTGAAGATGCAAAGCACTCCCAACCAAAGATGAGGAAATGAAAAGATGCTGCGTGCGGAATGACTACCGCGCTCAGCGACATTGACTTCCGATGGCTTGATGTCGGGGAGAGACGAAAACGCGATGAAAACGGCGAGTACCGCGAGAATGGCCGCGAGCGTGAGATACGGACCGTGCAATCTGGCGGCAAATGCGTTGAGCAGAGCGTCGGCATGTGCTGCTGTCGGCGCCGCTTTGACCCGGCTGACGAATTCGCCCACGCCCCCCATGACCAATGCGCCGAATACGTAGGGCGCAAGGATACCGGCGGTCTTGTTGCAGATTCCCATCGTAGCCACACGCCGCGCCGCGCTGTCGATCGGTCCCAGAATGCTGACGTACGGGTTGTAGGCGGTCTGCATCAGGGACAGCCCCGTTCCGATCACCAAAAGGCTTGCAAGTACGCCGGGGTAGCTGTGCGCACCAACGAACCAGCTGAAGGACAGCGCACCGATCGACATGACGCCCAGGCCCGCCGCCATCCCTCTTTTCATCCCGATCCGCTTCAGCGCAGCGGCATACGGCAATGCGAACACGAAATATGGGACATAGAAGACGACGGTAATCAGGAGCGCCTGAACATCATCCAGTCTGAAGGCCAATTTGACGAAGACGGTCAAAGGCCCGTTTAGCCAACTGAAGGCTCCGGTCACGAAGTACAGCATGCCGATGGTCAGCATGGGCCGGAGATATGTTCTATCGGGCGGCTGGACGATTGGGTGAGCGGTCAACATGGTTCCTGTCTCCTTCAATAAGTTTTTGGCTTCGTCATTGCGATGGGAACGTTCCCATTTTGCGGAAAAAATATATCGATGGCCTCGCGGCTCAGCGCCTCTCCCCTGATGCCGCGGAGTCGCGCATCGATTTGCGACGCAGATCGGCAATCGATCCGCGTTCAGTTAAGGTGCATGGCAGATAAATCCGCGTACCGTGGGCTGCTTCGACATCGCGTTTAAGAAGTTGTGCGACGGCCTCGGCGCCGATCTGACGAGCGGGTTTTTCTATTGTTGTGAGTCCTGGCCACGCGAATGCGCCCGCTTGAATGCCGTCGAAGCCAAGAATCGACACATCTTGTGGACAATGCAATCCCGCCTCCCGAACGGCGCCCATCGCCCCGAGCGCCATGAGGTCGTTCGCGGCGAACACACATAGATGTCGACCCTCATGCCGCTCCAGCAGACGTCGCATAGCGAGTGCGCCGCCTTCCGTCGTGTAGTCGGCATCTTCCACGGGCAGCGTGACAGGATCGATGTCATGCTTGATGCAGTGTTCGTGTACCGCGCGTAAGAACCTCGCACGAGCAAGGCGCGTGCGCTGTCCGACGATGAGGGCGGGCCGAAGATGGCCTTTGGAGCGCAGATAATTCATGCCGAGACCCACGCCTTGTGCAATGTCCGAGCCGACCGAAGCACTGTCGGGAAACCGCTCAGCACTCGATCCAATCATGATGCAAGGCAATCCAAAACGCTCGAAATCGCCGAGTTCGTCTGCGACTGGATTGATGATCGCGCCATCGACACGCGCCTGCATCATGGTGCTCAAATGCATCTTTTCTTTTTCCGCGCTCCAGTTGGACGAAAAAATCAGGATGGAAACACCTGCATCCGCAGCCCGGTCCTGCGCACCCCGCGCAACCTCGCCCCAAAATGGATTCGCGATGTCCGGCAAGACGAGGCCCAGCATGCCGCTGCGGCCCGACCGCATGCTGACCGCCAGTTCATTGCGCGTGTAGCCCAGCGCTTTCGCAGCCAGCAGCACCTGCTCTCTCGCCGAATCGGAAATGTTGGGCGCGTCCGACAGCACCCGAGCCGCCGTACTTTTGGAGACCCCTGCACGCTTCGCTACGTCGATGACGGTCGGCCTGCGTCCGTTGAGGGACTCCATGGCTGGTCTCCTGTTCGCTTATCAGCTGATTTGGGAACGATACCACAGATACTTCGATGATCAACATGCAGTAGGGAAAACGTGAGTCGATCTGTTGATCTCGCGCGCCGCGATGCTCGATGCAGTGGAAAATCACTGCATCGGGGTGGCACCATCATCGACGCGAGCACCGCAAGCCGAGGCAATCCATCGGAAGGCGGGCTCGACCGCCGTTGAGCGTGCAGGCAGCTTCGATTTCATGAGCCACAGAGGCGGCATTGCGATCCGTGGCACCTGTGGCAGCCGGCACACGCGCTGTTGCGCCAGCGCTTCGCTCGCGAACAGCTGCGAGACCATGGCAATGCCGGCCTCCCGTTCCGCAGCCGCCACGAGCAGATGCGGATCGGCACTCGTCATTACGCGCCGGGTTTGCAATCCGCTGCGCCGCAGTTCGGGCAACCACGGTGCCCATTCCTGTGACTGTTCGTGCACGAGCAGCGGTGCACGCGCCAGCACCTCGGGAAACGGCGCGTGATACAGCCGGCGCGCAGTCGCGGGTCCGCAGATTGCCACTTTTTCTTGTTCCATCAGCCGCAGGCATTCGACATCCGGCGACTTGATCGGCTTGGCCGATACCACGAGATCGATGTCGACCCGGTCGATCTCGGTTACTTCCATATCGGTCACCAGCCAGATCTCGACGTTCGGCATCGCGGCCGTCAGTTCGCCCATGCGCGGAATCAGCCAGCCCGAGGCAAATTCCGGCGGGCAATAGAGCAGCACCGAATCGGGATTGCCATACGGCTCGATCCGCTCGCGGCCGTCGCTCAGCAGCGCGAGCGCGTCGGCCACTGTCTGCGCAAACAGCTTGCCGGCCGCGGTCAACACGACGCCCCGGCCCACACGCAAGAAGAGAGATTGCCCAGTCCATTCCTCGAGTTGAAGGATCTGATGGCTAATCGCCGACTGGGTCAGCGACAGCTCCTGAGCCGCACGTGTGAACGAGCCCAGTCGGGCCGCCGAATCGAAGGCCAGCAATGCCTGGAGAGGTGGGAGTCTGCGCATCGAGGTATGAACGAAATCGATAGTTCCAGAAAAATCCTTCGCTTTTATATCAATTGTGTCCGGCGAATCATAGCGCTTATGGCATTCGGCCTGAATGAGACGACAAGTCGTATGAATCGATTTACTGGCACCTTACATACCGAGATCATGACCTCTGCCTTCCAAAAAGACCCATTCACCACTGAATCCGCGCAAGCAGGCAAGAGTTCGCCGCAGCAGCAAGACCCCGCTTCGCCGACCTACGCCGGACCGCTGTCATTCTTGCGGCGCCCCTATAGCCGTGATCTCACTGGCGTCGACGTTGCCATTTCCGGTGTACCGCTCGACCTTGCAACGACCTACCGTTCCGGCGCGCGCCTCGGCCCCGCCGCCGTGCGTGCGGCCTCGGTCCAACTGGCCGAGTTGGGCATTTATCCGTGGGGGCTTGCGCCGCTCGACGCACTGAACGTGATCGACTACGGCGATTGCTGGTTCGATGCGCATCGGCCGTGGACGATCCGCGAAGCCATTGCGGCTCACGCCCGCACTATCCTCGCCTCAGGGGCCAGGATGCTGACGCTGGGCGGCGACCACTACATCACATACCCCCTGCTGATCGCGCATGTCGAACGTTTCGGCCGCCCCCTAGGGCTGATTCATTTCGACGCGCATTGCGACACATGGCCCGATGACGACGCGAATTCCCTCAATCACGGCACGATGTTCTACAAGGCGATCCGCGAAGGCCTGATCGATCCTGCGCGGTCGGTTCAGGTCGGCATCCGGACCTGGAACAGCGACTTCATGGGTGTGCGCGTACTCGATGCCCCCTGGGTGCATCGTCACGGCACGGCAGCTGTGGTCGACCAGATCTTCGAGGTGGTAGGCGATGCCCCCGCGTATCTGACCTTCGATATCGACTGTCTCGATCCTGCCTTCGCCCCGGGCACCGGCACGCCGGTCGCGGGCGGACTCTCTTCGGCGCAGGCACTGGAGATCGTGCGCGAGCTGGACGGGATCCACCTTGTCGGCGCCGACGTCGTGGAAGTGGCGCCGTCCTACGATCAGAGCGATATCACCGCGCTCGCGGCGGCGCATCTCGCGGCCGACATTCTGTTCCTTATGCGCAAGCAACGCCGCCCCTGAGCGCGCCAACTCACTATAACGACCATAGACCCTATCGGAGACATCATGCCAGCACCGCATTTACGAATAGCGCTCGCCTTGCTCACCTGCTGTGCATTCGCGACGACAGCGCTTGCAGACGAGAACACACTCAACGTCTACAACTGGGACGATTTTATCGCTAAGGATACCGTACCAAACTTCGAGAAGGAGACCGGCATCCACGTCCGCTACGACGTGTTCGATAGCGACGATACGTTGCAGGCGAAGCTGCTTACCGGTTCGTCTGGCTACGACATCGTCGTGCCTTCGTCGAGCTACCTCGGCGCGCAAGCGGCCGCGGGGATCTACTTGAAACTGGACAAGTCCAGGCTTCCGAACCTTGCCAATCTGGATCCACAATTGCTGAAACTGACCGACGCGGCGGACCCGGGGCATCAATACGGCGTGCCCTGGGCATGGGGCACGACCGGTCTCGCGTACAACGTCAGCCAGGCTCGCAAGGCACTCGGGCCCTCGGTGGCGCTCGACAACTGGGACATACTGTTCAAGCCGGAATACCTGAGCAAGTTGAAGAGCTGCGGCGTCTCGCTGCTCGACTCGCCGACCGACATGTTTTCCATCGCCCTGCACCATCTCGGCAAGGATCCGAACAGTCACAATCCGGCTGACTATCAGGCCGCCTATGAATTGCTGAAAAGCATTCGCCCCTATGTGACGCAATTCGCCCTCTATTCATGGATCAACGACCTCGCCGGCGGAGACATCTGCTTCGGGGTGAGTTGGTCGGGCGACGTCAAAATGGCTGCAAGCCGCGTGCGCGAGGCACACAAAGACATCCAGCTGGCGTACTTCATACCGAAGAGCGGTGCGCCTGTCTCGTTCCAGATGATGGCGATTCCGAAGGACGCGCCTCATCCGGAGGCCGCGCTCAAGTGGATCAACTACATCGAGCGGCCTGAAGTTCACGCAGCGATTACCAACACGATTTACTACCCGAACGCCGACAGCGCCGCTTCGAAGTTCGTCAAAACTGAATTGCTCGACGACCCGATGGTTTATCCGAAGCCAGAGGTCCTTGCAACGCTGTTCATGCAACAACCGCTGCCCGCTGCAATCAAGCGTCTGGAAACGCGTCTTTGGTCGCAGTTGAAGGACGGCCGCTAAGGTCGCGTCTGTCACGCGGCAGCAGCACGCCGCCATAACAGCGCATCAGCCCCCGACGACGCCATCGCGAACTGACTAATGGCTTGCCGCATCGCCGGCAAGCCTTAGCGAGCGGCTGCGCCACTCCCCCCCCGACGCCAACCGATTTGGGTCCGGATAGGGACTCGCTTTGCCCTTTCAAAGGCCACACAGTAAGGAGACTTTCCATGCGATGGCAACTGATCTGCTTGATCGTGAGCGGCACTGTCCCGTGTCTCGCGATAGCCGATCCGATCTCCGCGCGGATCGAAGGACTGCAGCAAGAACTCAAGGCGCTGCAGGCCGAAGTGGAGTCGCTCAAGGCCGAACTCGCCGCGAAGCCGCCCGCTGTCAACACGCCACATGTCGTCGATGCGTCGAAGCCCGGCTACGGAAACGCGCCTGCAAGGCTGACCAACGATGACCTCGCCGACATGAAGCAGCAGCTCGCGAGCCAGCAGTTGAAAGTCGACTCGCTCTCCGATGCCGCCACCTCGGGACCGCTCGCCGGACTCTCGGTGACCGGATATATCGATCCCGCGTACGTCTATAACCGGGCCGCCAGGACCTCGTCGTTCCTCTTCGCGAATCACGAGTCATCCTATACGTACTTCAACAGTACGATCGGCGACGTCTACCTCAACATCAAGAAGACGTTCGGTGTCGGCCCCATGGCGCCATCGGCCGAATTTTCGCTGATGCCCAATCGGGGCAATGGCATTTCGTTGCTGGCAAACGAGCATGGCAACATTGGCAACAACATTCTCAACACGGCATTCGTCACCGTGCCGTTGTCGGGCACGACGACCTTCCTTGCCGGACTGATGAGCGCGTTCGGCGGATATGAATATCAGCTGTCCACGCAAACGCTGACTCTGACCCATAACCTGCTCTACGACTTTTCGGACCCGGCTGCCTACGTCGGCGTCGGCCTCAATTACACGCCCGAAGCCAGCAACTGGTCCTGGAAGTTCATGCTCGGCAATGAACAGGCTCGGACCTACGGCGCCGTCACGCAAACAGGACAGAATGCGCTTGGCGACCCCGTCACGACCAGCAACCGCGTGCCGAGCTTCGCCGCGCGAGCGGACTATACGTGGTCCACGGCGCTCGACACCGGTGGCTCGTTCACCATCGGCCGGCAGACGTTGCCGAGCGCCCACGATCCGGTGACAGGCCGCACGGTTTTTGGAGCGGGCGGCCAGGCATCGAGTTCGGGCGGATACTTCGTATTTGGCGAGCTCGACGCCACTTACACACTTGCCGATGCGCAGTTCAATGCCGAGGCCGACTATGGCAAGCAGCAACGCGCCGCGTTCAATGGCGGCAATGCACAGTGGTATGGCGTGTCATTGCTGGCACACCGCAAGTTCTCGATGCCGGTCGTTGGCCGCATGGGCGCCACCGCGCGCTACGACTTCCTCGTCAATAGCCAGAACGGTGGTGGGGGTGGGGGCATATTCCTGAACGGCAACGGCATGGACCCCTACAACGGCTTTGGCATCGGCGCTGACTGCCTGGCAAACTCGAAGGCAAACGGCGGTCTCGGATTCGAATGCAAGGGGGCGGTTCGTCAGGACGTTGCGCTGAATCTGCTTTTCTATCCGACGCAGCAGATTACGGTGAAGGTCGAGTATCGGCACGATTGGGCAAACAACCAGGTCTTCCTCCGCAATGACGGATCGTACGCCAAGGCGAATGACTTGTTCGCCATGCAGTTCATTTACGCCTTCTGAGCGGCATCGAAGCGAGCGCCGGCGTGCGGCGCCCCACCCGCTCACGCACCGACTCGCTCGAGATACATACCGACGAGTTCGAGGAGCCGCTCCCTGGTGAAGCTCAGGTCATGGCCGCCGTGGACGACCTTGACCGGCAAACGCGAGAGACGCTGCATGGTCTTCACGTAATCCGGCACCGACGAGTGATGAAGGTCGTCGATCAACGGACCATCATAGATTGCATCCCCCGAAAATAGCGTTTGTGTACGCGCTTCCCAAAGGCCGATACTGCCCGGTGAATGTCCCGGCAGATGCAACACCTCGAAATGCCTGTCGCCCGTATCGATGATGTCGCCGTCGATGAGCTCGCGTGTCACATTAGCTGGCTTGATGTGCCAGCTCGCGAGTTCATATCCCGCGTGCGGCAACGCATCCACCACGGAGCCCTCGTATGGGAAATCGGCAAATGCACTCTTGAAGTACTCGGGATTGAAGCGGTCGTCCGCGAGCGTATATGACCACTGCGGATTACGCAGCCCCGGCGCCTCGAGCCGATGGACCATGCATTCGTCAAACTCGTGAAGATTGCCCACGTGATCGAGATGCGCGTGCGTCGCGATCGCTGCCGTGCGTTTGCCAAACAGGTGCTTACCGGCCTCCTTGAGGCTCGAAAAACCCATCCCAGAGTCGATAATCAGATCGCGATTTCGGCCACGCACGTACCAGATGTTGCACCGGAACAAGGGAATCACATGTGGCTCCCAGAACAGATAGACGTCGTCGTCGAATTGCTTGCACTCGAACCATTTGGCGGCGATCTTTAGCATCACGGTATGGTGAAATTAATCTGGATTGCAGAATTGTCGCACGAGGCAACGAGTGACACAATATGGATTCGACCATGGTTTTACTGGATGAATAAGGAATACGTATCGTATTTAAACTGACCGATCTCTTGCGCTTACCGCGACAGATGCAGATTAGGCATTCAGCGGCGCGCCGCGCGCCGCACCAGTAGCCCTACTTAAAAAGCTGGACCGAGAGCAATGCGGCATCGCAGTTCAGCAGGTTGACCCGTTTCTGGCGCACCTTCAGCATGCCGTCGCGCAGCGATTGATGAATGCGGGCTCTGCTGTCGCCGGGATCCTGTCCCCGATCATCTTTGGCGTGCTGGTGGACACGACCGGCAGCTGGACTCTGCCGTTCGCGGGTTCCATCGTCATGCTGCTCGTTGGTATCGTCGCTGCCCTGCGCATGCGCCCGGACGTGACACTGGCAACCGGCTCGGCCACGACGCAGGGGCCACTCCCTGCGTCGTCTGGCCATTGAGCCGGCCTTCGCACCATCGCCGCGAAAGTGCGCGTCGCTCCCGGTGATTAACGTTGATCTGAAGTCGGTGCCGGCGCAGGCAAAATAACCGGCTCGCGAGCCGCCTGCGCGGCGGGGCGTCAGAACATCTGCCGGATACCGGCCATCACACCAAGCTGCGACAGGCCCGCCCCCGGCGACGCGCCCGCGCCGCCCTGGCTTATCGTGTAAGCCGCATGGGCGCTGTTGGCGAGGTAGCCGCCCTGCAAATAGACCGCCGAGCGCTTCGAAAGCAGGTAGGTGCTGCGCAGCGTGACGAGCGTGCCGCGCGCGTTCTGGTCGCTGTCGATCATGCGATAGACCCCGCCGTCGATCAGCCACGCCGGCGTCGCGTACCACGATGCCGTCATGTAGTAGAGGTTCGATTGCACGTTAGGCACCGTGGCGGCTGCGGTGTCGACACGACGCCCCAGCCAGCCGCCGCCCACCTTCACCGGCCCGAGCTGGGCATAGCCGTTCAGCTGGATGCGCGAATCGGTATCGCCCGAGTTCGTGAGCGGTATTGGCGTCACGCCGTCGAAGAAGTTCGCCGCTGCGCCGGGGCCGCCGCGCTGCTGGTCGTACGCGGCGGCGACGCCGAAGCCCGCGGGCGCGTCGTAGCGCAGCATCGCCGACCACTGACGGCATGCCCGCGAGTCGCCCGGTATCTGCCCTGCACAGGTGCCCTGTCCGGGCGAGTTGCCGGTGCCGGCGGCGTCGCGGCCGAACGACCACGTCGCCCCCGCCGTTACGCCGTGCCATTTGCCCTTCCAGGCGACGGTGTTGTCGCTGCGAGCGTTGGGCACGTAGTTGTCGAATGTCCCGCTGCCGCCGTAGATGTCCGGCCCGAGCAGATCCGAATCCTGCAGCGCCCAGAACGTCATCGTGTACTGACGCCCGAAGCTCAGCACGCCGAATGGCCCTTCGAGGCCGACCCACGCCTGGCGCCCGAAGAGACGCCCGCCCTGCCCGCTGTCGCCGCCGCGCACGTTGAAGCCGCTTTCGAGCACGAATACCGTGGACAGGCCGCCGCCAAGCGGCTCGGTGCCGCGCAGGCCCCAGCGCGACGGCATCTCGCCCGTGATGCCGGGCATGCGCACGAGGCTGTCGCCCGCGCGATTTGCATGCGTCACATATTCGATGCCGGTATCGAGGATACCGTAGAGCGTCACACTGCCCTGGGCATGGGCCGCACTGCTCGCGGCCATGCCGAATGACGCCGCGCAGGTCGCGGCGATGATCTTTTTCATTGAACGATCTCCAGTCGTATCGACGTCGCTCGTGCGTTCGTCGTTTTATTTGTGTTACTTCCTGCGGCGCGTGCGCCGCGTTCAATCCCCGCTCAGCAGCAATTCGTCTTGCGGCGCCGGGGAAGGCTGCGTGCGCCAGCGTCCGAGTGCCGTCATCGCGATGCCCGCAACGACCGCAGGCACGCCGACGATCACGAAGACCAAAGGCAACGTCAGTCCCATCGAGAGCATCGCGCCGCCCGCGACCGAGCCGACCACCGATCCAAGCCGGCCAATACCGTTGGCCCAGCTCACGCCGGTAGCGCGGCAATCGGTCGGATAGAACGCCGCGGAAAACGCATTGGCGCCGACCTGCGAGCCCGATACGCAAAAACCGGCGAGGAAGACCGCAATCGCCGCGAGCCAGGGCGTCGACGTGAGCGAGCCGATGGCGGCCGTGAACACGCCGGCCGCCGCGTAGCTCGCACCGAGCACATAGCAGGGGTTGAGACGGTCCATGAGCCAGCCGAGCACGATCGCACCGAGCGTGCCGCCGACCTGGAACATCGCCGTGACGAGCGCCGCTGTGCGCAGCGAGGCGCCGGTCGTGCGCAGCAGCGTTGGCAGCCAGCTCGACAGCAGGTAGATCACGAGCAGGCTCATGAAGAAGGCCAGCCACATGAGCAGCGTGCCGCGCAGCAGTTCGGGACGGAACAGGTGACCCACGGGCGAACCGCCCGCTTTCGCGCCGGACGTCGTGAACGTCGCGCCTGCGAGGTCGGCATGGGGGGTGATGCGCGCGAGCGTGCGTTCGATGCGCTCGCGATGCTCGCCGCGGCTTGCGAGATAGCGCACCGATTCCGGCAGGCGCCACGCGAGGATCGGCACGAGTGCGATCGGCACAATGCCGCCCACGAAGAGCACCGAGCGCCAGCCGTAATGCTCGATGAGCGCCGCGGCTGCGAATCCGCCGAGCGCGGAGCCGATCGTAAACCCGCAGAACATCGTCGTGACGAGAAACGAGCGGCGCGCCGACGGACAGAATTCCGACGTAAGCGTGATCGCGTTCGGCATGGCGCCGCCAAGGCCCAGACCGGTCAGAAAGCGCAGCGCGATCAGCACGCCGATCGACGGCGCGAACGCCGAAACCAGACTCGCCAATCCGAATGCGCCCACGCAAACGAGCAATAACCGCTTGCGCCCCAGCCTGTCGCCAAACGGGCCGAACACGAGCGCACCGACCATCAGCCCCGCCAGACCCGCACCGAACAACGGCGCGAGCTGCGCGGGCTGCAGTTGCCACTGCAAATGCAGCACGGGTGCGATGAAGCCGATCGCGGCGGTATCGAAGCCGTCAATGGCAACGATCAGGAAGCATAGCGTGACGATCAGCGTCTGAAACCGCGAGACGCGATGCCGATCGATGAAGGCCGTCACGTCGACGGTGCTTGAGATTGCCATGGTTGTCTCCTCAGGTTGCGGTTGCGCGTCATGCGTACCGCTTCGGGCACTACGTTGCGAGCTGGCTGGGGTGGTACGTCGAGGCCTGGCGCCGCCTGTCGGCGCGCATGCCCATCCCGCGCGGTGCGCGCCGGATGCGCGCCGCGTCGGGGTCGTTCGGGAATTGGGGGCCTTGCCAGGCTGTGCGCGACGCGCAGCGCTGAAGGGTCTTGGGACGCGCGCCGGTTTATCGCGCTGGGCGGCGTGCGGCGTGGCGTACGTGCGCAGCAACGTGCCGACGGTCAGGACGACGCTTCGGGGACTGCGCGAGTCTGGCGGGACGGCCGGCGTGCGGTGCGTCCGCAAGCGCCAGTTGCCGCGTGCGCAGCGTTGTTGCTGACATCGTTGTCTCCTGTCTTTTTGAGCCTTTGGCGTGGCGCCCTGGCTCTATGGGTCGATGTGACGGAGCCCATTAAACGCCATGGAGGTATGTCAAGTAAAATGACAAATTCATATCTTCCATATGTTTTTTCGTATAGCTGAATCGGGAAGACGTTTCGCGGATGCATCGCCCGCTGGCGTGGCCTTCCTGCCTTATGGTCGAGTCGAATATTAATTTGCACTACGACATATATCTTTGATCTGCGATTACCCATCACTAGACAGGACGGTACGCCGGCAAACCTGCCAGCGAACAATGCGTCCTCGATGCGACGGTGGATTCCCTCGCCGTGGCATACTCACCACGAGCGGCAACGGCAGTATGCTCGGCATAGCGATCACATGCGCATCACGACGCACCGCGATCCCTGCTGCGTTACATCCTGGAGGCGTACATAACGATGCCCCGACACAACCCGGCACTGCATCGCAGCCAGAAAGCCCCCATGACCAGGGCGAACCGGCGCTTCCTGATCGTCGGCGTAATCATTCTGTTGGCTGCGTTTGGCTGGGTGGTGGGGATCATGGTCGCACCCGCGTTCCAGCGCACCATCGTCATGACCAGCGGCGCGGACAACGGCATCTATCGCGGCTTTGCGGATCGCTATGCGCCCATCCTGAAGCGTGCGGGCATCAAGCTCGATATCCGCAGTTCTTCCGGCGCGGTGGAAAATTATGAGCGGTTGAGAGACCCGAACAGTGCCTACGAAGTCGGTTTCATCCAGTCGGGGACCACCAGCCCGAAGGAGACCGACGGTCTGCAGACAATCGC
This sequence comes from Paraburkholderia sp. EG286B, assembly GCF_040965655.1. NCBI lineage: Bacteria > Pseudomonadati > Pseudomonadota > Betaproteobacteria > Burkholderiales > Burkholderiaceae > Paraburkholderia > Paraburkholderia sp. EG286B. Next base: position 45,518 of record NZ_JBFRCF010000024.1, on the reverse strand, counting down.
TGCCGTGTCGTACGAACCGATCTGGGTGTTCTATCGCGGCGACACGACGGTCGACCGGCTGTCGCAACTCCGCGGCAAGAAGATTTCGACGGGCGTGCCCGGCAGCGGCCTGCTCAACGTCGCACAGGTATTGCTCAGCTACAGCGGCATCACGAGCCAGAACTCCACCCTGCTGCAAATGGATGCACCGGCAGCTTACCAGGGGCTCGAAAGCGGCCGGATCGACGCGGCTTTCTTCATCGGCAGGCCCGACGCCGAAATGCAGAAGACCCTGCTGAACAGCGACCTCAAACTGATGAGTTTCGCGCAGGCAGACGCACTGGTTCAGAAGTTCCCGTCGCTTTCAAAGATCGTCTTGCCGCGCGCGTCGACGAGTGTCGCCGATGACCTGCCGCGCGCCGACGTCACGCTGCTCGCGGCAACGGCGCTGCTGGTCTCGAAAGACACGCTGCATCCGGCGCTCGTCTATCTGCTGCTCGACGCGGCTCACACCGTTCACGGCGGCGAAGATTACTTCACACCGCTCGGCACGTTCCCAAACCTGAAGACCGAAGAATTCCCGATCTCCGACGAAAGCGTCCGCTACTTCAAATCCGGCCAGCCATTCCTGTATCGCTATCTGCCGTTCTGGCTCGCGAGCGTGATCGAACGACGGCTGTTGATCCTCGTGCCGTTCGCGGCGCTCCTGATCGGCTTGCTTCAGGCGTTGCCGCGCCTGCTCGAGGCGCGGATGAAAAAACGGCTCGTGGTCTGGTACCGCGAAATCAAGGCACTTGAAGACGAAGTGTGGAGCAGCAGTGAGCCGACCCGCTCGCAGATTGCGCAATGGAGCGAAGAAATCGAGAACATCGACGCGAACGCGAGCCGGATCCGCATTCCGTACCGCTATTTCCAGGATGTCTACGCGCTCAAGCAGGCGATCGGTGTCGTGCGGGACCGGATAGCCCACGTTGCGCAGCGAACCCAGGAATAGCGGCGCGGCAGCGTCGGCTTCGCAGCCGACACCCCACTATCGCGCGGCCGCAGCAGACGAATAGATCGCCGGCGCGGCGGGACCCTCGACCTTGAGCATGCCCAACGCACCTTTATTGAAGGTGCGGAAGATCGAATGGTCGACGAGTAGAAACGTGCCGGGCACTTCCGTGCGAAACTGGACGACCTTCGCACCGCCAGCCGGAATCAGCGTGGTCTGCACGCTTTCTTCATAGTGTTTATCCGAGCCGTCCCAAACCCGATCGAAAATCTCGCCGATTACGTGGAAACTCGACACCAGATTCGGACCGCCATTACCCACGAACAGCCGGACCGTTTCTCCCACTTTCGCTTTTAAGGCGTTATCGCCAGTGAGTGCGCCTTCCCTTCCGTTGAACAATACGTAAGTCGGCTGTTCGTCGACCGCCTTCTCCATATCGAAGGTCTGCATGCCTTGATCGTGATATTTGCCATTCGTGTAGAAGTCACCCTGCATCACGTAGTATTCGCGGTCGACTTTCGGCAAGCCTTCGGGTGGATCGACCTGAATCAAGCCATACATGCCATTGGCGATGTGCATGCCGACCGGGGCCGCCGCGCAGTGATAAACAAAAAGACCCGCATTGAGCGCCTTGAACGTGAACGTGGCATCGTGGCCCGGCGACGCCAGTGTCACTGCGGCGCCCCCTCCCGGCCCGGTCACCGCGTGCAGGTCGATGTTGTGCGGCATGTGCGAATCCGACGGGTTCTTCAAGCGGAGTTGCACCGTGTCGCCCTGACGCACGCGGATGAAGCTGCCCGGTACTGTGCCGCCAAAGGTCCAGAAGTCATAGCTGACGCCGTCTGCGATCTCCCGCTTCACTTCCTTGACTTCGAGATCGACGATGACCAGCGCGGGATAGTTTCGCTCGATCGGCGGCGGCACGTTCGGCGGACTGGTCAGCACAGCGTGAATCGGCTGCCCTTGTGGCGGCCCAAAATCACCGGGCGTGGCGCCGGGCTGGACGGTCGCGGACAGCCCCGCGACCGGATAAGCAAGACTCGCCAGCAGGCCGAGACCGGCAAGTGCAGTACATAACCTTCCTGTCATGATTATTCTCCTTACAGGTTCCCGCCGCCCGGCTCCCGAGGTCATACGCAACGCGCCGGGCGGATAAAACTTGATATTCCACAATTAAAAAACATCGCCTCCCATTCCAGCTTCCCCTCTCTCTTTTGCGATGCATCAGTTAAAAAATTATTCTGCGCGTCTCATTGACACACTCATAAATTCGAGATAAATTACTTGAAACAAAAACGCGTTCTGCACGTCCACATATAACGACCATAAACGTGAAACAGGCTAACGCTTAAATCGAGCAAACCCCTTAACTTGAATTAATTATTCAATCTCTCTTATCGACACAATGTCGCATGCGATTCAAACAATCGTATTACGCACAACTTAGTGTCGTCAAAATTCGGAGTTAATGCTCAAGGATCAGCATGCAGCGAGGAAAGAGCCACTCCGCGCACTCGGGGAATGTGCGCAGAGCGTCGTCCGGCCGATACCTCGATCCGGACGCAAGAATGGATTCGCTTCGTGATGCGCGGCAGGTGGTCGCCGCGACCGCCTCAATCCACGCCGTCTTCGGCGATGCGGATGATGCGCGTGAAGTCGCAGAGCGTCACGCGCTGATTGCTCGTGACGATCCAGCCGGACTTTTCCCAGCGCGTCAGAATGCGGCTCACCGTGTATAGCGTTGTCCCCGACATTTCGGCGACGTGTTTGCGGGTCAACGGGAAATCGATCTCCGTGCCCTGCCCCGTGTTCTCGCCCGCCTTCTCGGCAAGCCGCAGCAAGGCATGTGCAATACGGCGTTCGACACTTTGGGTGGCGATCTCGCGAAAGCGCTCCTGCACTTCCTGCAAGCGCCTGCCAAGAATGCCGACCAGGTTGACTGCGATGCGCGGGTAACGCGTCATCAGTTCGAACATGTCGGCCTCGCTCCAGCTCAGGGCCACCGACTGGGTGAGCGTGACCGCTTCCGCCGGATAGCGGCGGTCGGTGAACAGCGCGACGGTGCCGAACATTTCACCTGGTGCGACGAAACGGATCACCACTTGCTCGCCGTCGCTTCCCGACTGGGAGATGCGAACGCCTCCTTCGATCAACGCGTAGGCCCTTCCCGCCCCATCGCCCTGATAGAAGATGCGGGCCTCCGTACGCAACTCGTGCGTGCGCGCGCAGATCAGCGTATCCGCCAATGCGACGGGCGAGAGCCCTTGAAAAAGCTCCATGGATGCGAGCACGTCAGATCTGACCAGCGATTGAGCATTCATTTCGTTTCGTCACCAAAAGCGCGCCGCCCCGTATTCAGCGTCTTTTATCGACACCCCTTGGCCAGGTAGGGCTTTGTGCAAGCGCAAACGTAGTTCTCCTGTGGGCAGCTTAGCCTAGCGACAGGCTACCGAAGCCGGCAAACCCGTGACTAATTGGCACAGCCCTTGAACATGACCCGAATCTGATTTTTAAACCGCTCATGCCGACGAGCGGTGATCGCCGGCATTTTTCCCCATGCATTACACCTCCGGATAAAAGGAGAGAGGATATGCAGTCAACAAGTCGTCTATGGAAATGGCTCGGGCTGGTGTGCCTGTTGTCATTCGCCGCTCTACTCTACCTGGGACGCGAGATCTATCTCGCGGCGCCCCCTATTCCCGCCGCGGTCGTCACCGAAAACGGCGCCACGGTATTTACCGGCGACCAGATCAAACGCGGTCAGCAGGTCTGGCTGTCGGCCGGCGGCCAGCAGCTGGGTACGGTCTGGGGCCACGGCAGCTACGTCGCCCCCGACTGGTCGGCCGACTGGCTGCACCGCGAAGCGCTGCAACTGCGCGACATTTGGGCGCAGCGGGACTTCGGCAAGGCCTGCAAGGATCTTCCCGTCGAACAGCAAGGCGCGCTCGACGCGCGCCTGAAGCGCGAGATGCGCGCCAACCGCTACGATCCGCAAACCGACCGCGTCACGGTAACGGCGCAGCGCGCCCAGGCGATGCGCGAGGTGGCGACGCACTATGAGGCGCTCTTCGGCGCCGACCCGGCGCTCAACACGCTGCGCGACCAATACGCCATGACGGCGGGGAGCGTTCCTGGCGCGGATGACCGCACGGCGCTGGCTGCGTTCTTCTTCTGGTCGGCATGGTCGGCTACCACGGACCGCCCCGGTCAGACCGGCATCACCTACACGAACAACTGGCCGCACGAGCCGCTCGTCGACAACGCGCCGACTGTCGCCAACGGCATGTGGTCGATTGCCAGCGTGATCCTGCTGCTCGGCGGCATTGCCGCGATGCTCTGGTATCACACCGCGCACAGCGACGAAGACGAATCGGTGGCAGCGCCTGCCGCCGATCCGCTCTTCAACGTCAAGCCCACGCCGTCGATGCGCGCGACCAGGAAGTACTTCTACGTGGTGATCGGCCTGCTGCTGGCCCAGGTGGTCATGGGCTCCCTGACCGCGCACTACGCGGTCGAAGGACACAGCTTCTTTGGCATTCCGATCGCCGAAGTGTTGCCGTGGGTGGTGAGCCGCACGATCCACACCCAGTTCGGTGTCCTGTGGATTGCCACGGCCTGGCTCGCGACCGGCCTCTATATCTCGCCGCTGCTTTCGGGCCAGGAGCCGCCGCTGCAGAAGCTCGGTGTCGACGTGCTGTTCTGGGCGCTGCTCTTCATCGTCGTGGGATCGACCGTGACGGGCTGGCTGGGCTCGCTCAAGCACCTCGGCACCGGCTTCAGCTTCTGGATCGGCAACCAGGGCCTGGCGTACACCAGCATGGGCCGCGTCTGGCAGATCCTGCTTTTCGTCGGCTTGATGATCTGGCTGTTCCTGATGGGGCGCGCCCTGATGCCGGCGTTGAAGAATCGCAAGACCGAAGGCCGCGGGCTGATCGGCATGGTGTTCCTCTCGGCGACCTGCATTGGGCTCTTCTACGCGTCGTCGCTCGCGTGGGGTCAGCACACCCATTACTCGATGATCGAATACTGGAGATGGTGGCTCGTGCACCTGTGGGTCGAAGGCTTCTTCGAAGTGTTCGCCACCGCCGTGATCGCACTGATCTTCTCGCGCCTCGGCCTGATCCGCATGTCGACGGCCAATCGCGCCATCGTGTTCGAAACGATCGTGTTCATGTTCGGCGGGATTCTCGGCACGCTGCATCACCTGTACTTCACGGGGGCGTCCACGGCCGTCATCGCGGTCGGCGCCGTGTTCTCCGCGTTCGAAGTCGTGCCGCTCGCACTGATCGGGCTCGAAGGCTGGCAAACGTATCGCAGGACGCAGGCCGCACCGTGGGTGCAGACCTATAAGTGGGCCATCCTCTGTTTCGTCGCCGTGGGCGTGTGGAATACCGTCGGCGCGGGCCTGCTGGGCTTTTCGATCAACCCGCCCATCTCGCTCTACTACGTGCAAGGCCTGAACATGACGCCGGCACACGGTCACGCAGCGCTGTTCGGCGTGTACGGCATGCTCGGGATCGGGCTGATGCTGTTCTGTCTGCGCGGCATGTCGTCGCGCGAGGCCTGGGACGACTCGCTGCTCAAGATGGCGTTCTGGATGCTCAACATCGGCCTCTTCATGATGGTGTTCATCTCGATCCTGCCTTCCGGCATCTACCAGGCATGGGCCAGCGTGAGCAAGGGACTCTGGTATGCGCGCTCGCCGGAAGTCATTCATTCGTCGCTGATGCAAACGCTGGTGTGGCTGCGCGTGCCCGGTGACGTGGTGTTCGCGGCAGGCGTGCTGTACCTCTGCTGGTTCGCCGCGCGGCTGCTGTTCCGCCGCCCCGAAACGGCTGTCCCCGTCGAAGCCAAGGCGACACACAAGGCGGCTCAACGCGTTTGAACGCCGCACTGACAAGCCGGCCACGATCGGTGGCCGGCTACCTTCAGGACATGCTTTTCACACTTCCACTATTTTCACCAGGAGCCTGATATGGCCGATATTCTCGACAGCCGTACCTATGTATTCGACGCGCGCGGCATTGCCAAACGATTCCGTCATGCAGCGATTTTCGGTGCGCTGGAAGCGCTCGACGACGGCGAGACGATGCGCTTCGTGAACGACCACGATCCCATTCCCCTCTTGCAGCAAATCGCCCAGTACTATCCGCGTCCGGTTCGTATCGAATACGTGGCGCGCCAGCCGGAGCAGGTCGTGATCGACTTCGTGCTCGCAAGCCCTGATTCGAACACCGCTGGCACTCAGGAGCGGGCTGCGGGCGGCTGCGGCAGCTCCGGCGGCACCTGCGGGTGCAGCGGCGGCTAACGCGCGCCTCGCACTGGCTCCCTCCTCAAACGGCATCCCTCCCTCCTGCAAGGCCGGCACGCGCAAGCCGCATTCGCGCGCTGTGCCGGCCTCTCTCCCTCGATCGTCGCCAATCGCCATCGACGCGTGCGTGTAATCGCCGCGTCGTGTCCCGCGTGACGCCGCCAAAGCGTCGCCTCCGCAGCACGAATCCCGCGAAATTAGCACGGATCAAGTCCCGCCAAATGCGTCGTCGAGTGTCGTTGACACGCACTACATGTAGTCAATAAGATCGCCTCGCCAACAATATCTAGTATTCAAAGGAGGGTTCACCGTGCCCCTTGCGCTTCCCGCCTCGATTGCCGGCCACGCCCCCGCGCTGCCAGGCGCGCCGGGCAAGACCCAGCAGGACAAGCCGTTGATCGAAGTCCGCTCTTCGATCGACGAGTATCTCGAGCAACAGGACTGGCGGGTCAACGCCAACGCCAATCAGGGTTATTCGCTCGGCGGCCTGATCCTGAACGTCTCGGGCAAGGTCATTGCCAACTACTGGCTCAGTCATGTGTACCCGGCGGCGGTTGGCCAGGCCCACCGCAATGCGGATCTGCATATTCACGACCTGGACATGCTCTCGGGATATTGCGCAGGCTGGTCGCTGCGCACGCTCCTCAACGAAGGCCTGAACGGTGTACCGGGAAAAGTCGAAGCCTCGCCGCCGAAACACATGTCGAGCGCCATTGGCCAGATCGTCAATTTTCTCGGCACGCTGCAAAACGAATGGGCGGGCGCGCAGGCGTTCAGTTCGTTCGACACGTACATGGCCCCCTTCGTGCGTCACGACGATCTGTCTTACGCGGAGGTTCGCCAATACATTCAGGAATTGATCTACAACCTCAATGTGCCTTCGCGCTGGGGTACGCAAACGCCCTTCACGAATCTCACATTCGACTGGGTTTGCCCTGAAGATCTACGCGAGCAGGTGCCGCTGATCGGCGGGCGAGAAATGTCCTTCACCTACGGCGATCTGCAGGCCGAGATGGACATGATCAATCAGGCGTATATCGAAGTCATGATGGCCGGCGACGCGAAAGGCCGCGCCTTCACGTTTCCGATTCCAACCTACAACATCACGCCCGATTTCGACTGGCACAGCCCGAATGCCGACCGCCTGTTCGAAATGACCGCCCGCTACGGACTGCCCCATTTCCAGAATTTCATCAATTCTGAACTCAAGCCGAACATGATCCGCTCGATGTGCTGCCGGCTGCAGCTGGATCTGCGCGAGCTGCTCAAACGCGGCAACGGCTTGTTCGGTTCCGCCGAACAGACCGGGTCCCTTGGCGTCGTCACCATCAACTGCGCGCGTCTGGGCCACCTCCATGCCGGCGACGAAGCCGGGCTGCTCCGGCGCCTCGACGAATTGCTCGAGCTCGGCAAGACGAGTCTCGAGATCAAGCGCGAAGTCATCCAGCACCACATGGACAACGGGCTGTTCCCGTACACGCGGCGTTACCTCGGCACGCTGCGCAACCACTTCTCCACGCTGGGCGTGAACGGCATCAACGAAATGATCCGCAATTTCACGTCCGACGAACACGATATCTCCAGCGAATGGGGACATGCCATGGCGATCCGCGTGCTCGATCATGTGCGCGCGCGCATGCTCGAGTATCAGGAGGAAACCGGCCACATGTACAACCTCGAAGCCACGCCGGCCGAAGGAACGACCTACCGCTTCGCCAAGGAAGATCGCAAACGCTTTCCGGGCATCTTGCAGGCCGGCACGCCGGATATGCCCTACTACACGAATTCGTCGCAGTTGCCCGTTGGCTTCACCGACGATCCGTTCGAAGCGCTGGAGCGCCAGGACGATCTACAGCGCAAATACACAGGCGGTACGGTATTGCACCTGTATATGACCGAGCCGCTTTCCTCGGCCAACGCGTGCCGGACACTGGTGCAACGCGCGCTGAACCGATTCTCGCTGCCCTATATCACCGTCACGCCCACCTTCTCGATTTGCCCGAAGCACGGCTACCTGGGCGGCAGCCACAGGTTTTGCCCACGTTGCGACGAAGAAATCCTTCAACGCAAGCTTTCTCAACTCGAACCCGCTGAGGTCTGAACCATGAGCACCGTACTCTCTCAATCCGCGAAGGCTAACCACGCTGGCGTCACGCTCTCCGACGAAGAGCGCCAGCCCTGCGAGATCTGGACCCGCGTCATGGGTTATCACCGGCCGGTCTCTTCGTTCAACACCGGCAAGAAGGGCGAATTCCACGAGCGCAAATATTTCAGCGAACGCGAGGCACGGCTTGCCCATTGAGATGAAATCGCGCGGGCCGGACTTCGGCCCGCAAGCACCCCGCTCGCTGCGCGTGGGCGGGGTGGTCCCTTTCACCGCAACCGATTATCCAGGCCAGATTGCGGCGGTCGTATTCGTGCAGGGATGCCCATGGCGCTGCGCGTATTGCCATAATCCGCATTTGCAGCCGCGCACCCGCAATGGTGCGCTCGAGTGGCAAGCCGTACTGAACCTGTTGACGCGCCGCGTGGGCTTGCTCGACGCCGTGGTCTTTAGCGGCGGCGAGCCGACAGGCGATCCGGCGCTCGGGCAGGCCATTCGCGATGTGAGAACGCTAGGTTTCAAGGTTGGCCTGCATACTGCCGGTACGCATCCGCGACGTCTCAAGGAAGTCTTGCCGCTGTTAGATTGGGTTGGACTGGACGTCAAGGCGGCGTTTGGCGACTATGGGAGCGTCACTTACGTGCCCTCAAGTGGAAAGCATGCGCTGGCCAGTCTTGAGGCCGTGCTGGCCAGTGGCGTGCAATACGAATGCCGAACCACGTTACATCCCGAGCTACTGCCAGAAAGCAAAATCCTGAGCCTTGCGCAAACACTTTCGGCCATGAACGTAACGAACTACGCGCTGCAGGTCTTTCGCACTCAAGGTTGTGACGACGACGGTTTGAACGCCGCATCGATGGCGGGCTATCCGGATCAGGAACTTGTCGGCAGGATAGCCGCACTGTTTCCCGCCTTCACGCTGCGCCGCGGATAAAGCGAATATGCAGACGGCCTCACCGTATCTTGGCGTGGAGCGCGCCGAGCGCCACTATGGAATCAAGCACGCGACTGATGACCTGCTCGGCTTCCTCGCGATCGAAGTCTTCATGGAAGCGCTTTTTCACACCACAGTCGGCCAGCTGAACGTGCTGATCGGGAGCGATGCCGTGTCGCTCCAGACACTTTTGCGCGCACGCCAGAGGACAGCCATCGATCACGACGATGGGCCGTCCCGATCCGGCAATCTTCAGCAGCGCAGGAACGTCGCCGCCCACGCCCGCGATGCAGGACATTTCCGCTGCGCCACGGCGATCGAGCTGCAGGGCGACATGATTGGCCATCTGCGCCGCGCTTGAACAGCCCGAGCAGGAGTACACGAGCGGCAACGCTTTTCTGTCAACAGTCATCGAAGACCTCGTTCGATACGGGTTCACATCCACGGACCTTTCATTTCGCGGACGCGTCGAAGCCAGCGTTCCGGTGCGAAGCGGCCGAGCGAAAAGTACGTCGCCAGATCCGTCGCATCCAGCGCGTTCTTCACCAGCAGGCCCAATTCGGTATCGCCCTCCATCGTCAGGCGGCGGCTGAAGAACAGCGTATCGGGATCTTCCTTGCGTTGCGCGAGCAGCATGAAATCGTGCGTGCTCGCACTGATCGTCAATGCGACTTCGCTCTGAGACCGCACGGCGGAGAAACGGCCCCCACGGCAAACGAAATCGAAAGCGATGCCGGCGTCTCTTGCCTCGATGCGCAGCGCGCGGCCGTCGAGCCGATCCAGCGTGTCGGCGGGCAGGTGCCGCGCCAGCACCGCATTGAGCGCGCCCGCGAACAACACGGAGCCGGGATAGGCCGGCAGCAGGGAAAGCGCCTTCTTCAATACCGAGGGCAGTTGATAGGTAGCGGAACTCATTGCGTATTTCTTTTAAGAGCGGAGAACGAATTCAAACGGCTGTCCGTTCCAGCCCAGGCAGGCCGTACCAGTAGCCGTCACAGGGCTGTCCGGCCATCAGGGGGAGCATGTTGGCAAGCGCGTCGCCTTTGTCCAGGCGGCCGTCTATCACGTCACGAAAGAAACCCGCGATTTCCACCGTGTGTTGCGACTGGGGGCTCAAACGCAATACGTCGACGTGCAGCGCACGTAACGCCTCCACTTCCTGAATCAGGTTGTACACGAGCGCCGATTGCGTCGAAATGCCATTCAGCACCAGGAACGGCTTGCCTTCCTGGGTTTCCATCATCAGGCCATCCGGATGATCCATGCAGACATACTGGCAATTGTCTTTAGGGAAGTTGCGATGCCGAGCCGAAAAGCATCGCGCTGAAAACGCAAGCGGCATGCGGCCATACGCAAACACCTCCGTTTGCATCGAGGGCGGCCGTTCCGCCTGCATCCGCGCGAGGCCGTCCTTCGCCATTTCCAGCGGCATCACCCAGCGCCGCGCCCCCAGTCCGGCCAGCAGGTCTCGAGTTGGCGGGTTGTACACGTTCAGCCAGGGCCCCGCGACGAACGGCGTATTTTCGATGCAATGCACCGCGCCCATGTCGTTAGCCTCGACGCTGTAGCGGCCATTGTGGGCAATTTCCCGCAGCGTCGTCATGTCTTTGCCCGACTCGAGAAGAATCTGCGTAGAGAGCACGACCTCCTTGCCGGCGTCGGCTAGCATGTCGGCAATATCGAGCCAGTCGTTGAATCGAAGTTCATGGCGCCGCGAGCAGATCACTTCGCCCAGGTACACCACGTCGACCGGCGCGTCCGTGACGGATTCATAGAATTGCATCATCGCTGTGCGCGACCAGTAATACTGGACCGGCCCCAAGGCAATCTTCACAGTGCCTACCCCCGAATGCTGAAAGAATGCGTCATTTCCGTCACTTCCACGGGCGGTGATATGCGCCCAGCGTGTGCTGCTGCCCCTCGGCGACCTTGTTGAGTTCCGCCATCCACGTGGGCTTCACGCTATATCGAGGTCCATTGACGAGGCACTGGTCGATGGCGTCGCGCCATACGCGGGTGACCTGTGCAACATAGGCGGGACTGCGTTGCCGGCCTTCGATCTTGATCGCGCGTACACCGATCTGCGCGAGGCGAGGCAATATCTCGAGCGTATTCAAACTGGTCGGCTCTTCGATCGTGTAGTAACGCTCGCCCGACACCTCGAAGCGCCCTTTGCACAACGTGGGATAGCCGGCGTTTTCGCCATCGGCGTAGCGGTCGATCAGCACGCCGTTCAGTCTGGATTCGAGACCTTGCGCCGTTTGCTGCCATCGCACCGATCTCGCGGGCGAGCACACCCCTTGCGTATTGGGCGATTCGCCGGTGGCATACGAGGAAAGCGCACAGCGCCCCTCCACCATCACGCACAGGCTGCCAAACCCGAATACTTCGATTTCCACTGGCGTTTTCTCGATGACCTGTTCGACCTGCGTCACGGACAGAACCCGCGGCAAAACCGCACGCACGACGCCGAAATGCTCGCGGTAGAAGTTGATTGCTTCGTAGTTGGTCGCGGACCCCTGCACGGACAGATGCAGACGCAATTGCGGATACCGCCCGGCGGCGTAGCGCATTAATCCCGCGTCGGCGACGATGATTGCGTCGATCGCGCATCGGGCGGCCTCGTCCACGGCTTCGCGCCACGCGGCCCAGCCCGTTGGCTGCGGATAGGTATTCAGGGCGAGGAAGACTTTTCGCCCCCTTGCGTGCGCGTACGCTATGCCCGCGCGAATCGCGTCCTTGTCGAAGTTCAGGCCGGCGAAGTTCCTGGCATTCGTCGCATCGCGAAAGCCGAGGTAGACGCAATCGGCGCCGTTGTCGACTGCGGCCTTGAGCGCCGGCAGACTGCCGGCCGGGCAGACCAGTTCCAGCGGCGGCGACCCATCGTGACTTGTGTTGGCCAGACTCATGGAAGATAACCGATCGAGGTTGTGAGAAGACGGGGGTCGAAATTCAGTCCGCAGAACACCAGCACGAGCAGCACGAGGCCTATCCTCAATGGCACTCGCAATGAAGACTGCATGCAGTCCAGCGCCGTGAGCGTCAGGCAGAGTTGCAGCAGTAGACCGTCGGGCCGAAACAGGAATGAATACATAAAACGTGCGCTGCGCAGCCGCCGGTACCGACGCATGAGTCAAATAAGTCAGCCGATCGCCGGACCGCCCACGCAGAGAGCGAATAAGTGGAGATCGACAGTCTGTAACCGCAGTGTCTTGATCGCCTTAATGTCTATCAAGAATATTGCCCCCATCGCACCCGGAACATGCGCCATCAACGGGGTTATTGCCAGAACGTGCCTGCTTTCAGGTAGTGTTATGTCATGGCGGCGCCTGCATCGGCACATCTCTTCAGGCTGGACTTAAAGAGGATTACTCATGAACTTTCCAGAACACGAAGTCAACCTCGACGTGCGCGGCCTTCCGCCGCCTGAACCGCTGGAGCGGGTGATGCACGCATTGGGCATGCTGGAGCCGGATCACCAGCTGCTAGTCGTGATCGATCGGGAACCGTTTCCCCTATATGGACTGCTCATCGAGAAGGGCTTCGAATTCATCGGTGAAAGGATCGCACCCAGGCATCATGAGGTCCGAGTCTGGCGCAGACACTAATGCGCCGCGCACTTTCGCTCGACAGTTCGCCCGCGCTTTCGGTACCGTTTCGGTTCTTCCTCAATGCCCCCGTTTTCGCGTTGCTGGCCGCCGGTCTCCTTGTGTGGGAGGGACCGGACGCGTTGGCATCGCGCTGGTCCCCGGTCTCGCTCGCGCTCACGCATCTGTTCACACTGGGCATTCTCACGAGCGTCATGGTGGGTGCGCTCATGCAGATCCTTCCCGTCGCGACCGGCGTTCGCGTTGCGGGAACCGGCGCGAGCGCGGTCGTCGTGCATACGCTGCTTACAGCAGGCACGCTGGCGCTCTCTTCCGCTTTCATGGCCGGCACGCGAGCGCTCTATGCCATCGCGCTGCTCTTGCTCGCAGCCGCGTTTGCCTGGCTCCTCGCGGCGTGCGCGATCGGCTTCTGGCGATATCACCACGAAGCGCGTAACGGTGTCGCGGACGTGCTGGGAGCGAGCCGGCTCGCGCTCGTCGCCTTGCTCGTGACCATCGCACTCGGCTTGCTACTGACGGGCGCGCAAGCCTTTGGCATGGCGCTGCCGATCGTCGCGCTCACCAACCTTCATGCCATGTGGGGTTTGTCGGGCTGGGTGGGTTTGCTCACCATCGGGATGGCATATCAGCTGATTCCGATGTTCGTCGTGACGGAGCCTTATCCGCGTGTTTTCGCCGTTGCGCTTGCACCTGGTGCGTTCGCGTTGCTCGCGCTGATTTCGCTCAGCGCCGCAATGATTCCCCGCATCGAAACACCGCTCGGTGCGCTTCTGCTCGTTGCCTTTGCCGCGTTCGCCGTTGTCACGCTCCGTCTGCTGTGGACACGCAAGCGTCCCGCCGCCGACGCCACCACACTGTTCTGGCGAATGGCCATGCTATGCCTTGCCGGATGCGGGCCGCTGTGGGCCATTCAGGTCAAAACGGGTAGTCCCGCCTGCGCCGTCGCGTTCGGCGTCTTGCTGCTCTTCGGGGTGGCGTGGTCGCTGGTCAACGGCATGCTCTACAAGATCGTCCCGTTTCTGCTCTGGTATCACGCTCAACGTACACTCACTGGCGCCGCCATGCGCTTCGCCCCTAAAGTCAAGGACATGATCCCGGACCGCGCGGCTTCAATGCAATTCCGGGCGCACCTGGTCGCCCTTGCGTTGTTGCTCGCGGCCAGTTTGAAGCCCATGGTCTTTGCGCGCGTGAGCGGCCTGGGTGTCGGCGTTTCAGCGGCGTGGCTTGGGCTGAACATGCTCGGCGCGGTCCGGATCTATCTGGGCGTAGCGCGCAAGGCTTCCTCAACGCAGATCCGTGCGTCCTGAGAGCTGGGCGCAGGTCGGGCCATCAAGGCCATGGTTCAACCCGGACGTCCGTCGATGCGTGGACGCGTCAGTGCGGGCCAATAGGCGATCGCATACAGCGCGAAACCGGCAGACCATAGCAACCCGGCGCACAACACCGCATGGACCGTCAGCGCTGGCACCACCATCGGCAGTGCCACCCGCACGAGCGCTGCGAGCGCAATCATGACGTAGCAGGCGATGTCGGCGCGGCCCGCACGCAACGGGCGGCCAGTATGCCCGCGCGCAGTGCGTGTCATCATGCCGATCACGAGTCCGCCGATAGCGCCTGCCGTCAAGGCATGCGTTGCCACTGAAGGGGCGATCATGCCCAGCGCCGCAAAGCTGCGTAACAGCAGATGCACGGGTATCCACAGGTACGCGAGGTGCAGTACCCAGACCAGCGGTACGCGCCAGGTCCTGAACGGCTGCCAAAGCCACCAGCGAGCCAGTTGCACACCCGCGCAACATGCGCACAGCAACGCCAGCGCGATGCCGCCGAGCTGGAACGCGTCCGCAGCCAGCAGCGCCAGCACCGAGCCCAGCGCGGCCTTCTCGAGCCAGGACCTGCGCATTGCCCTCGTGCCCGGCACGCCGTTGTTGGTGAACATCGGAATGACGCGCCCTCCCATCACGGACATGATGAAGAGGACTACATCGAGCCCGAGCTGAACACCGGCCCAGCCCGGCAGCCGCAGCACGCCCAGTTCGCCAAGGTGCACGACCAATTGCGCCAGCGCCAGCAGCACGAGCAGGCCGACGAAGAAATAGTTGCGGCGATTGCGCGACGCGAAGAACGGAACGCCCAACGCAACCGCGGCAGCGAGCGGAAAGGCCACGTTGACCATTGCCGCCGCCCAGCCCCAGGGCGTCAGCACCAGCACCCGGCCGGCAAGCCAAAGCGCGGCCAAGGCAGCGAGCGGCGGACCGGAAAGCGTTGGCCGGTTGCTCCAGTTGCGCCCGGCGGTCAGCAGGAAGCCCACGACCACGGCAAGCGTGAAGCCGAAGAGCATTTCATGCGCATGCCAGATCGGCCCGCGCAAATAGGCGCCCTTGAGAAAGCCGGCAAACTGCAGCGCCCAGAGTGCAATCGACACGGCGGCAAAACCGCTCGCGAACAGATAGAAGGGACGGAAACCCAGTCGCCAGAGTGCGAAGCCTTGCACGGCCACGGGTGTGCGCGGCGGCTCTTCGATCTTGAGAAATTGAACCACGGAAAACTCTCCCACATGAAGCCCGAGATGATTCGTTGCTTTAACGGCCGCGATACATGATGTCCCCTCGCACCGAAGCTGCATTTGCTGCCGCGCAACCCCCTGTGCCTGCGTTTCGTGCGATCGTCTGCAACAACCGGCGAACACGCGACGTGTATTCCTGAAGCGGTGTTAAGTATTTTCTTTATCCCGCTTGACGCGGGGTATACGGCTGCCGAAAGTATGATTCATCCTTTGCTCCGTGATGGATGCCATTCACTGCCACCGCCGGGCACAGCTGCATTCAGGCGATTGACGACATTGCAGCACTTCGGCGCAACAACGCCGTGATCCGTTGTCGCTGAGCTTTTTGTTCGGAGGAAAGCTGTTCATGCGGTTCCGGTTGCTCCTTCTCGCCGTGACGCTCTCCCTCGCCGCTTCGTGCGCACTGGCCGACACGCGCTATGTCGAAGTGCCGGGTGGATCATTCCGTAGTGCTATCAAACTAGCCGACGACACCCGTGACAAACGCGTCGTCGCACCGTTTCGCATGCGGGAAAGGCTCGTGACGAATGCGGATTTCCTCGCCTTTGTCAGCGGCGAACCGCGTTGGCGTCGCGACCGCGTCGCCGTCCTGTTTGCCACCCCCGGATATCTTTCGCACTGGTCCGGACCTTTGAATCCCGGCCCCGACGCTCCAGCCGATGAAGCCGTAACAGGGGTTAGCTGGTTTGCGGCGCGTGCCTACTGCGCATCGGAGCAGGCACGGCTGCCGCAGTGGATCGAATGGGAATACGCGGCAGCGGCAGACCCAAAGCTTCGCGACGCACGCCACGACTCCGACCGGCAAGCGCGGCTGCTCGCGAACCTGATGGCGACTTTCGGTTCGCCGCACATGACGCCCGTTCATCAACGCCCAAATGTCTATGGGCTGCACGGCATGCATGTGCTGACCGGCGAATGGGTGGACGACTATGCCGCGCCATTCGCGAACGCGGACTCGCGCAATTCAGGCGACAACAGCGAACTCCGGCTCTGTGGCGGCGCAGCGCTCGCGTTCCTCGACCGCAGCGACTACACGCTGATGATGCGCGTCGCTGCCCTCTCGGCACTGAAACCGGCCGACAGCAGTCGCAGCGTAGGTTTCCGCTGCGTCAAGGATATGAACATCGACGACAAGGGTGGATCATGAAGCGCTTCATTCTTTTGCTTTGCGCAATTCTTTTGAGTACGCCGGCGGCCTTCGCAGCCACGTCATCGCTCTCGCTGCCTGGAGATTCGCTGTACCAGACGTCGCTCACACTACAGGATCAGCAAGGGCGGCAATTCGACCTCGCGTCGATGCGCGGCCAGCCGGTCATCGTCAGCATGTTCTATACGGCGTGCTCGGCGGCTTGCCCCTTGACGATCGACACCATCGACCAGGTTCGCCGCGCGGCAAGCGCGCAGGATCGAGGCGTTCCTTCCGTGCTGCTGGTCAGCATCGATCCGCAACACGACGACGTCGTGAACCTCGCAGCGATGGCAAAGGCGCACGGGCTGGACGCGGCGTCCTGGCGCCTGACGCGCTCGACGGCGGGAGACTTGATGGCGTTTGCCGCGGCGCTCGGTGTCGCTTACCGGCAGCGCACGAACAGCGACTTCAGCCACAATGCCGTGATTGCGCTTCTGGACGAGAACGGACGTATCGTTGCGCGGACGTCGGTCATCGGCAAAGTCGACCCGGCGTTTGTTTCCGCAGTGCGTGCGCGCTCCACGGGTCACTAGGGCCGCTACGCGCGCGACGGCGCACGCGCGCTCGGTCATCCCTTCCTCAAACGCGCGACATCGGGAATGGTGATTTCCCGGCCCTTTATTTCAATCAGTTCCCGCACGCTCAGGTCACGCAAGATGCGCGAAAAATGCTCGGGCGTGATGTTGAGCCGCGAAGCGATCGTTCGCTTGCCCGTTTCGAGCCGCACTTGCTGCGCGCTCTCGCAGGTGTCGTCCACGAGATTCAGGAGATAGCCGACTACGCGCTGCGTTCCGGACTGGAGCGAGTACGCCTCCACGTCGCGCATCAGGTTGTGAAGACGCATGCTGAGACCAGCCAGCATCTTGCGTGCAAAGGCCGGATCCTGCTCGAGCTCCGATACGACCACCGACTTCTTCACATACAGGAGCAAGGTGTCGGCTAACGCCTGCGCGGACACGATATAGGGCTTGTCCATGAACATCAGCGCCTCCCCAAAGCCGTCGCCCGGCCCGACGAGACGAACGATCTTCTCCTCGCCGACGGGAGAGCTGAAACTCAGCTTGATCAGCCCATAGACGACCGTATGAAAACCCAGACAGGGATCGCCGCGGCGAAATATCGTCGCGCCGCGCGCCACCCGCAGCTCGGTGGTGCCCAGTGCCAGCACATCGAGTTCTTCCGCCGACATTTCATTGAACAGCGGCATCTTCGAAAGGAAGTCCTGGATGCGAATCTTGCCTACCCTCACCGGGCTACTCCGGCCAGTCGCAGCTTTGGATTGCAATTGGCTATCTGTTTCAGCCGCTGCTTTCGCCAATTGGGCGCACGTAGGGGAATCGGTAATCAAAGACATGGCAGTCGATCAATGCTTTGGGGTAACTTTTGTATTGTCGCGCGTGCGAGTGTGGCTATATTTGTCCGCCATCAAACAGCTATCCCTCACTTCGAACGGTATGCATGCACCTGCATGCGCTCTCACCGAAGCCCTCGCGCCAGTGCGGCCGTCATGCCAATGCTCAATTGAATCAACTCGCGGAAACATTGAGCCGTAGCATTTTCTCTGTGGTCGATGCAGCCATACTATCTATGCACCAACCTTTCATCCGGAAGCGATTCACCACATTGCGGCTGAAAGAAACTGCGCCTTTATCGCCAATCAACGTTAGAAAATCATTATGCGGCTTACAGGCTTCACCAAATATGGTCTGTTGGTGCTGGTCTACGCCACCGTTCACCGTGACGAACTCCTCACGGTCAACCAGATTTCCGTGGCATTCGGCATCTCACGCAATCATCTGACGAAGATCGTCCATACGCTCGGCAGGGCCGGCTATCTCCGCACGTCACGAGGCCGCGCGGGCGGCTTGCGCCTTGGCCGCCCTGCGGTGCTGATTACGGTAGGCGAAGTCGTGCGCACGATGGAGCAGGATTTCGACCTGGCCGAACGCTTCGGCACGGAGCACGGCACGAGCGCGACCACTGCGGCCTGCGGACTTCGTTCGACATTCTGGGCTGCCACGCGCGCGTATTTCGACGTGCTCGATCGCTGCACGCTCGCCGACCTCGCGTCCGACCAGGGCGAGTTGGCGCACCTTCTCATCGGCCGTCCAGTCAATCACTCGCCAATGCGGCAACCGTCGACGTGACGGGCGCTGATCACCGCTATCGTTCATAGCCTGATCAGCGCCGGTTCGAGGCAAAGAAAACTGCCTTTTCGTTATTTGATGTCCTTCCAGTACGCGGCGTTTAGCCGCCACGCCACGAAAGTCATGCCGCCCAGGAAGAGCAACACCCACACGCCGAGTTGCTTGCGTGTGCGCTGCTCCGGCTCGGACATCCAGCCGAGATAGGCCACCAGATCGGCCACGTCGGCATCGTAATCCGCCGGCGAGCGTTTTCCCTGTGTCACCTGCTGGTAACCCGTGAAGCGGTGGGCCTTTTCCCCGCTGTCCTTGTCGATCGTATCTTCGAACTTCGCGGTTCGAACGCCCTGCAACTGCCACAGCGCGTGCGGCATGCTCACATTTTCGTATACCAGATTGTTCCAGCCGGTGGGCCGCGTGTCGTCGCGGTAGAAACTGCGCAGGTACGTATAGAGCCAGTCGCTCCCGCGCGAACGTGCCTCCACCGAAAGATCCGGTGGCACGGCGCCGAACCAGTTTCTGGCATCGTCCGCTCGCATGGCGACGCTCATCGTGCTGCCCACCTTGTCGGCCGAAAACAGCAGATTATCTTCGATTTGCTTCTGCGGAATGCCGAGAACCTGCAACCGGCTGTAGCGCATCAAGTTCGCACTGTGGCAGTTCAGGCAATAGTTCACGAACAGCTGCGCACCATGCTGGAGCGAGGCAAGATCATTCGCCTTTTCGGGGGCGTGATCGAGCGCAATCGTCTCTTGTGCCGTCGCCGGCGCACCCGCAGCACCTAAAGCGAGTGCGAACATGGCCGAAGCAGCCACGCTACGCGTCAGTTTAGAAAGCAGTTTCCTTTTCATATTCATGTTCTCTTCGCTCGTTGGTCAATGGGACTTGAATCGCACGCGCTCGGGCGGCTGCTTGAAAGTGCCAAGCGGCGTCCAGAACGGCATGCCGAGGAAGAAAGCGAAATAGACGAGCGCACAGATCTGGGCGATCAGCGTGGCCGCCGGCGATGGCGGCTTCGTGCCGAGGAACGCGAGTGTCAGGAACGCCACCACGAAGATGCCGAGAAACACCTTGTGGAAGAACGGCCGGTAGCGGATCGACTTCACCGGCGAGCGGTCGAGCCACGGCAGGAAGAAGAGCGAGATCACCGCCGTGCCCATCACCACCACGCCCCAGAACTTCGACTCGGTGAAGTACATCGCGAGGATCACGAGCACTGCCAGCACCGGCAGCCCGGCGCGCCATTTGCCGCGGGCGCGCACGAGCGCGAGCAGCCCGAGCAGCGCGATCACGATCATCAGCACGATCTTGAACGGGTCGGTGGTGGCGCGCAGCATCGCGTAGAACGCCGTGAAGTACCAGACCGGCGCGATTTCGGGCGGTGTTTGCAGCGGGTTGGCCGGCACGAAGTTGTTCGCCTCGAGGAAGTAGCCGCCCATCTCCGGCGCGAAGAACACGATCGCCGCGAAGACAATCAGGAAGATGCACACGCCGAGGAAATCATGCACCGAGTAATACGGGTGGAACGGGATGCCGTCGAGCGGCACGCCATTCGCGTCCTTCTTCGCCTTGATCTCGATGCCGTCCGGATTGTTCGAGCCCACCTCGTGCAGCGCGATGATGTGCGCGACCACGAGCCCGATGAGCACGAGCGGAATGGCAACCACATGGAACGCGAAAAAGCGGGAGAGCGTAACGTCGGAGATAACGTAATCGCCGCGAATCCATAGCGAGAGGTCCGGGCCAACGAAGGGAATCGCCGAGAACAGGTTCACGATCACCTGGGTGCCCCAGAACGACATCTGGCCCCAAGGCAGCAGGTAGCCGAAGAACGCTTCGGCCATCAGGCACAGGAAGATCGCGCAGCCGAAGATCCACACGAGCTCGCGCGGCTTGCGGTACGAACCGTACAGCAGCCCGCGGAACATGTGCAGATAGACGACCACGAAGAACATCGAAGCGCCCGTGGAGTGCATGTAGCGGATGAGCCAGCCCCACGGCACCTCGCGCATGATGTACTCGACCGAGGCGAACGCGAGCGTCGCATCGGGCTTGTAGTTCATGGTGAGGAAAATGCCGGTGACGATCTGGTTCACCAGCACGAGCAGCGCGAGCGAGCCGAAGAAGTACCAGTAATTGAAATTCTTCGGCGCGTAATATTCGGAGAGATGGGTCTTCCACATTGCGGTCAATGGGAAGCGTTTGTCGACCCAGCCGAGGATTCCCTTCGTTTCGACTTCGTGTTCAGTGCGGCTCGCCATTTACGCTTCTCCTTTTTCGTCCTTGCCGATCACGAGCTGAGTGGCTGACGTGAACATGTAAGGCGGGATGTCGAGGTTCTGGGGCGCGGGCTTGTTCCTGAACACGCGGCCGGAGAGATCGTAGGTGGAGCCGTGGCACGGGCACAGGAAGCCGCCCGGCCAGTTCTCGGGCAGGTTCGGCTGCGGGCCCGACTGGAAGCGCGGCGTCGGCGTGCAGCCCAGATGCGTGCAGACGGCAACGGCCACGAAAATATTCTGATGCTCGGCGCGCGATCGAAACTCGTTCTTGCAGTATTCGGGCTCGGGCATCGAAAAGGGATTCTTCGACTGCGGGTCGGCGAGTTCGTTGTCGGCCTTCTGAATACCGGCGAGCATCTGATCGGTGCGGTTGAAGATCCATACGGGCTTGCCTCGCCATGCCACGGTCATCATCTCGCCAGGCTTGAGATTGGCGATGTCGACTTCAACCGGTGCGCCGGCCGCCTTCGCCTTTTCGGAAGGCGCAAACGAGCCAACGAAAGGCACGACCGCGGCTACTCCGCCGACGCCGCCTGCTACCGATGCCGCAATCAGCCACGTCCGGCGGCCGCTGTCGACACGTTCGTCTTGCTGGACTTGCATGACATTCCTCGTTTTTGAATTGTTTCTTTCAGGCCGCCTCCACGGCGGCGTGCCGACGCGAATGGCGCCCCTAGCGCAGCCCTGAGATGTAGTCGGCCACCGCCTTAATTTCGCTGTCCGAAAGACGCGATGCAATGGCATGCATCGGTGCGCTGTTGTCCCTCGCGCCCGCTCCCTGACTGAACGCAGTCAACTGGATCGCGGTATAGGCCGCCCATTGCCCCGAGAGGCGCGGATACAACGACGGAATCCCTTGGCCCGCGGGCCCGTGGCAAGCGGCGCACGCGGGCACGCCCTTTTCCGCAATACCGCCTCGATAGATGCGCTGCCCCAGCGCGAGCGTGTCCTTGTCATGCGCGTAGCCCGGCTGCGGGTTCTGGGCCGCGAGATACGCAGCGACATCCGCGATTTGCTGATCGGAGAGCATGCCGGCCATGCCCGCCATAATCGGGTTGTTGCGAGCTGGCTGGCCACCGCCGGGAGGCGCCTTGAAATCGCCTAGCTGCTTGACGATGTACCCGGCGTGCTGCCCCGCGAGCTTCGGCCAGGTTTCGGCGGCGCTGTTCCCGTCGGCGCCGTGGCACGCCGCGCATACCTGCGCCACGACGGCCTGGCCTCGGCTGGCATCGGGCGCATCGACTTGCGCCGCGTGCGCAAGCACTGCCCAACCCGAAAGACTCATGGCCACTTGAAGACTCACCCAAAGCTTGTGCATTCGATTCATTCGCACGTCCTGTCCTGTTTTGTAAGGGCGAGAGGTTCCGCCGGGCGCGCCAGTGGCGCAGTGTTTGCGCCCCGGATGGTCGCGCCTTCGGGAACTTCCAGTTTGATCGGAATGTAATGTCCGTTCTTGCCGACCGGAGTCAGAGGCAGCGCTTCCCTTTCGCGCCGCTTTCTCTCCTTCGCGAGAGGCGGGCAGCTGTGCTCGTCGTAATACATCACCATGCAATCGAGGCAGAGCATGCATTCCATCTGGTCGATCCGCCCTGTGTCGTCGATCGCGAGGGAACCGCAGCCCACTGCGCAAGCGTGGCAGGTCGTGCATTCGGGCTTGCGCCGCAACTTGAGCAAGCGCAGGCGCCCAGGCAGTGCGAGACTGGCCCCTAGCGGGCACAGATACTTGCAGAATGGCCGCTCGATAAAGATCGATGCACCGACGACGACAGTCCAGAACAACATGAACGGCCACGCGCGGTTGAGTACGCCAACGAGGAAGGTCGTCTTGAACGGCTCGATCTCGGCGAGCTTTTCGGCCCACGGCATCGAGAAGAACGACACGGCGAGTAAAACCGCAAACACTGCGTACTTGAGTTTGCGCAGCCGGTTGTGCCAGCGCATCGGCAACTGGCGTTGCAGCTTCTTCAATCCCACTGCGCGCGCGAGCTTGTAAAGCATCTCGGACATCGACCCGAACGGGCACATCCATCCGCAAAACAAGCCGCGTCCCCAGACGATCACGGTGATCGCGATCACGATCCAGAAGACGAAGATGAACGGATCGGAAAGGAAGAGCGAGAGATTCCAGTCGCCAAACAGTGAATGGATGAACGTCAGCACCTGCGTGATGGATGGCTGCGCCATCTCATGCCAGCCTGCGAAACCCACCGCAATCAGCCAGCTCGCTGTTTTCGGCCACGAGACCCAGCGCTTGTTCGCGCGCTTCGCCTCGCGCACCCAGCGGTCGCGCGTCGCGAAGAACAGCATGACGGCAAGGGCCCAGCCAACGAAAAGGCCAATCTCGACCTTCTTCCCGTTCCATGCGTTCCACCAGGCCGGCTTCTCCTCCTGAACCTTCGGCCTGCCGCCGTCAAGAAAGCGCGCCGGCAGCCAGTACGGCGAGTTGAACGCCGAAAAGCGCTTCGCGCCGGATTGCTTGTCGATGGTGTGGCCGAGGAACACGAATTTCCACGGATAGGCGGCACTGAAACTCGTGCTGCGGATGATGAAGATACCGGTCTCGTTGAAGGCGGGTGCGCCCGCCGCCTGCAACGAATAGAGGTTCAGATAGTCGGAGTCCTTGAACGTGAACGCGTTGATCCCCTGTCTGACCTGAATGCGGTCATAAATCCCGCCACGCACGAAGCCCGAGCCCTTGAACGACTCCGTGCCGTTCGCCACGATGAAAAGCGCGTGCTCGCCGGGCTTGAGCCGGTTCATGAGTTGCGCGTAATCGTAGTCGCCAAGAATGCTCTTGCCGATTGCCGGCGCGTTCAGGTAGCCATAGTAAAGATCGAGATAGGGCGCGCCGCTCTCCGCTGCGCCAACGTCGCTCGCGTGGATCACGAGGTGCTGCACAGCGCCCATGTCCACGAGCGCGGGCCATCCATAGCGCGCCTCGGCGGCCAGCAGTTTTGCCTGCGGCAAGAAGGCTTCCTTCACGATACCGACCTGGCTCGCAATCGCAACCGCGCAACGCGCGATCAACTGGTTCTCCGCGATGGCGGTCACGGTCGCGCCCGAGATGGCATCGAGGTTCGCCGCACCCGCGCTACCTTGCCCGATCTCGAAGCGCGAACCGGCGAACCGGCCGACGTATTGCCGCAAGAAGGCGAGCAGCTTGCTTTCGGGTATGCCCACGAGCAGGATCGGCTCGCTGTGCTTGAGCACCCTGACGCCGGTAATCACGCCTTTTGTGTCCATCCCGATCAGCGTGACGATAGGCTTGCCGGAGTAGCCCTGTATGTCGACGATATCGGTCGAGAGAAATACGTAGCCCCTGAGTACGCGCGCGTGGCCGTCGTTCGCATAGGCCTCGACGTATGGCGGGCTGCCCTTGCGCGCCGAGAATTCTGTTGCGCCTGGTATCACGCCCGCGCAGTCGGTCCACTTGCACATCTCCGGACGGCTGAACAGTTCGTCCGGCAACTCCTGCTCGTAGATCGAAGCAAAGGCCGGGTGGGTGAATGCAAACAGCAGTGCGAAGAGTGGCGCGAACAGCAAGATCCGGAACGAGACTTTCATTTTTGTCGCTTTGTGGGAGCCGCCTGGAATGAAGCGGCATCGACGCGATTAGTTATCCGAAACGCGTCGCGATAGCGAAGCTATCCCGACGCCGCGCCGCTCGCCTGACCCCGGCCGGCGCGGCGTCGTCTCGCTCATGTCACTGAATCTTCGACACCATGAAGTCGACTGCCGCCTTCACCTCGTCGTCCTTCAGGCTCGGACTGCCGCCACGCGCCGGCATCATCCCGTTGTTACCGGTAAAGCCGTCCAGCGCGTGCTTGTACAACGCCGGCTTGCCCTTCGCGATGCGCGGCGCCCAGTCGGTCTTGTTGCCGAGAATCGGGGCGCCGCCCGCGCCCGTCTGGTGACACATGAAGCAGACGCTCTTGAACACGTTCTCGCCGCCAGGATTCGGCGCCGCGGCCGGTGCGGCACTCACCGCCACCTTGACGAAGCCCGACGAAGCCGACACGCCTGGGTCCATCGCCACCACGCCGATGGGCGCAATCGACTTCGGCGTCGCGCTGCCCACTTGCGAAGCGGCACCACTCTTGTCACATGCTGCAAGGCCAAGCACGAGGGCGAAGCCAATGGCTGCGATCACGGTATTACGGGTTTTCATGGTCTTTCCTTATTGAGGGGGTTCAGGATTCGTCGCTCGTGGCTTCCGACAAGTCGCGCGAAAACGAGGCGTCAAAGCCCAGCAACGGCTGGGCGAGCAGCCGGGCGATCAGCCTGCGCACGTTGTGCCACGGCGCTACACCGACTTCGCTGACCGGATCGTCGACGGTCCGGCCATCCGGCGTATGGAGATGGTTCGGAAAAGTGCCGAGCGTGGGGTGCACGGGCGCGGTATCGATACCCATCGCCACTTCGCCCCAGCGCCAGTTCATCGCGTACTCGCTCGGGTCTGCAATACGCAGCGTCAGCTCGACGCCATTGGTCAAACCCAATTCGAGCGCATCGCGGCACAGCGTGACCGAGGCCAGTTGCGTGGCGTCGAACGCTGCTTCGATATGCTCCTTCAATTCGATGTGCAGCATGGTCAAACTCCCGTGGCCAGCAGTTCGCGCAACTGTTCGCGGATGACTTCGCGCGTATTCGCGAGCGTCTTCGCACCGAAGTAGTGCTCGTAGGCCGAATGCGCTTCCACCCTGCCCTCCGCGATCAGCGCCAGCAGCGCTTTCTCGTCGTCGGCGCGGTATCTGGCGAGGATGAGCTTGCGGTCCTCGCGCAGGTCGTAGAGCATGCGGCTCAGGGCATCGATTTGCTGGGCCGCTTCCGAGGGAACGTTTTGAAAAAAGTGTGTCATCCCTGTTTCCTTACATGTTCTGGTCCTTGATCACGCCGCCGTCGGTCGTCGCCATATCGCTCGTGATCTGGTTGAAGTGATAGAGCCGTCCGCCTTCGGACTTCGCGAACTGCGTGGCATCGCTTTCCGTGGCGAACGAAACGAAGGTCTGACCCATCGCGCCATGCTTCCTGGAGCCGATCACGTAGATCGCCTGCGTCGCGTCGATCCAGTGGCCCTCCGGGTGCCGCCAGTCGGCCGCGCCCATGTCCTGCACGTACATCGCGCTAACCTTGCGATCGTGTTCGGGGCGCAGATAGACCGAAAATAGCCCGAGCGTGTCGCAGAAGAAGTCGGTGTGACCGTCCGCAAAGAGCATCTGCGCCTTCGGCCCCGGGTATTCCTTGAGGCTCATGCCGTCGAGCACGCTCACCGTCGAATCGCTGATTTCATGCGGCGCGGGCAGCGCACGCGAATCGTTCCGGCAACCCGTTGCGAGCACGACGGTGAGCACGGTGACCGCCATCGCGGCGATCGTCTTGAGGGAGTGGCGGTTCATCGATTGAATCTCCAGGCAGCGAGCCCGAGCGGCGCCGCGATCCAGGCGAGCATCACGGGGCCGAGAAAGAGCGGAACAGCAAGCGTGGCGGGAAACACGCTCACGAGGCCATACATCGTGCGCAGGTCTCCCGGGCCGAAGATGTTCAGAATGCGAAAGACGTCGGACGGGTTGAGCATGAGCAGCAGCGGAAACAGCGGGCCGAGCGCGGCGCCGCCCGTGAGCACCAGCGCGCCGAGCAGCAGCAGGTCGTACACGAGCACGAAGAAGAACCACAGCGCGATCGCCACGCCGCTCGCCGACGTGCGGCTTGCGCAAAACACCGACGTGCAGACCGCGAGGCTCAGGAAGACGCAGCCGAGCAGCACTGCGCTGACGACGAAGCCCGCGTATTGAAACCAGTCGGCGGCCGGCGCACGCACGGCGATCACGATGCCGGCGAGACCGAAGCCCGCGAGCGTCGCGCAGGATAGCGCCGCGGCGAGCCCCACGTACTTGCCCAGCAGCAGTTCGACGCGCGTGACCGGATACGACAACAACAGATTCAACGTGCCCCGCTCGCGCTCGCCGACGATCGCGTCGAATCCGAGTATCAGCGCGATCAGCGGAAGCAGATAGATCGTGAGGCTGACGAGACTGGCGATCAGCGCTTCGACGCCGTGAAAGCCAACGGCGCCCTGCGTGGCCGCGCCGAAGTACGAGGTCGCGAGCGTGAACACGCCGAACACGAGCGACACGGCGAGCACCCAGCGGTTGCGAATGCGGTCGCGAAACTCCTTGCCGGCAATCACGCGAATCTGTGTCCACGAAGAGCAAATGGCGAGGCTCATGTGTTCATCTCCGTGCAGCCGAGAAACACGTCTTCGAGCGACGGCTCGTGAATCTGTAGATCCGCAATCCGGCCAGACAGCGGCGCCAATGCTGCAATGGCCGCCATCTTCGCCTCGCGCGGGCACTCGAATGCGATGTGACGCCCGCCAATCGTCAGTTGACCAAACGGTGCCCGGCGCAATGCTTCAGCGATCGCGTGCGTGTCGTCCGAAAGCGCGACGACTTCGATGGAAAGCGGCAGGTTCGCTTCGCCGCGCAACGCGGACACACTGCCCGCCGCGCGGATGCGCCCGGCCTGCAGTATCGCGAGACGATCCACGCGCTGCTGGATTTCGGCAAGGATGTGCGAGGTGATGACGATGGTCGTGCCCGCGTCCTGATGAGTCTTCAGCGTTCGATAGAACTCGCGGATGCCTTCCGGATCGAGGCCGTTCGTCGGCTCGTCGAGAAACAGCAACGCCGGATCTCCCAGCAGCGCCTGCGCGAAACCGAGCCGTTGCTTCATCCCTTTCGAATATTCGCGGACCTTGCGCTCGGCCGCACCGGCGAGACCCACCTGTTCGAGCAGCGGCATGCACCCGGCCGCATCGGCGCCCTTCAGCCGCGCGAAAAAGCGCAACGTCTCGAGCCCGCTCAGGTTGTCGTAGAGCACGACGTTCTCCGGCAGGTACCCGAGCCTGCGCTTGACAGCACGAAAGCGCGGACCGCCGGCGCATTCGCCGTCGACCTGCACACGCCCCTCGTCCGCCGAAAGAAGACCGAGCATGAGCTGGAACAGCGTGCTCTTGCCCGCGCCGTTGCGGCCAATCAGCCCGAACAGTTCGCCCTTGCGCACCGTCAGGTCGACACCGTCCAGCGCACGCAGCGCACCGAACGTCTTGGCCACGCCCGTAATTTCAATCATGCTGCCTCCCGACCCAGCTTGCCCACCCTGGGTGCGAAGGCTTCATGCGCGGCGCGTCGTCGACGACACTCGGCACGGCCACCAGCGGAAACTGCTGCGATATCAGGCGCAGCGACTGCACCGCGGGGCTGTTCATGAGCACCTTCACTGCGGGCACACGCCAGGTGAGCCGGTCGACGAGATCGTTCGCTGTGTAGGGAATGTCGCCGATGCCCCGGCCGCGCTTGTCCCAGCCGAAATAATTGCTCCAGTAGTTGCCGGGCCAGGCGACGTCGCGCGCGGCAACGTAGCGGATCTGTTCCCGGTTGCCGGCAAAGTCGTTGCCGTTCACGTCGTTATGGATCGAACCGCCCCACAGATGCACGCCGACGTTGTTGTCCACCACGAGGTTGCCGCGGATCGTGTTGTATTCGGCGTCGTAGATGAACAGGCCGCGCTGGTTGCCGGCCACCACGTTGTTTTCGACCACCGAGTCCTGCAGCGTGCGCAGCATGATGCCGTGGTCCGTATTGCCCCACACCCGGTTGTTCTTCACGACCTGGTTGCGCGACTCCATGATCGCGAGGCCACCGCGGTTGTGATAGACCTCGTTGCCGTCCCAGACGTTGTAGTACGAGTTCATGTAATGCGTTCCGTAGCGGACGTCGTGGATCGAGTTGCCCTTGAAGAGCGCGTGCTGCGATACGTCGACGTAAATACCGTCACGCGAATAGCTGATGGTGTTGCCCACGATCTGCGCGCCCGTCGTGTTGTAGAGCTGGATACCGTTGCCCCGATCGGGCGAGCGCAGGTCGCGCTTGCCGACGATCACGTTGTCGTGCACGCGCACGTCGGCGGAGTGCTCTATCCACATGCCGAACAGGTTGTAGACGAGTTCGCAGCGATCGATCTCAGCGCGGTCCGAGCCGGGCTGCACGTAGACGCCCGCGTTCTGTGCCGTCAGGTCCGCACCGCTATTGACGATCGCAAGACCGCTGATCGTCACGTCTGGCGCAGCGATGCGAATGACGTCGCCCGTGTTGCGTCCATCGATCATCGGCCGGCCTATGCCGCGCAGCGTGAGACGCTTATCGATCTTGAGGTTCTCCTCGTAGCGGCCGCCGTAGACCACGACCGTGTCGCCCGGCCGGGCCGCGTCGATCGCCGAAGCCACCATCTCGCCGGGATGCACGGTGAGCGTGGCGGCAGCGACCGTGCGCACCAGCAGCATGGCAAGCGCAGGCACCGCAACAAGTGGGAACTCCAGCATTCTGGACTGCCAGCGATAGAGGTTTTTCGAGGTTCGAACGAGAGCCGCGCGGCGAACCGGAAAACGCGCAGCGTCCCGGTTCGCCCACGCCTTTGCTACTGCCTTGACGCTCTATGCCTGCACGAGCATTCGCGAGCGCATTTCAAGGTGCAACGCGTGGCAGAAGTTCGTGCAATAGCACCAGTACACGCCCGGTTTGTCCGCGATGAACGTGACGGACTGGGTTTGCTGCGGATGGACGACGAAGTTGATGTTGTAGAACGGGATGGCAAAGCCGTGCGTGAGATCCTCGACCTTGTCCAGATTCGTCAGGATGATCGTGACTTCGTCGCCTTTCTTCACTGACCATTCGCGCAGGCCGAACACCGGCGCCTGCGAGGTCAGATACACCGTGACCTTCCTGCCCTGGCGTTCGACACGGCAGTCCTTCGCGGTCTTCACGGCAAGCGGAAACTCGTTCAGGTCGTAGATCTGCCGCGTCTTGATGATGTCCCGGCGCACCATGATCGAGTCGTGCGGTTCCGGATAAAGCGGATGGTCGCCGACGACCACCATCTTGTCGCCGCTGATGTCGATCAGTTGCGAACTGTCCGGGTGCAGCGGGCCGACGGGCAAATACCGGTCTTTCGAAAATTTGTTGTCGGAGATGAAGTACTGGCCGTCCGGTTCTCTCGTCTCGCCCATCGAGGTGAATCCGTGCCCCGGCTGATAATGGACGTCAACGCGATCGACAACGACCTTCGCTTCTTTGTCGCCCTTGTAGGCCTTCATCGCGGCGGCGAGATCCCACTTGACGATCTGGCTGTCGAGGAAGAGCGTGGTGTACACGAAGCCTTTGCCGTCGAAGCCGGTATGCAGCGGCCCAAGCCCGATTTCGGGTTCGGCGACGACGGCGTCGCGCGGATCCTTGAATTCGCCGTCGAACCACTTGAGCATCAACTCGTGCGAAATCACCGTTGCGGTCGGCGACAGCTTGCCCGCACATGCATAGTATTTGCCGTCCGGCGAAATATTCACGCCGTGCGGGTTCTTCGGCACGGGCACATAACACGTGAGCGCGGTTTTCGGGTCCGCGCTGGCCTCGTGCGTGCCGTCGACCACGGGCACCGTCGAGTTGCCGACGTGGAAGAACTTGCCGGCCTTCACGGCCGCTTCGATGCGCGCGATGTTGAAAAACACGCAGGCGTCGCGCTCGGCCGACATCATGTCTTCGTAATGCACGCCGTTTTCGGTGTTGTACTGATTCGAGCAAGCAAGCTTGCCGTCATACGACGTCGCGACGAGGTCCATGTTGCCGTCGACCTTCACCTGCCAGCGCGGCTGCATCGTCTTCGCGTCGATGCAGGTGAACAGACAGAAATACTTCTTCGGGTCGTTCAGATCGCGGCCGTCGTTGGGCTGCGGCGTATGGAATTCGGCGCCGCAGAAGACGCGCGTCGTCGAATTGATCTTTTCGTCCAGCGGGTCGCGCTTGTCAGGAAAGATGCCGTGAAAGCCCTGTACATTCGGCAATTGCGTGATCGCGTCGCACTCCATCGTGTCGAGACGCACGCGTGCCACGCGCGCGTTGATCTTGTCGTTTACGAAGATGTACCGGCCGTCGTATACGCCGTCGGTATACGACATGTGAACGTGGTGCGTGTCGCCGGTCATGTAGTTCAGCTGGCCGTTCGGCCGCGTGCCGATGATCTTTCGCGATTCGTTCGTGATGCCCCAACCCGACATGCAATCGACGTTGAACACCGGCACGCGCCGGATCTCGCGCCCCGAGGGCAGCCCATGCACCCGCAGGTCACCCGAGTGCCCGCCGCTCGAAAAGCCGTAGTACGTATCGAGCTTGCCCGGATGCACCTCGTACTTGTCCCAATCGATGGCCGGGGTCGCGCTCGCACCGCTTGCGCCGCTGCTCGCGTTGCCCGTGGCCGCCGCAGTGGTTTCGCCCCCGCCCTTGTTGCACGCAGCCAGACCGAGCGACAGGCTCGCGCCCGCCAGACCCGCGACCGCGGAGGAAGCCAGGAACCTGCGACGCCCCTTGTCTTGTGGAGTTACGGTCTTTCCAGATTCTTCTTTTGAAATTGTCATCACGCTCTCGCTCGTCAATTTGTTTCAACGTCGACAAATCGCCTCGAAACCCGCGGAACGAGTCCATGGGCTCCGAAGTAAACCGCTGTTATTTAAAAATCTGAAAATTGATAAATCGCATTTTGCATTCCCCAAAAATAAGACACTGCTTATCGCTCGTTGCGACGCATATTTCTAATTCATCTTCAGTTCGTTTCCGACCCGAACACCTGTTTTCAGTCGGATAGTTTGGCGCGCCGCTCGCGAATGCGACTTGATTTATATTAAAAAGAAGTACGCAGCATACGTAATTCAGCACCCGTGCGGCGATCGGACGCGAGAGCCTGTGCAGCCTGCGTCAAAACGTCCAATTTGACGTGATTCAAACGTGTTGATAATCAAAAAAAACAAAATGGACATTGCCGAACGCAATGGAATTCCATTCTGCGCAGAGGGATATTATCTGGAGCGTTGGAAAATTGTTCATTTACCGAAAAATCATCCTGATTTCGCTGCTCTTTATCGCAGCCATTGCCGCCGGATTCGGGCTAACGCTCAGAACGCCGGAAGTCTATGTTCAGGGCACTTATGTTTTCGGCACTCGCGTGCAACTGGCGCTTTACGGCGTACCGCTCGAACAGGCGCAGCAGGATGCCGACGCAGTCTTCACGCACTTCCAGGCCATGCATCGCTCGATGCACGCCTGGCAGCCCTCGGAACTCACGCAACTCAACCAAAGCATCGCGGCAGGCAAGCCCTTCCAGGCATCGATGGAACTCGCGCAGATTCTGCGCGCGGCGCAGCAACTCTCCCTCGAAACGCACGGGCTTTTCGATCCCGCCATTGGCAGGCTCATTCGGCTATGGGGTTTTCAGGCCGATCAATTCGACGTGAAGCCGCCATCGCGCGAAGCCGTTGAGCGCGAGACGGCGCTGCGCCCGCGTATCGCGGACCTCACGATTTCGCCCACTGGCGTCGTCACGAGCAGCAATCGCGCGGTCGCGATCGACTTCGGCGGATACGCCAAGGGCTGGTCGCTGGACGACGCCGCCGCGATCCTCAAACAGCGCGGCGTCGAAAACGCGTTGATCGACGTGGGGGGCAATGTGCTCGCAATGGGCAGCAAAGGCGGCATGCCCTGGCAGGTCGGCATCCAGGACCCGCGCAAGGCCGGCGCGCTCGCGACACTCGACCTGCGCGACGGCGAGGCGATCGGCACGAGCGGCGACTACCGGCGCTTCTTCGAATCCAACGGCATGCGCTACTGCCACATTCTCGATCCGCGCAGCGGTTTTCCGGCCACGCAAAGCGAGTCGGTGACCGTGCTCGTGAAGCCCGGTCCGCATGCCGGCGCGTTGTCCGACGGCGCAAGCAAGCCGCCGTTCATCGCCGGTTCCGCGCAGGCGATGTCGCTGGCGCGCAAGATCGGCGTCGAGGCCGTGCTGCTGGTGGACGCGCAAGGGCGCGTGTGGGCGTCCGCGCCCATGGCGGCGCGGCTGCGCTTTACGGATCCGTCGCTGCGCCCCGCGCAGCTGGATTGAACGGTCTTCGCCATGACGAACGCACCCGGCATCGATCTGCGCAACGTGAGCTTCAGCCGCGGCGGGCGCGCGATCCTCGACGGCATCAACATGACGGTCACAGACGCCGGGCTCGTGGCCATCGTGGGCCTCAACGGCGCGGGCAAGACGACGCTGCTCTCGCTGCTAGCCACGCTCGCTGTGCCGCGCAGCGGGCGCATTTTCGTCGACGGTATCGACGCCGTTGCCATGCCGGATCGGGTCCGCTCGAGAATCGGTGTCGTGTTTCAGGAGTCCGCGCTGGAACCGCGTTTGAGCGCGTACGACAACCTCAGCTTCATCGCGCGATGCCAGGGGTTGAAGGGCCGCGCTCTCCGGCAGCGTATCGACGAACTGATGACGGCCTTCGGACTCGAAGCGCTCGCGGCGGCAGCCGTCCACTGTCTTTCGGGCGGCCAGCGCCGGCGGCTCGAACTGGCGCGCGCACTCATCTCGCGGCCACGCGTGCTGTTGCTCGATGAGCCCACGCTGGGCCTCGATGTCGCCGCGCGCCATGTGTTCTGGGCGGAAATCAGGACGCTCGTTGGCGCGGGCCACACCGTGCTGTGCTCGACACACCATGCCGACGAAGCGAGCCGTGCCGATCGCGTCGTCGTGCTGCATCGGGGCGGCGTGCTCGCGGATGGCCCGTGGCGAGCGCTATGTGCGCACGTTCCCGGCACGATCCGGCTGCAGGTGCCGGACATCGAAACGGCGCGCCGCTGGCTCTCGGCGCAGGGTTACGCGGCGACGATCGATGAACACGGCATCGCCGTGGCGGTCGCCGATCCGCAAGCCGCGTTGCCTGCTCTGCTGCAACGCATGCCGTACCGGATCTCGAGCGTGGACGTCACGGCGCCCAACCTGATGGACATCGTGGACCACTGGAACGACGCGCGCGAAAGCGAGCCATGCCACCAGGCCGAAGACGCAGCCGCATGAGCAACGTACTCGCGATCATCTGGTTCGACCTGAAGCGATTCTGGGCCTCGCCGCTGCGGATCCTGTTCGGCCTCACGCAGCCGCTGCTGTATCTGTTCGTTCTCGGCGCAGCGCTCAGGAGCGGCACCTATGCGGAGGTCAGTGGATACCAGGCGTATATCTTTCCGGGCGTCGTCGGCCTTTCGTTGATGTACACGGCGATCTCGGCCGCGGTCGGCATCGTGCACGACCGGCAAACGGGTCTGCTGAACGCCTTGCTGGTTTCTCCCGTGAAGCGCACCGAGATCGCTGCGGGCAAGATCGGCGCGGGCGCAACACTGGCCTGGGTGCAAAGCGCGCTCCTGCTGCCGTTCTCGCCGACCATCGGCATCGGTCTCACGGCGCCGCGCCTCGCGCTCCTCATCCTCGCCATGTCGCTCGCCGCCCTCGCGTTTTCCGCACTCGGACTCGCGCTCGCACTGCCGTTCCGCTCGGTGATCGTCTTTCCGGTCGTCTCGAACACGCTGCTACTGCCGATGTTCTTCCTCTCAGGTGCGCTCTATCCGCTCGATCTCGCGCCGGCCTGGATCCGGCTTGCCGCCGTTTTCGATCCCGCCGCCTACGCTGTCGACTTGATGCGCGGCGTGTTGACGACCCAGTTCGTGATCGCACCGGAGCGCTCGCTTGCCACGCTCGCGGCGTGTCTGTTCGCTGCGGGCTGGCTCGTCGTGCGCCACATGAACCGGCGCGACGCATAGCAACTTTGATGAATTAAAGGGGATTTTCCATGGGTGAATTCAGTGTCTGGCACTGGCTTGTCGTTTTGCTGATCGTCGCGATGGTGTTCGGCACGAAGAAGCTGCGCAATATCGGCGGCGATCTGGGCGGTGCCGTCAAGGGTTTCAAGGAAGGCATGCGGGAAGCCGAGGCGCCCACACTCGCTCAGGATGCCGAATTACCGTCGCCCGCCATAATCGATGTCAACGCAACGGAGACAACATGTCAGCAACGATGAGACGCGCCGTGGAGTGGCGGAAACGACTCTGGCACCCTCGAGAGCGTGCAACATGAGCCCCGTACGCGGACGCTTTCACGTACCGTGCATTTGGGAAACGCACCACGTGACGCCTCTGGTTCATCTGAGGAAGCTCAATCAAAAACCGTTGTCGTGCGGCCCGATCCCGGCGAGAGGCAGCTACTACCACCTCGAGGCGATGCCGCGCACCGGCGGCAGCGCCTTCACGCTCGTTTCCGAGCGTCATTGTGCGGAAAAGCTGCTGAGGCGCCTCGGAAGAGACCCGCTGCCCGTTTTCGATCCAATCGCACAGTCGCTTGCGAATGCCGGCACGGCTCCTGTCTCGCGATTGCGCATGAGCGCACTCAACGCAGACCTGTTCGACGCGATTCACCTGCTCTGCATCGTGAGAGGGGCGGTGCCGCGAAACGGCGTGACGCGCACACTCGCGGCGCTGCGGCGTAACCCGGATGCGCTCGTGCAGCGTCACGAAATCGTCCGGTTCGCGCAGGCACTCGAAAACGGCGGCCACTCGCTTACGCAGGCCATCGATCTGCTACGCAAGTCCAACCCACGTCTGCGCGAATTCACGTTCGAATTTTTGCGCGCGCGGATGATACGGGAAGGGTTGCCGATCTACCTTTGATTCTGCTCGCGGCGTGGTCTGGCCCTCTCGGGAAAACAGATCAAACAGGCGTACATCGCTGTTCGCGCCCCGCCATAAACCACGCAACCACGCTAAATCACCGGATTAAAAGGTATTTATCCGCCAATCCCCTTTTTCGCGGGCCGCCCAACGCAGGCATAATTCCAATGGAGCAGCGCGACTAAAAGGGTCGTTTTCGTATTCCTGATTATCCATGGACTACGCAAGGCGAGACGTTCGAGCGCCTCCAGTCCCACGATAGATTATCTGGCGCCGTCACGGCGGCGCCGGGCAGGAATGCATTCATGAAACCGGCAAGGAATTCGCGGTGGTCACGCTTTGGCCGATACGTGGCGTCAGGTGTATGCGCGGCCGCACTCGCGGCGACGGCTGGCTTTTTCTACTGGCGCCATGAAGTGAATCTTGCGCAGTCCCAGCCGGCTGCGCTGACGGGTGTCGCCAGCGAAATGCGGCATGACGCATCGCCATGGACGAAGCGCGAGAAGGATGCCTCGGAATTGCTGCGCGACATTCGCGACCGCGATGTCGCCGCGATCGGCGTGAGCCGCGAAGCGATTCTCGTCTCGACGACCAAGGGCGAAAAGTATTATGTGGCCGACCATAACGGCGCGTTCGCGAACGCCCTGCTGCTCGGCGATCTGAAGCCGGGCGCGACGCCGCCCTGGCAACTCGTCTGGCTGCCGCACGCCGATGTGCGCATCGGCGCCGAGCGTTGGACAGAAGCCATCGACCGCTCGCGTGACGCGCTCAGTCTGCTGCTCCCCGTGCTGATGCTAGGCGGCCTGCTGTGGTTCATGCGCCGGGAAATGGGCGGCGGCGCGCAATTGCTCGGCGAATCGCCGAAGTTGCGCTTCGACGACGTGATCGGCGCGGGCGAAGCGAAAGCCGCGCTCGCCGACGTGCGCGCGTGGCTCACCGAGCCGGCGCAGTTCACGGGCATGGGCGTGCGCGCGCCATGCGGCGTGCTGATGACGGGCGGCCCGGGCGTCGGCAAGACGCGGCTCGCGCAGGCGCTTGCAGGCGAATGCGGCGCGAACTTCATCGCCATCACGGGCAGCTATTTCAGCGCGAAGTACTACGGCGTGGGCATTCAGAAGGTCAAGCGCCTGTTCGAGCTCGCGCGCAAGAACGCGCCCACGGTCATCTTCATCGACGAGGCGGACGGCCTCGGCAAGCGCACCGATACGGGCGGCGGCCCGGTCGAGGCGGAAAGCAACCGCATCATCAACCAGTTGCTCGCGGAGATGGACGGGTTCGAATCGAACGAAGGCGTGATCATCGTCGCCGCGACCAATCACCCGGACAATCTCGACGAAGCGCTGCGCCGCCCCGGCCGTTTCGACCGCACCGTGCAGGTGCGTCTGCCCGACCTCGAGGATCGCGCGGAAATTCTGCGCTTCTATGCCGGCAATCTGAAGACGAAAGCCGACGACCTCGATTTCAACCAGCTCGCGCGGTTGACCACGGGCCTTTCGCCGGCCACGCTGTCGATGATCGTGAATCAGGCGGGTCTCGTCGCGCGCAAGGCCGGCAAGCAGGAGGTGGCTGCGGTGCATTTTCTCGAGGCGATCAAGATTGCGCGCATTGGCGACGTCAACGGCGCGGAGCGCGCGCTTTCGGACGACGAACGCACGCGCATTGCGATCCATGAAGCGGGACATGGCCTCGTCGCCGCGCTCCTCGGCACCGGCGTGCTCGAGGAAGTGACGATCTTGCCGCGCGGCGGCGCGTTGGGCGTGGCGCTGATCACGAAAATGCAGGACAAGTACCTGTATCGCGAGACGGAAATGCGCAACGAGATCCAGGTGCTGCTGGGCGGCCGCAATGCGGAACTGCTCATGTTCGGCGAAGCATCGAGCGGCGCGGCGCAGGATTTGCAGGAGGCCTCGCGCATCAGCCTCGACATGGTGTCGAAGCACGGCTTCAACGCGGATGGCAACCTGTTCAGCCTCGCGGCGCTGCCGCAGCAGGTCGCGGGCTTGCAGTTGAAGGCCGCGATCGAGCACGCGAACACGCTGCTGCACGAACTCAACGACGCGTGCTTCGCGTTGCTGCGTGCGAACGAACCGGTACTGCGCGCGATCGCCGACCAGTTGCTCGAGTCGGAGACGGTGCCCGGCGAGACGGTCTATCGTCTGATTCGCGAGCATGCGGTGGCCGTGGCGAGCACGCAGGCGGTGACCGAAGCGGCCGCCGCCTGAGCCGCTCTTATATCGCCGTCATCGTTCGTTCGAGTCTTCAAGCCCGTTCGAGCGCCGCCATCGCTCTCACGATCACGAGCAGCACGGAAAGACTCACGCCGCTCGAAGCGCGCAGTTCCGTCAGCAACTGCCCATAACGCTCCAGCGCAGCCTCGTGCTGGGCGCACCAGGCGTCCACGAGCGTTTGTGCGTCCGCGGCTTCGGAACCTTGCGTAAGCACGCTCGTGGTAAGCGCGCGCTTGAGGTGCGCCACCTCGGCGAGCGCCGCCGCGCGCGCCATGGTGTCCCAATGCGTCGGCGTAGGCAGCGTCGCCGCACGCTCGCCAATCCAGCTGTAATTGAGCCGCGTGCCCAGGGCGAAGTACGCCGCCGCAACGCGCTCCAGCGGGCGGTCGCATGCCGCCGCCACATCGGCGATGTCGAGCAGTGCTACCGAAATATCCCCGCTCGCCACGCGCAGCGCGAGCGCGTTTTCGACGCCCGCCTTCACGAGCTCGCCCTGGCGTGCCGAAAGCGCTTCGAGATCCGCTTCGGGCAGCAGCGTCGGCAATTGCGGCGCGAGGCGCTGAGCGGCGTCGCGGCAGCGCGCCAGCAGCGTGCTCACGCCATCGTTATCCACCGCGCCTGCTTGCAGATGGCGCAGGAACCATAGCGCCGCGCGCTCGAGCAGCCGCGCGATGTCGACGAACATGCGCGCCTGCACGTCGTCGGGCACGCGGTTGTCGAGCGCGTCGATGGCGCGCCAGATGTCATTGAGGCCGAACACGTCGCGCGCCATGATGCATGCGCGCACGATTTCGCCGGGCTGTGCGTCGGTTTCCTCCATCAAACGGTGCACGAATGCGCAGCCCACGCGGTTCACGAGCGCGTTCGTCAGATGCGTCGCCAGAATTTCGCGCCGCAGCGGATGCCGATGCATGGGTTCGCTAAAGCGCTGCTGCAGCGGCTGCGGGAAGTAGTCGATCAGCAAGTCCGCGACGAGCGGGTCTTCCGGCACGGACGAGTCGAGCAACGCGTCGTAGAGCCACATCTTGCTGTAAGCGAGCAGCACGGCGCGCTCTGGCGACGTGAGCCCGAGTTTCGCGGCCTGGCGCTCAGTGATTTCGTCGTCGGTCGGCAGGAATTCGATATGGCGATTCAGACGTCCAGCGCGTTCGAGCCAGCGCATGAGGCGCGATTCGGCATCGAGCAGCTCCACGGCGTAGCGGCCCGCGATCGACAGCGCCTGTGTCTGGTAGTAGTTGTCGCTCAGCACCAGCAGCCCGACTTCGTCGGTCATCTCCGCGAGCAGGGTGTTGCGCTGTTTCGTCGTCATCTCGCCGTCGGCCACCACGAGTCCGAGCAGGATCTTGATGTTCACTTCGTGATCCGAACAATCCACGCCTGCCGAGTTATCGATGGCATCCGTGTTGATGTGGCCGCCGTGCTGCGCGAATTCGATGCGCCCGAACTGCGTGACGCCGAGATTGCCGCCCTCGCCCACGACCTTGCAGCGCAGCTCCGAGCCGTTCACGCGCACGGCGTCGTTGGCTTTGTCGCCGACCTGGGCGTTGGTCTCGCGCGCGGCTTTCACATAGGTGCCAATGCCGCCGTTATAGAGCAGATCGACGTTCGCCAGCAGGATCGCGCGAATCAACTCGGTCGGCGAAAGCGCTGCCGCTTCGATGCCGAGTGCCGTGCGCACCGCGGCCGAAAGCGGGATCGTCTTCATGGTGCGCGCGAACACGCCGCCGCCCGCCGATATCGTGGCCGGATCGTAGTCGGCCCAGCTTGAGCGTTCGAGCGCGAAGAGCCGCGTGCGCTCCGCGAGGCTCACGACCGGATCGGGATTGGGGTCGAGGAAAATATGGCGGTGATCGAAGGCTGCGACGAGCTTGATATGCGGCGAGAGCAGCATGCCGTTGCCGAACACGTCGCCCGACATGTCGCCAATGCCGACCACGGTGAAACCGGTGGCCTGCGTGTCGACGCCCATTTCGCGGAAATGCCGCTTGACCGACTCCCACGCGCCGCGCGCCGTGATCGCCATCTTCTTGTGGTCGTAGCCCACGGAGCCGCCCGAGGCGAAAGCATCGTCGAGCCAGAAGCCGTATTCGGCGGAGATCGCGTTCGCGTAGTCGGAGAACGTGGCGGTGCCCTTGTCGGCGGCCACGACGAGGTACGGGTCGTCGGGGTCGTGGCGCACGACATCGGGCGGTGGCACGATCGCGTTGTTCACGAGATTGTCTGTGAGATCGAGTAGGCCGCGCAGGAAGGTCTGATAGCACGCCACGCCCTCGCGCATCCATGCTTCGCGGTCGCTCGCCGGCGGCGGATTCTTCACGACGAAGCCGCCCTTC
The DNA here is from genome assembly GCF_040965655.1 of Paraburkholderia sp. EG286B. Classification (NCBI taxonomy): domain Bacteria; kingdom Pseudomonadati; phylum Pseudomonadota; class Betaproteobacteria; order Burkholderiales; family Burkholderiaceae; genus Paraburkholderia; species Paraburkholderia sp. EG286B. Next base: position 5,270 of record NZ_JBFRCF010000024.1, on the reverse strand, counting down.
GAGCCCACCGGCACGATCACGACGTTCTTCACCATCTGGGCTTTCATGAGACCCAGCACTTCGGTGCGGAAGTCTTCGCGGCGATCCGACCAGCGCAGGCCGCCGCGCGCGACGCGCCCGCCGCGCAAGTGCACACCCTCCACGCGCGGCGAGTAGACCCAGATCTCGAACATCGGCTTGGGTTCGGGCAGGCCAGGCACTTTCGAGGGATCGAATTTGAACGAGAGCGAGGGCCGCTCTGCGCCATTGGCTTCGCGGCGGAAATAGTTCGTGCGCACCGTCGCATTGATCACGCCGAGGAACTGCCGCAGGATACGGTCTTCGTCGAGATTGGGCACCTGGTCGAGCGCGCTTTCGATGGCCTTGAGCATGAGCGCAGTGCGTTCTTCTCGCGCCTGTGAATCGCGTGGATCGAACCGGAGTACGAACAGTTCGACGAACTGCCGGGCGATCGCGGGATTGCCGGTTAGCGCACGCTCGATATAGGCGTCGCTGAATGTCGAGCCCACCTGGCGAAGATACTTCGCATAGGCGCGCAGGATCGTGACTTCGCGCGCGCTCAGATAGGCGCGCAGCACGAGCCGGTTGAAATCGTCGTTCTCGATGCGGGCGTTCCAGACGCTTTCGAATGCGTCTTCGAACAGGCCCTTCACACGCTCGATGTCGAATTCGGCGTCGTCCGCGAGTTCGAGGCCGAAATCGTGGACCCACGCAGGCGCGCAAGAAGGTGCCTCGATCACATAGGGCCGCTCTTCATCCACGCGCACACCGAGATGTTCCAGCATCGGCAGGCTGCGCGAGAGCGCAATCGCTTCGCCCGCGCAATAGACCTTGAAGCGGAACGTACGCGGCCCCGCCTCGATGGGCCGGTACAGATTCATCGCGATGCGCTGCGTTCCCTGTACGCGCTCGATCAGTTCGATGTCGCGTACCGCCGTGCGCGCCGGATAGTCGTCGCGATAGCCGGGTGGAAACGAATCGGCATAGCGATGCAACAGACTCGTGCCCTGCTCTTCGCCGAACGCATCGAGCAGCGCATCGGCCAGATCGTCCTGCCAGCGGCGTGTGACCTGCACGAGCCGCGCTTCCAGTTCGTGCGTGTCGACTTCGGGCATCGAGCCGGGCTCGGCGTGCACGACGAAATGAATCCGCGCGATCGCCGACTCCGAAAGCAGCGGCGTGAACTCGACGGATACGCCGTTGAAGGCGTCCACGAGCAGGTTGGCAATCCGCCGCCGCAGATCGGTGTTGTACTTGTCTCGCGAGACGTACACGAGGCAGGAAACGAAGCGGTTGAAGCGGTCGCGCCGCACGAATAACCGCGTGCGCTGGTGTTCCTGCAAGCGCAGCACACCGAGCGCGATGTCGAAAAGCTCGTCCTCGCTCGCCTGCAGCAGTTCATCGCGCGGATAGGTTTCCAGCACCGTCACCAGCGATTTACCGAGATGGCCCTTCGGCAGGAACCCCGCGCGCTGCACGATATTCGCGCATTTGCGCCGCACGATCGGGATTTCGGCGGTGGAGACCATATAGGCAGTCGAGGTGTAGAGGCCCACGAAGCGGCGCTCGCCGCACACCTTGCCATCTGCGCCGACGAGCTTCACCCCGACGTAGTCCAGATAGCCGGGCCGGTGCACGGTGGCGCGCGAGTTCGCTTTCGTCAGGAAAATGGGCCACGCGCCGCTGATGATGTCGACCGCCGCGGGCGGCAACGGCGTGATGTCGGGCGTGCCCGGCGCGCGCAGCGATTCGCGCAGAATGCCGAGGCCCGAGCCTTCCACGCCGCGCAGGGCGTAGCCGCCGTCATGCGCAACCAGCGCGTAATCGCGCTGGCCGAGGAAGGTGAAATGGTCGGCCACCATCCATTCGAGAAACGCGCGCGCTTCGATGTCCTCTGCGCTCGTTTCGCGCGCTTTCATCGTCTTGATGGTGGTGCGCGCGGCCTCGAGCAGGTTCGGCCAGTCTTCTACCGACGCCCGCACGTCGCCAAGCACCTTGGCGATGTCGCTGCGCAATTCGTCGAGCTTTGCTGCGTCGCCGCAGCGGTCCACCTCGAAGTGGATGAACGAGGCGAGTTGCGAGTGCCCGTCGCCGGCGCTGGCGCCGCCCTCGTCCACACGCTCGATCGTCCCGTCCTTGCCGCGCCAGATCCGGAATACGGGGTGGAGCGCGGAATGCAGCGCGAGCCCCAGACGGTTGACGGCCATGGAGACCGAATCGACGAGAAACGGCATGTCGTCGTTCACGATTTCGATGACCGTATGGTCCGAATGCCAGCCGTGCTGCTCGAGGATCGGGTTGTAGACCTGCATGCGCTCGCTGCCCGGCACGAAGCGCTGCGCGGTTCGCCAGTGCGCCATGGCGGCGCCATAGAGGTCGGCGATGCTGCGGCTACGCAGATCTTCCGCGTCGGCGAAATCGTAGTAGTGCCGCAGGAAAGGCTCGACGATCTGGAACGTCGGCTCGGGCAAGCGCGCCCGCGCAAATTCCATGACGTCGGAGAGCAGATGGGCGACGAATTCTTCGTTCCTCGCTAGCATGACGAACTCCTTGGCGGATAGTCATTGACTGCATCGGCGGTTCAGTCATTATGCACCGGCAAGGTGATCGAACGATGAATGCGTGCGCACGCGCTGCCTCACGGCGAGGCGCTGCACTGCAATGCGGCTGGTGGCGCAGAACTTGCTGACTGCGTACGCCCGCTTCAGCGCGCTTATGGCGCCGCTTTCGATGCGGATGTGAACTGGGCGAGCAACCAGGTGCGCAGCCTCTGGCTCGTCTCCGACCGGACACCGGTCTGTGGAAGGACAATGTAATAACCCAGCGACAGGGGCAACGAAAACTCGAACAGGCGTTGCAGCCTTCCGGCCGCGATATCGCGCTCGACGAGATGTTCGCTCGTGAGTGCAATGCCCTGCCCCGCAATGGCGGCATCGATGGCGAGCGACGATTGACTGAAGTGCGGCCCTTTCAGCGCGCCCAGCGTGTTTGTGCAGCCCAGGGCGTTGAAAAACTCCGGCCACAGATCATGAGAATCGTGGAGCAGCACATAGTTTTCCAGGTCCGCGATCGTGCGTACGGGGTAATCGGGCTTGAACAGTTGCGGGCTGGCTACGGCGAACACCTGCAGCGGAAATAGCAGGTCGCTGACGAGACCTTTCGCGAACGGTGGCTTGCCGAGCCGAACTGCGATATCCACGCCATCGGACCTGAAATTGCACAGCGCCGAATCAGCAATGATCCGGACGTCGATGTCCGGGTGCTGCTCTCCAAACTCTGCCAGCCTGGGTATCAGCCATTTCGAAGCGAATGAGGGCGTCGTGCTGATCGTGAGGGACGTCGAACGACGGTTCAGCGCCGCGGTCGCGTCGGCGACGATCGTGAGCGCCCGTTGAACGGCGGCGAAGTAAGTCTGCCCCTCGGTCGTGAGAGCGAGACCTCGCGGCCCCCTCGCGAAAAGGGGCAAATTCAGGGCTTCTTCGAGCACCCGCACCTGCTGCGCGACGGCGCCCTGGGTGACGCCGAGTTCTTCGGACGCGAGGCGGAAATTGAGGTGCCGGGCGGAGGCGTCGAACGCGCGGAGCGCATTCAGCGGCGGCAGGTGACGTGGTTTCAATGAATGCTTCAACGGGTATATTGGCTGTGGGAAGCCGGCGAACAGCCAGCAGTATTCCAACGGCAAGCCAGCAGAAATTTTATTGTCAGACCATAAAAAACATCATTCGACAATCGAATCATAACGCCATAGAGTTTCTGAACGAAACCCCATGCAGCGCGGCTCTAACGCGCTGAATTCCATTCAGGGAGGGAGCACCATGGCAGCAGAAAAAGTCGCACTCGTCACGGCAGCCGGCAAGGGTATGGGCGCGGCGATCGCCCGTGAACTGGCAGCCGGCGGTTACCGTCTGGCCTTGATGTCGCCCTCCGGCAGTGCGGCCGAACTGGCGAAAGAGCTTGGCGGATTCGGCTTTACGGGCTCGGTAACCGGGCCGGACTGTATCGACCGGTTCGTCGGCGAAACGCTCGCAAAGTATGGCCGCATCGACGCTGTGGTGAACAACACGGGACATCCACCGAAGGGCGATCTGCTTTCTGTCGCCGACGAACAGTGGCACCTCGGGCTCGATCTCATCGTGCTCAACGTCGCTCGCGTGCTGCGTCGCGTGACGCCTGCGTTTCTCGAGCAAGGCGGCGGCGCGGTGGTGAATATTTCGAGCTTTGCCGCCGATGCGCCTGAGCAGGCCATGCCCGTTTCTTCTGCGCTGCGCGCCGCGTTGAGTTCGTTCACGCGCCTTTATGCCGATCGCTACGCGAAGGACAATATTCGAATCAACTCCGTGTTGCCGGGGTTTATCGACAGCTGGCCCGAGACGCCCGAAATCGTCACCCGCATTCCGGTTGGCCGCTTCGGGAAGACGCAGGAGATCGCGCAGACGGTCGCGTTCCTGTTGTCGGATGCCGCGGGCTACATCACGGGGCAAAACATCCGTGTCGACGGCGGCATCGTGCGTGCTCTGTAACGCGGCAAATATGGATCAGGTCGTCGATGAGGTCTGGGCACGCCTGTACGCAGGCGCCAATGCGGGAAAGGAGCGTTCGCCCTTCACGATGCTGCAGGTCGCGACGATCGCGCTAGATGGTGCGCCTGCCGTGCGGACGGTCGTGTTGCGCCGTGTCTCGCGCGAGCAGCGTTCCGTCATGTTTCATACCGACGTGCGGTCTACAAAGGTGGCCGAATTGAGGCGCGACCCGCGCATATCGCTCGTCGGCTGTGATCTCGACGGCGGGATCCAGATAAGGCTGCACGGCGTTGCGAACGTCGTCGAGGCGCCCTCGGAAACGAGAGCGGTTTGGGACGCGAGCAGACCTCGGACGTTGATCGTCTATCGCTCGCCGCTTGCGCCCGCGACGCCGGTTGCGTCTCCCACCGAGGCGCATGCAACGACGTTCGCCGAAGATCCCGACTCATCGGCGGGATTCGAAAACTTCTGCCTGATTGATGTGACCGTATCGAGCATTGACTACCTCGATCTGAATCCCGCAGGGCATAGGCGGGCCAGTCTGGTGTTCGAAGAAGGGAAATGGCGCGGGACCTGGCTGGCGCCATGAATTGGAGAGCTGCTTTTTATTTTTTAAAGCTCGTAAACGCCAGAACCCCGGTGCTCTTTCGGAGCCACCGGGGTTCTGGACGTACTGCATAAGGAGCCTGACGATTACCTACTTTCACACGGGCAATCCGCACTATCATCGGCGTGGAGCTGTTTCACGGT